>JAZUQQ010000059.1:0-2069 GCA_045605765.1 Eubacteriales bacterium | reverse complement strand
CCGACGAAATTTTAGCGTTGTTATAAGGTAAAAACCAAGCATAGGAGGCTGATTATGAAAATCATAATCGTAGGCGGGGTTGCGGGTGGAGCAACTGCGGCGGCAAGAATAAGAAGATTAGACGAACGTGCGGAAATTATTATTTTGGAGCGTTCGGGCTTTATTTCGTACGCAAACTGCGGTTTGCCCTATTATATCGGCGGTGTTATCGCGGACAAGGCAGATTTGACCTTACAAACGCCTGAAAGCTTTTACCACCGTTTCAAAATCACGGCGAAAGTCAATCACGAAGTAACCGATATCGATACGCAAAACAAAACCGTTTCCGTAACCGATTTGAAAACGGGAACGAGCTTTACGGAAAGCTACGATAAGCTGATTTTATCGCCTGGCGCAAAGCCGATTTTGCCCGATTTTTACGCCGAAAACGAAAGAGTATTCACGCTCCGCACCGTAGAAGATACGCTCAAAATCTGCGCGTTTGTCGAGCAAAAACGACCGAAAACTGTCGTTATTATTGGCGGTGGGTTTATTGGTTTGGAAATGGCGGAAAATCTTGCCGAACGCGGAATCCAAACGACGGTTATTCAGCGTGGTAATCATCTTTTGCCGACGGTTGACTGCGATATAGCGTCCTTTATTCACGCCAATTTCCGCTATCACGGCGTACAAATCTTGCTCAACGCCAACACCGAAAAATTGACGGCAAACGGCGAGCAAATATCGCTGGAAACCGATAACGGAAACAAACTCAACGCGGACATGGTAGTGGTTTCCGTCGGGGTTTCACCCGAAAATACTCTTGCGAAAAAAGCAGGGTTGGAGCTTGGCGTAAAGGGCGCAATCAAGGTCAATGCGAAAATGCAAACGTCCGACCTTGATATCTATGCTGTAGGGGATGCGGTGCAGGTAAAACACTTTATTACCGAGCAAGATGCGGTTATTTCTTTGGCGGGTCCTGCCAACAAGCAGGGGCGGATTGCTGCCGATACTATTTGCGGATTGAACAGCGAATATCAAGGCTCGCAAGGCTCGTCCGTACTGAAACTGTTCGAGATGACGGTGGCGACGACGGGTATTAACGAACAGCAAGCCAAAGCAAGCGGTATAGAATACGAAAAAGTGATTTTAACGCAAAATTCGCACGCTGGGTATTATCCGAACGCAACGGCAATGACGGTGAAGCTCCTTTTTGAAAAGGGTACTTATAAGATTTTGGGCGCGCAAATCGTCGGCTACGACGGCGTAGATAAACGCATTGACGTGATTGCAACCGCCATTCGGGCAGGCATGAAAGCGGATGAGTTGAAGGATTTAGACCTTGCGTACGCGCCGCCGTATTCGTCGGCGAAAGACCCTGTCAATATGGCAGGTTTTGTTGCGGACAATATCAAAAACGGGGTCGTAAAGCAGTTTTATTATGAGCAAATCCCTGCGTTAAGAGAAAGAAAGGACGTAATTTTGCTTGATACGCGCACGCCGTTTGAATATATGCGCGGGAGCGCAGACGGATTTATCAATATTCCGCTGGACGATTTAAGAGAGCGTTTGGACGAGCTGGATAAGAATAAGAAAATCTACGTAATATGCCAAAGCGGACTTCGCAGTTATTTGGCAACCCGTATTTTAACCCAAAACGGCTTTGACACATACAATTTTGCAGGCGGTTTTAGATTGTATAACAGTATCAAAAACGAAGAACTCTTGTCCAAACAATGCTATACCTGCGGTATGGAGAAATAGACGGATAGGCAGTTATGCCTAAAGTAAAACCCGACACCAACGCCGACGAAATTTTAGCGATGTTGGGGAAGTAAAACAAATAAAAACAAATAAAAACAATAGAGCCTATATCTAAAAGATATGGGCTTAATTTATGTAAAAATAAAAAAGATATAACAGAATGCTTTACAAATAATGAGGAAAGTGGTAAACTAATGTTGCAAAGGATGCATAACTTACGTTATATGTATTTTGTTTAATACACTTACTATTTAGCAATAAATAGCGTTTGTAATAAGCCAAATATATAAAATTTAACTTACGTATTGTTTGCTCGCTATGGGAGG
>JAZUQQ010000058.1:0-1630 GCA_045605765.1 Eubacteriales bacterium | reverse complement strand
CCGAGATGTGGGAGGATATGATTGCGGATATCGGTGCTATATCCCGTGTACGTGCTCGGACGCAGGAGTGGTTTCTTGTACTCTTCCATCCACCTCTCAAGCCATTCTCCGAGCGTGATAGAGCTGTCTTCTGTCAATTCTACTCCTGCGTACTGCTCTTTCAGCTGATGAAGCTTGGGCATGAGCTCGCTCTGCTTCTCGGCAAACACCGCGCGATATATTGGGCTGCCGTCTTTTTTATGACCTGCCACGATACGCCCTTCCCATCTACCGTCTTCTCTTTTTCGGACAAGGCCGTCACCATTGGGACGTCTTTTTGCCATATAGCACTCTCCTTTCTCTGTTTTTTCAAGACAAACAATATCACAAAGACTTGAACTTATCCAGACCAAATTGAGAGAGTTATCAATTTGTTATCAATTACATACCGCCCATAGTGAGCCCCATTCGCTTTGCTCTGTCTTCCTTTTTAGCCCGAATATCCACGTCAGCGAAGGCTGGATGCGGATATATATCTTCGGAATCCTCGTCAATAATATGACTGGCGTAATAGAAAAGATTGAAGACACCTGTTACGATCTTTGCGTTGTAGCCGTTATTAATGTTCCTGATAGCAGATTTTGCCGGATCGAAGTTCTGTTCAGCTGCCATGCGAAGATACTCCATACCTTTTTCCTTATCATCCAGCTTATAGAAATATAGCAGTCCAAGATAGAACCTTGCCCATGAATATTTGCTTGCTGCTCTCTCAAAATACGGAAGAGCATCTTCGATTCCACCTCGCTCGAGGAAGTATTTACCGATGGCGTATTCAGCCATAGGACAGCCATGTCGCGAGGCTTGACGCATATATTCAAGCGCCATTACCGACTTCGTCTTCGCAAGGATCTTTGAGTATTCATACTCGGCAAAGCCATATTCCTTGTTCACAGCCATGAGCAGATATCTCATTTTCTCTCCCTCGCGGTCTTCTATTTTTCCGTCACGATAGCATTTATAAAGCATATACATAGCAAGATGATTTCCCTTTGCCGCCGACTGCTCCAGCCAATGCTCAGCCTCTTCGGGATCGTCATCTTCAAGAAGTCTACGGGCGTAGAGATACTGCTCGTGAGCATTTCCTTTCTCTGCCTTGAGACGAAGTACAGTTTCGTTGTCACCGTACTTCCGATACCAAATATAATCGTCATCAAAATCACTCGGTTCGGGAATATCTGTGAGCATTTCAGAGGCAGACTTGACCACAAAGTTCCGCAGAGACTTGAATTCTTTATTTGTTTCCAGCGGTATCTTTTTTGGCATTTGATCGGTATAGTTACGATAATTTTCACATTGAAGCTTGTACCAAAGGTCATAGAGTTCGGTGATCTTCTCGTCCTGGGCAACCATTTTCACGATCTCATCCACCAGATCCTTGTTTTTCTTTGAGAGATAACCGTAAACTTTTTTGCCTTTATGATTATCAAGTGCGACCGAAAGCTCTTCGAGCTTGTAGACGAGATCTGCCGAAACAGAGAAAGCACCGCTTTGAATCTCCTTGTTGATCTCAGCAATTCGGATGCGGAATTGTGCTTTCAATTCGTCACGAGCCTGGGTCTGCTTCTTGTAATTCGAGATGTTATCCTGGCGA
>JAZUQQ010000057.1:0-158246 GCA_045605765.1 Eubacteriales bacterium | reverse complement strand
ATTTCACGCTCGCTGTGCAAAAACATTTTGCTTGCAGCTTACAGAAATCCTGCAACGGCAGAAGAGTTGGCGATGGAGGTCGGTGTTGCGCTACCGTATATGGAGGAAGAACTTTCTGCGCTTGTTGATGCTACGTTAATGAAGAAAAGCGGTAACAAGTATGAAACCAATTTCTTCATCGTTAGTGCTGATGCGCAAGAAAAGATTTACGCACATCTGCGTGGTATTGCCCCAGAACTTACAAAGGCAGTCTTTGACACAATGGAGTATAATATTGAGTGGTCAAACGAAAACGCACCCGATTGGCATGAGGGTTATCAAAGTTATGAAGATATGAAATGGGCTCTTTTGATGATCGAAGCTGATAATGTTTATTTTGACACCCTCAAGCCTTTTAATAAGAATGCAAAAGATGTCCCTAATATTGGTCCGTGGGGACACACAATTCGTCCTAATGGCGGTGAATGGGATCTGCTTGGTATGGAAAGCCATAACGGTGATGAGCCCGATTTTGTGGGTCTTAGCGGTTGTGTATCAAATCCAAATGAAAAAGATTTACCCGAAATTATGTTCCGCCAATTCCGATACAAATATTGCGGGCTTGAAAAGCGTACACCACCGGTTTTGACTTATGCAGGCGGTCAAGCAATGGTTGCTGTTGCCGAGGGTAAGAGTGCAGATATAGACGGTGCTATTCTAAAAAGATTAGAATCCTACGGCTATATCAAAAAAGCAGAGGATACCTATGTTCCTACAATTATGGTTATGCGCAAGGAAAAAGCCAAAAAGATGCCGGACGAGATAAAGAAGCATTTTGAATCGTTACGCCGCAAAGCAACCGATATCGCCACACAGCATTATTTATTCTGCCGCGAGCAGATCTATAAGGAGATTCCCGATTTTTTGAAAGAAGATGAATTCCAAATCGATCACGCTTGTGCAAATATTTTTGCTATGCGAGGCGCGATCTTGGAAGAAGCTATCAGACAAGGCTATTTAACCTTTGATAAGGATAACGACAAACAAATGTTGGGGGCTTATTTGGTAATATAAATATTGCCGCCGAGCGCAACCGTATGGTCGCTCTCAGCGGATTTGGTTTCTGGATTTGTCAGCACAAAAAAACGCAAAGTTCAGAAAAAAATCGAGAAGGAAAAGCTATTTTTCTCTTTTACCTTTCAGTTTCCTAACAATTTTCCAAAATCGCCTCATTTTTTGCCTGTTTTGCTCTTTTCTTAAAGATAGACAAGGACGGCGAAGGATGGCAAATAACTGATTATAAGTGACATCGGATAAAACCCCCTCAGGGTTCGAATTGTGACAGCTTTTTAACACTTTTTTGATTACTTGAAAAAGCATTTGAACTGTGATATAATAGTTTCGCAACAATTTTACAGACTGCGGCAAGCAAAAGTGACCACCCGTCCCTTTGGCCTTGCATTAGCCGTGCATTTTTCTCGGAAGGGGCAAGAAAGCGGTCACTAATTGCTTAATTTTTGCGGAAATTAGGGATAGTGAGGGACAGAAAGAGCCTGTGTGACAGCTGCTCGAAATCAGTTTGTGGGCAACCACACGTGGGTTCGCATTTGAGTCGAAAGCCGTCTGGGAGCTTGCTCACAAGCGGCTCGGCGAAAAATTCTCGCGTAGGCGAGTACCCCTCTCTATTATATTGTTATATTGTAAAAAAGGATTGCGATTTTTACTTTTTTGTGGTATAATCATGTCACCGATAAATAAGAATTTGATGAGGAGAGAAAAAACATCATGAAAGTGAAAGCAAATTATGATTATTCCATATCGCTGATAAGACTTATTGCCACACTTTTTATAATTACATGCCATATTATGCAATATTTAAACATGGAATTTGCATGGTGGTTTAATGTAGGTGTTCAAATATTTCTGTGTATGTCCGGTTTTTTATATGGCAAGAAAGATACGATCAGAGATGATTTGACATTTTACAAAAAGAATATCCTTAAAATTTTAGTAGATTATTATTTGGTCATTATTTCCATTATTATACTATTCCTTATATTTGTTCCTGAACAGCTGTCGATAGTGTTAATTATAAAAGCGTTTTTAACTTATGGAACGCTAAATGGCGGTGGGCATCTATGGTATATACCTTATTGCCTATTCTGCTATTTAATTACCCCTTTTATTTCTCGTTACTTTGAAAATAGCAAAAATGTTATTACACGTTTTTTGGCGATTAGCATTCTTTCGGTCGTTTTGACCGAAACATTCTTTGACTACTTCAATTCTGCATGGATTTTTTGTTATATCCTCGGTTTCTTTTTGGGTTATATCTCAAATCATGGAAAACTCAAACTATTCAGAAACATGTCTCTTTTAATCGTCGTGGGAGCCATCTTATCCAACTCCATTCAAATCGTTCAAGATTATGTTTTAAAAATTGAATTAACAGGTATTGTTGCTTCGTTATATGGACGATTTTGCAATTATGCACATGTATTGTTAGGTGTTGCCTTATTCATAACCTTCAAATATATGTTTTCAAAAATATATAAAAAAGAACATCCGGTTTATTTACAAAAACTATGTACATACTCAGATAAGTATTCATATGATGTTTATTTAGTTCATCAATTTGTAATTCTTGGGCCATTTTCACTAATGCGTTGTACCAATATCCTATGGCTTAACATAGTGTTGATAATGGTAATAATTACTGTTGGTACCATCGCTGTTAATTTTGTTTCAGATCAGATAAAAACAAAATTGAAACTGTAGAAATTTAATAGCTTTAAATTGGAATTTGTCAAATTGTTAATCTCCAAAGGGCTACCTCAAGGTAGCCCTTTCTCATTACGCAAATTTTTGCGATGAACAACCCCGCAAATTGGCAAATTGGCGGAGTCAATTTTTCGCTAGCGGACGGGCAAGTGGGTAAAAAGAAACAGGATTACAATCTCAGTTTTTCTTTTCATCACTTCTCAGACTTTTTAATAAAATCCCTTATCTTAAAATCTTCTCCGCGTTTTGCTTTTCCGCGATTTGAGAAATGCTTGTAAATAACCAGTACTCCGATAAAAGCCGCGAGTATAAACGAGGCGAGGCTTTGAGTTCGCATTCCGTACAAAACAGGGAAGAGCGCACCTGCCGAAAAGGGCATAACATAACTGTAATTTACAATAAGCATAAGTATTATCCCGAGGATGAGCAAAAAGAAAAATACGGATGGGTCAACGGCAAGTACCAGACCGCCGAAGGAGGCTAGTCCTTTTCCGCCCTTGAATTTAAGATAAAAGGGAAACATATGACCCAGAACTGCACAGACTCCCGAGAGAATTCCCACAATAGCTACCGCCGGATTCAGTCTTCTTGCTATATATACCACAATCACCGACTTGAAAAAGTCGAATATCATTACCAATGCTCCAAGCCCTTTTCCAAAGTGTATCATAGTATTGGTTGCACCGAGATTTCCGGTTCCCGTTTCTCTTATGTCTTTTTTCTTTACCTTGGATATTATCAGTGCGGGATTTACGCATCCGACGAGGTATCCAAATACCATGCAAAATAAAACTTTCATATGCTTAAAACCTTCTATATAAATAATGTTGATTATCGGGCGTACTTTAATAGTATAACATTTTTTCTGAAAAAATGTAACATTAATATTGATTGTTATAGCGTTTAATGATAATATAGCGTAACTAACTCGGTGTTACATATTAGAAACAAAGGACTGTTTTATACTATGTAAACATATTTTAGTAACCAAATTTGTTCCGTTTTATTATCATAAAAGTGATCGATACTGCTACCGCCATTGCTTCTGCAACAACGATAGATATCCATATTCCGTCTATTCCCCAAATGAGCGGAAGAAGTAAAACTGCCGATATCTGAAAAACGAGAGTCCTTAGAAATGATATAAGTGCAGATGTCAGTCCATCGTTCAGCGCGGTGAAAAATCCCGAACTGAATATCGCAAATCCAGCAAACAAAAATGAAAATGAGAATATTTTAAATCCGTGCATCGTCATATCTAGCAGTTGTTCATCATAGCCTACGAAAATTTGGGTGAGCGGCTTTGTAAGAAGAAACCCAAGCACGAGCATGCAAGCGGATAGTATAGATATGATCCCGATGCTTTTTCTGAGAATCCCCCTGAGTTCCTTTCGGTTTCCGGTCCCGTAGTGATATCCTATTATAGGAGAAGTTCCTATGGAATATCCTATAAACATTGCAAGAAACACGAAGTTTACGTACATCATAACGCCGTAGGCTGAAATTCCGTTTTCTCCCGCGTATTTTAGAAGCTGGATGTTGTAAAGCATAGCAACGAGAGACATTGAGATGTTGCTCATAATCTCTGACGAGCCGTTCGTGCAGGTTTTGATAAGCGCCCTCGTGTCAAACGGTGCTTTTGTGAGTTTTAGCAAACTGCTGTTCTTACGTGCGAAATAAACTATGGGAATAAGTCCACCAACGATCTGGCTTATGGCGGTTGCAATTGCGGCTCCGATAAGTCCAAGAGGAAATATTGCCACGAGAAGTGCATCAAGCAATATGTTCGTAACTCCCGAAACAATGGTGGCTATAAGTCCAAGTGTCGGTTTTTCGGCTGTTACGAAAAAGCTTTGAAATTCCATTTGGAGAATATACGCCGGAAGTGCCATGAGTATGATCCTGCCATAGGTTACACAGTCGTCAAGCATTGCCCCGTCGGCACCAAGTTTTGATGCAAGAGGACGCAGAAGTATCTGTCCTAATACCGTGATGATTATTCCGAGCACGTATGAAAAGTAAATGATCAGAGAAAAAGTCTGATTTGCCCCTTCGCCGCTGCCCTCTCCCATCATTTTTGATACTAGCGCGCTCCCTCCGGTTCCGAACATAAATCCCACAGTTCCTAGGATCATAAGGAAGGGCATTATAAAATTAACTGCCGCAAATGGAGTCTTTCCGGCGAAGTTTGACACGAAGTATCCGTCAACTACTCCATATATAGAGGTGAATACCATCATAATTATAGATGGTAATGTAAATCTGAGAAGTCTTTTTACGGTAAAGTGGTCTGATAATTGTATCTTTTTACCGTCCCTGGAAATACTCATTAAACTGTTCCTTTGTAAAGATTTTAATTATTAGAGCGACCCTCAAAAGCATCGTTTAGATATGAGTAAAGATGCTCAAACTCGGATGAAGAGAAGAGATATACCATTTCGGAAAATTCGCCGTCACCTTTTTCAACGAGCAGGTATATAAACTCCTCGGTCTCTCCGAGTCCGAATTTATAATTTATTACTTCGTCCGAGTGCGAAATATATACGCTTATAGCCTCGTTGTCGCTAAGACCATAAATGTCAAATGTGTTACTTCCGAAGTCGACACATCTCGTAAGTTCTATTGAGCAAAGCGCAGTTATTAGACGTGAAATATCACTGTTTTCCACCTTGTCGGCAGTAAATGTCTCCTCGTACGCTCCGCAGACTACTTGCACAGAGCTGATATAAGCGTCATGTATTTCTTTTGGTGTATCGGTGGATAGAAAATCAAAAACATCGTGCGAAAAGTTATTAACGTACGAGTTTTCCACGAGATATATTGTACCCGAATCTTTTTGAGTCATATAGTAAACTCCCTTAGATTCAATGAAATCGCCGAAGAGATATACTTTTTGGCTTTTTCCGACGTCAAGTGTCAGAGTATAAGAGGGTGTGGCAAACCCGTATTCTTCAAGAGCTTCTTCTCTGTTTGCAGAGTCACTTATTAGCTTTGTTGCAAGGATAATTTCGACAGCTTCGAGCTTTTTTTCAAGGAAGGTGTCGTTCACGGGCAGGGTATTGTTTTTAGTATATTTCCATTTCCCGCTGTCAGCTTTTTCAAACGAAAGATCAAATTCTCCGCCCACAAAGGAAAAACCCTCGATATTATCAATGTCGTTTTGGTCGATATAGATATATGAGCCGTCAGTATCATCGTCTACGTTATCTTTTTCAGGAATTGAGATTATAATAAAGTATGAGGCAAAAAGCAGAATGCAAACGACAAGCGCAATAAGAAGAAAAGTGTTTTTTTTCAAGCTTACGCCTTCTTTCTGCGACGTACTTTTATAAATCCAACTGCGACGAATATGCTCGGAATGACTGCGATAAGAATTACTGCCCAAAATCCCGCTTGACCCGCAGAGATCACCAGAACATCCTGTTCCACTACCTTCGAGGCGAATATAACTGTGCTTTTATCGCAAAGTGAGGAAAGTATTGCCGTAAAATGAACGTAGTTTCCTCCGCCGACCATCCCGTCGTCCTCGTCGGAGAGCATATAGGGAGATGCGAACCATACCACCTCTCCGCCGTCTGATGAAAGCGCCGAGACAGCAATAGAATACTGCGCACCATCACTTTTAGTACCTTTTTCGTCGGTTATATAGTAGGCACTATCGGTCGTTTGAAGCAGGTCGGTGTAGGTTATATTATCGAGCTCGGTGTTTTTGTTTATTGCGTGAGCAGACGATGCTAGAAAATAGTAATGCTCAACTCCGTAAAGCACCTCGAGAATGCTGGGATCCGGAAGTATGAAGTTCTCATATGCAGGGTAATAATAGGAAGAGTCAGACTCGTATAGCTCATTGCTTTCTGCCGAAAGCCCGTATTTTTCAAGCAATTTTGATAGGTTTTCAAGCGAGGATACCTTCGTGTGAGAGGTTATGACAAAGAGCTTTCCGCCGTCTGCAAGATACTTTTCAAGACGTATCTCCGCGTCATTGCTTATATCAGTTATCGGGGCGTTCATAACGATAATTCCGGTGTCGCTCGGAATATCCTGAGCAAGCGTTATACTGTCGCAGGGAAGATTTGAAAGCTCAAGAAGCTCGGCAAGAGAATCGGATATTGCGCTCTCGCCGTGCATAGAGGTAAAATACACCTTTGGAAGCTTTTCAGGATCGCTGAGAACGTAGTCGATAGCCGAAATTATCACGGTCTCACCGTTGAATTTCGTGTCGTAATAAGCGTATCCGCTACTGAAATATTCACTAAGCGAGGTATATACCGATACGAACTCGCGATAAGAATATTCGCCATATGACACATAATTTCCTGCATCGGTATCAATAACGAACGCTTCGTAATTGTAGAGATTTTCGGGAGATATTATCTTCACTGAGCCGTATTTTTCTCCGCTTATTACGACTGTGTTGTCTGTAAGATCGTCCGGAGATTCTCCAGTGAGCTTTTCAATAAAGGTGCGCTTTACCGTAGGATCTATGCTTTCAAGTGATATACGCTCGTCAAGCGCGGCGAGTCGGTAAAGGAACTGGCTTATCGAAATATCCTCTGTTCCCGTTTCGGCAACGAGGTAAATAGAGATATTGCTGTCCAGCGTATCTTTCAGATACTGTTTAGCCTCATCAGATACCTCGGAGAGCCTCTCGGTGGAAACATCTATTTTCTTTATTTTGTCGGGAACAAGCGAAAAAAGAAGATTGACGGCTATCGCTATAAGCAGAATCAACGCTATTGCAAAAACACCGTATGTTCCGTATGAATTGCTGTTTCGTGTTTTGTTCATATCTGTCTCCTCCTTAACCGAGTCTCGATTTTTCAGCCGACTGATAGGCAAAAAAGACGAATATGAAAGCTACCGTTATGAAGTAGAGTATTGAAGAAAAATCCAGGATGGCAGACGATGTGAATATCTCAAATCGCTCGGTTACTGAAAAGAGGGAAAAGACTTTGGAGGATGCGCCTTCAAGCCATTCGTTTTTTGTGAAATATAAGGTGAGAAGAATTATTTCTGAGATAAACAGAAATGAAAAGGCGAATATCTGATTTAACGAAAGACGGTAAATTATAAAGGAAAGAAGCAGTATAATTACCGTAAAAACTATGAGTGAGCCGAGCGGTGTCGCGGGCAGGAGCATCGTTATGGTCGGCATAAAATATATAAGAAGCATTGCCCCGAAGCATAGAAGTGCAGATATTATCGTGTTGTCGGTAAGAGAGGATATAAAAAGTCCGACTGCTGCCAGTGCGCATCCGCAAAGGAATAGTGCAAGCGTACCGCATATTGCGGCGATAATATTTACCTTTCCGTAGAAGGAAAGTATGAGCGTATAGGAGAAAATTATTACCGTAGGAATAAGTATCATCGTAATAACGGCAAGATATTTTCCCATAATATAGTCAATAGTGCGAATGGGGAGTGAACGCAGAAGCATATCTGTCTTTGCTCGCTTTTCTTCGGATATTATTTTCATAGTCAGTATCGGTATTGCAAGAAGATATACGAAAACGGTCGTTCTGTAAGAGCTCTCAATGGCAGAGCTTCCCGCAAAAAGGTTCATTACCGTAACGAAAATTCCCGCAAATAACAGAAAAAATGCGATAGTAATATATCCGGTAAGATTACCGAAAAAGCTTTTCATTTCGCGTTTGTAAATGGCAAGCATATCTGTAAACTTTCCTTTCTTTCAGATTTTATTTGCGTCCGAAAAGCGGTTTGTAGCCGTCGTCATCATCACCGTCGTCATGATCGGTTACAACCTCTTTTGCCGCTTTGGCACTTTGGCGGAGAAAATCGCCGATAGAAGGTAGCTTGTTTGTATCGTTATCGTCGCTTTCGTCGTCTTCTTCTGGATAGAGGGCGGTATCGTTCTCGGTCGCTTTGAGAAAGAGGTCTTCGAGACTTGCATGACGGTAATTCATCGAAAGAATTGGCTTTTTCGCCTCTGCAAAAGCGAAGAAAATATCTTCGCGAATATCCTTGTCCTTTGGACATTCGATAGATATTTCGCAAACGCTATTTTCGCCTTCATCAAGAGAAATTTTACCGAGCTTGCCTATCTTTTTGAGAATATCGACTGATTGTTTTGCAGATGCTTTCGCGGATATTGTAAGTATGTCGGGACCAACGAAGCTATTGTGCAGATTTTCTAGACTGTCACAGGCGATCAGTTCTCCCGACGATATTATAATTATTTTGTCGCATACCTCGGATATCTCACTGAGAATATGGCTTGAAATTATTATCGTGTGATCTTTTCCAAGCTCACAAATGAGCTTACGTATCTCAATTATCTGGCGCGGGTCAAGACCGACTGTCGGCTCGTCAAGAATGATTATCTTGGGATCTCCTACCATAGCCTGAGCAATACCGACTCTCTGTCTGTATCCCTTTGACAGATTTTTTATAAGACGTTCGGAAACCTGCGATATGCGCGTTTTCTCCATTATTTCTTCGATGTGCGTATCAATATCACCGTTTGTCCCTCTTGCCTCGGCAATAAATGAAAGATATTCGCGCGGTGTCATGTCTACGTAGAGGGGTGGTATCTCGGGAAGATATCCGATAAGAGCCTTTGCCTTTTGGGGCTCGGACGCGATATCAAATCCCCCTATTCTAACGCTACCCGACGTAGGGGCAAGACAACCGGTTATCATATTCATCGTAGTCGATTTTCCCGCACCGTTGGCTCCGAGCAGACCGTATATGTGCCCGCTTTCGACTGTGAAGGAAATGTTATTTACGGCACGAAGTTCGCCATATCGTTTGGTTAGGTTTTTTACAGTTATCAATGTTTTGCAACCTCTTTCATAGGTATTTGCACATACATAAAGATTTTAAAACAAAATTGTGAATAATATGTGTTTGGAAGTGATTTACAATAGTGATTTTTGTGAACTAACTGTAAATATTTACCGAGTGACCTTTATTTACCGAGACAAGTCGTTATACTAAAAAAAGGGTTTTTTGATTTTTTTGCGTATATTATATGTAAATAAGTTTTCCGGAATGTCTGAATGGTACTCATAGAAAGGAGAAGAATATGGCGATAGAGCAAGCTTTAATTGAAGAAATAAAGTTCAGAAATAATATCCAAGACGTTATTTCGCAGTACGTTACCCTGAAGCGCGCCGGCTCGAATCTCGTCGGGCTTTGTCCTTTCCATAGTGAGAAATCTCCGTCTTTTACCGTTTTTTTGGGTGAGGGAAACTTCTACTGCTTCGGATGCGGAGCAGGGGGAGACGTCATTACCTTCGTGCGCAAGGCTGAAAATCTTGATTACCGTTCGGCACTCGAATTTCTCGCAAGACGTGTGGGAGTTACGATAAATGAGGGTGGGGGTGATAGGAAAGAGTCTATGCGAAGAGAGCGTACGCTTGAAATGAACAAGATTGCGGCGCGCTTCTTTTACGAGAAGCTTATGTCGCCCGAAGGCAGAGAAGGGTATGAGTATCTCACCAAGATTCGCGGACTTTCAAATTCGCATATAAGACATTTTGGACTCGGTTTTGCACCAAACAGTTTTGGTGCACTTACCGATCTGCTTCGATCAAAAGGATATAAAGATCACGAAATGGCTTCTGCATTCCTTTGCGGAGTCAGTTCGAAAACAGGAAGACCTTACGATTATTTCAGAAACAGGGTTATCTTTCCGATACTTAGTACGTCGGGTGATGTAATAGCCTTCGGCGGACGAGTTATGGACGATTCTAAGCCTAAATATCTCAACTCCTCCGATACGCCTGCGTTTAAAAAGAGCAGAAATCTTTTTGCTTTGAATTTTGCTAAAAATTATTGCTCTGAACAGATAATTCTCTGCGAAGGATATATGGACGTTATCGCACTTCACTGCGCGGGATTTACAAACGCGGTCGCTACTCTCGGTACGGCAATAACTCCCGAACACGCGCGAATGCTTAAACGGTATACACAAAAGGTAGTTATATCGTACGATAGCGATGAGGCGGGGCAAAACGCCGCAGACAAAGCGTTCAGGCTTCTTGGTGAAGTCGGTGTCGAGACTAAGATACTCCGTATGAACGGTGCAAAGGACCCCGACGAGTACATAAAGAAGTTCGGTTCGGAAAGTTTTCGTAAGCTTATTGAGAGTTCCGAGACCGAATTTGATTACAAATTCTCGAAAATACTGAAAAAATACGATTTTTCGGTAACAGGCGAGAAGATAAAGGCTCTCGACGAATGTGAAAAGCTGATAGCACGTACTCAGTCTGCCGCACAGAGAGAGATCTATATCTACGACGTAGCTCCCAAGCTCGGAATTACTACCGATGCAATGAAGAGAGATATCGAAAAGCTTATTTCGATGCGCCGTAGGATCGAGGCAAGAGAAGAGTCGAAAAAAATAATGACAGCAAGCGAGGGATACGGGGACAGAGTCAATCCGGACTACGTTAAGAATCCGCGTGCGGCGGCGGCAGAAGAAGCCGTTATTGGCATAATTTTACTGCATCCCGAATATATGCGTGAGCTTGAAAAAAAAGGCAGTCCGATCACGCCAGATGATATGTTCTCTCAGCTTGGTAAAAAGATTTTCTCGTCAATTATCGAGATTTTGTCAATGGAAAATTTTGAAGCAAGTTCCCTTGAAGGCGCACTTGGTGAGTATCTTGAAGTGGACGAGCTTGCAAGGGCAACTAAAATGCGAATTTCAAGGCGATCTCTGACGAACAATACTGTTAGTGTAGTTGAGGAGTGTTTGAAAACGCTTAAAGATGCAAAGCAACGCTGTGATCTGGGTATTGAGGATATCATAAATATGAAACGTCAGAAAAAGCAGCCGCAGCAAAACGGTTAATTACGCTTGACAAAGCGGAATTATATAAGGAATATTAAAGAAAGGTCAAAATGTGCGAGATGCATATTTCAAAGAAAGGAAACTGATAAATGAACATTCATGATGAAGACAAGATCATCGATGTGCACGACATAATCGGTAAAAACGATACGCAGCCTTGCTATTCGGAAAGCGAACTTATGTCAGCACTCGAAGATGAAGACTTAAATCTCGAACATATCGAGCAGGCACTCGACGGCAACGATGATCTTGCAGAGGACGAGATCGACGGTTACATTAAACACGGTGATGCAAGCGAGATCGAAAACGAGATCGAACAGTATGAATCCGCTGAGGATATGGAAAAAATGCTCGCTCAGGAGGGTCTCGCTATTGATGACCCGGTGAGAATGTATCTCAAAGAGATTGGAAAGGTATCACTGCTCAGTGCAGAAAAAGAAGCCGAACTTGCTCAGAAAATGTTTGAGGGTGATGAAAAGGCTAAAAACGATCTCGTGGAGGCAAACCTTCGCCTTGTCGTAAGTATAGCAAAAAGACATTCCGGAAGAGGTCTTTCTTTCCTTGATCTTATTCAGGAGGGTAATCTCGGTCTTCTCAAAGCAGTCGAAAAATTTGACTACCGTAAGGGATATAAATTCTCAACTTACGCTACGTGGTGGATAAGGCAGGCTATAACGAGAGCTATTGCCGATCAGGCAAGAACCATAAGAATTCCCGTTCATATGGTGGAGACTATTCATAAGGTATCAAGAGTTTCTCGCCAGCTTCTCCAAGAGCTTGGACACGAGCCTACCGTAGACGAAATTGCAAAGAAAATGGAGATATCTCCAGAAAAGGTACGCGAGATATCCAAAATAGCACTCGATCCGGTTTCGCTTGAAATGCCGATAGGCGAAGAAGAAGACAGCCATCTCGGGGATTTTATACAGGACGACGATTCGCCCGCGCCCTCGGATGCGGTTTCTCAGACTATGCTCAGAGAACAGCTTCTTGAAGTACTCCATACTCTTACGCCCCGTGAGGAGCACGTTCTTATGCTTCGCTTCGGACTTACCGACGGCAGGATGAGAACACTTGAAGAGGTCGGAAAGGAATTTAATATAACGAGAGAGCGTATACGTCAAATAGAGGCGAAGGCTTTGCGTAAGCTTCGCCACCCTAGCCGTTCCAAACGTCTTAAAGATTATCTAGATCCGTAATAAAATCGTCATAACAAACAATTTTGTATAACTTACATTGGTGTTGTTGACCAAATCAAATGGCAATTTTGCCAAAAGGGATGCCGTCCTTCTTGTTTATTTTGAATGAACAAAGTATGAATATGTCCATTTCACGGCAAAAAGGAAAAAAATGTGCTCCGCAAGGGAAATAAAAGCATCTTGACAGAATTGCCTCAATGGTGTAAAATAGCAATGTTATAAATATCTGTACCGCGGATGCGGTTCCATACCAAGGAGGAAATCTACCAATGAAAAAAAGATTCGTTGCTGCGGTTATGTGTGCGGCGATGCTTATAGCTACGCTTGTCGGATGTAACGACGAGTACGTTGCTCAGCCTAACTCTGTAAATGCTATGACTGTCGTAGTAGCAATGGTAGCTGAGGAGGTGCCCACTAAAGAAGCTGTCGAGCTTGTAGAAGAGGCACTTACCGATATTACGAGTCAAAATTACAATATTGCCGTTGAGCTTGAATTTTATACGCCGGATGAATACCGCAACATAATGTATAAAAAATTTGAAAAGCTTCAAGAGGCATATGACAATGATACACTGGGTTCTTCGATCGATAGTGGAAACTCTTATACCATAAATGAATTCGGCAGACAGGAAACAAAATATCCTGATACATATGAAAATCAAGTCGATATTTTACTTGTTCAGGATTCAAAAATGCTTCGCGAGTTCGCAGATAAGATGTGGCTCCATCCGCTCCAAGGATCAGACTGTATGACATCTGTTGACGGTGAGGGAACTCTTATCACCAAGTATGTGCCCCAAAAGATCCGTAACCTCGGAATTTATAATAATGGTACATATGCTATTCCAGGCAACTCTATCTATACCGATTACGAATATCTCCTTGTAGACAAAGCCCTTTACGATGAGTATGGAACACTTCCTACAGATGAGATAAGCGGTCTTGATTCTATTAAGGACTATTTGATTAGCGTTGCGAATGAAAAAGACGGTGTTATTCCACTCTATAACGTAACTGATTTGGGCGTCACTGGACTTTCAGACGCAAATACCGTGCTTGGACAGTATATATCGGATATTGATCAGCCTACTGTTCTTACCGATAAATTCAATCCTAAAAGCATTCTTGACCTAGCCGAGGTAAAGGCTCAGCTGTCCGTTATTTGCGCCATTGCGAAAGAAGGCGCTCAGATGCCCGAACGCACTTATGATGTTGATTTTTCACAAAGCTTCGGTGCGTGCTATATTTCCGGAACTCCTGATATGATCGAGCAGTATAGGGACGAATACTATGTTGTCCCTGTTTCCAAGCCTTTGGCTACTACCGAAACGGTTTACAGTTCTATGTACGGAGTGTCCAGCTTCTCCTCTGCACCCGATCGCGCGTTCAAGGTTCTTTCGCTTATGTATACGAATCCGGAGTTTGTAAATACTCTTCTTTACGGTGTTGAAAATGAGCATTATACACTTGACATTACGAAATCTGTCGTGACCAGAATTCAGGATTCCGGATACAATATCGATAGATACAGCGTTGGTAACGCTTTTATCACCAAGCAGAGTACTGATATGACCAAAGACGAGCTTGCTATGTCTGCTAACGATTGGATGCTTGCTAAGAAGGCGACAGGAGATCTTCTTATCAGTCCATATGTCGGATTTAAGCTTGACTACACACTTGATCCCGTATCGGGAATATCGGTCGGTGATATGGAAACGCATCTTGAAATGCTTTTCGATGAACTTTGGTTGAAAATATCCCAGTACCCAGAAACTGTCGATGAAGCCACGGGAGAAAAAGTTACATTTGATGTTTTCTACCGTTCTCTCAATGCTTGGTTGAATTCCGATACGTATTTCGCCGCCGCAATCACGTCTAACTCCAAAGCTACCAATTCGTACTATAATCAGTATATAAAATGGTATAACGCTATGAACAACATAGTGGTCGAGGACGACACTACCGATGGTACTGATCAAACAGAGTAAAATATTATTAATGGGAGCCGTTTATGGCTCCCATTTTTATATATAAAGGTGTTTTTTGTATAAAAGATGAAAAAACTGCGCAAGTTAATATTTGGAAAAGCGCAAAAGTTGTGCAAATTGTAGAAAATATTATACAAAAAAATCAACACTTGACAATTTCGAATTAAAGTGATATAATCATATAGTCTTATGGTGTAAAGTTATGTCAGCCGATAAAATTTATGCCATTTGAGATATAATGTAAACCTAAAATCAACAGTAAGGAGGTGCCATATGCCAACATTTAACCAGCTTGTCAGACAAGGCAGACACGATAAGGTATATCTGTCCAAGGCTGCAGTATTGCAGAAGGGCTTCAACACTCTGAAAAACGAGCCTACTAACCAGAGCTCCCCTCAGAAGAGAGGCGTCTGCACTAAGGTTTCGACCACGAGCCCTAAGAAGCCTAACTCGGCTCTTCGTAAGATCGCCAGAGTAAGACTTACCAACGGACTTGAAGCTACAACCTATATCCCCGGAATCGGACATAACCTTCAGGAGCACTCGGTAGTGCTTATTCGCGGAGGAAGAGTTCGTGACCTTCCCGGTGTACGTTACCACATTATTCGCGGTACGCTTGATACACAGGGTGTTGACAAACGTATGCAGAGCCGTTCTAAGTACGGTGCAAAGAGAGCTAAGAAAAAATAAGCTCTTACTTCGGAGAGATCCGAAAAGGTATTAAATTTTTATCGTTTAAAGCAGAGTACCGACACTGTTGATTTTTAAATAACGTTTATTGTTATATCACAATATCGACTTTGCATTGACGGGAGAAATCTTTCGAGTACCTATGATATCATTTATTATTATGAAGGAGGGAAGACAAGTGCCGAGAAGAGGACAAATTTCCAAAAGAGACGTATTACCGGATCCTATGTATAATTCTAAGCTCGTAACTAAGCTTATTAATAACATAATGTATGACGGTAAGAGAGGCGTGGCTCAGAAGATCGTATATGACGCGTTCAAAACCGTAGAAGAAAAGACGGGAAAGAGCGGTCTTGAGGTTTTCACCGAGGCTCTCGAAAACGTAATGCCGGTTCTCGAGGTTAAGGCTCGCCGTCTTGGAGGTTCTACTTACCAGGTTCCTATGGAAGTAAGACCCGAAAGAAGACAGACTCTTGGACTTCGTTGGATCAGAAATTTTGCCAGAACTCGTAGCGAAAAGACGATGGCTGAACGTCTCGCAGGCGAGATCATGGACGCTGCCAACAATATGGGTGGCGCAATCAAGAAAAAAGACGAAACACACAGAATGGCAGAGGCTAACAAGGCGTGTGCACATTACAGATATTAATTGTAGCGGCTGTGTTTTTCGAAGGGCAGCCTGAACATCACAAACAATATTAAATGTTACGCTTTGATTTATAATAAAGGAGAAAAAAGTCTATGCCTAGAGAATATTCATTAGAGAATACTCGTAATATCGGAATTATGGCGCATATCGACGCCGGAAAAACGACCACGACTGAAAGAATTCTCTACTATACAGGTATAAATCACAAGATCGGTGATACCCATGAGGGTACGGCGACGATGGACTGGATGGAGCAGGAAAAGGAGAGAGGTATTACTATCACCTCCGCTGCCACCACTTGCTTCTGGAGGAACCGCCGTATCAACATCATTGATACCCCCGGACACGTTGACTTTACCGTAGAGGTTGAGCGTTCGCTCAGAGTTCTTGACGGAGCAGTTACCGTTCTTTGCGCAAAGGGCGGAGTTGAACCTCAGTCTGAAACCGTTTGGAGACAGGCTGACAAGTATCAGGTCCCGAGAATGTGTTACATCAATAAGATGGATATAATGGGTGCCGATTTCTACCGCGTTGTAGGAATGCTCGTTGACAGACTGAAGACGAACCCGGTACCGATCCAGCTTCCTATCGGAGCAGAAGAAAACTTCAAAGGAATTATCGACCTTATGAACATGGAGGCAGACGTTTATTACGATGACCTCGGTAAGGACATGAGAGTTGAGCCGATTCCCGCTGATATGGTCGAACTTGCAGAAGAGTACAGACAGAAGATGGTAGAGGCCATCGCAGCAACTGACGACGATCTGATGGAAAAGTTCCTTATGGACGAAGAAATCACGGTCGACGAGCTTAAGGTTGCGCTCCGTAAAGCTACGATAGCTAACCAGCTCGTACCCGTAGTTTGCGGAACATCTTATAAGAACAAGGGAGTACAGAAGCTTCTTGACGCTATCGTTGACTTTATGCCCTCGCCTATCGACGTCCCCGCTATCCGCGGAACCAACGAAGACGGCGAAGAGGTTGAACGTCCTTCTGACGATAACGCACCCTTCTCAGCTCTCGCATTCAAGATCATGACTGACCCTTATGTCGGAAAGCTTTGCTTCTTCCGTGTATATTCGGGTACGATTCCGGTAGGAACCACCGTATATAACTCCTCGAAGAAACAACGTGAGCGTATGGGAAGAATTCTCCAGATGCACGCTAACGACAGAAAGGATATAGACATTTGCTACGCAGGCGATATTGCCGCAGTAGTAGGTCTTAAGAACACCTCGACGGGTGACACCCTCTGCCTTGAAGGCGCTGATGAGGTTATCCTCGAATCGATGGAGTTCCCGGAACCCGTTATTAAGGTTGCCATCGAGCCTAAGACCAAGTCCGGTCAGGAGAAGATCGGTATAGCTCTTGCAAAGCTTGCAGAGGAAGACCCGACCTTCAGAACCTACACGGATGAGGAAACCGGACAGACCATCATCGCCGGAATGGGTGAGCTTCACCTCGAAATTATCGTTGACAGACTTCTCAGAGAATTCAAAGTAGAAGCTAACATCGGTAAGCCCCAGGTTTCTTACAAGGAAACTGCGCGTAAGGCTGTTGAGGCAGAAGGTAAGTTCGTCAGACAGTCGGGTGGTAAAGGTCAGTACGGTCACGTTAAGATCAAGCTTGAGCCTAACGAGCCCGGTAAAGGATACGAGTTTATCGACGCTATCGTCGGTGGCGTAGTACCCAAGGAATATATCCCCGCAGTTGATGCAGGTATCAGAGATGCAATGCTCACCGGTGTCGTTGCAGGATATAACACTGTTGACATTAAGATTACCCTTTACGACGGTTCGTACCATGAGGTAGACTCTTCGGAAATGGCGTTCAAGATTGCCGGATCTATGGCATTCAAGGAAGCTATGAGAAAAGCAGACCCCGTTCTTACCGAGCCGATCATGAAGGTAGTTACCGTTGTTCCTTCGGAATATATGGGTAACGTAATTGGCGGATTCTCGTCTCGCCGCGGAAACGTAGTTTCTATGGAAGACAACAAGGGAACCGCCGAGATCATCGCAGAAGTTCCGCTTTCGACAATGTTCGGATATGCTACCGACCTTCGTTCCTCTACTCAGGGACGCGGAAACTATTCCATGGAGCCCAGCCACTTCGCAGAAGTGCCTAAGAGCATTCAGGAAGAGATCATAAAGAAAAAAGCATAAAAAATAAAAATAAAAATAAAAATTATTAATTATCCAGGAGGTAATTACAATGGCAAAAGCTAAGTTTGAACGCACCAAACCGCACGTAAACATTGGTACTATCGGTCACGTTGACCATGGTAAGACCACTCTTACTGCGGCTATCACCAAGACCCTTGGTCTTAAGACCGGAACTGTTGAGTTCATGGCATACGACCAGATCGACAACGCTCCCGAAGAGAGAGCAAGAGGAATCACAATCAACACCCGTCACGTTGAGTACGAGACTGACACCCGTCACTACGCTCACGTTGACTGCCCCGGACACGCTGACTATGTTAAAAACATGATCACCGGTGCAGCTCAGATGGACGGCGCTATCCTCGTTGTTGCAGGTACAGACGGTCCTCTTCAGCAGACCCGCGAGCACGTTCTTCTCGCTCGTCAGGTTGGCGTTCCCGCAATCGTTGTATTCATGAACAAGACCGACCTTGTTGACGACGACGAGCTTCTCGACCTCGTTGACATGGAAATCCGTGATCTTCTTTCTCAGTATGACTTCCCCGGCGACGATACTCCTATCGTTCGCGGATCCGCTCGTGACGCTCTTGAGTCGTCCAACACCGATTTCAATGCTCCCGAGTATGCTCCTATCCTTGAGCTCATGAACGAAGTTGACAGCTTCATTCCTACTCCCGATCGTATGTCCGATCTTCCTTTCCTTATGCCTGTCGAGGACGTATTCTCGATCTCGGGACGTGGTACCGTTGCTACCGGTAGAGTAGAGCGTGGTACCGTTAAGATCGGTGACGTTTGCGAAATCGTTGGTCTTTCCGACGAGAAGAAGTCCACCACCGTTACCGGTGTTGAGATGTTCCACAAGATCGTTGACGAGGCTCAGGCTGGCGACAACATCGGTGCACTTCTCCGTGGTATTGCAAAGAACGAGATCGAGCGTGGACAGGTTCTCTGTAAGCCCGGCTCGGTTCAGCCCCACACCAAGTTCGTTGGACAGGTTTACGTTCTTACCGAGAAGGAAGGCGGACGTCAGAAGCCCTTCTTCGCTGGTTACAGACCTCAGTTCTATTTCAGAACTACCGACGTTACCGGAACCATCACTCTTCCTGACGGCGTTGAAATGTGCCGTCCCGGCGATAACGTAGATATGAGCGTTGAGCTTATCACTCCTATCGCTATTGAAAAGGGACTCCGCTTCGCTATCCGTGAGGGTGGTAGAACCGTAGGATCGGGCGTTGTTGCTGAAATCCTTGCATAAGTTATAAAATAACTTGAACGCATACGGCGGGCGGGTAACCGCCCGCCGTAATTTTTATATACTATACTTTGAGAGCTTGGCGAAATTCCACACCGGCGGTAGAGTCCGCAAACGCCGAACACGGTGCCGAGCAGGTGAAATTCCTGCACCGACGGTAAAGTCCGGAAGAGAAAAGATAGGATCTGATTTTCCCGTATTCACGGCAATTTTGCACTGTCTTTTCTCCGATATTTTTAATATAGGAGAAAACGAAATGAAAAACACAAAGATAAAATACATAGTAAAGATAGCACTTCTTTCCGCGCTTTCGGTAATAATAATGCTGCTTGAATTTCCGCTTCCCTTTATCGCTCCCGACTTTTATGAGCTTGATCTCAGCGAGTCGGTGATAATGATGGGCGGCTTTGCGCTCGGGCCTGCTGCGGCGGTACTGATGGAGTTTATGAAAAATCTTCTCAACATTCTGATAAACGGAACTACTACCGGCTTTGTCGGAGAGTTTGCCAATTTCGTTACAGGTTGTTGCTTTACCGTTCCTGCGGCACTTATCTATAAATACAGAAAAAGCTTTAAGGGTGCGCTCGTAGGAATGGCGGTCGGAATTGTGTCACTTGCGATAGTCGGAGGACTTATCAATTATTTTATAATGCTTCCGATGTATTCCTCCTTTATACCACTTGACGCGATAATAGACGCAGGGGCGGCAATTACCGGATTTATCCACGATAAATTCACATTTGTTCTTTTCGCGGTAGTTCCTTTTAATATCGTAAAAGGGCTTTTGTGCTCACTGATAGCTTTACTTTTGTATAAGCGACTGTCTAAAATATTACACCTTTGATCGAGGAGCATTTATGAGAGAAATCATACAACAGTTTTTCCTTGAAACTGTCGGAAAAGAGCTTTGCGTACTCTTTTGCTCAATGATACCGATAATTGAGCTTCGTGGAGCGATACCGCTCGGCGCGGCGCTCGGACTTCCTTGGTGGCAAAATTATATTCTCGCGATTATCGGAAATATGCTTCCCGTGCCGTTCATTCTTCTGTTTATAAAGAAGATAATTACATGGATGACCACCTGCAGAGTAAAATTTTTGCGAAATATCGGTATTTGGCTGATTAAAAAAGCCGATAAGAACCGTGATAAAATTGAAAAATATTCTTTTTGGGGCGTTTGTATTTTCGTGGGTATTCCGCTTCCTATGACCGGCGCGTGGACGGGCTCGCTCGTTGCTGCAACGATCGATATGAAGTTCTGGAAGGCACTGTTTTCCTGTCTGCTCGGCGTTATAGCGGCGGGAGTTATTATGTCTCTCGCGTCTTACGGCGTGGTTGCCGCGTTCGATATATTCTCCTGAAATAATTTATATAAAATTTGACCAAACACTTGACATACTACTGTGTATGTGATATAATTCTAAACGAATCTAATAGATCATCAAGAGTAGGGGAGGGATAGGCCCGTTGATCCTACGGCAACCTGCCGAGCTGATTTCGGGAAGGTGCCAATTCCTAAGAGATGAGAGCAAAAAATGCGAGCGTCTGCGGGAAACTGACTGACGCTCTTTTGTTTGCCTCCAAAACAAAAAACAAAGGAAGGCTAAAAAATGAAAAAACTTTTCACATCAGAATCTGTAACCGAAGGACACCCCGATAAGATCTGTGACAAGATCTCGGACTCCATACTTGACGCGATACTCGCACAGGATCCTATGGCGCGAGTTGCCTGTGAAACTACTGCAACTACGGGAATAATCTCGGTAATGGGCGAGATAACCACAAGTGCTATCGTAAAATATGACGATATTATCAGAGAGGCAGTCCGCGAGATCGGATATGATAGAGCAAAGTACGGCTTCGACTGTGATACCTGCGCTGTAATTAGCTCGATCCATAGCCAGTCGCCCGATATTGCGATGGGTGTTGATAAATCGTTCGAGGCAAAAAATGGAGATACCGATAAATACGATATCGGTGCAGGAGATCAGGGTATGATGTTCGGATTTGCCTGCGATGAAACCCCCGAGCTTATGCCTATGCCAATATCTCTCGCACATAAGCTTGCCAAGGTTCTTACAGATGTCAGAAAGAACGGAACTCTTGCTTATCTCCGTCCCGACGGCAAAACTCAGGTTACCGTCGAATATGACGGCGACAGACCTATCAGAGTCGATACTATCGTAGTATCCTCTCAGCACGATCCCGACGTTTCACAGGAAAAGATAAGAGAGGACGTTATCAAATACGTAATAAACCCCACCGTTCCCGCGCAGCTTCTTGATGGTGCAACCAAGATCTATGTCAATCCCACCGGACGCTTCGTTATAGGCGGGCCTCAGGGGGATAGCGGACTTACCGGAAGAAAGATAATCGTTGATACTTATGGCGGCTATGGCAGACACGGTGGCGGAGCTTTTTCCGGAAAGGATCCTACAAAGGTTGACAGAACCGCGGCTTACGCGGCAAGATATATCGCGAAGAATGTCGTAGCTTCGGGTGTTGCCAAGAAGTGTGAGGTACAGCTTGCTTATGCTATCGGAGTTGCAAAACCCGTTTCGGTAATGGTAGATACCTTTGGAACTTCAAAGTATTCAGACGATATTATTTCGGATACAGTTGCGGGACTCGTTGATCTCAGACCTGCTGCAATCATCGAAAAATTCGATCTCAGACGTCCTATCTATGCGCCTCTTGCATCTTACGGACATATGGGAAGAGAGGATCTGGACGTAGCTTGGGAAAAGACCGATATTACAGATAAAATAAGAGAAGCACTTGCTAAATAATCAAAAAAACAGATTGCGGCATAGAATGAACTACGAGGTGAATTTCTATGCTGCAACTTGTATGCGAAATACTTTTAGCGCTCGTCTTTGTATTCGGCCTCTACCTCTTGCAGAGAAAACTCATTGGTAAACTCGAAAATTTTAGTGATAAAAAAACAAATGACTTTGTAAGCGGTATTAAAGATGCCCCGGATAAAGACCAAAAAAACCATTAGATTTATGAAAGGAGGTAAAACGGTATGGAGGCAATGTTTGACGATGAGGAGCTGATCGTTCTTGAAGGAACTGTCGAAACTGTTATGTATGAAAATCATGATAACGGCTATACCGTTTGCCTTCTTGAAACTGCGGACGAGCTTGTCACCGCCGTCGGCATAATGCCGTGTACTCAGGAGGGCGAAATGATCCGCGCACAGGGAAAATGGGAAACTCATCCGAGCTACGGTAAGCAGTTCAGAGTGGTATATTACGAAAAACAACTTCCCGCGACAGGTGCGGCTATGATAAAATATCTCGCCTCGGGCGTTGTAAAGGGAGTCGGAAAAAAGATTGCCGAAAAGATAGTCGGAATGTTTGGCGACGAAACGCTCGAGGTTATCGAGAATTCGCCTCAGCTTCTCTGCGATATTCCGGGAATTAGACCTAAAAAGGCGCAGGAAATAAGTGAGGCTTTCAAAAACCAGTTCGGTATGAGAAATCTTATGCTCTTTTTCAGAGAGTATTTCGGTCCATCTACCATAATGAAGATATTTAAAAAATGGGGATCGAGTGCGGTCGATATTATAAAGCAAAACCCATATATGCTTTGCGACGAGATATACGGTATCGGCTTTGAACGTGCTGATAATTTCGCGAAATCGCTCGGGATCGACCCTGCTTCGCCGTATAGAATAAAATCCTGCGTAGTGTATTCACTCAGCTCGAATGCCATCGGAAACGGTCACGTTTTTATACCCAAAAAAAGACTTGCCGAGCATATTTCATCTATGATAGAGTGCACTTCCGACGCAGCGCTTGATGCGATAGACTCGCTTACCGAAGAAAATAAAACGGTGATCGTCAAATATTTTGATCAGGAATGCGTATATCTTAAAGATTATTACGATGCCGAAAAATATATCGTTCAAAAGCTTGTTCTGCTGAGTAAGGTCAGCGGTGCTGCATATATAGAGGACTCTCGCTCGCTAATTTCGATGGTCGAGGAGGAAGAGGGCGTAGAATATGAAGCTCTTCAAAAAAAGGCGATAGCTGAGGCGGTTTCAAGCGGCGTTATGCTTCTTACAGGTGGTCCCGGAACGGGAAAAACGACGATAATACGCGCCGTTATCCGAATCTTTGATAAAATAGGAATAGATGTTGCACTTGCCGCTCCTACGGGACGCGCGGCAAAGAGAATGTCAGAAACGACGCAGAGAGAGGCGAAGACTATTCACCGTCTGCTGGAAATGGAATTTGCCGCAGACGATAAGCCGCGTTTCAGACGAAACGAGAACAACCTCCTTGATGAAAAAGTAATAATTGTCGACGAAGCCTCAATGGTAGATACACAGCTTATGGCATCCTTGCTCAAAGCGGTAAGACCGGGTGCGCGATTCATTCTGATCGGTGATGCCGATCAGCTTCCGTCTGTAGGAGCGGGAAACGTGCTTTGCGATCTGCTTGCAAGTGATATGTTTCCGTCGGTGCGCCTTACCGAAATTTACAGACAGGCAAGAGAGAGCCGTATAGTCACAAACGCTCACGCGATAAACGACGGCGAGCTTCCCGTGCTTGACGATAAAAAGGGTGACTTTTTCTTTATTTCAAGACAGGACGAGTCTCAGATAGCACAGACAGTATCTGATCTTTGTATGCACCGTTTGCCCAAGACGTACGGAAAAGATATAATATCCGAGATACAGATAATAACCCCTTCGCGCAAGGGCGTTGCAGGTACTGAGGTATTAAATCAGAAGCTTAGAAACGTGCAAAATCCGCCTTCTCGGGATAAGAAAGAGAAAAAGGTCCGAGACGTCGTTTTCCGCGAAGGAGACAAGGTTATGCAGATAAGGAATAATTATTCCATTCCTTGGACGCGCAACAGTGAGGACGGCGAGGGAATGTTTAACGGCGATATCGGTATCATACAGAAAATAGATAACACTGAGGAAAAAATGTATATAGATTTTGAGGGTAAGCTTACAGTTTACGGATATGACGAGCTTGACGATATCGAGCACGCTTACGCCATAACTATACACAAAAGTCAGGGAAGTGAATATCCCGTGGTAATAATTCCCGCGTATATGTATTCTCCGCGGTTGCTTACAAGAAATCTTCTTTATACCGCAGTGACGAGAGCGCAGAAAATGGTCGTGATCGTCGGTCGATCAGATATCGTGCAGATGATGGTTGAAAACAAACGTCTCACTAAGAGATATACAGGGCTTCGCTATATGCTCGAAGCTCTTGAAAATTAAACTATGAAGAAAATTTTTAAAACGATGCTCGCACTTATTTTCCCACCGAGATGCTCTGCTTGCAGAGAACTTTTGCCCTATTACAGTGATGAACTGTTTTGCGACAACTGCGCGGAAAAATGGAAAGAGGAAATATCATTGATTTGCTCGGCTTGCAAAAAGAAGGTGTCCGAGTGTACTTGTGTTCACGATAACTGTAAGAATACGGTTTCTGCTCTTATCAGCGTGTCTGCTTATACCTCGTCAGATAGCGTGACCGACCGTATCGTGCTCGCTGCAAAGGATCGTAAGGAAAAAAAGCTCTTTGAATTTATGTCGTATAAAATGACCGAGGTCGCATACGGAGTGCTTCCGTCGGTCGAGGATATGATAGTCACTTTTGTTCCAAGATCATCTGCTCGTAAAAACGAGACGGGACACGATCAGTCCGAGATACTTGCAAAGCTCGTGGCGGATAATTTTGGTGCTGAAATGAAAGGACTTTTTAAGAAGAAGGGAAGAAAGCAGCAGAAAACTCTCAGCGCAAGTGAGCGAACTGCCAATGCAAGGAAGTCATATTCTATTATTGAAGGTGCCAAAGAAATAGTAAAAGGAAGAGACATTCTCCTGTGCGATGACGTAGTTACGACCGGCGCATCGCTTTCCACCTGCGCAGAACTTTTAAGAAATGTGGGGGCAAAAAGGGTATATGCACTCACCTTTGCAAAGACTGTGAAGAAGGCAAAACGCTCGGATAAGGTCAAAAAGTAAAAGAAATACTCTTATTTTGTATAAAATAAAAAATATAAAATTCAAAAAAAAAGACTTGACAAATACAAAACACTGTGATATAATACTAATGTTCCGCTGAGGATGCATAGTATCGCGGGGTAGAGCAGTTGGTAGCTCGTCGGGCTCATAACCCGGAGGTCGTTGGTTCAAGTCCTTCCCCCGCAATATAAAGATAAACGGTCGCCTTTGGTGACCGTTTATCTTTATTTGTCAAAACAACCATCTGCATTGCAGGTGGTTGTTTTGATAAATAAAAAAGCATATATGGGAATCGACCCATATATGCTTTTGCTGTTCTTTAATGTACTGTTTTATTTTTCCGTTATTTTGAGCTTCACTGTTTATACACCCGAATATGCCGAGAATCCGCCGTCTATTGGGAGAACAACGCCTGTGATAAATCCTGCCGCCTCGTTGTTTACAAGGAAGAGAAGACCGCCTTCGAGCTCTTCAGTCTCGCCGAAACGACCCATCGGAGTTGCTGCGAGGATCTTTCCTGTACGCGCTGTCGGAGTTCCGTCTTCATTCCAAAGAAGCTTAGCGTTCTGCTTGGTCGAGAAGAATCCAGGAGCTATTGCATTTACTCGGATTCCCACCTTGGAGAAGTGTACCGCAAGCCACTGAGTAAAGTTAGATATTGCCGCTTTTGCGCCCGAATATGCGGGGATCTTCGTAAGAGGTGTATATGCGTTCATCGAGGATATGTTAAGTATCGAGCAACCCTCTCTGCCCACCATCTGAGATGCAAACGCCTGAGTGGGAATAAGCGTTCCAAGGAAATTAAGATTGAATACGAATCCTACACCGTCAGCGTCAAGATCAAAGAAACTCTTGGTATCGGCATCAATATCGCCTATCTCAAAATATTCCTTGTCGGTCGTAGCGCGCGAGTTGTTTCCGCCCGCTCCGTTTATCAGAATGTCACAAGGTCCCAGATCTGCAAGTACCTTGCTTGCTACATCATAGCATATGTTTTTGTCAAGTACATTGCACGCATACGCCTTGGCTATTCCGTCTTCTGCTACTATCTCGTTCGCATATGACTGAGCCGCTTCTGCATTAAGGTCGAGCAGCGCGACTTTTGCGCCCGCTCTCGCGAGCACCTTTGCAAAATAACTGCACAGAACTCCGCCTGCGCCCGTAACTACCGCCACTTTTCCGCTAAGATCGGTGTTTAATACGTTTTTATTCATTTGTATCTCTCCTTGAATTTTTACTTTACAGATTTTTCACATGCCTCAAAGAGACCGTTTATATAGGTCGCTCCTAGCGCGCGGTCAAACAGACCGTAACCGGGTTTTCCGGTCTCTCCCCAGATCATACGTCCGTGGTCAGGTCGAACGTAACCATCGTAGGAGTTTTCGCAAAGTGCTTTAACTATTTCGTAAACATCGAGTGATCCACAGGAAGAAAGGTGTGCTCTTTCTTCAAACGATCCGTCATCCATTATCTTTACGTTTCTTATGTGCATAAATGCTATGCGATCCATTTTTGCATATTTGCGTATCATTTTAACGATGTCATTGCTTGCGGCGCAACCAAGGCTTCCGGTACACAGGCACAGACTGTTTGCAGGACTGTCAACGATCGAAAGAAATCTGTCGAGATTTTTCTCGCAAGTGATTATTCTGGGAAGCCCGAAGATTGGGTATGGCGGGTCATCGGGGTGTATCGCCATTCTTACGCCGCACTGTTCGGCAACTGGAATTACCTTTTTTAGGAATCTTTCGAGATTTGCCCAAAGACCATCTTCACCGAGCTTATCGTAAGCGGTTATAAGCTCGCGAACCTCATCCTGAGTGTAGCTTGAATCCCAACCCGGAAGGTGAATGTCGTCTTTAAGTGGGTCAAGACCTTTCATCTGATCCCAATACATAACAAGACTCGTTGAGCCGTCAGGTGCTTTTTTGTCGAGTTGAGTACGTGTCCAGTCAAACACAGGCATAAAGTTATAGGTAACGCACTTTACACCGTATTTGGCACAACGGCGGATGTTTTCGCAGTAAACTTCGAGCAGCTTGTCAAAATCGCCTCTGCCGAGCTTGATATCTTCGTGAACGGGGATGGATTCAACAACGTCAAAAATAAGACCGTGAGTCTCGCACTCCTCTTTCATTTTTTTCAGACTGTCTTCGGGCCATACTTCTCCTGGTTTTACGTCGTAAACCGCAGAGACTATCGAACGCATACCGGGAATCTGGGAAATGTATTCGAGCGAGATGGGGTCATTTTGTCCGTACCAACGGAACGAAAGCTTCATTTTCATATTTATTACCATTCCTTTCTTGGTATCTGTATTTTATTTTCAAAATTTTATCTCGGAAAATAATTGGTTATCATTTTTGTTTTATCGTTGCGCGATATTCCTTTGGTGTTTTTCCTGTTTGTTTTTTAAATGTTTTTGAGAAATACTGTACATCCATTATTCCGCAGTGAAGTGCTATCGTCTGCACTTGCAGATGCGTGGTGGAGAGCAGATGTTCCGCGTGTCTCATACGCCTATCTCTTATATATTCGGATATGGTTTTTCCTGTTTCCTTACTGAAAATGGTTGAAAGGTATCCCGCACTCACATTTTGCTTCTCGGCAAGTGAACTCAGAGACAGATCTGCGGAAAGATCCGAATTAACTACAAGTATAGTTCTTTGTACGACGAGAGAAAAGTTTTTGAGTGAGTGTTTGCGCACGAGTCTGCAATATGTGCCGAACATTTCGCGCATCAGCGGCGCATTTTCAGAAAGAGAGGAAAGCCGTTCGATCTTTAATGCAAACTCTGACGATACCTTGTCGATATAAACGGGGTGGACTCCGCCCGATTCTGCCGCCTTTCTTAGTAAGGTATTCATTATTATACAATAATTTTTTGCGTTTCGCAAGGGGTCTGCACTGCGTTTCTCAAATAAATTTTCAGAAAACGCCGAGAAAAGTCGTTTTTCCTTGTGTATCTGACCGAGTGCAACCGCCTCGATGATCTCGTTTTCGAAGCTGTAACGGCTTTCCATAGCTCTCATATTGAGTATAGCGTCGTCAAAGCTATCTCCCGACGCAGCCTCGTTTATTGGAAATTCGAGCGTGTCTTGATCGTTGCTATGCTCAACTATGGCAAATGACGGGCTGTCCCATATACGTTCGCAAAATGTATCAAGCATAACGAACAGGTGACTGTTTTCGGAAATAACGGGGATACTTGAATAGTATTTGTCGAGGTATCTCTGATTTTTTGGAGATATTTTGTTTTTTTCACCTATTTCGAGTATCTCACGCGAGGATACGGGGGAAGAGAAGTACGGACCGATGAAAAGAACCGTTGTCGCTTCTTTTTTTGGAATAAGCAGATAAATGTAGCAACGCTTGAAGCGGTCGGTGCTCTTGTACATAGTGCAGGGTTTGAGATGCCTGAAAACTTCGCTTGCGGTGCTTTTTTCTGAAAAAAAGCCGCTTTGCTCGGAATCGGGATCAAATCCAGAAAGAAGCTCGGATAGCTCGACAGGCGTTGCTACTAGAGCTCTTACTCGGCTTTTTCTGAAAGTATCGCATAGGAATTGCAGTTCATTTTCGTAAAACATACTACTTCCTTACTTTTTTTGCATTTTTCTACTATTTTGAACTATTATAACACATTTTTTGTGCAATTACAACATTAAATTTTATAACAATATGAAATAATTACAAAAATACATTAAAATAATACTCCCTATGTTTTGCAAAAAGTTTTATACTAAAAGTAACAAAACCTCGACATACTAATTTCGTAAATTTTTTTATAAAATTTAAATAAAGGTGAAAGAGGAAACAAAATGAGAAAAGAAAAAGTACTCGATGCAAACGGTAAGCGCAAGTTTGGCATAATTGACAAAATTGCATACGCCGCAGGTGACTTTGGCTGTAATATGAGCTTTGCACTCAAAGGCACCGTTCAGACCTTCTGGCTTGCATATATGTATATGGAGATAGGTCTGCTTTCCGCACTCGTTCTCATAACTCAGATATGGGACGCAGTCAATGACCCGATGATCGGTTCGATGATCGACAACGACAGAAGAGCGTACAAAATGGGTAAATTTAAGTCCTACATATTCGTAGGCGCTTGCGGTTTGCTCATTGCGGGTGCACTCGTATTTCTTCCGCTCCCCGAATCTATTCGTATGAGTCAGGAAACCTTCCACGTCGTACTCAAATCCATCGTATTCATCGTTGCTTACGTTATCTGGGACGCTTGCTACACGGTAGCTAACGTTCCTTACGGCTCGATGCTCTCTCTCGTAAGTGATAACAAGATCGAGCAGGCAGAGCTATCCACTTGGCGTTCAATCGGCTCTATGGTCGGAGGCATGATTCCCGGTATCATTCTTCCTATGCTTATCTGGGAAAAGGTTAAGTATGACGGAAGCGGAATTATTCCCCTTCTTGACGGAACTTATCACACCAACCCCACCACCAACGAAGCCTATAAGGTGGGTGAACAGATGATCAACCCTCTTACCGGTAAGGACGTTGAGCTCCTTCTGGGTGACAGAGTGTTCTTCGCAGCTCTTATTATGGGCGTTCTCGGATTTATCGCGTTTATCTTTATGATCAAAAAGATCACCATTCGCGTTGACGAGAATTCGGTTAAGACAGGCGAAGGTGGCGAAAAGCTCAACATAATCAAGGCTTTCGGTAAATTTATGAAGAACCGCCCCGCAGTAGGCGCAACCATCGCTGCTATGGGTATGTTCCTCGGTATGCAGTCTGCTACCACCGCTAACACCATTATGTTTGCAACCTATTTCGGTAAAGCATCTCTTTCTGGACTCGTTCAGATCATCGGATTCCTTCCTATGTTCCTGTTCATGCCCTTCGTAAAGAAGATCGTTGCCAAGATCGGTAAGAAGGAAGCTTCGGTTATAGGTACTATCGTATCTATCGCAGGTGGTCTTGTTATGCTCGTATTTCCGCTTGTTCCCTTTAAGTATTCGCTCGTCGTATATATGATAGGTCTTGTTCTCTTCGGTCTTGGTATGGGTGTTTACACTTGCGTATCCTGGGCTATGATGGGTGATGCTATCGACTATAACGAGTGGAAGTTCGGGACCAGAGAAGAGGGAACCGTTTACTCGCTCCACTCCTTCTTCAGAAAGCTCGCTCAGGGTATCGGACCGTCGGTCGTTCTCCTTATTATGGGTGCGCTCGGATACGTTGAAAAGCTCGGTACTATCGGACAGTCGGTTGAAACCGCGTACAATATGTGCTGGCTTGTTGCAGGTCTTTACCTGTTCAGTGCAGTTCTTCAATTCATCGGTCTTGCACTTGTTTATAACATCGACAAGAAGACTCTTGAAAAGATGGACTCGGAGCTTGCAGAGCGCCACGCAGCAGAAGCTCCCGCACAGCACAACTCGGGCAATGAATAATATCACAACAGCTTGACTTTTTCTGTGCCCGACAGTATAATATTGTCGGGCACTTTTTAAAACCAAAGGAGAAAATAATGAGAAACATATTAAGACTTAACGATAACTGGCTTTTCGTCAAGGACTGCACCGATGTTGCCGTAGCAGAGGGCGAACAAGTAAACATTCCTCACTCGTGGAACGCTATCGACGGTCAGGACGGCGGAAGCGACTATTTCCGTGGCTCCTGCCTCTATAAGAAGTCGGTAAAGAAGGCAGACCTTCCCGAGGCAGATCTTTACTATATCGAATTTCGCGGAACTAACTCCTCGGCAGATCTCTTTGTTAACGGCAGGGCTCTCGCACATCACGACGGCGGATATTCGACTTGGAGGGTAAATATTACCGAAGCTCTCGCAGAAGAAAATGAGATCGCAGTTATCGTTGATAACTCGGCAAATGATACCGTATATCCTCAGATGGCAGACTTTACCTTCTACGGCGGTATCTACCGTGACGTAAACCTTATCTGTGTAAATGACACGCATTTTGATCTTGATTACTATGGTGCACTCGGGCTTATGATCACTCCTACTGTCCAAGACAGGGACGCAAAGGTCGAGGTCGAGGTCTTCGTAAATAATATCAAAGAGAGTCAGAAGCTTATTTATACTATCTACGATAAGGAAGAAAATGAGCTTTATAAGATCGAAGGAAACGATACCAAGGTCACCTTCGAGATGAAGGACGTTCACCTCTGGAACGGTCGTAAGGATCCTTACCTCTACTGCTGTGAGGTCGAGATCGTTGATGGCGAAGAGGTAGTTGATAATGTATGTAACCGTTTTGGTTGCCGCAGCTTCAAGATAGATCCGAACAACGGATTTATTCTTAACGGCGAGGAATATCCTCTCCGCGGCGTATCCCGTCATCAGGACAGATGGGGAGTAGGTAACGCGCTTCTTCCCGAGCATCACGTCGAGGATATAGACCTTATTTGTGAGGTTGGAGCTACCACTATTCGTCTTGCGCACTATCAGCACGATCAGTATTTCTACGATCTCTGCGATGAGCGCGGACTCGTTATCTGGGCAGAGATCCCCTATATCTCCAAGCATATGCCGACAGGACGTGAGAACACCATCTCGCAGATGAAGGAGCTTGTTGCTCAGAACTATAACCACCCCTCGATAGTCGTTTGGGGACTTTCAAACGAAATCTCTATCGGTGGTTCGGACGACGATCTTCTCGAAAACCACAGAATTCTTAACGATCTGGTTCATGAGATGGATAAGACCCGTCTTACCACTATCGCGGCAGTTTCGATGTGCAAGATGGACGATCCCTATCTCCAGATTCCAGACGTCGTTTCATATAACCACTACTTCGGCTGGTACGGCGGAGATACCTCGATGAACGGACCTTGGTTCGATAAATTTCACGAAACGCACCCGAACATTCCAATCGGTTGCTCCGAATACGGCTGTGAGGCTCTTAACTGGCACACAAGCGATCCGAAGCAGGGTGACTACACCGAGGAATATCAGGCATATTATCACGAGGAGCTTATAAAGCAGCTCTTTACGAGAAAATATATGTGGGCAACTCATGTATGGAATATGTTCGACTTCGGCGCAGATGCGAGAGCAGAGGGCGGCGAAAACGGACAGAACCATAAAGGCCTCGTCACGATGGACAGAAAGTATAAGAAGGACTCCTTCTATGCATATAAGGCATGGCTCGTATCTGCTGAGGTAGATCCTTTCGTTCACCTCTGCTCCAAGAGATATATCGACAGAGTTGAAGACGTAACCAAGGTTACCGTTTACTCCAACCTTCCTGAGGTTGAGCTTTTCGTTAACGGCGAGAGCATCGGAAAGAAGAGTGCTGACGACCATTTCTTCTACTTCGACGTAAAGAACGTGGGTGAAAGCACGATCGTTGCGAAGGCAGGCGAGCTTACCGACGAGGGCAAGATCCGCAAGGTTGATGAGATGAATATGGACTATGTTCTCGTTGAAAAGGGCGCAGTTCTCAACTGGTTCGATATCGACGCTCCCGAGGGACGCTTCTCGCTTAACGATAAGCTTTCTGATATTATGGAGTCTAAGAGAGGAAAGCTCTGGTTTATCGGCGTTGGTCTTAAAATCAAGAAGAAGATGGACGCTGGCAAGAAGAACCCCGATAAGAAATCGGGTGGCTTTGACGTCGATCTTAAAGCGGACGGCGGACTTATGCAGATGATGGGCGGATTTACAGTCCTCAGACTCACGAGCATGATGGGAATGATGAACGTAAACTTCACCAAGGAAGAGCTTCTCAAAATGAATAAAAAACTCAATAAAATAAAGAAGCCCAAGAAAAAATAATTTAAAATGCGTTTGAGGATCATTCCTTAAACGCATTTTTTTCTTTAGGAAGAAGCTTCATATATTCGTCGAAGCGATATTCTCTTATCGGCATGACACTATGCAAATCATCGTCGAAAACAAGAATGAGAGCAGGAGATATTTTTCCGTATCTGTCTGTAAAATAATATTTTATCAACTTTCCCTCAGATATCAGGCGTTTGGCTGTGGCGTGATAATTGAAATATGACATTTTTGCTCCTTTTATAATAGTATTAAAAAAATCGGCAATACTATTCAAAAAGGAGATGATGAAGTGATAGAACAAGATACTATAAAACTTCTTCGTGAATGTGACGCGGGGGTAAAAATGGGAGTCGAGTCGATAGAGGATGTTCTCGGATATGTTCGAAATGAAAAATTCAGAAAATATCTCAGTGACTGTAAAAGGGAACACGATAAGCTCGCTATGGAAATAGGTGAGCTGCTCGAGCAATATAAGGATGACGGAAAAGCGCCAAATCCCATAGCGAAAGGAATGTCAGCTGCAAAAACCAACGTAAAGCTCGTTATGAGTGAGTCGGATAAAACGATAGCAGACCTTATGACAGATGGATGCAATATGGGCGTGAAATCACTGAACCGATATCTCAATCAATACGAAGCAGCAGATGAGGTATCAAAGGATATTACCAAGCGCCTTATAAACCTTGAAGAAAAACTTGCGGTAGATATACGTCAGTTTCTTTAAAAAATTCCGACAGATAGGCGTTGTGTTCCTAATGACATAACGCCAACTCTATTCGCTTTTGGCGAGTTATATTGCTTGGCAGTGATATTCGTCTTACGACGAGTGGTATTTGCTACGCAAGTTTTACGGGTGAATAGAATATAACTGCTCTGCCTGCAGAGTAATATCTCTTTTTTGGCAGCAAAAATATCACGCTGTCGAAGACAGCATATCACTAAAAACTATCAGGAAATACGCACTTACTCACCACCGAAGGCGGCAATGCAACAATACAAAAAGCCGATACGGAAATAAATCCATATCGGCTTTTTGCTGTCCTTAGGACCCGAGGCATATCTGTCGTAATTTTTTATTTCGCAAGTTTTGTGTGCAGGGGATTGACATTTGGCAGAATATGAGTTATAATAAAATTGTTAAATAAATAACGAAAGGAACTTGTCGAATGAACAAATTTGTGCTTAACGAAACCTCCTACCACGGCGCAGGAGCAATAAAATGGATTCCCGAAGAAATCAAGAACAGAGGCTTTAAAAAAGCTTTCGTTGCCTCCGACCCTGATCTTATAAAGTTCGGCATTACCGCAAAGGTCACCGACCTTCTTGACGAGGCAGGAATCGCGTACAGCGTGTTTTCCGATATCAAGCCTAATCCCACAGTTGAAAACGTGAAGAGCGGAGTAGAAGCGTTCAAGGCGGCTCAGGCTGACTGTATCGTTGCTATTGGCGGCGGATCTTCGATGGATACCGCAAAGGCTATCGGTATTATCATTACCAACCCCGAATTTGCAGATGTACGCTCGCTTGAAGGCGTTGCTCCCACTAAGAACCCCTGCGTTCCGATCATCGCAGTTCCCACTACCGCAGGAACGGCAGCAGAGGTTACTATCAACTACGTTATCACCGACGTTCAGAAAAAGCGCAAATTCGTTTGCGTTGACGCACACGACATTCCCGTAGTTGCAGTAGTTGACCCTGATATGATGGAATCTATGCCTGCGGGACTTACCGCAGCAACCGGTATGGACGCTCTTACCCATGCTATTGAGGGATATATAACGAAGGGTGCATGGGAGCTTTCCGATATGTTCCATATCAAGGCTATTGAGATCATCGCACGTTCGCTCAGAGGAGCAGTTAAAAATGAAGCTGACGGACGTGAGGGAATGGCGCTTGGTCAGTATATTGCAGGAATGGGATTTTCTAATGTAGGTCTCGGCGTTGACCACTCTATGGCACACACCCTCTCGGCGTACTACGATATGCCTCACGGAAAGGCTTGCGCTACGCTTCTTCCGGCAGTTATGGCATATAATGCAGAGGCAACGGGTGAAAAATACCGCGAGATCGCACGCGCTATGGGTGTAAAGGGCGTTGACGAAATGACTCAGGACGAGTACCGTAATGCGGCAGTTGAAGCTGTTCGCAAACTAGCCGAGGACGTTGGAATAGTGACGTCGCTCAGAGGTGTTGCAAGGGAAGAGGATATACATCAGATGTCTGTTGATGCATATAACGACGCTTGCCGTCCGGGCAATCCCAAGGAAACCAGCGTTGAGGATATCGAGGCTATCTACCGCAGTCTTATGTAATTAAAAGATAAAAAAATCAGGTCTTTCGACCTGATTTTTTTACTTGTTTTTATACTCAACTATTCTTCTTATTTCCTCGGCAGGAAGCTTCATCACACATCTGTCGTGCGTTATAAGTCCGTTGACCTCATCCTCTACGTCGGCAAGCTGAGTATATACTGCCGCCGCAAGTCCCTTTTCAATGGCGGGATGTATTTCCTCCTTATAGAGCTTTGAGAGAGCTCTTTTCAGTTCTTCGGGTGACTTTAAATGCTTATATCCGAAGTCTCGCTCGGTGAACGAGTGCCCCTCAATACGTAGGTTGTAGCCACCAAATTCACTGAGTACGACCGCGCGCCCCTTTTTGTCGGGACGGAATTTGTATTTCGTGAAATACACGTGCCAGCTCTTGACGTCACTGACACCCTGATCGTGCCAACCGCTTGCATGGTCGATAGTTCTCGTTTTGTCGATAGAGCGGATAAGCTCTACGGCTTTTGCCGCATCAAACTGTCCCCAACCTTCATTGAACGGAACCCACATAGCTATTGATGGTACGTTTATAAGCTGATTTATCATCTCTGAAAGCTCACGGTAATATTCCTCTCTGCCTTCCTTATCTTCCCTTGCAAACCAAGAGTAGCGACTGTCTTTGAAATGTATTTTCGTAATAAGAGGAGTAGAAATCACGAGAGGATTATACTGCCGTCCGCCGTTTATCATATCCTGCCAAACGAGCATTCCAAGGCGGTCGCAGTGGTAATACCAGCGCATAGGTTCGATCTTGATGTGCTTTCTGAGCATATTGAAGCCCATTTCCTTGGCACGCGCTATATCGGAGATCATCATTTCGTCGCTTTCGGGCGTGTAAAGTCCGTATCCGAAATAACCCTGATCGAGCAGTCCGTTGTGAAAATAGGGTATGCCGTTAAGGATAAGACGCGGAATACCTTTTTCGTCACTTCCGACGGAAAAGCTTCTCATCGCAAAATAACTCTCTACGCGGTCTTTGCCGAGTGTTACCGAGAACTCGTACAGTCTAGGCGTTTCTGGAGTCCAGACGATGAAATTTTCGACGAGAAGGTCAAACGGCTTGTTGGTAAGAGCTAAAAAGCTTTGTCCGTTAAACTCTATTATACATTCGTCGTCGGATTTCGATCTTACCGTAATGGAGACAGTTTTTCTGTCTATGTCGGGAACGATAAGAAGGGAAGAGATGTAGTCGCTCGGAACACTTTCGAGCCACACAGTCTGCCAGATTCCGCTCTGAGAGGTATACCAGATCCCGCCGCGCTTTTCTTTCTGCTTGCCGCGCGAGTGATATGAGGTGTCCGACTCATCGCGCACCGCCACGATGATCTCGTTTTCGCCGATGCGGACAAAATCGGTTATGTCAAAGGAAAAAGCGGTGTAGCCGCCCTCGTGCGATCCTGCAAATTTTTCGTTGACGTAAACGTCGGCGGAAAAATCGACCGCGCCGAAGTTTATGATAAGGCGGTCCTTCATAAAGTCCTCGGTAAGCTGGAAGGATCTCTTGTAAAATAGCGTTTCGTAAGGCTTTGACTTTCTGTTACAACCCGAAAGCGGACTTTCGGGCGAGAAGGGAACCGTTATCTTACCGGGATATGCCTCGGGAAGAGATGCGTCGCTGCCGATAGAATAATTCCACTCTCCGTTAAGACAGATATAGCTGTCGCGCACGAGCTGAGGGCGGGGATATTCGGGAAGCGGAATAGATGCGTGATCCTTGCTTTCGGGAAATTTCATATTGAACCTCCGATTTTACGTCATTATAACAATATAATACTATATTTTCAGGAGAAAATCAATATATTTTGCCGAAAAGAAAAAACAATAAAAATATTTCGATTTTGTGTTGACATTTTTCTTTTATTGTGCTATAATCTATTGGCAATAAAGAATAACGGGGTGTGGCTCAGCTAGGTAGAGCGCTTGGTTCGGGACCAAGAGGCCGGAAGTTCAAATCTTCTCACTCCGATAAAACAAGAGCAGGACAAAAGTCCTGCTCTTGTTTTATAAGTACACGATACCTTTGAGCTTCGCAAATGCCTGAATTTGCCGATTTTGCGCTACGAGGAATGATAGGAAAAAGTAAAGTGTCGGCGCAAAATTAAGTTCGTAAATCTTCTCACGCGAGTAAAACAAAAATAGGGCAACGCCCTGCTATTATTTTATTTATGTCTTAGCATTCGGCGAACATAGCATAATATTTGAATTTTGTCAGTATGAAAAAATATAAAAAATATAAAAAATTAGATTTTTCCTCTTGACAAATCATTTTAGCGGTGCTATAATACGAAGCAAGTTAATAAAAGGCTGTGACGAAGACGGTCAGAAGCGAGGCGTTTCAGAGAGCCGACGTTTGGTGCGAGTCGGTATAAATCACTTCTAAAAGACCCATCACTTCCGAGCCGGAAACCCGAAAACGCAGTTCTGCGTGAGTAGATATTTCCCGTGTATGCCGCGTAAAGGCATAGGAATTGTTTGATTCCGAAGAGAGGCAGTATTAACTGCAATTTGAGTGGTACCGCGAGTGTAATAATCAGTATTTTTACCCGTCTCAAAGAAATTTGAGATGGGTATTTTTTTTACGGAGGTAAAATTATGTTAACACTTGATAAGGTCTTTAACGCGCAGGTGGTCCTTAAAAATATCATACGCGAAACCTCGCTGGTGAGAGCATACGGCATAGCGCCTGATACGAGGCTCTACTTAAAACCCGAAAATCTTCAAATCACTGGTTCTTTTAAGGTTCGCGGAGCAGGCTATAAGATGGCTATGCTCTCCGAGGAGGAAAAGGAGAGAGGCGTAGTTGCCTGCTCGGCAGGAAATCACGCACAGGGCGTTGCGCTTGCTGCGTCGAAAAGTGGAATAAAGTCTGTCATCTGCCTGCCGGATAGCGCGCCAATCTCGAAGGTCGAGGCGACGAAAGGCTTTGGAGCGCAGGTGTGTCTGGTCGAGGGCTGTTACGACGACGCATATCAGAAAGCACTCGAACTGCGAGATAGCGAGGGATATACCTTTGTCCACCCGTTTGACGATGAAAATGTCATAGCAGGACAGGGAACTATCGCACTTGAAATCATAAGCGAGCTCGACGATATCGACGCAGTCATCGTGCCAATAGGCGGCGGAGGTCTTATTTCAGGTATCGCGTATACAATAAAAGCGATAAGACCGTCAATCAAGGTTTACGGCGTTCAGGCAAAGGGTGCTCCGAGTATGTTCAATTCGGTGAAAGACGGAAATATCGAATGTCTTGATTCGGTACTTACGGTTGCGGACGGTATCGCGGTCAAAAAGCCTGGAGAAAATACGTTTGATCTCGTAAGTAAGTACGTGGACGATATTGCGCTCGTCACTGATGATGAAATATCCTCGGCAATACTCGCACTTATCGAAAAGCAGAAGATGATTGCGGAGGGCGCTGGAGCGGTCGCGGTCGCTGCGGCGATGTTCGATAAATTCCCGACAAAAGGCAAGAAGGTGGTGAGCGTCGTTTCTGGCGGAAATATCGATGTTACGAGCCTCTCCAGAGTGATCGAGCGTGGACTTATGAAGTCGGGCAGATCAAGCAGCCTGCTTATTGAGCTTATAGATAAGCCCGGTCAGCTTAAAGACGTGTCGCGCATTATTGCGGATTGCGGCGGAAACGTTACCGGAGTCCACCACGAGCGCGCAGGGGATACCGAAAGCGTCAATGGCTGCTACCTGCGTATTGAAATGGAAACCAGAGATTACGATCACGTTCAGCTTATCACGAATTCTCTCCGTAAAGAGGGATTTAAAATAGTAGGATAGTTAAGTAAAGTTATAGATTTGGGCAGAACACCCAAGGAAGGGGAAATCATGAAAAAAGTACACACAAATAACGCGCCTCAGGCGATAGGACCGTACTCGCAAGCGACGGTAGTGGGAAATCTCGTGTTCACGTCGGGGCAGATCCCGATCGATCCTGCAACGGGCAACGTCACGGGAGATAATATCAAGGAGCAGGCGCACCGCGTCTGTAAGAACCTTGAGGCAGTCCTTGCCGAGGCGGGAAGCTCGCTCGAAAAATCCGTCAAAACCACCTGTTTTCTTGCGGATATGGCGGATTTTGCTGATTTTAACGAGGTTTATGCTGAGTATTTTACAGAGAAGCCTGCACGCTCCTGCGTGGCAGTAAAAACGCTACCTAAGAACGTTCTCGTTGAGGTTGAAGTCGTCGCCGAGGTTTAGGATCTGTGAATCGACGAGTGGCTGCAAGTAAATAAATTTTCAAAAAGCAGTTCATTTCGAACTGCTCTTTTCTTTTCTCCCAAAATTCACAAAATCTCCTTGCATATTTCGCCCGATTATGATATACTGTAAAAAATGCCGAAATCTGATAAGGAAAATATATATTATGAAAAAAGACGAGCTTGTAGTACGCCTCACCGAAGGCTACGGAAATTGGGTTGCCGACGGCGATCGCTCTCAAAAATGTATTGGTAGAATGACCTCTGAGCTTTATCCGTACAGTTCTATGTTTTCCCCTGTGCAAATAAATTCTATTACAGTCAAAAACCGCATAGTTATGGCTCCTATGGGCAATATCAATATGTGTGAGGAAACGGGACGCCCGAGCGAAAAAATGCTCGCATATTTCTTCGAGCGCGCAAAGGGCGGTGTTGGACTTATCACCACGGGTCTCGTGCCTGTATCGCACGGTATCGATCCGACTGTGACCGAGAAGGATAAACTCTCTTATTTTCCGCGTATAGACCGTTCGAGGACCGTTCAGTCCGGGTGGCGCGATCTCGCACAGGGCGTTCACGCCTACGGAGCTAAAATATTCATACAGATCACTGCAGGTCTCGGACGTGTCGGAAATCCGCAGTGCCTCGTGAACGAGCTTAAAATTCCGAGATCGGCATCGTTGAACCCGAACTTTTATATGCCGCAGATTCCTTGCATTGCGCTTTCCGATTTTAAACTCTGCAAGATAATTAAAAACGCGGGTCAGGCATCTGCCGATGCTATGGCGCTCGGGATAGACGGAGTATATCTCCACGGACACGAGGGCTATCTCCTTGATCAGCTTACAAATCCTGCGTTTAACCGCAGAACGCTAGGCAAATACGCCGATTGGCAACGCTTTGGTATAGAGATGGTTAAGGAAATACGCCGCAGAACAGGTGAAAATTATCCGATAATGTACCGCATAGATCTCTCTTGCGCACTTAACGAGACGTATGGAGATGATATGGAGAATATATCTTCGCTCAAAAAATTCACAAATGGCAGAAGCGTAGAAGAAACTCTCGATTATATGAAAAATCTAGTAGCGGCGGGCGTTGATATCTTTGACGTTGATCTCGGTTGTTACGACAACTGGTGGCTACCTCATCCGCCTGCATCAATGCCGGCAGGATGCTTCCTCGAAGTCGCAAAGTGCGTAAAGGACTATTTTGAAAAGAACGCTATTATCTCAAACGCAGGCGTTCAGGTGCCTGTTGTGGGAGTTGGAAAGCTCGGCTATCCCGACGTGGCTGAAAAAGCGCTTCGCGACGGTATGTGCGACATGGTTATGCTTGGAAGACCTTTGCTTGCTGACCCCGATTGGCCAAATAAGGCGTATTCGGGTAGAGTTTCTGAAATTTGCCCATGTATAGGGTGTCAGGAGGGTTGTATAAACGAATTTGTCAAGGGTGGACATCCGCAGTGCGCAGTAAATCCGAGGACTGCGTTCGAGGATATTTTCCCGAGTATTCCTGATAAAGCCGAGAAAATCAAAAAGATCGCAGTTGTTGGCGCAGGACCTGCTGGAGTTACTTTTGCTCTTGAAGCCTCACGCAGAGGGCATAACGTGAGTGTCTTCGAAAAGAGTGATAATATCGGTGGTAAACTGATATGCGGTTCTGTTCCGAAAAGTAAATTTGATTTTGATAATTACAGAATTTACCTTGAAAATACAGTTAAATCGGCATCTCGTGATGGAAGGATAGGGCTTACTCTGGGCTGTGAGATAACGCCCGAAAAGATAAAAGAGCTCGGCTTTGACTGTGTTGTGACCGCTGTTGGCGCAAGCTCCTTCGTGCCACAGATAAAGGGCGTGGAAAACATCAAAACAATGGATGCAAGCGAACTTCTCCTGAGACCAGAAAAGATGGGAGATTCGCAAAATATCGTCGTTGTAGGCGGCGGAAGTGTCGGATGTGAGACTGCATACTGGCTTTCTTACGAGCATAACAGAAATGTAACCGTCGTTGAGATGTTGCCCTACTTTATGGACGGTGTTTGTACGGCTAACCGAGGACATCTGATATACTATATGAAGAAAAACGGCGTACGCCTTATGAATATGGCAAAGGTTACCTCGTTTGGCGAAAATTGTGTAAACATCGCGCAGAATAAGCATAAGAACGTACCCGATCCGTATAATACTTGGCAGTGCGTTCTTCCTAAAAACGTGATAAATCCGCTTGAACCAAAAATAAAAGCTGAGTACGAAAGCGAGAGTATCCCCGCAGATCTCGTGGTTTTTGCTACCGGTTCCAAGGCAAACGATAAACTTTTCTTTGAGCTTCAAAAGATAAACGCCGCGAACGAGCTTTACAATATCGGAGATAGCTTCGCAGGCGGTCAGGTTCTCGAAGCGACGCGCACAGCGTTTAGACTTGCAAGGGAAATATAGAATATTTTTATAAAAAGGTGAAATACTCATCAAAAGAGGTAAGATAATATGAAGATAACGCTTAATCCTGACGAGGAAATAGTAAAGATCGTAAAAGAGGGGCTTGAAAAGAGCGGCGGCTACTGTCCGTGCAGACGCGAAAAGACACCCGAAAATAAATGCATGTGCAAGGAGTTTCGCGATCAGATAAAGGATAAAAGCTTTGAAGGATTTTGCCACTGTATGCTTTATTACAAGTCACTCGAAGATGATGCTTGAACATATCTAATAGAAAGGAATTAAAAATGGAAGTAATTATTACAAAGGATAACTTTGAAAAAGAAGTGATAAACTCGGATATCCCTGTTCTCGTTGACTTTTGGGCTTCCTGGTGCGGACCCTGCAAGATGCTGGCTCCTGTGATCGAAGAACTTGCTAAGGACTATCATGGGAGAGCAAAGATAGCTAAGGTCAATGTTGATGAGGAGAGCGAGCTTGCAATAAAATTTGGTATTGCGAGTATTCCGACCGTTCTTCTTTTTAAGAATGGTGATATCGTTGATAAGTCTGTAGGATTCAAGAATAGGGCTCATTTTGATTCCATGCTCGGATAAATATTTGAATGGTCAATGTTGACAATAAAGCAATAACGGCGTAGTGCAAGTCGCACTATGCCGTTGTCATTTTGCATAAAAACAAGACTTATTAATTGTCGAAAACTTACAAAACATAGATTGTAAAAAAACTTTCAAAAAATACTTGACAAATACATTTGGCGGTGCTAAAATGTGCGTGAAATCAGAGATACCAAATGATTTCAAAAACGCGAGGACATAAGAAAGGAGTAAAAATTATGAATATGTCAAACGTAGGAACTTTCCACAGATATAAGGTAGAGATCGATACTCTTGCTGATGTTCGTGAATTTGTAAACATTGCAACGACCTGCAAGGGACAGCTTCTTCTTGAGAGCGGTGACAATTTCAAGGTCAACGCCAAGAGTCTGCTCGGTGTTATCATCGCAAAGAAACTCGACTGGAATGATATAACACTCCTTGCCGAGGAAGAGTGCTATACTAAATTTGCACATTTTATTGCGGATTGATATTTTTGCCGCAATACCTCAAAAACAAAAATAAGAGCTGGAAATTGGCTCTTTACATAGATTTAGGGAAGTGATCATCTATCTTCCTTACGGAAAATTCCTCAGCGGCGAATATTCGCCGCTGATTTTATGTTGACAAAATTGAATAAAGGTTATATAATTGGGATACTAACAAAAAGGAGGCGGATAAAATGAGCAAATATGACTTTTATCCAAATGAGGGCGAGATCACCGCTTGGCTCGATGAAATTTACGAGAGCGCACAGAATATAAAGTTCGAAGTTGAGGTCAGATCGCACAAAACTCCTCATCCGATTGCGGATTTTTACTTCTTTCAAACGATAAAAACGCTCAAATTCAAGCCTGAGGATATGCCCGAATTCTATGCGTATTGGTCGCCGGTGCTTTACGGACCCGCTCCGCTTGCCGTACAGGTGCCGGGATACGGCGCAGAGCTTTGCGGTGGAAATACGCTTACCGCAGATGGAATAAATACCCTTTATATATCTCCGCTCGGATATTGTGACGGCGAGATCTGTGTTGACGAGCTTAAAGTAGATGGATATTTTCCTGTCCTCCCCGATACACCGCTCACGGACGCCAAGAGAGGATATCACGATTGGCTTCTTGAAGCATCTATCGCTATTCGTTGGGCGCTTGAGCAAAAGAGCGTTATAAATGATAGGATCTCATTCTTCGGAACGAGTCAGGGCGGGGGAGGAGCACTTCTTCTCGGATCGCTTTATTCGGGTAGAGGAACACGATGCGTTGCCGCCGAGGAACCCTTTCTTACCGATTTTCCGACCGCAGATTTCAGAGGTGCATATCACATACTTAAAAGGGCATACGATAAGCTCGGAGATACAGAGGCTTATTGGAAGCCGCTCGGATATGTGGATACACTAAGCCACACGTTCAGAATGAATTACCCAATTCTTCTTATGACCGGCGATAAGGATACCGCTTGTCCGCCTGAGACTGTGCATAATCTTCATAAAAAACTGGATTGTACCAAAATAATGATGGATGTGAAGGGAAGAGTCCACGGCTACGGATATGAATTTTTCCATATGGCTAAGCAGTGGATGAAAATGTACGGATAATTCCTTGTTTGTAAATAAAAAAACGGAGATCGTTTTTCAAGATCTCCGTTTTTTATTAAGATTTACTTACTGAGCAGCTTCGATGATAACTGCGAAGTCGTCGGGCTTGAGCGAAGCTCCACCGATAAGTCCTCCGTCGATGTTGTCCATCGAGAGAAGCTCTGCTGCATTCTTGGCGTTCATAGATCCGCCATACTGAATTATGGTCGCACGCGCTACCGGCTTGCCGTATTTTGCGGCAATTACGTTTCTGATGAGCTTGCATACCTCATCTGCCTGCTCGGCAGTAGCGGTCTTGCCCGTTCCGATTGCCCATACAGGCTCGTAAGCGATGATAACGCGCTTCATCTGCTCGGGACTTATGTCTAGCAGAGCGAGCTTGGTCTGACGTGCAACTACTTCTTCGGTGATACCCTGCTCGCGTTCGGCGAGGCACTCTCCAACGCATACGATCGCGGTAAGACCTGCTTCAAGAGCAGCCTTGGTGCGAAGGTTTACAGTCTCATCGGTCTCTCCGAAATACTGTCTGCGCTCACTGTGACCGATGATAACGTACTTTGCTCCTGCATCTACGAGCATATCAGCCGAAATTTCTCCGGTGTATGCGCCGCTCTTTGCGAAGTGTACATTCTGTCCGCCGACCTTAACGGCAGTTCCTGCGCATAGCTTTGCAACTATGGGGAGATCGATTGCGGGAACGCATACTACAATGTCGCATCCGCGGTTGTTTTTAACTTTTTCGTAAAGCGTACCTACGAAGTTTTTTGCTTCCGAGGGGGTCATATTCATTTTCCAGTTGCCTGCGATGACCATTCTTCTTTTAGATCCCATTTTTAATTATCCATCCTTGGTTTTAGAAAAGTATTTTGCTGTATATAAATTATAAATTTATATTTTAATTATTTGTCGTTGAGAGCTGCAATTCCGGGGAGTTCGAGTCCTTCAAGGAATTCGAGCGATGCGCCGCCTCCCGTCGAAACGTGAGTCATACGGTCTGCGTAACCGAGATTTTCAACTGCTGCCGCCGAGTCGCCGCCTCCGATGATCGAGATAGCGTTGCTTTCAGCGATAGCCTTGGCAACAGCTCTGGTACCGCCTGCGAAGTTTTCCCACTCGGAAACTCCCATAGGTCCGTTCCAGATTACAGTGCCTGCGTCCTTGATGTAGCTTGCAAAAAGCTCACGAGTCTTTTCACCGACGTCAAGACCCATCCAGTCTGCGGGAATCTTGTCGGAATCAACTACTGCAAACTGGGTGTTTTCGTCGTACTCTTTACCCACAATGTTATCAAGCGGGAGAAGGAAGTTAACGCCCTTAGCCTCTGCCTTTGCCATAAGCTCCTTTGCGAGATCGAGCTTGTCGTTTTCGCATATAGAAGTACCGATGTCGAGACCGTTTGCCTTAAAGAAGGTGTAAGCCATTCCGCCACCGATGATAAGGGTATCTACCTTTTCAATAAGATTATTAATAACGCCGATCTTGTCGGATACCTTTGCGCCTCCGAGAATAGCGATGAAGGGACGCTTGGGATCTTCAAGAGCCTGACCCATAACCGAAATTTCTTTCTGAATGAGGTAGCCGCAAACTGCGGGAAGGTAGTCTGCAACGCCTGCGGTCGAAGCGTGAGCGCGGTGCGCAGTACCGAATGCATCGTTTACGTAGATCTCTGCCATAGAAGCGAGTTCCTTGGCGAAAGCAGGATCGTTCTTTTCCTCTTCTTGATGGAAACGAACGTTTTCGATGATAAGGATCTCACCGCTTTTAAGAGCAGCAGCCTTAGCCTTTGCGTCAGAACCGATAACATCGCTTGCCATGATAACATTCTGTCCGAGAAGCTCAGCAAGTTTTTCTGCAACGGGTTTAAGAGAGAACTTAACTACGTCGCCTTTTGCCTTCTCAAGAGCGGCTGCGGTAGCACCTGCCTGCTCAGCCTCGGGAAGAGCAGCGATTTTCTTTGCTTCCTTTTTATCAAGCTTGAGAGTTTCGTTGAAAATGTTGTGAGGACGACCCATATGAGAGCAGAGAATAACTGCTGCGCCTGCGTCAACGAGATACTTGATGGTGGGAATAGCACCTACGATACGCTTGGTATCGGTGATAACGCCGTCCTTCATAGGAACGTTGAAATCACATCTTACGAGAACCTTTTTGCCTTTGACATCGATATCTTCGATAGTCTTTTTGTTATACATTGACATAAAATGCACCTCTCAAATAAAATTTATTTTTTATCGATACTAATATTATCACAAAAAGCAGAAATTATCAAGACTTTTCCGCAAATTTCCTGTAAAAACACCATTTTCTGTATATCCGCTTAAAAACACTATACAAAAATAAGATTTTTATAACAAAATAACCACAATAAGAGACTTGCTACGTTAAAAGCGGTTAAAGCAAGATGGAGAGAAAGGGCGTCTGAGTACTAAAGGAAAAAGAACTTTTAAAGGGCATATTTTAAGTGTATACAAATGTATTGAACAATGGAATTTTCATACTTTATTATACTATAAAGCATATTTTAAGGATGTCAAAACTCATCAGAATATTCGGTCGGGTGATGGTTTTTTCGGGTGGTAAACGGCGGTTTTATGTGAATAAACGATCTTTTGGTGGAATATAATGGTAAAAGCGAACAAATTTTCAGTATGCCGAAGAACAATGTAAAAAAATGTTTTTATGTTTCGTAATTTTTTTGAAAAAGTGGAAAATCCTCGTACGAAAGCTTTTCAATCGCCTTGACAGCAGGTGGTTTACATCTTATAATGAGTGTAACGAAATGGAGTAAAAGGGAGTGAAATGGCTCGGAATGGAAGAATTAGAACTGTTTCAGAGTATGCTTGGTATCCACAAACATACCATAGATTCCAAAAAGAGAATAATACTTCCGTCTGAGTACAGATCTTTCCTCGGTACACAGGTGGTCATATCTAGATCCACCGATAAGTGCATCAAGGTATTTTCCATTTCCGCATGGAAGGCACTCGATGAGAAGATAAAGGCGCTTCCTTCCGAAGAGCTCAGAGTGCTTCGCAGATGGCTGTATGCAAACTCGAAGCTTGCTGAGATAGATTCGCAGGGAAGAATAGCGATACCTCAGCACCTGTGCGAATATGCAGGGCTTGAAAAGAACATCGTTACGCTCGGCGCAGGTGACTATGCTGAAATATGGAGCGAAGAGGAATACCTCGGAAGCGAGGTTGAGGTCACAAACGAGAGTATAAGAGATATGCTTTCCAAGAACAACCTCTAAGCGTATCGGATAAGGGAATTTATTTTAACATGAGTAACGAAATTTGTCAACAATTCTCTCATTTTTCGGTTATGCTCAGTGAGTGTATAGATGCGCTGGATATAAAGCCCGACGGAGTGTACGTTGATTGTACAACAGGCGGTGCAGGGCACAGTATCAAGATAGCCGAAAAACTGGAAAGCGGAAAAGGCAGACTCATCTGTCTTGACCGTGATGAAGAAGCAATAGCGGCGGCAAGTAAGAGACTGGCTCCTTACTCGGATGTCGTTACTATAATAAGAAGCAATTTCTCAGAAGTCGGAGAGGTTGTAAGAGAACTCGGCATAGAGAAGATAGACGGAGCACTCATAGATCTTGGGGCGTCATCTCATCAGTTTGATTCTCCCGATAGAGGCTTCTCTTACAGATTTTCAGGCAGACTCGATATGAGAATGGACAACAGGGACAAGCTAACCGCTTACGATATAGTAAACGGATTTTCAGAGTCTGAAATAAAAAAGATTATTTACGAATACGGAGAAGAGAGATTTGCTCCGCGAATCGCTTCCGAAATTGTAAAGGAAAGAGAAATATCTCCTATAGAAACTACGGACAAGCTCGTCGAAATAATAAGGCGTGCAGTTCCGATGGCGGCCCAAAGAGATGCAGGACACCCTGCCAAGAGGACCTTCCAGGCGCTCAGAATAGCGGTGAATAATGAGCTTGATATAATAGCTCCCACGCTCAGAGTGCTCTGTGAGCTTCTTAATAAAGAAGGTAGGATAGCGGTACTTACCTTTCATTCGCTCGAAGACAGGATAGTAAAGCAGACCTTCTCAGAGCTTTCGAGCGGATGTACCTGTCCACCGGCGTTTCCGGTGTGTGTGTGCGGTAAAAAACCGACGATAAGACCGCTTAGCAGAAAGCCTCTGCTTCCGAGCAGTCAGGAGCTCGAAATAAATAACCGTTCTCACAGTGCTAAGCTGAGAGCGGCAGAAAAGCTTTAATAACTTAGAAAATTACAGATATTATTTGAAAGGATTGCCTTTACATATTAAGGCGCGGTTTATAAGATGAAGTCGTTTGATGAATTCGGATTTGAGAAACAATCGAATACTACCGAAAAAAATAACACTCCTGTTACGGATGATTTCATCACCCGCCGCAAGAGAAGCAGTGAAGGAGAAATAAAGGAAAAGTGTGAGATCGAATCTACGGACAAGCAGATCGAAAGCAAAGAGCTCGCACTCGCTGACTTTAATGATGAAATGTCCGTAGTATCGATAACGGGCAACAAAAAGCGTGAGATCACGAAACCCACCGAAGTCAGAAAAAACATATTTGCTACCGATAATGTGCTCGAAAAGAAGAAAAGTAAGTTTCCCATAAGAGCGGTAATGGTTTTCGTGTCGGTTTTTGCACTTGCTTTCCTTATAGTAAATCAGTACGTTCTTATTAACGAGTACTCCAAGGGAATAGCAAATATGCAAAATACTATCAAGAGTCTCGAAGCAGATCTTGAACAGTGTGAGACAGAACTCGTTGTAAAAAACAAAAACGTAGAAGAATATGCAAAAACTCATGGAATGATAAGTGATAAAGACGGTCAGGGCGAGTATGTCGAAATCACCTCGCAGGATATAATTGAGGTTTATGAAACTGAGGACGATTCGCATAAGAGCCTTGCATCGATAGTCATGTCTGCTCTTGGCGAGAACATCCTTCACGCATGGAATACTTTGACCGGTGTCGAATAAAATGAAGTATAAACTTTTTGAGAGTGAGGCTGAACGGCTTTGCTCTCAAATTGCTGTTTTTTAGAGAAATTAACTGCCAAAAATTCGGGAATTTCCGACTTTTTCGGCGCAAAAATATCAGGAGAGATCAGATGGAAAAGGAACGCCTTCGCAGAATATCACATAGAGGAACCGTTCTATTTATAGTAATGTTTATATGTGCGGTCTGCGTTTCGATAAAGCTTTTTTCGATGCAGGTTAATGAATACCAATATTATCAGAATAAGCTTATAAACAATATTCAGCAGGAATATACGATCAGTGCAGACAGGGGAATGATATACGACTCAAATATGACCCCGCTTGCAATAAACGTAACTACATACCGAATTTTTATAGATCCGGTCGCTATACAGAGCGGATCGAGCGCGGGAGGTGCCGAGGAGACCGCGGCACTTATAGCCGACGGTCTTTCGGAGATCATTGGAGTTGACCGCGATACCGTATATAAAAGAGCTCTCAGAAAGGGAAGCAAGGACGAAACTATCAAGCGTAAAGCGGACGAGGAGCTTGCCGAAAAGGTAAGGGCGTTCATCTCGAAATACGGACTTTCGAGAAAGATATACCTCCAAGCAACTCCGGTAAGATATTATCCTTACGGTGGTCTCGCGGCAAACGTAGTAGGCGTTATGGGTACGGATAAGGGTCTGCTCGGTATCGAGTACAGCTATAACAGCTATCTCGAAGGAACACCCGGCAGATATATCGTAACGAGAAACGCGCAAAGTGCTGAAATGCCCGATGATTACGACTATTACGTTGATGCCGAGGACGGACTCAGTGCGGTCCTCACCATCGATGTTAATATACAGAGAATGCTCGAAAAGCAGCTCGAAGACGCTTTCAACAACGGTAAAGGCGGAGAACCGTCTATCGGACTTGTTATGAACGTCAAAACCGGCGCTGTACTTGCTATGGGACAGTATCCGAGCTTTAATCTTAATTCCCCGTACAGTCTTGGTGATACGCTTTTTGCCGATAAGCTTGCGGCTTCGGGATACGAAAACGGCACGAGTGAATATAACGAGGCGCTCTGGACGCAGATATATTCGATGTGGAATAACAGATCGGTGAGCTATCTTTACGAGCCCGGATCGACTATGAAGGTGATGTCCACCGCCGCCGCGCTCGAAGAGGGCGTCATAAGCTTTAACGACACTATGTCGTGTAGAGGAAGCCTTAAATTCTCGGACGGTACGATAATTCATTGTCATAATAGATACGGACACGGAACCAAGACGTTCGCGAAACTGCTTCAAGCTTCCTGTAACCCTGCTATGATGCAGGTTGCGGCAAAGCTTGGAAAAACGAAATATTATCAGTATTTTTCAAATTACGGATACACTTCAACGACTGGAATAGACCTTCCCGGTGAATCCCGCGGACTTTATGTTGCACAGTCGGGATTTAACGAGGTCGAGCTTGCTTGCTACAGCTTCGGTCAGACCTTTAAGACTACACCTCTCCAACACGTAACTGCTCTTTCTGTGGTTGCAAACGGAGGATACGTCGTTGAGCCGTACGTCGTAAGTGCGCTTATCGACTCAAATGGAAACGAGGTCGTAAAGCACGAGGTAACCACTAAGAAAAAGGTGCTCAGCTCCCACACCTGTGAGCTTCTTCTCAATGTTCTCGAACAAGGCGTATCGGGAGGCGGGGCTGCTAAAAATGCATACGTTGCGGGATATAAGATAGCAGGAAAGACAGGAACTTCGGAGAAGAGAGATAAGGTCAACCCCGAAACAGGTAAAAAGGACTACCGAGTCGGTTCTTGTATCGCTATCGCGCCTGCTGACGATCCCGAAATAGTTGTACTTCTTATGGTTGATGAACCTGGTACCAGGAATAAATACGGCGGAACCGTTGCCGCACCTTACGTATCGATGCTTCTTTCCGAGCTTCTTCCTTATCTGGGAGTAGAACGAAATTATAGCAGTGAAGAAATGAACAGAATGGCTATAAGTGTCAGCAATTATAAAGGAACTTCGCTTAGTAGTGCGACGGCAGCTATCAGAAAACTCGGTCTTTCTTATGAAATAATAGGAGACGGAGATACGGTAACCAATCAGATTCCTGCATCGGGAACGAAGATAACCAAGATAAACGGAAAGATAATACTCTATACGGGCGGATCGACCGAAACCAGATATGTAACCGTTCCGAATATGGTGGATCAGACAGCGGCAAATGCGATAAAACAACTCGCGTCCCTCGGACTAAACGTTCTTATTGAAGGTGCTACTAACTATGATGAGGGTGTGGGCGCGATAGTTATGTCGCAAAGCCACGAGGCTGGAACCCGTATCCAACAGGGCGCCGTTATTACCATACGGTGTCAGCACATGGACAGTACCGATTAAAAAGTCATTTTAAGGAGGTAAAAGATGTACGTAAATATGAAGATAAAAGATCTTCTCTGCGGAGCAAACGTTCTCGATATGGGAAATGCCACAGATATCGAGATCAGCGGAGTTACGGCAAATAGCTCTAAAATAGATAGAAATTTCGCATTCGTTGCGGTTGCGGGAACGAGATTTGACGGACATAGCTTTATTGCCGATGCGGCAGAAAAGGGAGCGGTCTGTGCCATCGTGGAATATATCCCCGAAAATTGCCCGATACCTTGCGTTGTCGTCGATAATACGCGTCTTGCCTCCTCGTATATCTTTTCAAACGCCTTCGGAAATCCCGAAAGAGATATGAAAATAATAGGCGTTACCGGAACTAACGGAAAAACGAGTACAGTCTTTATACTCGAAAAAATATTTTCTGACGCGGGATACCGCACTGGTCTTCTCGGAACGGTCAAGAATATGTGGTGCGGTAAGGTCCACGAGGCGTCGATGACTACTCCCGTTCCCGAAGATCTTTACGAGATGTTTGCTCAGATGCGTGACGAAGGCGTCGAGTATCTGTTTATGGAAGTATCCTCGCATTCTATTGCACTAGGAAGAGTAGCTCCGCTTAAATTCGAGCTCGGAATATATACAAATCTCACCCCCGAGCATCTCGATTTTCATGGCGATATGGACGATTATGCGAGGACAAAGGAAAAGCTTTTTGAGAATTCAAAAATCGGTCTTTTTTGCGCCGATAATGAATATACCCTCGTTTCTTCGAAGAAAAATATTTGTAAGAGCTATACCTTTGGTATGGATAACGATAGCGATTTTAAAGCGGATAACGCGGATTTCTCGTCTGTTAAAGGAATAAACTATAAGCTCGTAACTCTTTTGGATAAAGAGCTTGATATTGTCAGCTCAATGGCGGGTAAATTCAGCGTGTATAATACGATGGGAGCAGCTGCCGCTGCAATTCTTCTCGGAATAGATGATAGTACGGTGGTTAAGTCAATAAAGAATTTTGCGGGAGTTCCGGGCAGAATCGAAAGACTCACACCCGAGGATATGCCTTTTTCTGTATTTTCGGACTACGCTCATTCTCCCGATGCTATTGAAAATATACTTACTACTCTTATCAACAGTAAAAAAGAGTCTCAGAAGCTTACGGTACTATTCGGATGCGGAGGCGACAGAGATCGCACTAAGCGTCCGATAATGGGAAGAATAGCTACCGGGCTTGCCGACTTTGCCATTATAACCAGCGATAATTCACGAAGTGAAGAGCCGATGGATATAATAAACGAGATACTCGCAGGAATAAGTAAGGATAATTTCAAGGTCATATGCTCTCGCCGTGACGCGATAGCTTATGCGATAGAAAATGCACTGGACGGAGAAATAATTCTCGTTGCAGGCAAGGGTCATGAAAATTATGAAATAACCAAAGACGGAAAACACCCCTTTGATGAAAAGGGTGAGGTCTTTAAGGCGGTAAAAAAGAGATACGGAGATAAGTATTCTTTTTAAACGACTGAACCCAGAAAGGACAAAATTATGGTAGTTGACGTTAAAGGAACTCTTCTTTTGAGCGAAATAGCAGAAACGGCTTTCGGAAGCCTTTACTGTAATATAGATAAAAATACCGAGATAAAAGCGGTGACCACCGATTCGAGAGTTAAAGTAAACTCCGGTCTTTTTGTCGCGCTCGTCGGAGAAAAATTCGACGGACACGATTATCTTGAAAAGGCGTATGAAAATGGCGCGATCTGCGCTCTTGTCGACCGTGTTCCGAAGGATACGAAGATTTCTTACGTTGTAGTTGACGATACGAGAAAGGCACTCGGAAGAATATCGAGAGCGTTTAAGGATAAACTCAGACCTCTGACTGTGGCAGTAACCGGAAGTATAGGAAAAACTACCACCAAAGAATTCATTTACGCCGTTCTCAGTGAAAAATACAAGACTCTTAAAACCGAGGGTAATTTCAATAACGATATAGGACTTCCGATGACGCTGCTCGGACTTTCTCCTGAAAACGATGCGGCAGTCCTTGAAATGGGAATGAACCATTTTGGAGAAATAGAATATCTTTCAAAGATAGCCTCTCCGAATATTGCCGTGATAACTAATATAGGAAGGTCACATATAGAAAATCTTGGCTCGCGCGAGGGGATCCGTGACGCGAAGCTTGAGATAAGGAAGGGAATGCGTCACGACGGTATTTTGATACTTAACGGCGACGAGCCTCTTCTTGAAGACATCGACGGAGCTTTATATGTTGGAGAAAATAATAAGGAATGCGATTATTTTATAGAGAATGTTATCGAAGGTGAAAACGGATGCGCGTTCGATCTCTCGATACACGGAGAAAAGGTCGAAAGTATCACAATTCCTGCCCTTGGACGTCATAACGTGATGAATGCGGCGTTTGCCTTTGCCGTAGGAATTTCCGCAGGCATGGGCGAATTTGAGATACGCCGAGGTCTTATGAACTTCAAAAACACGGGAATGCGTCAGAATATTTACAAAGCGAACGGCAGGACTATAATCGCAGACTGTTATAACGCTTCGCCCGAATCTGTAAAAGCGGCCCTCAAAGTGCTTTCTTCTACAGCGCAAAGAAGCGGTGCGAGAAAGGTAGCCGTGCTCGGAGACATGAAGGAGCTTGGAAACTACTCGACCGAGGCTCATATTGAGGTCGGCACCGAGGTAGTCAAAAATGGCGTTGATATTCTTTTTACAGTCGGCGAGCTTGCGCTTGATATCGCGGCATCGGCATCAAACTGTGCAATGAAGAATATATTTGCTTTTGAGGATAACGATTATAAAAACATTGCTGCGTCCGTAATGGAAAATACGGCCGAGGGAGATGTTATTCTTTTCAAAGCAAGCCGCGCAATGGCACTCGAAAAGATTATTGAGGCTCTTGGCTAAATATCAAATACAAAGGATAACGAAAGCCGAAAGCAGGCGGTGGCTTCCAAAAACTAAAGAGGAGGAAAAGTAAATGCTTATATGTTTTTTTATCATCGCGGTATCATCCTTCGTTTTGACCGCTGTTATATCAAGGGTGCTTATACCTAAACTGAAAAGTCTTAAAGTAGGACAGAAAATTCTCGATATAGGTCCGAGATGGCATAAAAACAAAGAGGGAACTCCCACTATGGGTGGTCTTGCCTTTATTATTGCAAATATTATAGTTTTTGCAGTTATGATTCCTGTTGCATATTTCAGCGGGCTTGTGGGAGATATAATGAAACTGATCATTTGTTTCCTTTTTGCAATTTCCAACGGTGTTATCGGAATAATAGACGATAGGGCAAAGATATTCAAAAAGCAGAATGAAGGTCTGACGGCTGTACAAAAATATATGCTTCAACTCATTTGTGCAGGCCTTTTCCTTTTCTTTATGACATTAAGCGGCGGTATGACTACCGAGATCTATATTCCTTTCGTAGATAAAACTTGGGATATGGGTTGGTTTTACTACGTTTTCTCGCTCATCCTTATAACGGGATTTGTAAACAGTGTCAATCTTACCGACGGACTTGACGGTCTTGCATCTAGTGTTACCTTCGTAGTTGGTGGATTTTTCGCCCTTGCCGCTTTCGCCTGCAATATATTCGATCTGTCGGTTCTCTCGGCTCTCGTTATAGGTGCGACACTCGGATTTTTGGTATATAACTTTTATCCCGCAAGGATATTTATGGGGGATACGGGTTCGCTTTATCTTGGCGGTATGGTCGTTGCGATGGCGTATATGCTCGATAACCCGATGATAATTTTCCCAGTAGGTATTATTTATCTTGTTGAGAGCTTTTCTGTAATACTTCAAGTCGGATATTTCAAGCTTACCCACGGCAAGCGTCTTTTCAAAATGACTCCCATACATCACCACTTTGAAAAAAGCTCTTGGAGCGAGATAAAGATCGTTTTCGCCTTTTCGATAGTTACGCTCGTTTTCTGTGTTATTGCGTGGTTTGGACTTGAAATTCCTAAAGCATAGTTGTATAATATAAGACAACGGTAATAAATTTTAGGGAAGGAGAGTAGTTTTGAAAAAGTTAAAGAAGATATCGGATTTTTTTTCGAAAAATAAAGAAAATAAAAAAGAGAAAAAGAATACCGAGATGACCGCAGTAGAGAAGACCGGAGACATGTCTCTGAGAGTGCCTTTTGCGGAAAAGAAAAAGCCTGAGACGGCAAGTACTCCCGTGAGTTCAAGGGTCTATACCTATGTTCACGGATTTGACCGTCCTATGTTTATAATAATACTGCTGCTTTCCTTTTTCGGACTTATAATGGTATATTCGTCGAGCTATGTTTATGCTCTTACATATATGGGAAACGGCGCGCATTTTGCGATACGTCAAGCGATTTTTTTAGTGCTTGGTATCAGTATAATGCTTGTTATAACTATGTTCGGATATAAGATAATAAAGCTAGGAACGTTGCCTGCATATGCACTTGCGCTTGTCTTGCTTCTTCTCGTTCTTATTATCGGAGTTTCCGAGGGCGATGCGAAAAGATGGATCTATATAGGACCCGTATCATTCCAGCCGTCCGAGTTTATGAAGATAACAATGATACTTATGGTGGCGTGGTTTTCAAGCAAATTTAAAAGCACGATACATTCAAACGTACGCACAAAAAAAGCCTTTTGGAAGGCAAGCTTGTTCGGAACGTTTATTCCTGCCGCTATAATTGGAGTTTCCTGTTTACTAGTTCTTCTTGAAAACCATCTTTCGGGAGCAATTATTCTTTTCTTGATCGGATTTGCTATACTTTGGAGTAACGGTTCTCCAAAGGTTTGGACTGTTGCTTTTGCGATTTTCGTGGTGGCAGCCGTCGCTTTTGTAATATTCGCCGTAACCAATAAGCCGGATGAAGTAAAAGCTCTCGTTCCGAATTATATGTTCGTTCGCGTGGATAGCTGGCTTCATCCGGAAAATTACAGCACCAGAGATGAGCTTTGGCAGACCATTCAGGGTCAGATCGCAATAGGCTCGGGAGGCTTCTTCGGACGCGGATTCGGTCAAAGTCTTCAAAAGCATCTGTTTGTATCAATGCCTCAGAACGACTTTATATTCGCGATAGTGTGTGAAGAAATGGGATTTATCGGTGCTGTAACAGTTATAGGACTCTATATGGCGTTTGTTGCAAGAGGTCTGCATATAGCAAGAAACTCTCCTGATGTTTTTTGTGCGGTCACTGCTACCGGAATCTCAGCACACGTTGGATTTCAAGCTATACTTAATATTGCGGTCGTTACCGGACTTATTCCAAATACGGGAATCTCGCTTCCGTTTTTTAGCGCGGGAGGATCTTCACTTATTTTCTTGTTTATAGAAATGGGAATACTTCTTTGCATATCAAAATATACTCCCGTTTATGAGACCGACAAAAAACGAATCCCACGAAAGGGAAAATCTGAAAGGTAATACCATCAATGAAAGTTGTAATGACAGGCGGAGGAACCGCAGGACATGTCAATCCCGCACTCAGTATAGCGGGAATAATAAAAAAATATGAACCTGACAGTGAGATAGAATTTATCGGAACGAAAAAAGGACTTGAATATAAGCTCGTTCCGCGAAACGGATATAAGCTTCACCGAATACTTGTTCTCGGACTTAAAAGAAGCCTTCATCCGCAAAATATAGCCGCGGCACTTTTTGCTTGTACCTCGTACATAAAAAGCAGAGCGCTTCTTGCAAAAATAAAGCCCGACATCGTTATCGGAACGGGAGGATACGTCACTTGGCCGGTAGCAAGTGCGGCCGCAAGTCTCGGTATCCCATGCGCTCTTCACGAGGCAAACGCAGTTCCCGGTTTTGCTGTTAAAATGCTCAAAAATAAAGCCGACGTGGTTTTCGTCAATTTTAAGGAAACCGGCAAATATCTCGACGGTGAAAAAGCACAGGTCATTCATACCGGAATGCCGATAAACAGTCTTTTCAGTACTATGACAAGACAGCAGGCAATAAAAAAACTCGGAGTTGGCGGAAAATACAAGTATACGATACTGTCCTTCGGAGGAAGTCTCGGAGCAGCGCATCTCAACGAAGCGATCGTTGAATTTATGGACAGGTACGTTTCAAAGCATCCCGAGATCTGTCATATACACTCGGCAGGCTCTCGTAATAACGAGGGCGCGTTTAAGGCGTTCAAGGAAAAGGGTCTTGAAAAATATTCCAACTGTAAGCTCGTAGAATATATTTACGATATGCCCGAGCAGATGCTTGCCTCGGATATCGTTATATGCAGAAGCGGTGCATCAACTCTTGCTGAGCTTGCCGCGATAGGGAAACCTTCGGTGCTCGTACCTTCGCCGCACGTTACAAACGATCAGCAGTATAAGAATGCAAAGCTACTTGCCGATGCAGATGCAGCTGTGGTTATGAGAGACAGCGAGCTTTCTGCTGAGCGTCTCGAAGAAGAAATATCAAAGCTTTTCTCAGACCCTAAAAAGCTTGAAGCTATGGGAAGAAATGTCAGAAGATTTGCAGTTGATGACGGGGACGAGATCATCTATAAGAAGATAAAAGAGCTTTCTAAAACCTAAACCAGACAAATAAAAGGAATTTAAAACATGGATCAAAACGAGGAAAAAAATCGTCCGTCACCACGGGATCGAGCGAAAATATTCAGCGCAAAAAGCCATAGGCAAAGATTAAGAATAGCTACTAGGGTGGCATATTTCGTTATAGTCGTGCTCGTTCTGCTTCTCGTACTTTTTCTGATAGCAAAAACATTTTTCTCGATAGACAGTATAATAGTCAATATGACTGTTTATCAGGAGCAAAATTACGATGTGAACACCGTGAGAAATGCAAGCGGAATTTCCGAAGGAGATATACTTTTTTTCGCAAACAAGAAGGAAATAGAAGAGAACATAAAAGCAAATTTGCCTTTTGTCGATTCGGTCAGTATAAAAAAAGAGTTTCCCGACACGATTACCATTAATATAGTTGAGGAAAAAGAAAATTTTTATTTTGAATATGACGGAAGATACTTCGTTATATCCTCTGGACTCAAAGTGCTGGCACTGTTTGAAGATGAAAATAAACTCAAGACGGCAGATTATTATAACAAGCTTATCCCCATTTTTGTCGATGATGTTAAGCTGATAGAAACGACTAAAACGGTAGTTTTTTTCGACGATCAGTCGCATAGGCGCAGCGAAAAGGTGCTTAGACTTATATGTAACAGCGCTCTTTACGAAAAGATAACTAGCATTGATATTTCAGAGCTTTACGATATCAAAATATTTTACGATAATAGGATCAATATATTTCTTGGGGAACATAACGAAGAATTTGATAAAAAACTCGTTAACGCAAAAAGCATAATTGATAGGTATAGTACCACTGCAAAGGGCTATATAAATCTTTATAATTGGGATAAGGCTACGGCGGTTATAGAATAAATCCCTAAAATGACTTATTTAGTTCAAAAAAGAACTAAAAAATGTAAAAAAACTGTTAATAATCTGTCGAAAGCATTGAAATGTTGAATAAATAAATTTATTATATAAGAAGTAGTGTATAGGCATACTGTAAGGTGTAGCTTTAACGAAAATCAACGGAGTTTTAAAATAAAGTTCATAATAAAAGTTCGGGAGGAACATAAGAAATGACAAACGCATCATTTGAAAACGTTGTAATCAACGAAGAAGAACAGGAGACTGATTTCTCCATTAAGATCAAGGTTCTCGGTGTCGGTGGCGGAGGAAACAACGCTGTCAACAGAATGATAGAATCAGGAGTTAAGAACGTCGAATTTATCGCAATTAACTCTGATAAAGTAGCGCTTCAAAAGTCCAAGGCAGCTACTAAGGTGGCTATCGGTGAAAAGCTCACTAAGGGACAGGGTGCAGGCGGAAATCCTGAGGTTGGATGCAAGGCGGCAGAGGAGAACTCTGAGGATATCGCGGCAGTTCTTAAGGGCGCAGATATGGTATTTATTACCGCAGGTATGGGTGGCGGAACCGGAACGGGCGCAGCACCAGTTATCGCAAAGCTCGCTCGTGAAATGGGTATTCTTACCGTTGCAGTAGTTACTAAACCTTTTGCTTTCGAGCAGAAGAGAAGAATGACTCACGCAGAGGCGGGAATTGCTAAGCTTAGCGAAAATGTTGACTCGCTCCTTGTTATCCCTAACGAAAGACTTAAACAGCTTTCTCAGAGCAAGATCACATTTCTCAACGCATTTGCTGAGGCAGACAATGTTCTCAAACACGGCGTACAGAGCATTTCCGATCTTATTACCGAGTTCGGAGTAATTAACCTTGACTTCGCGGACGTTACCACTGTTATGAAGGATGCAGGTTTCGCTCATATGGGTGTAGGTTCTTCGACCGGTAAGGATAAGGCAGAGGAAGCAGCTAAGCTCGCTATTTCCAGCCCGCTTCTCGAAACCTCTATTTCGGGCGCACACGGAATTCTCGTTAATATTACCGCATCTCCTGATATCGGACTTGACGAGATGGATATTGCTACCAATATGATCACTCAGGAAGCTCATCCCGATGCAACCATTATATGGGGTGCTAACATCGATGAGTCTCTTAACGATGAAATGCGTATCACCGTCATCGCAGCAGGCTTCAACAAGGAAAAGAAGGTAGCTGAGGACGTTGAGGAGACCGCTTCCGAGGCAAGCGCTAACGATAACGGCGAAGAAGATTTCGGCGTACTCGTTGACCTCTTCACAAAGAAGAGATAATTCAGGCTAAATGAGGGCAGATGAACTTTGTTCATCTGCTTTTTATTTTTGTTTTTTGAAAAAAGACTTGAAAAACGCGATAAAATATGCTATAATACAAGCACAGCGTGTAGCTTAACGGCGTAAGTCCAGTTGTAAGCTATACGCCTTTTTATTACAAAATAATTTGCTTTGGAGGTCTCTCTTATGAATAAATGTAAATATAAAGTAGGGGAGTATGTTGTTTACGGCTCAAACGGAATATGTAGGATAAACGATATTAAGGATATGACTCTCTCTCCGATGATCGGCGAGAGAAATTACTACGTTCTTGAACAGATAAATACCAAAGCGTCAACGATATACGTCGCTACCGATAACGTAACGCTCTGTGCAAAAATGCGCTACGTTCTCACCGAAAAGGAGATACTCGATATTCTCCATGGCGTAAAAGAGAATAGTATAAGCTGGATAGACGATAGAAAAACGCGTGCACAGTCTTTTATAATATACTTCACAACGGTTCTCACGAGGAGCTTTTGCTTATGATTGGATGTATATATCTTAAAGGTAAAGAACTCTCGGAAAGTAGTAAACGCCTGTCGGACTCGGACGCATCTGTTTTGCGTTCTGCGGAAAAAATAATAAAAGAGGAGTTTGCGTTCTCGCTTAATATCGAGCCAGAAAAAGTAGGTGAATTTATCCGAAAAGAGCTCGAAATCGTGGTTTGATCTGTGTGCTGATAATAAGTCCTTCTAAATTAAATATCAATCTGATATGAAAAAAGGAACTCTCACGCGCACCTGCTATAGAGCAGATGCGCAGTGATATTCGGCTGATGCCTAGTGTTATTCACTAGCGAGTTGAGATGGCGAATATAATATCACGAAAGTCACAGGCTTTCATATCACTGTCGCCTTGCGACAATATCACACCGAGCCGTGCTAGGCATATAACTTTCGCATATGCGTCCACAAATGCAGTGGTTCGAAAGGCTGAATTAAGGACTACAAAAACTTATGGCTATTTGCAAACAAATAGGTTTGCACAAACAAAAGGCTCGCCTTGTGTAAAGGGAGCTGTCGCAAAGCGAATGAGGGATTGTTTTACAATAAGTTTTTACTTTTACAATCCCTCCGTCACGGCATTGCCGTGCCACCTCCCTTGTTCATATACAAGGGAGGCTTTTTTCTACCTCCCGGAAGGTAACGCATAGGCTTTTGATATGCAGATGTCAAAAGTGCCTTTGCGTTACTTTTGTCATAGTAGGTGTGTGGGATTTTTGTTTTGTTAATTCTTTTGCTTTTTGGATCAAATTCGGGAAAACAAAGCAAATAGTAGTCGCACTCATCGCAACAACACTCAAAACCTTGCTCTCCGTTGCCAAGACAAACGGCAGGCTCTCCGGGTGTAAGTTCTACGCCGGTAATATCTATTATTTTTCTTGGTATATCATTATTGTTCATATATCTCCCTCAGTATATAAAAAGTGCGCTCCCGGAGGAACGCACCGAAAAAATGCCTCCCTCTCATTGTTGCTACACAAATGCCTAACCGATGAAGGTATGAGGAAAGAGAGAAAACACTTTTTGCCAAAGTATTTTCCCTTCATCGGATAAACATATGCAATTTGTGTAGCGTGTATATTGTACCACATTTCTGCCGATTTGTCAATACAGCTTGGGAAATTGACAAAATTATTATTGCTTTGGTGTCTTTAATTAAGTCAGTGCTTGTCAAGAAAAAGGACGAGGAATTTTAATTATTCTTCGTCCTTTTCCTGTCGGTAGGTATTATTCAATTTGATACTGCTCGATCGCAGATACCCCTAAGAGTTCCTTTTTGTGTTATTGCTCGGTAGAGGCTGTTAACCGTATAGTAACCTCGTGACGTTCTTCGGTGAGGTTTAATATAGTAATAAGATCTCCCGGAGCAAAGCGGTATTCAATATTTCCGTTTTCGTCGGCAGTAAGCTCAGTTCCGTTTATCTTGACAGTTACGTTTTTGTCCTTGATTTTAAATGTGTCGGCCCCGAGAAGCAGTGAAACGAAGCTGTATTCTTTTCCTGCGGGAATTGAGAAATTTACCGTATTGTCAAGCAGAATGATCGGCATATCCGCGTCACCCTTTGCATAAGTAAGGAGAAAATCCACGCTGCTGATATCGTCCTTGCTTGTGGAAGCGATTGCTACCGAAAGCTCATCTCCTGTGTTCACCCAAATATACTCGCAAACCTTGCCCTGTGTATATGCAGAAACTTCCATAGTCGTCTTGTTGTAAAGCATTATCGTGCCGTGAGGTGTATAGGAGGTTACGCAGATAAACCCCGCTTTATCGGCGATAAGCTGGTAATACAGAGTGTTTTCCTTTTCTATACGAGTTGAGTATGTTGTCTCGATCTTTGCCTCGAAGGGACGTTCGGGCGAGCCGAGAATAGACTCAAAGGTCAGATCGATTATCTTTTCACTATTTGATTTGTTTGTGAATTTAATAATTGTAGGTGAGAACTGACTTTCGGGAGTGAATTTTATCTCAATATTTCCGTTGCTGTCGGGAGTGTAAGTATTGTCATTGTAGACGAGCTCAATATCTGTCGCAGAAAGCTTCATAATTCGCCTTCCGCCGCCAAGTGAAAAATAGAAAGATGCATTTGCGGGAAGCGATATACTCGGATTTTCGAAAGATACCGGGAAGGGCCTTTCCTTGCTTCCGTCGGGAATTGTGTTCTCGACGAGAATTTCGGTGCTGTTTGTTTCCAAAGATACCAGTATGAGAGTAGATGCCTCGTAGGGAAAATACCCGTCAGGAAGTAGATCAAAGCTCACAGTGTACTGACCCTCGGCAAGCTTTACCGATATTTTTCCGTCAGAGTCGGTTGTTGCGCTCGCCGCCTTGTCAAAGCCTGCATATATAGTAAGCTCTGCACCTTCGATCTTCTCACCGTCCTGATCGGTAACGACGATGGTGTAATCGATCATAATAGCGGGAGCGGATACCTCGTCGCCACAAGCGTCGCATTTTCCGTCCGAATCTGCGTCGGTATGTGAGGTGCAGTCGAGGGAGACCTCTTCGCGGCAGACGTCGCAGATGCCGTCGGAGTTTTCGTCGGTGTGCACGTCACACGGAGTGCTTTCGTCGCATGCCGTAAATATAAGAAGCGATGCGAGCAAAAGCGCGCATATTGATATGATTTTTTTCATTTTTTCCTCCGAATTAACGTATGATACCATATTATATCATTTTTTTTACCGTATTGCAAGTCTTTTATATTTAAAAACCTTGTACGGACAAAAAACAGCAGGCATAAAGCCTGCTGTTTAAAACTAAATCAGTTGTATAAAAGAATTACTCGGTAACTCTCTTCTTGGAAACGATAGCGCATCCGAAGATAGAAGCGAGAGCAACTGCGCCAACTGCAACGTAGAGAGCTACGTTGTCGCCGGTGTTTACAGAGCCGCCGCCTGCATTTCCGCCGCCCTGTGCACCCTGCTTGGTGAGAACGAGGTCGATAGTGTCTTCAGTAAGCATAACATCAGATGTAGCAATGTTGAAAGTAATGCTTTCGCCTGCCGCGAGAGTGAATTCATAATCTCCTTCTTCAAAAACGTCCCAAACATCGTCGCTGTAGTCGTTAGGATCGCCATAGTAAGCAACGCTTGCGTTATCTTCGTCGTCAGCAACAGAGAGAATGTAAGTACCTGCTTCGGTAGCAGTGAAAGTAGCATCCACGCCTGCGCAGAAGTTGTTTACTACTTCAACATCAATAGCGTTTGCGCCGATAACGAGTTCAGGGTTCTGAGGTGTGATACTACCAGTGCTTGCAGTGAGGGGATAGTCAGTTCCACGAATTACAAGGGTAAGCTCTCCGTTGTCCTGCTTAAAGTTGAGCACAGAAGAAATGTCATCAGTGCCAGCCATTACAGTGACAGTATCGGTAGAATCTACCGAATAGGAGTAAGTTCCGGTGTACTGAGTGGTATAGTTGTCAACAATATCAAACGTACCCTGAGAAGCATTGCTGGGAGTGAAGGAAACCTCATACATAGGCATATTGCCGCCGGGCATCTGCACATATGCAATGTAGTTTCCGGTGAAAAGAGTAGCGATAGAAGCTGCTGCCGAAACAGTAAGTGCCATAGTAAGTACCATAGCGAGAATTAAAAGGGTAGAAAGAATCTTTTTCATTTTTTATTCCTTTCATATTTAAATTAAACTAATTTAGTTTTAGTAATAATATTTTAACACCAAATTCTTGATATGTCAACACTTTTATGGAAAAATATTAAGAAATAATTAAAAAATATACAGAAATCGTACACAATATATAAAAACAAATCTCCCGAACTAAAACGTTCGGGAGTAATTTGTACTGTTTATTTTAGTTCTTTGTAACTACGAGGTCAATGGTATCAGCCTCGAAATTGCCGGTCATAACCAGGAAGGAAAAGCTTTCACCTGCCGCAAGCTCGATCTCGTAAGGAAGATTGAATGTGGAAAATCCGTATGCATTTTCGGTACCGCAGGCCGCGTTAAGCTCTCCGTCAGCCGCGCTGATTGTGTAGGTGCCCGCCTCAGTTGCGGTGAAGGTTACGTTTACGCCGAGGAACGCGTTAACAACAACGATTGAGTTCTCTCCGAGAACAAGTGCTGTTCCATCGGTAGTATCTCCGCCGCCAATGTCTCCGCCGCCGATATCGTCAACGGTAACGTCAGCAACCGTGAAGGTGACCTCTGCCGCAGTATCACCGCTAAGCGAAACAGCACCTACTGCGCTTCCTGCCATAACATTGTTGATCTGACCGCCAGAAACCATAGGAGCCCAGCCCGCATAGCCTGATACGTTTTCATTGTTCCAACTCATTACGATAGATTTCCACATCGACTGGCTGGTGTAGCCGCTTACGTAAACGTTGTATTCTACGCCGGGGGTAAGAGTAACGGTAGTCGTGCCGATAGTAAGCTCGATCTTGTTCTCAAACTCCTCGATAGTAACGCCTGCACTTTCTCCTGCGCCCTTAACGAGGTATGCGATAGATCCGCTCTCTGCGGTAACCTTTACCTCATTTGCCCAAGTCGTGCCGTTATCAACGCTGATCTCAAATCCCTCGGGTGCCTTGATAACGAAGGTTGCACCTGCCCAAGCATCATTGAATACGTTGAGTACGCCGTCTGCGCTTGCCTGAGAATTGTATACGCCGTTTTCATCGCTTACGAGATATCCGGCGTGGGTGATAGTGATAACAGCGGCGAGAGTATCCTCAGCAGCCTCTTCATTGTCAGCGAGAACATAGAAGGAGATCTTCTCGTTTGCTTCAAGGTTTTCGGTGATGAAATCACCCCAAATGCCCTGCATAAAGTTGTAGTCGCTGTTCCACTGATAGAACATAGCAAACTCGCTGTCGATAACGATGCTGTATGCGCCTGCCTTGGGAGCGGTGAACTCCATGCCGTAATACTTGCCGTAAGTAATCTCGGCATTGTTTGCGCCCTGATTTGCTGTATTTGCACTAAGAGCAATTACGCTGTAATCAAACTCAAAGGTAGAAGCGGTGAAGTCTTGACACTGGAGCGTAAAGGTGAGCTCCTGACCGTCCTCGGTTGCATTAAGGATTACCGAGCTGTCGAGCATATCATTCCAAGAGAGAGACTCTGCGCTCGAAGAGATCTGGTAAATACCTGCGGTAGGTGCTGTGAAGGTGATGTCCGTCTTAACACCTGCTGGAAGGGTATATTTGCCATTGTTTCCTACGAGAGTTACGTCTTCGCACGAAACGACTACGTATTCAAAGGGAACTATGCCGTCCTCGGCAACTGTCATCGGCCATACGCTGGTTTTAATTACGAGCTCACCTGCCTGGGTTGCTTCAAATTTGTAAACCTGGAAAAATTCGGAATCTTCGGTGTTTGCACCAAACATAACGCTCGATTCGTCTGTAGCGAAGATAGCGTACTTGCCTGCCGCGGGAAGAGTAACGGTAACGCTTCCTTGTTTGGTCTGCCAAGCTATCGCGTCCTCAATAGCGCCCTCGCCCGATGCAATCTCTGCGCCGTAAACAGTCTTGTGAGCAGAAATGTCAACCGTAGTAGCCGCTTTAATAGATGCAACTTTGATTGTGTAAACGAGCTTCGAGTCCTTAGCCTCGGGCTCACCTACGATCTCTGCACCATTTACGGTAAGAGCGTATGCGTCGTCAACGGTTGCCTTGAAGGTAACGTCGGTGTTGGGAGCACCCGAAAGAGTGCCGTCGATCGTTACGTTGTCGGGAGCATTAACCGTAACTATGTAGGCACTAACGTACTCACAAACGTCACAAACGCCGTCCTCGGTGCCTGTGTGTGCGGCAAGATCCGATTTTTCGGAAGTGTGCTCGCAGTTTGCCGCGTGCCAGTGATTTTCAGCGTCCGAAGACCACTCGCTCGCGAAGGTGTGTGTGTGTCCCTTGCAGCTTGCAAATGCACTGAGTGCAATTACAAGGCAAAGAACGAGAGAAAGAATTCTCTTCATAAAACTTGCCTCCTTTAAAAGCATAAAATTTATTTCAATTTAATTGAAAACTTGAATAATTCGGTTTACTTTTCTACGTAATAACCGCAGGCAAACAGCCATTGGTCGTCCTCGTCGGCGTATATCGAAATACTTGGATTCGTTTCAACAAATCCGTTTCCGTCGAAAAAGAGAAGCTGAGATATACTGTACTTCTGCAAGAAATCTTTAAGCTCCTGTGTTACAGCGTAAACTCCGTCCGAGTTGCAGTAATCGGTGTAGCCTTTCTGACCGAGAGCTTCCTCGGGACATCTTCTGCAATCGGCGTGGCAGTGTGTGCAAGCATCGGTACAAGCGCCGACTGCGTAGCCTTCCTTTAAGCTTTCGCACTGGTTTCTGAGACGGCAGGGACAGTTGGTTACGCAGAAATACGGTCCGCTGTCTCCTGGGGGATCAACGAGAAGAGCATCGAATCCTTCGATAAACAGCTTGTAATTTTCAGTTCCGCCCGATACGGTAAGTACCTTGTTTCCTGCAAGCTCTATAGTGGAAAAAGCTGAGTCTATAAATCTGCACGGCATATCTACAAAAGCGTACAAAATGGGACCAAAACCCTGAGTGTCGGGATATTTTTCGATACTGTAAAGGTGATAATATCCGTCACCGCCATCGGAACGCTCCCAGAGCTTATACATTGAGCCGTCGAAGACTTTAGCGGTAACTCCGTTTACCGTTTTTGATATTTCGGGTCCGATAAGTTCATATTTTTTTGGATCGTAGTTTGGTTGCTGAACGAGTTCTTCCTTTGGAATGATTATATCTGACTCGGTGTGACTGAGTGAAAATTCTCCGTCAAGCATTACGACGAAATATACCTTTATCGGATATTCACCGCTTTTGGAATCTGCGAGAATTCCGAAGGTGAAGGTGACCTGACCGTTTGCGCCTATCATTTCATCTGCGATTTTGACGTCGAGCTTGAAATTTTTGGTGAACGAAGATTCCGCACCGCCGCTATCTGCGGTAAAGTCATACTGCTTGAAGTAGGCGTTTGCGCCGTAGTAGTTTGCTTTGGGGTTGACGGCGTTAGCGACCGTATCGGTCCACGAGTGTACCGAATAAGTTCCGCTTTCTCTCGGGGCGAATTCGAAGAACACCTCGTCCTTTTCTCCGTCGATCTCTACGCAGTAAACACCCGTTGATCTTATAGAGATGCAGTTGTAAAGGCTCTGCCCTTTACCTCTTGTTTCGACGAGCTTGTGAAGCTCTATAACTATATGCTTTTGGTTGTTTGTGGCTTTGTAAACATTCGGATTATATCCATAACCGTCAGGAATATCTGATAGAGTTACCTGATAATCTCCGTCAAGACCGCCGATTTTTGCGACTCCGTCCTCACCCAGCCTTGCCTTGTGGAAGGAAAAGCCGTCATTCCACTGAGCGTAGATTTCTTTATCGGGAGAGGGAATATAGGTCTTTCCGTCATAGGATAGCGAAACGGAGAAAAGATCCTCGTCGTCGGTGTCGGTACTGCCGTCCGGATTTTTGCTTGCATCAGGATCTTTGTTTGTGTCGCCTCCGCCTGCCGGAGTATATTCTCCGCAGGAAGTAAAGAGCGTAGCAAGAATGAGCAAAACAGCGATAATAATACTCAGTGATCTTTTCATATTATCTGACTCCTCCTTGCTTTGGTCTTATTTTAAAGAAGCTCTTTATGTCGCTTATTTTGAGTTTTCTTATAATTATGTCCGCAATATAAGCGAGTACCGCAATTATCATAAGCGGTGCGGTGAGAGGAAGGGTATATGTAGCGACTTTGTCTTCGTCGTTTTTAATTTCGGGAACACTTTCCTCGCTTACGGTTCCTCTGTTTCTTATTGCCGCGTGCAGGCTTGAAGGATCAAAGACTGCAAACATATCGTATTCGGGCGAGTAGGACAGACTGAACTCATCTGTTGCCTCAAAAGACTGCTTTCCGAAGGCGTAAACGATCTTTATCTGATATTTTCCACTCGTCGGCGTTTCGAACTTGTAGAAATATCTCGACGAGTCGAACGTCAGGTGCTCGCTTATTGCAGATCCGTCGGGAAAAGTAACGGTAGCGTCCGCAGTTACGCTCGGATTTAGCGAAGCAGGAATTATCTCGACTGTTGAATATGTTCCGTCGTACTCTACGTTAAGGGTATAAGGATAACCGATGCGTTCATCGGGTATGCACTCTTTCGTCATATTATCGAAGAAAAGGGAAGCGTCACCCTTTTGCCACAGACTCGTCCAAGCGCCCGAAAGCGAGCTTGTAAACGAAGCGACCTTACCCTCTCCGTAGCTCCAATATGAATAAAGAGGAACCTCTATCGACGCGCCGCTACTCTTTATATAATCAAGGGCAAGAACGGTAGATGCGCTTGATTTTGCCTTGGCGTAGGTGTATCCGCAAATATCGGGGAGAGAAGAGATACCGTTGAGAACGCCGTCCTTTTCAAGCTTTATCTTAATTGACGTCTGCTTTTCTATGACCGATTCGGTTATATCGTCGGCAATTTCAGAGAACATTATCTCGTCAAGCTCTTTTTCATTTGTTATCTCATAATACTCACCGCCACCCGCGCTTGCGATACCTTTGAGAGTTGCTATACCCTCTTCGCGAGGCGGTGCGTGTATTACCGACGTCGTAATTCCGTTATCATGAAGTCTTGCTACTACGTCGGAAGGAGTGTCGCTATCAAGCGTGTAGGACATACCGTCGCTGATCAGCATTATCTGCTTTTCATCGAAAGCAAGATCTATCATAAGGTCGCCTGCCTTGTCAAGCGCGGTTCCAATCACTGTGCCTTGATAAGGTTCTATCGAGTTTATTTTCTTAGTAAGCGTTGCCTTGTTGTCGTCAGATGCTCTTATCGGAGACTGCAATACGTTTATCTCGCCCCAGAAGTTGACTACCATTACATAGTCGTCCTCGCCGAGAAAATCGAGAAGCTGTATAGCTGCCTGCTTTGCGATAATGAGACGCGAAAAATTCTGCATACTGCGCGAGGAGTCAATGACTATCGCGTAAAGCTTTGGGTCCTGATCACTGTTTCCGAATTTTATGGGAAGCATATCTTCAAGTTGTTTCAGAATGTCGTCAGTCTTGTTCTGAATTTTCAGATCCCCCATAGTTACAAGACTCTTGCCGAACAGAGATACCGATTTATCTATTGCGTCGATAAACGCGGTGTAGTTGTTTATCTCGCGCACGTCCACATCAGAGAGAATTATCTCGTCGTACTTGCAAAGCTCCTCGATACTGCAAGGAACGTCGAGCTTCTTGCTTGTTATAACGAAGGAGTCGATAGTTGCACTTTCGCCGTAAATGGCTTTGGCGCGCTCAACGTCGCTTTGCTTTGAGGTTACGATAAGAACGTTCAGCTCTCCTGTTACATTCTGCGTAAAGCAGTAATCGTTGTTAATATCAAGCGTGTCGTCGTCCGAGATTATTCTGACCGTATAATCAAACGAGCCTGCCTGCGACGTCGGCAGATCGAAGCTGAAAATGTTGTATCCCTTGGTAAGCGTGAGTGCACGGCTGTCGATCTCGTTTTCTCCCATAAAAAGCTTTGCAATAGCTCTTGACTCCTGATTGGATTGAACGAGGACGTCCGCCGTTACCTCATGATTTACATAGGTCGATTTAGTAAAATCAACCCCCGTAAGCTGAACCTCTTTTACGTCAGGAGTAATATTGTTGTTCAGATATATCGCATCGACGGCTATGTTTTGAGAGTAAAGCTTTTCAATAGTTCCGATAAGCTTGCCCGTAGCATCGGTATCGGTCTCCTTTCCGTCGGTTATCAGTACGATTCGTTTGAGACAATCGTCTCCGAAAAGTGTGGAGGTATATTCCAGCGCAGAGGATATATCGGTGGCACCTTCATCGACCTTTGCGTCTATAACGCTTGTGATCCTGTCACCAAGCTCGGTGTGAAGGATAACATCCTTTCCGAAGCATACTACTCCGAGCTTCGAATTTATCGGAAGATTGTCCTTCACATCTTCGATATATCCGTCGATCCTGTCAAGGCTTCTGTTTGAAGAGTATGAAAGGTCTGCAACGACGTAAACTTCGGTCTTGGTTATAACTGCGGTCAAAACCGTTCCGGCTAGAGCTACCGTTATGCATATAGCTATAACCAAATGAAGAACGAGCGAAGCGGTCGTGCTTTTCGATTTATTCTCCTTCCGTACCGCTATAAAGAAGGGAACTAGGATGAGAAGTATAAGGGGAAGTACTATAAGAAGCAGATATGGGTTATCGAAGCTGATATTTGTCATAACAGTACACCATCCAATCTGCAAGGAATATTATTGCTAAAATAATGAAGATAATTACCAGAGGATCGTATTTTCCGTCAAAGCCGTCTGAGCTCGCATATCCTTGAAGAATAAGCTCGCTCTCACTTTGAATGGGAGCTCGCTCGCTTTCAGCAAACGCTGAATAGATGCAAAACTCCTTTGCCGAGCCTGCAACCGTCATCGTGACTTTGTAAACGCCCGCCTCGGTCAGAGGAAGTGAGGCTACCGCTGAAGAAGTGTCAAGATAGGTCACGTTTCCGAGTGGGCTTTCGACTTTGATGCTCTCGCAGTTTGCAACTACGTTTATCTGAGCCTCTTTTCCACTTTCGTAGGCGGTATTTTCGACCATATCTGGAAATGAATAATTTACAAGATTTCGCATAAGTACAGCGTAATCTGCAAGTAGCGGAAGGTTCGAGTTGTGAATATCAAATGCAAACACGACCTCGCGGACACCGTTTGTGCTGTTTCCCGCGAATACTATCGGGTTACCCTTATATGAGAAGATGGTCGTGAAATTGCGGTAAAAACCGCATTTAACATATTTTGTTATATGCATTCCGTTTCCGCTGAGATCTTTGATAAGAGCCTGCGCCGTGGATGAGGAAGAATCTGTCAAAGAAATCACCTCGGAGCTTTCAAATGTCACTTCGCCTTGAACGCTGAATCCGGCGCCGTCAATACTTCCGTCAAGATTCATTAGCCATACAGAGCCGTCTTTAGGGAGCTCATCAATAAGCTCAGGAGATACCGAATCGAAAATATAAAGACCGTATCCTGTCTGAGAGGAGTATTCGGACGGCTTTATAACGTCTATTTTGGCGTGTAAAAGTTGACTTAGCATCGCCTTTATCAGATAAGGTCGCTCGCTGACTATAAGTGTGTCATACGAGCTTTCTCTTTTCAGGTCGTAAATGATATATTCGTTATCAAATTCGAGTGCGTCGCTTTGGGATATCTTTACCGACAGAGAAGAAAAGGTGTCTGCGTTTGCACTCAGCGTAAATGTGTACTTTTCACCGCCAACTGCCGAAATGCTTTCGATATCGGAAGGTTCGCTTGCACCGTCTATATATAGTCCGACCGTGAGAAGTGCATCGCTTTTATAGGATATAACGCTTCCGTTTAGCTCGACTGTACCGTTTTCGTGGGTATGGATAATGTCCGATACGGCGTAATTTTCTTCTCCTTTTGCCACGTTGACAACATTCACGTTGCTTGAATTTTCATATTCGGCGTCGCTTATAAGATATACGAGAGCAGATGGGTTTTCATTAAAATATCCTTGCGCTATTCCGAGAGCTTTTGTAAGATCGGCTTCGCCGTACGATACTTTTAGATCGCCGAGAAGGAGCATCGCCTGCTCTTTGTCATCGGTCTTTTCGTAAACGGTACTTGTATCGTCTCCGACATAAACGAGAGAAAACACGCTTCCTTGCGCCGCGTCATTTATAATAGCTGCGATCTCACTTTTTCCACGCTCAAAACGGGTTTCTCCGTCAGATAACATATTCATACTACCCGAGCCGTCGATAATGAAGCAATATTCATTTGCCGAGTTTGGGATAGCAATTATCGGATGCGCTATCGAAAGAGAGATCAGTATTACCGCAAGTATCTGTAAAATAAGGCTGATAATGCCAGTAAGACGGCTCAGCGGATTCTTTCTTTTAAGAAATTTTTCGCTGAGTGCCCAGAGATAGGTGGAGGACACCGTCTGCTCCGTGTATTTGCTTTTTATTATGTAAATGATTATCAGGATCGGTATCCCGATAAGTCCGAGTAGTCCCAGAGGATAGAGGAAACTCACTTTACAACCTCCGTGTTAACGAGTTTTTCGAAGAATATCTCGCCGAGAGATTCTTCTGCGGATGTCAGCAGATAGCTTGCCCCTCTTGAGAGGCAGTAATTTTTTACCTTGTCCGTGACATACTCAAGCGCGCTTTTGTACGCCTTTGCTATGTCGCGGTCAATATCCTTACGATATGTCTTGAATGCGTTTTCAGAATCGAAGAAATGAACCTTTCCGCGTATAAGAGGATTCAGCTCCTCTTTCGAGAGTACCTGAATACACAGGAAATCGCGCTTCTTATCGCAGAAAAGATCAATAGCCGCCTCATAGTCATTGTCGGTAAGAAAATCGGAAATAATCACCGAAAGACCGTCACCGTATCCCACATTTGTGGGAAGAATAGCATCGCTGATATAGCTGTCGCCGTCGAATGCAACGTCTTCAAGCTTTGAGATAGATGACATATACGCCTCTTTGCCGACTATACCGTGTATTATTTCGTGGATCTCGCGGTCTTTTATAACAAATATAGATACCTTATCCATTTCGCATACCGAAAGATACGCGATAAGAGATGCGATCTTCAACGCCTGCTCAGCTTTTTTTGAGTTTCCGTATTCCATTGAACGGCTGGCGTCAATGTAAATCTTCGTATGCATTTGTCGCTCATCAAGATAAAGCTTCGTGTAAAGCTTGTCAAAGCGCGCGTAGGCATTCCAGTCGATCTTTGTCGTGTCGTCGCCGCTTACGTAATCGCGGAAATCTGCAAACTCACAGGACGAGCCGAAGGTGCGACTCTTATGATTGCCTCCGAACATACCGCCGACGTTGTTTTTAAGCACAGTTTGCAGGGTCTCTATCTGCTGTAAAAACTCTTCGTTTATTACAAATTTGCTCATAAATTACTTTTTCGTCTCCCTTACGAGCATAGTTATAACGTCGTCAACGGTAAGACGGTCGTTCACCGCGGTGTAGTTTATCTTGATCCTGTGACGGAGAACGGGAAGTGCGAGTGCGTCAATATCGTCGTAGGAGACGTTGAAGTTTCCGTTCATCAGAGCGCGTACCTTTGCCGCGGTGATAAGAGCCTGCGCCGCGCGGGGAGATGCGCCGTATTTTATGTACTTCTTAGCCGTATCCGACGCCTTGTCAAGCTCGGGGTGAGTTCCCGAGACAATGCGGATAGCGTAGTTCAGAACCTCGTCGATTACCGGAACGGTCGATGCGAGAGCTCTCATTTCTAGGATGGTCTCACCGTCTATTACCGCGCTTGCAGTCTCGTCCATAGTGATCTGAGTCATTTTTACGATGTCGACAAGCTCGTCGTTTGCGGGGAATTTCATAATAAGCTTGAACATAAAGCGGTCCATCTGTGCCTCGGGAAGAGGATAGGTACCGTCCTGCTCGATCGGGTTTTCGGTTGCAAGAACGAAGAAGGGCTCTTGGAGCGAATAAGAATTATTTGCAACGGTCACCTTGTGCTCCTGCATTACTTCGAGCATCGACGACTGAGTTTTCGGTGTTGCGCGGTTGATCTCGTCCGCGAGAACGAGATTAGCAAATATCGGGCCTTTGCGGAAGCTACTTACCATCTTGCCGTCCGCGTCCTTTTCGATAACAACTGTACCGGTAACGTCAGAGGGCATAAGGTCGGGAGTAAACTGAATTCTAGAGAAGGGAAGACTGAGTACCTTTCCAAGCGAGCGCACAAGACGTGTCTTTCCGACCCCGGGAACGCCTTCTAGAAGTACGTTTCCACCTGCGATGATGGCGGTAATCACATTGTCAACTATCTCGTCTTGTCCGACAACATCTCGGCGAAGCTCCTCTTTGATTTTGAGAATAGAAGCGTTAAAATTCTGAACCTTTTCTATGTTTTCCATTTTATGGTGTCCTTTCATAATTAGCTAATTTCTATTAATTATCAGTCTTTATCAGTCTTTGATCCGTCAAACAGACTTGCAAAATAGTCGCTAAGGAGCTGTTCAAGCTCGTCTGAAAGATTTCCGTCAACCATCTGCTCGGAAATCTTTGCATAATATTTGTTTATTACCTCGCCGTAGGAAACGTATTTTCCAAGCTCGGGATCGTATATCATATCGTCACTTCCGAAGATCATATCTCCGCTTCCAAATCCACCCGAATGAAGCGGATCGTCGTTGTCCTCTGGGTCGTAATCACCCTCATTCTCTCGCACCGATGTGTCGCTGGGGATAGATTCCTTAGGTATCTCGCTTTCCTTTATGCCGAATATCTGCATGAGACGCAGGGTCGCATTGTCACCCACGCGCTCGTTCGTATACTGTATGAGAAGTGCGGAGCTTATACTCTCGCCTGCACCTGTAAAGGTATCGTCAAGCGAATTACTCATTTGATCGTACGAAGTCGCAATGTCGGAAAGGGAAGAAGCAAAGTTTGAGAGTGATGCATATAGGGGGTCGTTTTCATCGACGCCCGACTTTGTAAGCGCAGTATTCAGAGCAAGTGATATAGCCGATATAGAGTCCTTTGCAGATTCCTCTACGAGGGATTCTCTGATATTTTTAAGCTCTTCTCCAAGCGTTATTGCACTTAGTGTTTGAATTGCAGATGCAAGGCTTTTTGTCGATTCGAGCTCTCCCTTGTTCATTTCGGAGGCTATTTTAAAGCAGGAGTTGTGATTGTCAACGGTTTCGTTGATTGATTTTATGACTCCAATGACCGAAGCCTTCATCACGCTTACCTTTTTCGCTGCCCTGAGCTCTGTCAATAGGTCTTCGAGTTCGGAAACAACCTTATTTCTCGGAGCATTTTCCATATCAGAGCGCTTGACCTCTTCGATAAGGTCTTTAAGCGCCTGTTCCTGCCACACCGAAAGCTGGAAATCGGGGTCGCTTGAGGCGGGCGGAGGTGTCTGATTGTATGTTGGAATCAGCATAGCGGCTATTGTCATAATGACTGCGATCGTCGGCATTATAAAATGCAACCAAACATTTTTGCTTTTGAGCGCACCTGTCCGTGTCTCTGAGAGTATTCGCTCGGTGTCACGCCGCTGCATTTCAATAACGTCGCCCTTTTTGTTTTTGAAGGCAATCATAGTCTGCGCTTTTTCGCCGAGCGCAAAAGCGGTGTCAAGCTTTTTGGCAACACGTTTTTCGCTTGGTAGTAGTACCAAAAAGAGAACGGCTGCAAAAAGAAGAGCAGAAGATACGCCAATGGGTAGATATACCGTCGGATTCGGAGCTTCTTTTGATAATTTTGCTATTAAGATCAAAATAGAAGAAACGAAGACTCCGACCGATGCACCGAAAATGGCAGATTTTATCAGCGCACCGATAAAAAGCTTGTTTTTAAATTTCAGAAAACCCTTGTTCATTAAATATGTACCTCTCGGTTGCAGGTGTATGTAAATAAAAATGCAATAATTCTACATCTAAATATTATATATAATATTTAATATAAAGTCAATAGCTTATTGCATTTTTTGTCCGGTTTGGATGGTAAAATGACTTAAAGTTGCTTTTTTATTCGTTCAAGCGCGCTTTTTTCAAGTCGCGATACCTGAGCCTGAGATATGCCTATCTCGTCTGCTATCTCCATCTGTGTACGACCGCTGAAAAAGCGCTTTGATATTATCATTTTTTCCCGCTCTCCAAGTCTTGCCAGTGCATCACGCAGAGCGATGTTTTCAAGCCACGCCTCGTCACAGTTGTCCTCGTCCCTTATTTGATCCATAATATATATTGTGTCCGACGAGGAACCGTCAGAATATACGGGATCGTAGAGAGATACGGGATCGACGATGGCTTCAAGAGCACAGGTTACCTCTGCGCGGGTGTGGGTATCTCCCTCTTTTTTCATAAGGGCGTAGATCTCGTCAATCGTAGGTTCTCTTGACATTTCCGATGCCAGTCTGTCGCGTACGGAGAGCGCCTTGTAGGCAAGATCGCGTACCGAGCGACTGACTCTTATCGAGCTGTTATCACGAAGATAACGGCGTATTTCGCCGATTATCATCGGAACAGCGTAGGTGCTGAATTTAAGACCGAGCTCTGTGTTGAAATTGTCAACTGCTTTGATCAGACCGATACATCCTATCTGAAAAAGGTCATCGGGGTTTTCGCCTCTACCAGCAAAACGCTGGACTATGCTCAGTACCAGTCTCAGATTTCCGTCAATAAGACGCCGTCTTGCGTCCTCATCACCCTCGTGGGCAAGCTTTAAAAGAGTCTCCTTTTCTTCTTCGGTAAGCACTTTCAGTTCAGAAGTGTTTATCCCACAAATATCGACTTTGCCGATATACATTTTTACCGCATCCTTTGTTTTACTTTTCTGTAAAACATTATTGCCTCGGCGACCTTTGATGATACATAAAATATTGTGTGGTAATTTTTACAAAAGAAAAAACAGACCCGAAGGTCTGTTTTGTACTTTACTTAATCTTCCTTGCCTCAATATAGAAACGCTTATCCGAGGCGTGACCCATCGAGAAGGTCTTTCTCGGAAGCACACCGTCGTGGACGATAGCAGGGAAAAGCTCACTCTTTTTCATACCGTCGAAGATAAATCCGATAGTGTTTTCCTGTCTTGAAAGGCTTTCGACTACTTCTTCGCCGTGTATGTAATCGACCGATGCGCCGCTATGCTCGGCAATGTATTTGTCAATAAAATCTTGGAGCATACCAACTGTCAGAGATCCGTCTGTGTTAATATATATATCCTTTTCGATATCTCCGAATATTAAGCGTACTTTACTTCCGTTCTCATCGTTCAGGTTGCCAAAATGCGCCTCGATAGCCGTGAGCACGTCGCTCGGAGAAATGCCGAACATAACGCGGTATATCGGCTCAAAAACGAGGGAAGAATCGTGTATATTAACTATCTCGCAGAGAGCGTATCTCGATGCTTCGGATGGATTTCTCGTATAACATTCCTTTGCAGTTGCAAGTGAGTGATTTCCGTCACCGACTGCAAAGAGCATACCGTCCTCGGAAATGAGCTCGGCGAGCGCCTCGTTTATCTTGATCTGTACGTCCTCATCAACCAAATATCCCTCTATATGACCGGATTTTTGCATAAGCTCAAAGTCGTAAGCCTTTTTCATCTCGCCCTTTGATGCTTCAAGTGAGCCGAGCACCTTGTTCTCGGGGTCATCTATAAGAATAAGAATGTGCGGAAGCTCGAGAGAAGCGTTCTTTCTTATCTCAACTCTCGGCGGAATACGCTCGATTACCGTCTGTTCGGTCGCGCGAATGAGCGACTTTGCACCGGGGTGCCAGTCGTATTCACTAAGATCGATAGCACCGACGATGCCGTGGCGTATCTCGCCTGAAGATATTTCGCGCTCGACGTATATCATAGAGCTTTCAAAGGTGTCAAAAACTCCGTTTTCAAGGTATTTTTTCATGTTTGCGTTGACGGTATCGATGCGCTTTTCAACGTTGTCCGAAAGATATATCTCGGGGAGCGTGATACGAAGCGCTGAAGGCTCGTTTCCGACAAAATCATCGACTGCGCTCCAATAATCGGGCTCGCTAGTGTATTGATCGCAGGCAACCACCGCCCACTTTTCAAAACTGTATTTGGGTAGAAGGATGTCTGCACTGTGAAGATATTTTTTCATAATTTAAAGTCCTTTCAATGTACGATGTTGATAGAATCAAAACAGAAACGGAACAGCAGAAAGCATAATGTAGGAAAAAACTAAAGGTAGTACTATACCAAGAACTATGGAAACGCCCCAAGAAATAAGTGCCGTTATACCGCAGGCGCGTGCCATTTTCGGGGTCTCTTTGTACTGAAGTGCCCAGTATATAATGCCGAACAGTGGAATGAATACAGATAAAACGCAAAGTCCTACATTTGCCTTGTCTTCTACGATCTTTCTGTTGTTGGTTGCAGGCTCTTGGATAGCACAGCCACAGTTTATGCACACAACGGCATCATCGTGGACCTGCGTACCGCAGTTTGAACAAAACATAAACGATCTCCTTTATACTAGTATATTACAATGTTGTGTTTAACTGCATTATAGCATAAGATAATGAAAATATCAAGCATTAAACATTAAAATGCGACAAAAACGCGCCTGACAAGGCGCGTTTGAAATTTAAGTCTTGTAAACAAAATTATTGAGCCGTCTTTTCGCTCAGAATTACAGATATTGTTATTGCTTTTCCGCCGCGCATTACAGTTAAGTGCAGTGTATCTTCCACCTTCATAGAAGCAATAAAATTCTGTATTGAATCACCGTCCTCGACCACAATAAAATTCTCATTATCGTCGGAAATCTGGTATATCTTATCGCCGTATTTCAAGATTTCCTCAGAGCCATGCGGATAGATTATATTTTCTGATATTCCTACGATATATACTCCCTGATTTATTGTAGTCGTGCCCCATCTTCCCGATATAGATGCATATTCTTCAAGCTCGGGATACTGTGCAAAAACCTGTCTGTAATTGTAGCTCGTTAAAGTAACGAGATTAATCCCAATCTGAGGTCTTCCGGAAACGTAACCCTTGTCTGCAAGCTGAGTTATAACATCAACTACAGTATCTATCGGAATGGCAAATCCGATTCCTTCGACGTCATTGCCGGCTATTTTAGCATTTACGATACCGACGAGAGAACCGTTAATGTCGAAAAGTCCGCCTCCTGAATTGCCTGAATTCACCGCCGCATTTATTTGCATAAGGAACATATTGGTGCCCTCGACCGATATTTCTCTTTCCAGGGAGGAGAGAATTCCGTCGGTTACCGTGTTGGTAAGATATCCGAGAGGATTTCCGATAGCAATTACTGTTTCTCCGAGCATAAGCGGTGTTTTTGCCGTGTCACGCATAGTGACGGGGAGAACCTCGCTGCCTTCAGCGAGTGTAATTTTGAGAACTGCAAGGTCGGTTATCGGGTCTGTTGCCATACTTTCGGCAAAATAACTCGTTCCGTCTGTAAAGGTGACCTTTATAGTTTTGTATCCATCGACCACATGATTGCAGGTTACTACGTATCCGTCAGCGCTCCAAAGAACACCGCTTCCCGTTCCTGCAAGGGTAGACGCACTGCTGTCTGTAAAGGCTTCTATAAGAAGAGTAGAATCATACGCCGCGTAAGTTGCTTTTGAAACGGCATTTTGTGCTACTTCGAGGTCACTTTTACTTACGGTAAGTTTTGTGCCACTGAGAGGACCCATATTTTCAGCATCATCAAAATTTCCTATCTTATCGAGTATTCCCGATATCGCAAAAGCTCCTGCGGCAAGCGCAGAGACTATAACGGCAAGTGCTACTATTATAGCGGTTGTATAAATAAGGGCGGATCTGTTCTTGTTTGGCTTAGTATCCACCTTTTGATCACACGTTGCGTTTTTACCGCTAAAGACTGTCTCGGGATCTAGAGAGAATTTATTTTCGTTTACGGGAATATACGAATAGTCTCCCGTTGTACTGTCAAACGACACCTCATTTTCGGAAGAGCTTTTGCTTGCCTTATTAGACTCGTTTTTATTGTTGTATTCATCGTTCATCATGGAACCTCCGTTAAACCTTTTGTGGATATTTTGACCTTTTAGTATAATTTTAAACTACCGATGTGTCGTCTGTGTGAATAAATGTAAAATATTTATTGAAATTGAACTTTGTAACTAATCTTACGGTTAGTAAAGTTGATGCGGTGGAAAATAAAGGAAATCTCCCGTCTTTTTTGTAAAGGCGGGAGACGTTCTTTATTTCGTTGAATATTTGTAAATGGTCGTCTGCGTGTAGGTATCGCCTGCTCTAAGGACTACCGAAGGAAAGTCCTCTTGGTTGGGCGAGTCGGGACGTGCGCAACATTCCATACATACGCAGTGATGGGGTTTTTGTACGTGCTTTCCGTAAAAAGGATTGTCCTGATCCATAAAGTTGCCTGCGTATATCTGAACGCCGTCCTCGGTCGTGTAAACGTCAACGTTTATTTTCGTCTTGCTTGAGTAGAGAGTGACAGATGGCTTTTCAAGGCTCGGAGCGTTCAGCACCCAGCAGTGATCGTATCCGCCACCGCGAGCAAGCTGAATATCGTCGAATTTATCGATATCCTGACCGATCTTCTTGGCCTTTCTGAAATCAAAATATGTATTTTCGACGCTTTTCACTTCGATCGGAATGAGAAGATCGTCAACGGCTACGAATTTGTCCGCATCAATGGTTAGTTCCTGATCGAGAATGCTCTCTCCGCAACCCGAAATGCAGAAATAACTGTGATTAGTCATCGAAATTACGGTGTCTTTATCGGTCGTTGCCGAGTAGTCTATCGAAAGTGCGTTGTCTTTGGTAAGTGTAAAGGTGACAGCAATATCGAGATTTCCGGGATATCCCTCCTCGCCATCCTCCGAAACAAGTGTGAAGGTTGCCCAGGCTTTTTCGTCGTTTTCATCCACGTTTGCAAGAGTCCATACTCTTACATCGTAGCCGATGTTTCCGCCGTGAAGGTGGGTGACTCCCTTTTCGTTCTTTGCAAGAATGTATTTTTCTCCGTTAAGATAGAAGATACCGTCCTTTATACGGTTTGCATATCTTCCGACGGTCGAGCCCTGATGCTCGATGTCAGTGAGATAGCCCTCGAGCGTGTCAAAGCCGCCGATGGTCTGAACTCCCTTATAGTTTATGTCAGCAATTCTTGCGCCGTACTCGATGAGAGTTACGGTCATATCGCCTTTGGAAAGAACGCAACAGTCAACGTTTGTTCCGTCTGGCATAGTGCCGAATTTTTTTCTGATTGTGCTCATTTAAGATCCTGCTTTCCGCGCAAAATGCGCTTACAAATATTACAAATATGATTATACAATAAATTTCTGAGATTGTCAATGCCGAAAAACGTTTCGGTCGTTGTGAGTTTTAATAGTTTTAATAAAGGTTTTTGGATTCTTAAGCCTTTTTTTGAAAAAGGTTTAAGCGCCATCTTAGAGCGGAGCCTAAGTTAAAGTATCATAACGCCTTTTTTTGCGCATTCCTCTCGGACGTCGTCCGGCCATACAGATGACTGAACCTCGCCGATGTGTGCTTTTCTCAGGAAGAACATACACATTCTTGACTGACCGATACCGCCGCCTACCGTGTAGGGAAGCTTGCCTTCAAGAAGCGCTTTGTGGAAGGGAAGATATGCTCGCTCGGGACAACCTGCGATCTCAAGCTGCCTGAGAAGAGCCTTTTCGTCAACACGGATGCCCATAGATGAAAGCTCGAGTGCTATGTCAAGTACGGGATAATATACGATAATGTCGCCGTTGAGTTCCCAATCGTCATAGTCGGGAGCGCGTCCGTCGTGTGGCTTGCCCGATCTGAGAGTGCCGCCTATTTTCATAATAAATATCGCGCCATACTCCTTTGCCGCGAGATATTCTCTCTCTTTTCCCGTTTTGTCCGGGTAGCGATCTTCAAGTTCCTGCGACGTAATAAAGGTGATGTGTTCGGGAAGGAGACGCCCGATAAACTGATAGTCGTCGGTTATGTAGTTTTCGGTGTGACGAAGCGCGCGGTAGATGCGGTTGACAGTGAGTTTGAGAACCTCCTCGGTGCGCTCCTCGGCGGTGATAACTCTTTCCCAGTCCCACTGGTCAACGTAGATCGAGTGTATGTTGTCGGTTTCCTCGTCGCGGCGGATAGCCGACATATCGGTGTAAAGACCCTCACCCGGCTCAAATCCGTAATACGCGAGCGCGGAACGCTTCCATTTTGCAAGAGAATGAACTATCTCGCACTCCTTGCCGCTTTCGAGAAGATCGAATCTGACAGGACGCTCGTACCCATTGAGCGTATCGTTCAGACCCGAGGACGATTCAACATATATCGGTGCAGAAACACGAGTCAGGTTTAACTGTATGGCGAGGTCACGCTCGAAAAAGTCTTTTACCTTTTTTATCGCAGACTGTGTCTGACGGAGATTCAGCTCCGAGCGATATCCTTCGGGAATGTATAATTTAGACATAAAAATCGTCCTTTCAACATTGTTTAAAAAATAATAATTTATTATAACACATTTTCACCGTTTAGTCAATAAATTGTGTGAAAAAATGTTAAAACTATTGACATAAACTCAAAAAGAAGTTATAATACTTTAGGTGTTTTGACAAAATTCGTGATTTTTTTGAAATACAGAATTATCTTATGATCGGGAGAGAAAATATATGCTAGTGATTTTTTCGGGATGCTCGGGAGTCGGTAAGAATACCGTTATAAATAACCTTATATCCCAAAATGACGGTTACGGTATCATGCCGACTTATACTACCAGAGACAGAAGACCGGGAGAAAAGGACGGTGTTCCGTACTATTTCATAACCGACGAGGAATTCGAGAAAAAGATAGCGAACGGTGATTTCTACGAGTATGAGAGAGTTCACAATCACTACTACGGAACCTCGAGACAGCTTCTCGCAGATAGCGTTGCGAGCGGTAAAACTCTTATGAAGGATATCGATGTAAACGGAGCTCTTAACCTTTGTGAAATACTTAAAGGCGAGGTTAAAATAGTTCCTCTCTTCCTTTACGTCGAAAGCGCGGATACTCTCGTTGAGCGCCTTGTCGGCAGGGGAGAGAAGGACATCGAGCTTCGCCTAAAAAGATACGAGCACGAAATGTCCAAAATAAATCACTATTCATATATCATAAATAATAATTCGCTTGAAAATACCTCGAAGCTTGTGGACGAGCTTATAAAATTCGAGAAAAATCAGGGAAAGATCCTCTCGTGTGTAAGCAGAGCTGAGATTTCTGATATGAAAGTAAACGAGTTGATAAATCGCTATGAAAATGGAGAGCTTCCCGATCCGGTAAAGGTTAGTGTTTGTGACGGAAAGTTCATTATTACCGAGGGCGTTGAGAGATACCTCGCCGCGCTCGCATGCGGAAAGGTCGTTGCAAAGGATCTGATACTTGCCGATAATATTTGCGAGTGTTTCGAGATATAACTTGATATTACCAAAAAACCACCGAACACAGCGTGTCGGTGGTTTTTTGATTTGAGCGAAAATAGCTTAGCCGTTCGCTTCTTCTGAAGCGGGAGCGGCTTCGACTTCTGCCTCCGCAACAGCTTCGGGAGCAGCTTCCATTTCTGCTTCGGGAGCTGTTGCTTCCGTAGTAGAGCACGAGCTCTCGATAACGGGCTCTTTGGTCTTGTTGCAGCAAGAATCCGAAATTGCAGCGTGAACAGCTGTACGGAAAGCGCGAATGGATTTTACCGAAACGCCGTTGAGCTGGAGAGCAAGCTCTCCGCCGCAGTAGATGATTCTAAACAGCTTCTGCTGTACTGCAAGATACAGAATGAAGAAAAGAATTCCAAGCACGATACCGCCAATGATAGCGATTTTTGCAATATCATCAGGCAACCATTCTACTTTCATTACGTTAAGCACTAAAGCGGCAGCCGCAACGAGAAGAAAGAGAAATCCTAAAATAGCCAGTATAGGATGTTTACGTACAGTAAGAGAGGTTGCGGATATTTTCTTTACCTCGATTACATTTTCACCGGTTGCAAAACGGCCGTTTGAAAGTATAGAGGAGAAAACGCCTTTGTGATATACTCTCTTGTCTGTGAGTACGCAGTATGTAGAACCAAAATTTCCGTTGGAAACAAGGCGCGATGTATAAAGACTTGCCTTTTCGACTTCGTTTTGATCAACGAATACGTCAACTTTTGTGGACATAGTGTTTTGCCTCCTTTCTCGAAAGATATTTAAAAATTAAAACGCATTTTCAAATGGGTACAATACCTGTTAATGAAAATGCGTAATTTACGAAATACTCGAAAATATGTTTTCGAGTATTATGCCGGTGGCGGGGGTCGAACCCGCACCCCGTTGCCGGGACCGGATTTTGAGTCCGGCGCGTCTGCCAGTTCCACCACACCGGCGAATGTACTTCGATATTATAACATAGTGTTTTAAAAAAATCAACAGTTTTTTTAATTTTGTTTTAAGATTTTATTTCCCTAATATCTTTGATGTGGCAGGGACTTGACTTTTTTGATTTTTTGTGTATAATGTATATGTATGCCTAAATAAAAGCGCGAGAGGAACGCGGTATGAAAAAAAATAATTCCCCTCAAAAGTACATATATGTTGTGTTTTCTCACCCGAAATCGATAGTTTCAGATACTATCGGACTTTTTACAAGGGGTGAGTTTACGCACTGCTCAATAACGCTTGACAGAGATATTAGCCATATGTTTTCTTTCGGAAGAAAATATGCTTTTTTCCCATTTATCGGATGTTATCTCAGAGAAGAGCTTGATAAAAAATTTTATAGTCTGACCGAGGAGCTTTACGGAAGAATAGTAGAGGTTCCCGTAAGCGACGAGCAGTATGAAAACGTAAAGAATCGACTCAATGATTTTTGGGAGAATAAACAAACGCACAAATATAACATGATCGGTTTTTTCTGCTATCTTCTTCAAAAGGAATATGCGCCCGATGGAAAATATACCTGTTCGCAGTTCGTAGCGGAAACGCTTGATATGTACGGAATATGTTCGGTTAATACCGGATATACGCTGATAAATCCAGATGATCTTTCAAGACTTGTGAAGGGAAATGTAGTGTTTGAGGGCGATATAAAAAAGTACGCACTTGCCAGAAAAAGAAAATGCTTTATCATGCATAGAAGAAACGCGTGAGCTAAAAAACGACAAAATAGGATTTTATTGAAATTTTTTTATTTTTTCGATAAAATCCTATTGACAAATTGATTTTGCTCTGCTATAATAGCGAGGTAGTCGTGAGACATGGTTAATTTAATATGCTACTATGGCTCAGTTGGTAGAGCGCGTCCTTGGTAAGGACGAGGTCCCCGGTTCGAATCCGGGTAGTAGCTTAAAACGAAAGAGCAACCCTTTTGGGTTGCTCTTTCGTTTTAACTGAGTATTTAATGTAATAGTTTGAATAAAATAACTTATAAGAGTTGTTTTTTTGAGCAAACAGTGTTATAATATAAAAAAGGAGGATAGATTATGAGAATCGCTTTTTTTGACACAAAACCTTACGATAAGCAGTCTTTTGATAAATATGGCGAAACGATGGGGGTCTCTTTTAAATATTTTGAGACTAAGCTTAACGAGGATACCGCAGGTCTTGCAAACGGTTTTGACGGAGTGTGCGTTTTCGTAAACGACATTGTGAATGCAAAGGTCATCGACCGACTCTGCGATATGGGCGTTAAGATAGTTGCTCTGAGATGCGCGGGATTTAATAATGTCGATATGAAATATGCCTACGGCAAGGTCCACATCCTGCGCGTGCCCGCATACTCCCCTTACGCGGTCGCAGAACATACCATGGCACTTCTTCTTACCTCGATAAGACGTATCCATAAAGCGTATATCCGCACCCGTGATTTTAACTTTTCTCTTGCGGGAATGACAGGCTTTGACCTTCACGGAAAGACTGTTGGTATCATTGGAACTGGAAAGATCGGTCGCGTTTTTGCCAATATTTGCAAAGGATTTGGAATGAAGATACTGGCATACGATAAATACCCATCAGAAGGCTTTGCAGATGGCGACAAGGTAAAGTACGTAACTCTAGACGAGCTTTTTAATGGGAGCGATATAATTTCTCTGCATTGTCCGCTCACCGAGGAAACGCATCATATGATAAGCGAGGGATCGATAGAAAAATGTAAGCGCGGAGTAGTGCTTCTAAACACCTCGCGAGGTGCACTCGTCGATTCCGAGGCTCTGCTCGCCGCTATCAAATCGCGTAAAGTGGGCGCCGCTTGCCTTGACGTTTATGAGGAAGAATCCGATTTCTTCTTCGAGGACTTTTCGGGTCATATATTAGAGGACGATACACTTGCGCGTCTTATCTCTATGCCGAATGTTATAGTTACCTCGCATCAAGCCTTTTTGACAGAGGAAGCACTGTCGAATATTGCCGAAACTACGGTGAAAAATATCGTTGATATGATACAAAAAGAGCAGTGTGAAAACGAGCTTTGCTACCGCGGCGGAAGTACGAAAGACTGTAAAGACGGAAAATGTTTTTAAATAATAAGGAGATATAAAATGAATCTCGTATTACTGACCGCTCTCGGCGTTGGTGGTGCGACCGTTTTTGGGTCGCTGATTGGGTTTGCTTTTAAGAAAGCATCGCATAGATTTTCGGATATAGTACTGTCATTTGCGGCAGGCGTTATGCTTGCGGCGGCAGTTCTCGGACTTATCATTCCGTCGCTTGAGTACGGAGAAAAATTCAAGCTTCTTATTACGATAGGCGGTATTTTTGCAGGTGCTCTATGTTTAAATATTATTGATAAGGTCGTACCGCATTTGCATAAGATGGTGGGTCCTGATATAGAAGAACATAACGGTACAAGCCTTAGCAAGGTGCTTCTTTTTGTGACGGCTATCGCGATACATAATTTGCCCGAGGGAATTGCAGCAGGTGTCGGCTTCGGGTCGGATAATACCTCTCAGGCGCTTGTGATAGCAGGCGGTATCGCACTGCAAAATATCCCCGAAGGTATGGTAATAATCGGGCCTATGCTCGCCGCAGGCGTGAAGCCGTTAAGGACCTTTCTTATTGCGATGCTGACAGGCGTCGTCGAGGTCGTGGGAACGCTTATCGGATATTTTGCGGTTAGTATCGCATCTGCGATATTGCCTTTCGCCCTCGCTTTTGCGGGAGGAACGATGCTTTACGTTATAAGCGACGAAATGATTCCCGAAACTCACGCTCACGGAAGCGAGCGTGGCGCGACCTACGCTCTCCTCGTAGGGTTTTGTGTTATGCTTGTGACCGATACGTTGCTGGGTTAGATTTAAGGTAAAATATGAAAATCAAAAATTTTTTCAAAAATACGAAATTCTAATAAACCTTGTAAAAGAGATTCAAACAATAATAGATAGGCATATATTGTGGTTGTAAGTAAAAAAGAACACTGGGCAGAATTCTGGAAAGTAGAATGGTATGATAACCGCGTAGAAATTTACATATCTTCCGAAAATGTTGACTATTCTCATATATCATTGTTTTTTTAATATTAAGTTACTCACAGCGCTATTCAGGATATATATGTGTGTACAAAAATAAAACCCGAGAAAAACTCGGGTTTTATTCGTTTATTTTTACTCAGCTACCACGGTAATAAGCGCGATGACTTCCGTTTTCTTTTCACTTAGCATTTCTATTTTAAGAGTTCTAATAGCCTCGTCCTTGCCGCCGTACATATATTCAACGAAATCGGACTGACTGTTTATACCGATACTCTTATAAGCATCTTTGAGAGGACTGTAGGTTTCCTTGATCTTAGCCTTGTAATCTTTGTTGGAAAGCTCAATTCCGAGCTCATCGAAGAGATATTCGTAAACGAGATATGTCTTTACTGCGATAACTGCCTGCTCAGCCGCGTACTCAGAAGCTGATGCATAAACCTCGTCGGTGATGTAGGTTTCATACTCTTTCTGAGAAAGATTTCCTATTTCGTAATAAACATAATTGGCGCTGCTGCTCGAATATACGCCATTGTCTGCGTTTTTTTCGGTGCGGATGGTGTTGGTTATCGAGTTCTTAAGAGCGTTCTTGTAAGCGGTCTTAACTTCCTTTTCGGGGAGATTCTTGATTACGGTTCCGTCGATTATAGCGGTCAAAGCCATTTCATAAGTATAGCCCTCGTAGAGGAAATCTTCGTAAGCTTCAACGGTTTCGTACTCGTCTTTGGTCTGCTCCTTAACGTACGCGTCGTTCCACTCGGGAAGAACGGTAAGGTTACTGAGAGTGAACTTTACGGTGATCGCTCTGCCTGCATAAGGCTCGAACTTGTCGTTTTTGTCTGCGTCGTCCTTGTCGTTTTTGAGATCCTCTGCGGAAGGAACGGTGAATACTATTTCAAATTCCTCGTAGAGAGTCTTTCCGTCGAGAGCGTCAAATACGGTCTTTATATCAAAAATGGTGTTGAATTTGCCGAAATCCTCGGTAGAGAAGTCGATCTCAAGCTTGCTGTCCTTGAAGAGATCCTCAAACTTGACCTTGTCCTCTTCCTCTTCGTTTTCCCCGCCTTCGCTTGCATTGTCGTCTGCACCTGCATCGGTGGTTGCTGCGTCGTCGTTGCCTTCACCTTCGGTATTGGTGTTATCCTCGTCCTTGGCGTCGGGATCGACGAAAGCATAGGTGAGTGAAGCTATAAGCTCCTCGTTTGTGAGGTCAGCGGTCGAACGCGAGATAGAATTTACGGTTACCTCGAAGGTTACGATAACCTTGCGGAGCTCTTTGGTCTGGTAATCATCGGGGAAGGTAACTACTACGTCGATCTTATCGTCCTTGGTCTTGTCGTCGGTCTCGTTGGAGTTGACAACGGCACCGATGAGCTGTTCTTCGAATCCCTTATTGTTACGGATGTTATCCGCGTCATCTTTAACCTCGTAAGCACCTACGAAGGAGTTGGATCCGAGTACAAGCTCGTAGCCCTCTGACTTCATACCCTTTTTGGTCTCGTCTGAAAGTACCAGATCGTTGTTGTCGGGATCCTTAAAAGATTTAAGATCAAAATCTATGTTGAGCTTATCGCCGTTCTTTGCGATTGCTTCCTTAGCATCAAGCTCTATCCAAAGTCCTTCGCGTCCCTTCTCACGAAGCGCGAGGATCTGATCTGCTACTTTTTCGAGGATCTTTGCTTTTTCAATGGAGATCTTCGAGAGATCGGTCGAGATGTAGTCGCCGTAGTTGTCGTAAGCACTGCTGCACGAAACTACCGAGAACAGCATAATTGCCGAAAGGATGAATGCAAGAATTTTTTTCATTTTGATTTACTCCTTATATTTAAACAAATAATAAACTAAGTCAACTGTATAATTCTACCATAATATTTTATAAAATAAAAGAGGGGAAACATCGAATTTACTTTTTTGTAATATTTGAGACACAGCTCGTTTACAACTCGTCGGTGTTTGAGGTCTCGTCAGATTCGGCATCCGCACTTGTCTGTTCGTAAGGGTCGATCATAATTTCCTTGATCTTCGGCCAAGCGGCATAAGATGCCATAAACATACAAAGACCTACGGTTATTATGAGAGGGAGCACGATACCGATAGGCATATAGAAGCCAAGTATCGTAAAGTTAAGGAAAACGGTAAGAATTATTCCGATCAGCGCAAGTATGTTGCGCTTGAAACCGAGGAAGACGAAGATAAGCGCATTTTTGAATATCTGCCAGATTTTAAGGTCAAACGTTAAAGTCAGTGTGTAGATGTAGAATCTCATTACGAAATAAATGAGGATCATAAACACTGTCGCCCAAAGCATAAAGCTGTTTAGATATGAGCCGAAGTTGTCAAAGCAGAAGATGAGGTCGTAGACGAGCATAAAGCAGAGAAAGAGATCGATAATTCCCACGAAAATACCTTGGCGCAAATTTTTTTTGAGTGCGTACCAGAAATCACGCATGAAGAATATTGGCTCACCGCGGACGATATTTCTCAGTATATAGCTTATTCCTATTGATACGGGACCGAATGTGAAAAGGAGCAGGAATACTCCGATACCGAGTATCACCCATGAGAGTGCTGTCGGGATGTATATAGTCGCTATGTTTCCGAAAACTCCCCAAAGTACCGAAAAATCTGGGGATACCGCTCCAAATTCATACGCTCCGTACAAAGGTAGAAATAGTGGGCTTGACGGCGTTGCCGCACCGATGTGAAATATCTTTGCAAGGAAGAGTGCGATTATAATAATAGGAAAATTTGCGAATATAAAAAGAATGTTTGCGTAAAAGAGACGTGTGAAATTCCGCCAGGTCAGCTTGAAGAAGAAGGTGAAATTTCTCGGAGAGATACGATCGTCATCGGTTATCTCTTTGTTACTTCCCATGTTGTATAGAATATCAAACAGATTTTTCCTTTTCTTTTTCTTGGGTGCAAGATCGTCGGTATCATTGTGACTGCTTGCCGACATATTCGGGTATTTCTTTTTCAAATAAGTTCACATCCTTAATTTTATAAGTGAAATTTATATAAAAGCAAGAGCTATGTGTCGGCAGAAAACGATGATAAAAATCAGACCGACAAAAAATAGAAATTTAAATGTGTACAATAGCGAACTTTTGTTTGTTCTTTCATCGCTTCCGTAGGAGATTGCGCATTTTGACAGAGCCCAACAGATCGCAATCATTGATATGCTGCACAGCGCGTGAAGAATATATAAACGGTTGGACGCTCCTGAAGAAAATATGATAAGCGAGGAATATGAGGCTAGAGCTGCTCTCATAAAAAGTATTCCCGAACAAGGCATTGAAGAGCAGGGGATAAATCCGAGGAGAAAAATGAGCATCGGATATATTGACTGTTTGCAAGCCGTGTATAGGAATTCATTGAAGCCGCCGCCCGATATGAAAGCGGAGCTTACTGTTTGAACGTCGAAAACTATTCGAGCATTGACCGAGAGAAAAGGAATAAAAAGTCCTAAAATATATCCCGTAATTATTGCCGCGACCGAAAGATCGAGGTTTAAAAATAGGTAAAGGCGCTTTTGCATAAAATAAATCACCGTTTAATCTTATTAAGAACACCTTGTGATTATTCCGTCTCGGATGAATCTGACATACCTTATTATAATACCATATAGTTTTTCCTTTTTCAATAATTTTTTATAAACTTTTTTTGGTTTTATTGAAATGTGATCTAAAATAAGTATAATATATAGTGAAGCTACTGCTGTTTTGAGAGGTGCAAAGGTTATGATAACTAATTACACTTGCTTTTTTAAAACTGACAACACCGTTATAGAAACTGACCGTCTGCGACTCAGACGTATTTGTCGCTACGACAGAGACGATATGTACGATTATGCAAGGCGTGAGGAGGTATCCAGATATCTTCTGTGGAGCGCACATCCTGACAAGGATTATACGAAAAAACTTATAGATCATCTTCTTTGCCTTTACAGAAGCGGAGAATTCTTCGATTTTGCCGTAGAATACCGTGAAAACGGTAAGATGATAGGTACCTGCGGATTTGCCTCTGTTGACGAAAAAAACAACTGCGCCGAGGTGGGATACGTTCTGTCTCCCGATTATTGGGGCAGGGGCATCGCATCCGAAGCGCTCGGCGCGTTTCTTCGTTTTGGTTTCTGTGACCTTGAACTTAGTCGCATGGAAGCGAGATATATGATTGAAAATACTGCGAGTAGAAAAGTTATGGAGAAGTGTGGTATGACCTTTGAGGGAATACATAGAAAAAAGCTTCTCGTTAAGGGGGGTTACCGCGATATAGGAGTCTGCTCAATCCTTGCGGAGGAATATTTTGATAAAAACGAAAAAAAGAGCGCGCTTTCAAAGCTCCCAAAGAGATTTTTGGATTTGAAAGTTAAAAGAAGATAAAAATTAACAAATCCTTAACTATATTTTGTTACCTTTGGTGTATAATGCCACTTGTATATATTTTAATTTAAGAACGGAGAAAACCAATGAATGATTTCTTTTTGATACTTGAAGATGCCGCAGGCAGCACGGGCGGCTGGGGAATGATTATCGTAATGCTCGCTTTTATCGCGATATTCTACTTTATTGCGGTCCGTCCTCAGAAAAAGCAGCAGAAGCAGATAGACGATATGAGAAACAATCTTCAAATCGGGGACGAGATTACTACTATCGGCGGAATCATCGGTAAGATAGTGAGCATCAAGGATGAGACATGTGTTATCGAAACGGGCAGAGACGGATGCAGAATGAGAATTCTTAAAAGCGCGGTGAGATGCGTTGATGTTCCTGCAAACGTTGCAAATTATACCATAAACGTAGAGGAAAAGAAAGAGGAATCCGTTTCGGACGAGTATGATATGCCCGAAAATACCGAAAACACGGAAAAGAAAAGCAAAAAGAAGAAAAAATAAGATTTTTCGTCGTTCGCAGATACTTGCGGACGATTTTTGTTTATGCTCTTAAATTAATTTAAGTTTCAGGTTGTTTTTTTACTCATTTCCGAATATGATTAAGTAAATAATTTTTTCGGACGGTGGTATAATGGATAAAAAAGAAAAAAACAATAAAATGTTTACTTTGCTCAAAAAAACAACTATCGCTGCCGTGATAGGTCACGCAGTTGCGATCCTGTTTCTTTTTTTGACGAGTACTGCACTTGCCAAAAACGAGGATCCGTCCTCGCTTATGCCGGTAGCGGCACTGATGGCTCTGCTTATCGGTGCGTTAGTGTGCGGATTCATTGCGGGCAAAACGGTTGACGGAGCGTTTGGCGGTGCTATCACAGGACTTATCTTTTCAGGACTTCTTATAATAATTTCGCTCTTGCTTGGCGCTTTTTCGCCTGCCGGTGAAGCTGTTTCTCAGGAAGGGTACGGCATTGGCTTTAAGATAGGAATGCTTGCTGGTGCAACCGTGATTTCTTCGCTTATCGGTCTCTGGATAAACGGACGCAAAGATTCGAGAAAAAGTATTGCTAAACAGAGAAAAAAAGCAATCGGAAGATAAAATATAAAACCAAGTCTTTGTTAAAAAGATTTGGTTTTTTCTTTACAAAACTTAATTTATGTGATAAAATACCATAAACAGCAAATACTAAGATCGTCTATATAAGGAGGAAGCTTAGTATGACTTACGTTAAAGATTTTTTATGTGGCATGTCGGTTGCGTATATAATTTTTTTCATAGCGGCAATTATAATGCTGAGATGTTTTTCCCTTGTATGAGTTTTTGTAATATTGAGTTTTTGTAATGTATTGTAACCGATAAACGCAAAAATAGAAGAAGGTGAGTATAGAGATGTCCGAAAAACAGAACACGAGGATGAGACTGGATAAATTTCTCGCTTCAACGGGCAGTGTTACAAGAAGCGAGGCAGGAAAGCTTTGCCGAATCGGTAAGGTAACGGTGAACGGTAAGATAGAAAAGGATTGTTCCGTTAAGATGGATCCCGAAAAGGACACGGTCAACCTTATGGGTAACACCGTAAAGTATAGAAAATACACCTATATAATGTTGAATAAACCCGAAGGCGTGGTCTCGGCAACCAAGGACGGAGATATTACGGTAATCGATCTGCTGCCTCAGGAGCTTCAAAGGATCGGACTCTTTCCGTGCGGCAGACTTGATAAAAATACTCACGGATTCGTGCTGCTGACAGATCACGGAGAACTCTCTCACTTTCTTCTTTCGCCAAAGCATCATATACGGAAAAGATACTATCTAGAAAGTAAGTTTCCTATTTCTGAGTACGATAGAAAATCACTGGAAAGCGGAGTGGACATAGGCGGATATATTACCGCACCGTGTAAGGTTGAAGTGCTTGGAGAAAAAATGGTAATGATAACTCTTACCGAAGGGAAGTACCATCAGATCAAGCTGATGCTCTCGGCGGTACATAATCAGGTGACCTATCTGAAAAGGGTATCCTTTGCCGAAATAGATCTCGACGACAATTTGGATGAAGGAAAATGGCGGTATTTGTCGGAAAAAGAAACGGCAATATTAACGCACGATTTTAATTTATTAAAACGCTCGGCGGATTGAAAAAACGAAAAGTTGAAATTTGGCGAATTTCGTTGTGCAATTTCTACAAAATAGGATACGAAAATTTGTAGAATAAACATCTTTAAAAATTCATATTTTTGCGGTATAATAGACGCTGTAAAAGGTTTACATTTTTGTGAGTGTAGGCTAGAATTTTCAGGAGGCTATATAAATGGCAAGTATATCGTTTAGACATCTGTACAAAAAGTATCCGGGCGGAGTAACCGCGGTATCGGACTTCACCCTTGAGGTAAAAGACAAAGAATTTCTTATTTTCGTAGGTCCTTCGGGATGCGGAAAAACCACCACTCTTCGTATGATCGCAGGTCTTGAAGAAATCACCGAAGGCGAGCTTTATATCGGAGACAGACTCGTAAACGATATCGCGCCTAAGGACAGAGATATAGCGATGGTGTTCCAGAACTACGCTCTATATCCGCATATGACAGTATTTGAGAATATGGCATTCGGTCTCCGTCTGCGCAAGACTCCCAAAGAGGAGATCAAGCGTAAGGTTGAAGAGGCTGCAAGAATCCTTGATATAACCCACCTTCTTGACAGACGTCCGAAGCAGCTTTCGGGTGGTCAGAAGCAGCGTGTTGCGCTAGGACGTGCGATAGTTCGTAGCCCGAAGGTATTCCTTCTTGACGAGCCGCTTTCCAACCTCGACGCAAAGCTTCGTGCAGCCATGAGAACTGAGCTTACAAAGCTTCATAAGAGACTTGGAACCACCTTTGTTTACGTTACCCACGACCAGGTCGAGGCTATGACGATGGCAACCCGTATCGTTGTTATGAAGGATGGTATCATTCAGCAGGTAGATACTCCTCAGAACCTGTACGATTTCCCTGTAAATATGTTTGTTGCAGGATTTATGGGAACTCCTCAGATGAACTTCATCGAGGTTATGGTTATGAACAAGAACGGCGAAACTTACCTCAGATGGGGTGAGAACAATCTTAAACTTCCTAAGGAAAAGGCTGAGAGCGAAGAGCTTAAAGACTACATCGGTAAGGAAGTTATTATGGGTATCCGTCCCGAGTGTATCCGCGACGAGGCGAGATTCCTCGAAGCACATCCCGATACCATCATCGACGCTATGGTTGATGTTACCGAGCTTATGGGTGCTGAGATTTACCTCTACCTCAATGCAGAGGAGACCAACTTTATTGCTCGCGTAGCTCCCACCTCTACCGCAAGAAGCGGCGATATGATCAAGGTTGCTCTCGATGCAGGCAAGATCCACATCTTCGATAAAGACACTGAAAGATGCATTCTCCACTAATAAAGTAAAGCTCGAAGGGATACTATATAAAGGTATCCCTTCGTTTTATAATGTTTTTAAAGAAAGCGCAGAATAATGAAAAAAATATCAGCACTCGTTTTAATTTTCGTACTGATACTTTCCTCTCTTCAAATTTTTGCCCAAAATGCAGAAAACGGCGATAGTACAGACGAAAAAAACACTGTAAAAACAATGATAGTTCTAGGAGATTCGATATCAACGGGCTATGGGCTTGACGGCTATGAGTCGGGCGCACCGAACTCGGGGATTTCCTCGTATGCCAATATCACCGTAGAGCACTACGGACTTGTTCGTGATGAAAGTTACTTTAACTACGCAAGAGACGGAGCGACCTCAAAAGGGATTCTTGATGATCTGAACGGCGCCTATGGCGAAGAAAAACTAAATAATATAAAAAATGCAGACACGGTTGTTATTACGGTCGGCGGAAATGATATTTTATTGACTCTTTTGCCCGAAGTTTCAAAAATACTGGGTCTCGAAGAAAATGCCTTGCCTGCCGATATCGTCTTGGCACTTGTAAAGATGGAAAACGATAAGATAGGTGATTTTGAGAAGAACGCAAAGGATTTTTGCAAGGAGAATAAGAAGCTTTCCGAGCTTTATGCGAATTATAGTCAAAATCTCGATGATATCTTGAAAAAACTTGAAGAGCTTGCTCCGAGCGCACAGATATTTGCGCTTAATATTTACGATCCTCTGCGCGATATGCCTTCCTACTCAACGGTAACCGCTCTCGACGAAAACATAGTTTCTGCCGTACTGTCCGAAATAAATAAAGCTTTGGCAGAAGTGTGCGAGAGAAACGGCATTCATATCGTCGATATAGATTCGGAGTTCTTGGGCAGAAGACAGGCGTGTACGAACGTGGGAAAATTTGATATTCACCCGAATCTACAAGGACATTCTATTATATCCGATGCATTGTGCACTGAAATAGATAGAGTTTACGATGAACTCAGCGGCAAAAACGACACTCTCTTTGAAGAACCCAAATATGTCTGGTTCTACTTTGCGGGTGCAGTTGCTATCGTTACTCTGTCTCTTCCGATAGTTATATGGTTCTCTAAGAAAACGGTAAAATAAGTAAAAGCCGAAGGATTTGACATCTTTCGGCTTTTTGTTTAAGATTTTACTCGTTGCTCGGATGATATATCCTAGTTCCTTCAAGTATGTGTATCGGATCGGAGAATTTTGATACTTCTACCTTTCCGAGCATTTCTTCAAATATATACATACGCGCATCGATAAGGTCGATGCAGTGTACAGCATATGCCTCGGCGGTTGCGGGTATAGTTATCGCTCCGTATTCACGTATGCCGTGATGTGAAGCGATTATATGCGTAAGACAACGCACCTTTTCCTCGGATGTTCCCATTTTTTCGGCATGCTTTTTAACAAGCTCAATGCCGAGAAGTGCATGACCGAAAAGAAATCCATCCTTAGTGTAGTCTGTAATTCCCATTTCGTCAGTCGAGAGCTCATCGAGCTTTCCGATGTCATGAAGAAGAACTCCTGCAAGAAGCATATCTCGATCAAGGAATGAGTACGTGTCTGCCGTCGCCCCCGCCATTTTTGCCATTCGGGCAATGTGCCAGAGAAGCTCTCCAACTTTGTTGTGATGTACCGATTTTGCCGCACTCTGCCAGAGCAGACGCTCGCGGTTTGCTGAATATATGTCCTTTACCAGAGCGGCAAGCTCAACGTCTGCCATCTTATCGATTTTAGACATACAGAATTCGTAAAGCGTTTCGGGTGGAATTTGCGACGTCGGAATAAAATCGGTCAGCGAAACTCCATCGGAAGGGTATGATGGTCGTATTTTCTCTACTGTGTAACTCATCTTTCCGTTGTAGGGCTTGCCTTCAAGAGAAACGTATGCGATCTCCTTTTCTCCCACATCAAGAGAAGTCGCGGCGGTGTCCCACATATTTGCCGATATGACGTCCTTGCCGTCGGTGAAACTGAAAACAAGGTAGTTGCTTCCGTTTCGTGCGGTTTTTGTTTGAATTTCCTTGATAAGAAGGAAAAGCTCAAAGCGTCCTCCCGAAAGCTCTGAAATTTTGTTGATCCTCATTGTGTTTGTCCTGCCTTTCATGAAAATCGCCGTAAAATGTGTTTTTACATATAATGTAATGCGCGGTATTAGGTCTAATTAAAAAATGTTTTACGTAAAAAATAAAAAAGTTACTAATGAACGACGAAAAAAGTTGTCTGCTTGGTCGAAGATGTAAAAAGTAACAGAAATGATATGAGTCCGTTGAATATTTAAGTCTTTCAACTAACTCATTATATCATAAATACAATCTTTTTTGTGAAGATTTTTTGAAAAAAGACTGATTTTATTAAAAATATAAAACAATATCATAAGAAAATATAATAAATTTCGCATATATCGGTTGTAGTTGAGTAATTAACTAAAACCGTAAAACTGAAGATCCCCCGAATCATATTTTCGGGAGATCTTTTACGGGTCCTGTTATAAGCTCTCACTGTTAAATAGCGAGATTATTTCACGTTCTACGTTTTTTCTAGCCGCTTCGGCATCTTCAAGCTCGGCGAAAGCTTTTCCCAGCTCGTCCGAATATTTGCCGCTTGTGATCGCTCTGTATATCCAGAAAAACATCCGTCCGTAAGCGTGGTGAAGCCTGCTGTCAGCATCTCCGAGTTGCTTTTTGAGAGATGCAACCTCCTGTGCTTCCTTTTCGTATTTTGAGAGCTTCTTTTCAATCGCACGCCTTATTAAATAAACTCCCAGTCCTACGCTTCCTCCGCTGCCGATAAGCAGTGCAAAGAAAAGAGAAGCTATCTCTTCGAAATTCATCAAAATATTCTCGAAGCCGCCGACGATATTATGATGGCGCGCACACGGCTGAGCTGTTTGTCAAATATTGATTCAAGTACCGAAGGTCTGGATTTCCATTTCTCTGTTTTTTTGTGGTTATTTTTGCTTTCTTGATCTGTTTTTTTTGCTTTCAATATATTTACTCCTTTCGTCTTTTTAAATCTTCGGCAGACGTAAGTATTTTATATTGAAATCTGCACTATAACAATTGCAAAAGATATTATATAGTAGTATATTTGCAAAAATAAAAGCTTTCTCAAACAGCGAGAAAGCTTTTTGCTTGTTATTTATTACTTGGCAGGGAAAAATTCGATCTGCGTGGAAAGTAAGCGAACCTTCGCGCGTCCAAGAGCCTTTGTATATTCTTCGTAATTTTCGTTGATTATCGCAAAATATTTGCAACTTGCACCTTCTGTGATCGTTTCAACGAATTTTTCAAACATCGAGCTTTCGCTTGCCGAATAGAGTCTGAATCTTGCGAATCCGTCGTTCGTTATAGCTATAAGAAGTACGCAATCTTTGGGAATATTTGAACTTATATCGTGAACCGCCTCGGGCTTAACCGTATAGATCCACAAAATTTCTCCGCCTTCCGACATACATTTCGAACGGATATCCTCAAATTCGGTTGCCAGCCAGTTTGCTACTATCGGGTTTTCGCGGCGTGATTTGATGGTCTTGCTTGCGGGAACCGCAAGATCCCAGTGACGCAGATAAGCACCCACGATTCTACTAGAAATGCTAGTTCCAAGTAGCGCCGATGCAAGACTCCTTACAGAGGTTTTCGTCCAGTAGGATTCGGAATTTATACCGTGATCCTTGGGAAGGGAATTAGCAATATTGGAAACGATCTCTTCCTGTTGAGCTGACGTGAGGATCAGGTCGGTAGTACCGTCGTCAGATTCGATACGAGACATATAACGTTTAAACGATGCTAGAATAGCCTCGATCTCTTTCACGTCCGTCGATGCAGCCTCTGCGATCTCTTCGATCTCGCGACCTGCTTTTGACATAAGAACGATCTCACGCTGTCCCTCGGCGTTTATTGTGCTTTCAGGGCAAACGAAGCCTTTGAGGAGATCAAGCAGGCGCTTCTGATTCTCAGCTTCCGCGCGGCGAGCAGCGAGAGCTCTGTTTCTGCGACGAGTATCGTCTGCAACTCTGCCGAGGTGTTGTGTTCTGAAAATAACGTAGGATACCACTCCCGCAACAACCACAAGGTAGATCGCGGTGAATACGAGAACGACGTCTCTGAGTCGTGCGTCGGATACGAGCATTATTATAAGAGTCAAAATATTCACTAGGAATATTGCGCTCGGTATAAGCAGACCCCAAAACTGACCGTCCTTTTTGGTGAGCTTGCTCTGACCGAAAACAACTGCGGCAGATGCCGCAATAACTGCGATTAGAGTTAAAAAGTATGGCAAAAAAACACATCCCATCTAAAGAAAAATATCTAGAACAAATTATACACCAAAAAAGCAACTATGTCAATAACTTACAACTCTTTTTTTGAAACGAGAGAAATAAGTTTGTCAGATACCCCTTAAAATATCTCCTTCTTTGACTGGAAAGGGTACTTTTATTGAGAAGAGCATAGAAGGGTGAGGTGCAGACTCTATCACTTCGCCTGCTTCGTTTTGCATATCGAGCGCTTTGAGAGATCTGCCGACCAGTCCGGGAGAGATAAGCTCGACATCTGCGCCCGAAACCACCTTGTTTTTCTGTCTGAATGTGGCACGCTGTTTTTTTTCATCGTAGGATACGGCGTGGGCAAGATAAGCTTTTTCGAGCAGATATCCGTCTCTCGTGACCGTCTGAGCGTTGTCGGAAGGTGTGTCGAAATAAAATCCCGTGCAATATTCGCGATGGCTCACACTTTCAAGCTCGCGCAGCCAGAGCGAATCGTAGGTGTAGCTTTCGGGGCAGGCGAGATATTTGTCCATAGCGATACGATAGGTGTTCGCACAGACAGCCGTGTAGTAGGCACTCTTCATTCTGCCTTCGATTTTGAACGAGGAAATTCCGCTCTTCATAAGCTCCGGCATATGCTCGATCATGCACATATCGCGACTTGACATAATGAAGGTGCCGAGGTCGTTTTCTTCCACAGGGAAACGCAGATTAGGACGTTTTTCTTCTGCGATCTCATAAAGATTGTACTTCCAACGGCAGGGCTGAGTGCAGCTTCCGCGGTTTGCATCTCTGCCGGTGATGTTTGCCGAGAGTAGACATCTTCCGCTCCACGAAATGCACATAGATCCGTGGATGAAGCATTCAAGCTCAAGCTCTGCGGGCGTTTTGTCGCGTATTATCTCAATTTCTGAAAATCCGAGCTCGCGCGCAAGAACAACGCGTGATGCGCCGAGATTGTACCAGAACGTGCAGTCTGCGTGACTGACCGCACCCGCCTGTGTTGAAATATGTATTTGCACTTCGGGCAATATCTTTTTTGCAAGTGAGAAAACGCCGACGTCAGCAATAATGAGAGCATCGGGCTGTACTTCTTTTAAAAGGTAAAGGTATTTTTCAAGCTCATCGTACTCGTCACAGTGAGGCGTTACATTTACCGTGATGTATACTTTTTTGCCGAGAGTATTCGCGTATTTTACGGCGTTAAAAAGCTCCTCGTCGGAGAAGTTGGCTGCGGCAGAACGCATGCCGAAAACCTTTCCCGCAAGATAGACGGCATCTGCGCCGTATCTCAGTGCGGCAGTCATTTTTTCGGGATTGCCCGCAGGAAGTAAAAGCTCTTTCATAATATCAGTGTCGTCTCCTGAAATCTTTAATTAACGTATAATTCATTTTACAACATTTCGTAAAAAAAGTAAACACATTTTTGAAAAAAATCTCTTTTTCGTGCGATTTGGTATTGATTTTTTGAAAAAATATGGTATAATACTAAGGATATTTGAAATGCAGTGAAAAGATAGGTACGTTTCGGAGAACTTTTCCCACAGAGAGCGCCGCCAAGGCTGGAAGCGGAGCGGAGAAGCCGACGGTCGCCATTCGTCTCGGAGCAGACTTGTTGAAAACAGAGTAGGCAGGTACGTCTGACCGCGTTATAGGTCGCAGAGTACAGATCTTCAAATGAAAGATCTCGAAAAAATAGGTGGTACCGCGAAGGATTCCTGTCGCCCTATTAGGTTGGGCGCAGGATTTTTTTATTTTGCATTAAAAACTCTACATAAAGTGAAAACGAAAGGAAAAGTCAAAATGAAAACTTTGTTACTTGAAATCAGAGCAAAGGCAGAGGAAGCTCTGAAAAATGCAAATGACGATGCTTCCCTTGAGTCTATCCGTGTAGGATATCTCGGTAAAAAGGGTGAGCTTACCGCAGTTCTCAGAGGAATGGGAGGACTTACCCCCGAGGAGCGTCCGATCGTCGGTCAGCTGGCAAATGAGGTGAGATCCTATATCGAGGGTGCAATTGCCGAAAAGAAAAACGAACTTGATGAAAAAAAGCTTGAAGCGAAGCTGAAAGATGAAAAGCTCGACGTTACCGCACCCGGACAAAAATTTGAGGTGGGAACGAGACATCCGCTTGAAAAGATCGAGACCGAGATGAGCGATATTTTTCGTTCTATGGGCTTTGAGATCGCAGAAGGCCCTGAGGTCGAATTTGACCTTTTCAACTTCCAAAAGCTCAATATTCCCGAAAATCACCCTGCTCGTGATACGCAGGATACCTTCTATATCACTGATAATATTCTTCTTCGCTCGCAGACCTCTCCCGTTCAGGCTAGAGTTATGATGGATCAGCAGCCGCCGATCAGAATTATCTCTCCGGGAAGAGTTTACCGCGCGGACGAGGTTGACGCTACCCATTCTCCCGTATTCCATCAGCTCGAAGGACTCGTAGTTGATAAGGGAATTACGATGGGTGACCTTCGCGGAATGCTCGAAGCATTCGCAAAGCAGATGTTCGGAGAAAATACCAAGATCCGCTTCCGTCCGCACCATTTCCCGTTTACCGAGCCGTCGGCAGAGGTTGACGTAAGCTGCTTCGTATGCGGAGGCAAGGGTTGCCGCGTATGTAAGGGCGAGGGCTGGATCGAGATCCTCGGCGCAGGTATGGTTCACCCGAACGTGCTTTCGGGCTGCGGTATCGATCCTGAGGTTTATAGCGGGTTTGCATTTGGTATGGGTATCGAGCGAATCGTTATGATAAAATACGGTATCGACGATATGAGATTGCTCTATGAAAACGATCTCCGTTTCCTGAAACAGTTCTGATAAGGAGGTAAAAAAGATGAATTTGTCAATGAAATGGCTTGCTGATTTCACAGATGTCAGCGACGTAAATATAAAGGATTACTGTGACCGTATGACAGATACCGGCTCTAAGGTCGAGGGATATACCTTGCTCGGAGGGAATATAGAAAACGTGGTCGTCGGAAAAATTCTCAAAATAGAGAAGCACCCCGATTCCGATCATCTTCAGATCTGTCAGATATATACGGGCGATGCCGAGAGGCAGATAGTTACAGGCGCACAGAATATTTTTGAGGGTGCGATAATTCCGGTTGCTGTTCCGGTTGCAAAGCTTCCGAACGGAGTGGTTATTAAATCGGGTAAGCTCCGCGGAGTTGAGTCGGACGGTATGCTCTGCTCGATAGGCGAGCTTGACCTCACAACCCACGATATGCCGGGCGCAGATGAAAACGGTATATTCATAATGAACTCTTTTGTCGGAGAAGATCAGATCGGCAAGGATATAAAGGACGTTCTTATGCTCTCCGATAAATCGGTCGAGTTCGAGATAACCTCTAACCGCCCTGATTGCCTATCGGTTATCGGTCTTGCAAGAGAGAGCGCGGTGAGCTTCGGTAGAGAGCTTAAAATCCCGACCCCCGTAGTAAAAGAGGGAAGTGGAGATATTTCCGAATATATCTCTGTTGACGTTGACGATGCAGAGCTCTGCCCGAGATATAGCGCAAGAGTTGTTAAAAACGTAAAGATCGAGCCCTCGCCGCTTTGGCTCAGAATGAGACTTCGTGCTTCGGGTGTCCGTCCTATAAATAATATCGTTGATATTACCAACTACGTTATGCTCGAATACGGTCAGCCTATGCACGCGTTTGACTATGCGATGCTCGAAGGTAAGAAGATAGTGGTCCGCAGAGCATCTGAGGGCGAAAACTTCAAGTCACTTGATGATAATGACCATATACTCAGCTCCGATACCCTCGTAATTGCCGACGAAAAGAAGGCAGTCGCACTGGCAGGTGTAATGGGCGGAGCAAATAGCGAGATCAAGGATACGACGACCACAGTCGTGTTCGAGTCTGCAAACTTCCTCGGCTCGTCGGTAAGACTTGCCGCAAAGGCTCAGGGAATGAGAACCGAGTCGAGTAGCCGCTTTGAAAAGGGACTTGATCCCGAGAATACAATGCCTGCACTTGATAGGGCTTGCGAGCTTGTAAATCTTCTCGGAGCCGGCGAAGTTGTCGGCGGTGTCATCGACGTATATAAGAATAAGAAAGCTCCCGTTACCGTTAAATTTGATGCAGATCAAATAAACGCTTTCCTCGGAACAGACGTTTGCGAGGATAAGATGGTAGCTATTCTCGAATCTCTCGGTTGTACCATCGAAAATGGAGTTCTCGCCGCTCCTTCCTATCGCGCAGACCTCGAAAGAATGAACGATATTGCCGAGGAAATTGCAAGAATTCACGGATATAACAACATTCCCTCGACTCCGTTTAAGTGCGCGGTCAAGGCAGGAACTCTTACTCCCAAGCAGGCGTATAAGGCAAGACTTCATAGCCTTCTTTGCGCTCTCGGACTCACGCAGAGCGTGACCTTCTCCTTCGTTTCTCCGAAGACGCTTGATATGATAAATCTTCCCGAGGACGCTCCCGAAAGAAAGCAGGTCGTTATTACCAATCCTCTCGGAGAAGATACTAGCGTAATGAGAACCACCCTCATTCCGTCGCTTCTCGGCGTTCTTGCGAGAAATAATAATTACCACTCGGATAGCGTTGCTATGTACGAGCTCGGACATATCTATATTCCAAATGAAGATAAAAATGAGCTTCCCGAAGAGCCTACAAGACTCACGTTTGGCTTCTACGGTAACGGCGATTTCTATACACTTAAAGGTATGGCAGAAACTATCTGTGCCGACGCGGGAATAGCTAAGGTTAAGTTCGTATCAAATGAAAATAACCCCGTATTCCACCCCGGAAGATGTGCAAATATTATCGCAAGAGGATTCGAGGTAGTCGGAACTATCGGTCAGCTTCACCCGAAGGTTGCGGCAAATTACGGCTTTGACGCTCCCGTGTATCTTGCCGATATAGATTTCGAAAAGCTCTTTAATTTCAGTAATTTCGATAAGCATTATAAGCCGCTTCCAAAATATCCGCCCGTAAACCGTGACTTCGCGTTCGTTTGCGATAAGAATACCGAGTCGGGTGCTATTGAGGACGTTATCCGCAAGGCGGGCGGTAAGCTCGTCGAGGCAGTCACACTCTTTGACGTTTACGTCGGAGAAAGACTCGGTGCAGATAAAAAGAGCCTTGCGTTCAGAGTAACGCTTCGCGCCGCAGACCATACTCTCACCGAGGACGAGTCGGAAAAGACCTCGACTAAGATCATCGCATCTGTCGAAAAACAGCTCGGAATTACGCTTAGAGGTTAAGGCCAAAGGCTCTGCCTTTGGAATTCGCTTAGGGCTTTGCCCTAAGAACCAACCAAGAACCTTTTTGTAAAAAGGTTCTTGGAACTCCCAAAACTTTAATAAAAAGCTATGAGAAATATGACCTCATAGCTTTTTATGTTAAACTAAGATAAATTCTATATTCATAGAATAAAACTAATGCGCACCCATCGCGCCGCAATAACCGTTACGCCGCGTTTGGCGCGGCACTTAAAAGCGCGCTTTTAATAGAGAGAAGGATTCCATAAGGAAGAGATACCTCTCTTCCTTTGGTTGTTCTTTGCGAAGCGTTTCTTCCAACGAAGAAATGCTTCAAAGAAGTGGTAAACGCGTTTTCGTATGTTCGCACATACTAAACTTTCTCATACAAAATCAAAACGCAGGATCACTCCTGCGTTTTTTTGTAAAAGTTTTTCTGCGAAAAGCCCTGAGTTAAAGATTATCCACGTACTTACAAGCCGCAACCGCCGCAACTGCGCCGTCACCGCTTGCGGTAACTATCTGACGGATAGCCTTCGTGCGGCAGTCACCTGCAACGAAAACTCCGGGAGTTCCAGTTTCGCAGGTTTCTCCTGCCACGATATAACCGTAGTCGTTAAGCTCTGCAACGTTTGCAAAAGGCTTGTTTTCGGGCTCCTGACCTATTGCGACGAATACTCCGTCAACGTAAAGACGGGAGATTGCATCGGTCGCGTTTTTCTTTATTTCAAGTCCCTCGACCTGCTTCCCTCCGATAAAAGAGGTCACGACCGAGCCGAAAATGAATTTCACGTTGTCGCGCAGATAGAGCTTTTCGATAAGCGTCTCCTCGCCCGTAAGATAGGGAAGATTTTGAATAAGAGTAACGCTCTCGCAAATGTCGGAAAGCATGACCGCTTCTTGGAGGGCGGTGTTTCCTCCGCCGATGATAGCAACGTTCTTGCCCGCATAGAACGGACCGTCGCAGACAGCGCAGTAGGAGATGCCGTTTCCAATAAGCTCGTCCTCCCGCTCGACACCGAGATGACGGTGTCTCGAGCCTGCAGCGATAATGACCGAGAGAGCCTCGTATTTCTTTCCTGACTCGGTTTCTACTATCTTGTGACCGTCCTCTTCATTTATCGAGATCGCGCGGTCAAGCTCGATTTCTGCGCCCTGAGCAATAGCCTGATCTATAAGACGCTCTGCGAACTGATTTCCGCTCATTTCAAGAAAACCGGGATAGTTTTCAACCTTCGGAGAATGAGTTATCTGACCGCCAAAGGTTTCTTTTTCAAGAATAAGAACGCTTTTACCCGCTCTTGCGGCGTAGATCGCCGCAGTAAGACCTGCGGGACCTGCGCCTATTATCAGTATATCGTACATAAAATAGTCCTTCTAGATTGATTAGGAATTAGTTTCGGCAAACTTTCTGATGTTGGAAACGTTGGTGATCACCTCGGTTTCGCCGCCTCTCGAAACGATCATAGTAGGAGCCTGGCGAATGTCAAACTCTGCCGCCGCTTCGGGATTATCGTCTGCATAGATCACCTCGTAGTCAATGCCTGCTTTGTCAAGGAAGACCTTAGCCATCTTGCAGTTGGGGCAGGTGTGAGTAGCGAAGAGAAGAATGGCTTCAGATGTGTCCTTTGCAAATTCGGTAGCGGGGGCGAGAGCCTCGGCAGCCCTTACCGCTTCTTCCGATTTGCTTATGTTCTTTTCGCCGTACTTTGCGATGTTGTAGACCTTTCTGTCCTTGTATTCCTGGCTCTTGCCGTCGTTCCAGTTAAGAACAGGGCGGTAGTAACCGGTGATACGGCTGTAAACCTCTGCCTTTTCTCCGCACTCGGGGCAGATCCACTGCTCGCCTGCAAGGTATCCGTGATTGCGGCATACTGAGTATGTGGGAGAGAGGGTGTAGTAGGGAAGCGCGTAGTTTTCTGCGATCTTGCGAACGAGATTTGCCGCGCTCTTCCAGTCGGGGAGCTTTTCACCGAGGAATGCGTGGAATACCGTGCCCGAGGTGTAGAGCGTTTGTAGACCGTCCTGAACGTCGAGGGCAGCGAAAATATCCTCGGTGTAGCCAACGGGAAGATGCGAAGAGTTGGTATAATAGGGAGTAGCGTCGCCCTCGGTAGCAGTAATGATATCGGGATAACGCTTTCTGTCGTGCTTAGCAAAACGGAAGGATGTCGACTCTGCGGGAGTGGCTTCTAGGTTGTAAAGGTCGCCGTAAGCCTCCTGATAGTCGGAAAGACGCTCGCGCATATGGTTGAGAACATCCTTGCTGAACTGCTGAACTGCTTCGGAGGTCATATCTGCACGAAGCCACTTTGCGTTGAGACCTGCCTCGTTCATACCGACGAGACCGATGGTCGAGAAGTGATTGTTGAAGGTTCCGAGGTATCTCTTGGTGTAGGGATAAAGTCCTTCGTCGAGAAGCTTTGTGATAACCGTTCTCTTGGTTTTGAGCGAGCGTGCGGAGATGTCCATAAGCTTGTCAAGACGCTTGTAGAAGTCAGCCTCGTCCTCTGCAAGATAAGCAATTCTCGGCATGTTGATGGTAACTACGCCGACAGAACCTGTTGATTCGCCTGAGCCGAAGAATCCGCCTGACTTTTTGCGGAGCTCACGAAGGTCAAGACGCAGACGGCAGCACATCGAACGAACGTCCGAGGGCTCCATATCGCTGTTGATGTAGTTCGAGAAGTAGGGAGTACCGTATTTAGCGGTCATCTCAAAGAGAAGCTTATTGTTCTCGGTGTCCGACCAGTCAAAGTCTCTCGTGATCGAATAGGTGGGGATAGGATACTGGAAGCCGCGTCCGTTAGCGTCGCCTTCAATCATAATTTCGATAAACGCTTTATTGACCATATCCATCTCGGCTTTACAGTCCTTGTACTTGAAGTCAAGCTCTTTTCCTCCGACGATACAGTTAAGCTCTGCAAGGTCGTTCGGAACGGTCCAGTCGAGAGTGATGTTGGTAAAGGGCGACTGAGTTCCCCAACGGCTGGGAGTGTTTACACCGTAAACGAAGGACTGAATACACTGCTTTACTTCCTTGTAGGAAAGGTTGTCCACCTTAACGAAGGGAGCAAGGTAAGTGTCAAACGAGGAGAATGCCTGTGCGCCTGCCCACTCGTTCTGCATAATGCCGAGGAAGTTTACCATCTGGTTACAGAGAGTGGAGAGGTGAGCTGCGGGAGCAGAGGTGATCTTTCCTACTACACCGCCAAGACCCTCTTGAATAAGCTGTTTGAGTGACCATCCTGCGCAGTAGCCGGTGAGCATCGAGAGGTCGTGAATGTGGATATCGCCGTTTCTGTGGGCGTTTGCGATCTCGTCGTCGTAAACCTCGGAGAGCCAATAGTTAGCGGTGATAGCTCCCGAGTTGGAAAGGATAAGTCCACCGACCGAGTAGGTAACCGTCGAGTTTTCTTTAACACGCCAGTCGAGCGCTTTAAGGTACTGGTTTACGGTAGCTTTGTAATCAAGAGCGGTGTTCTGTATCTCGCGGAGCTTTGCTCTTTGACGGCGGTAAAGGATGTATGCCTTTGCAACGTCCGAATATCCTGCCTGAACGAGGACAGATTCAACGCTGTCCTGAATATCCTCTACTGCGATTATATTATTTTTGATCTTTGCCTCAAAATCTGCCGTTACTTTAAGTGCGAGAAAATCGATTATTTGGGGATGGTACTGCTTTTCCTGAGCTTCAAATGCCATCTTGATAGCGTTTGAAATCTTGTCGAGTGAAAAATCAATTATTTTTCCGTCTCTTTTTTGAACCTGATACATTTTTTTCTCCTTTTTAGTTTTTCTTTGTTTTTTATATTTATGTGTTTTGCTAACAAAATCATTTATACGCCGCGAAGTTGGGCATTTGGAACGTACTTTTGTACTATTTTAAGCATTTCGAGCATTTTTTCCTTGGGTAGTTCAGCGGTATCCTTTGAGATGAGGTCTCCTGAATCAACGAAGCCTTGCAAGAAGTAACGTTTTGCTCCGCTTATCCATTTTCCAATCGCTTCAAAATCGTTGACATCGTGAAAGTCTTTTACAACAGTAGTGCGAAACTCATAATCTACATTGTTGGAAAGCAGTAGGGAGACCGATTCCTTTATCTTGTCGATAAGGTCAATATTGCCCGAGGTTACAGCATATTTTTCAGGTGAATTTTTGATATCGACAGCAACGTAATCAACGAGACTATCGTCAACGAGAGACTTTAAAAGCGTTGGATTTGTTCCGTTGGTGTCGAGCTTTACACAGTAGCCGAAATTTTTAAGCTTTGCAAGAAATTCGGGTAGATCCTTTTGCAGTGTAGGCTCGCCCCCCGTGACGCAAATTCCGTCGAGAATACCGACTCTTTTTTCTAGAAATGAGAATAGCTCGTCGTCGGTTACATACCCTGCATCTTGTGGGTGCGTAACAAGCGCTGCGTTATGACAAAACGGACAGCGCAGATTGCATCCGACTGTGAACAGAGTGCAGGCGACTTTGCCCGGATAGTCGAGTAGAGTTAGCTTTTGTATTCCTCCGATATTCAAAAGCATCACCTCCGCTAAAAAAACTAGATATTGGGTCGTGCTCTTCAAGTATAAACTATATATAGCGTTTTGTCAAGTGGAATATTAATTTATTTTAAAAAATGGGAATGTGCACAAATTCACATACCCAATATTTGTGCAATACGATTATTTCGTGACAAAAACAACTGGTAATATATAGAAAACTATGTAAAAAAACTCAATTTGTAAGAAAATACCGACACAAGATATTGTGTCGGTGAAAAATAATTATATTTTATGATATGTACTTAGATGAGCATTTCTCGAATTTTTCAAACTGTTTTTCAATAAAGCTTTTTAGTGTGTTTTGACAGCGCTCCATTTCAAAGATGTAACTTTCTCCGTGCCCCGCACCCTCGACGTATATCGCCTCTTTTTCGCTTGAGCACGTATCGAACGCGCGTCGCGTCATATCGCAGGGAACGAAGTCGTCAGCCTCGCCGTGAATAAAAAGCACAGGAATAGTATTTCTTTTCAGAGTTTCACAGGTGGATATCTGGTTAAAAGAGTATCCCGCGAGTATTTTTGACCAGATGCTCATTGCGGGTAGAATAATATACGGCGGAATGTGGTAAGTCTGTCTTATAACGTGTCCGATTATCTCACTGGGCGATGTAAAGCCGCAGTCTGCAATTATTGCGATAAGATTTTTAGGGAGTTTCAGATTGCTGGCCATAAGAACGGTAGATGCTCCCATAGAAATTCCCGTTATGATAATAGGAAGCTTTTTTCCGTAACGCTCATAGACGACCTCACTCCATTTCTGGCAGTCAAAGCGTTCAAGCGCACCGAAGCCTATGTACTTGCCCTCGCTCCGTCCGTGAGCGCGCTGGTCGACTATAAGAAGATTGAAACCGAGAGAATAGTAAAATTCGGTTGCACACGAAAAATCATTCGGACCAGTTGAACGGTAGCCGTGAAACATGATTATCGTTGCTTTGGGATCTTCGTGCTCGATAAGATCGGCGTAAAGAGTGAGTCCGTCGTGCGAGACAGTAGTCAGGGTTTTACGTGGCATAGAGCTTAGCCAGCCTATTCCTCTGTGAATATCATCCTTAAAACGGTACCACGCGGTGTTCTCATCCTTTTCGAGTATTTCAAGCGGAATGTCGGGACGTCGCTTTATTGCCTTGTTCATTGCCCATAGCGAGATAAGTGTGTATATGATAAAAAGTGCGATGACGATACCGCAGGCGGTAATAACTGCCGTGACGGCTTCTGTGGGAATAAATAATATGGAAGAATAGATCATTACAGTGCCTTTTGTTTTTGACTTTCTATTATTTTGATAACATCATCGGTAAGATATTTTGAAAGATCGAGTCCGTATCTTATAAGCTCGCGAGCCGAGCTTGAAGAAACTCTCTCGTATTCAGGACGCGAAAAGAGAATAAGCGTCTCCGTGTAGGGGTTTATGTCACGCCCTAGGTCGTGCAGATTTTTTTCGTATTCAAAATCAGACGCACTGCGCGCTCCCTTTACAATGATGTTTATATCGTTTTCCTTTGCGTAGATAACCACAGGCTTGTCTGAGCAGTTGATCTTCACGTTCGGGAGATTCTTGCAGGTGGCGTGCAGCATATCAAGACGGACTTCCTCGGAAAACATATATTTTTTGTCGCTATTTCGGAATATACAGACGTTTACTTCGTCAAAAAGATCGCATGCGCGCTTTATAATGTCAAGGTGACCGATCGTTGGGGGATCAAAGCTGCCCGTTATAAGAGCTTTTTTACTATTCATATTAGTTTTCCTTTCAAAATTAACTTCTAAGAGCATCTATTGCAATCTTGCGGTCAGAGCTTCCAAAAACCGAAGATCCTGCTACGAGTACTGTCGCACCTGCACTTGTGCAGAGCTTTGCTGTTTCCTCGTTGATTCCTCCGTCAACCTCTATTTCATACGGGAGACCGAGTGAAGCTTTTAGTGAAGCAAGCTCGGATATTTTCTCGATAGCCATCGGCATGAATTTCTGTCCGCCAAATCCGGGCTCTACCGACATAACGAGAACGAGATCGCAGTATTCAAGATACTCGCGGATCGCCTCGACGTGTGTGGCAGGTTTTATCGAGAGACCCGATTTTAAACCAAGAGCGCGGATCGCTTTCAGAGTAGAGAGGAGATCCTCACACGCCTCGGCGTGGACGGTTATGAGATCGGCTCCCGCTTTTGCAAAATCGTTTACGTAGCGTATCGGTTCGCTTATCATAAGATGTACGTCAAAGAACATTTTGCTTGCTTTACGTGCACTGGCTATTACGGGTATGCCGAACGATATGTTAGGAACGAATATTCCGTCCATAACGTCAAGATGAAGCATATCTGCGCCTGCATCTTCGACCGATGCAATGTCATCACCAAGTTTTGTAAAATCAGAGGCGAGAATAGAAGGTGATATTTTTATCATTTTCAAAAAAACTCCTAAAAAATATATTTATCGTTTTGAATTCGTTTCAATGTGTTTTAAAATAGAAATTTTGCTTCCTCGGCGAGGAGAGTCTCAGGTGGCATAAGAAAGTAAAAGCCATATTATATACCAAGGGCAGACGAACGCTTGATCAAAAATAAAGATAAGGTAAAACCGTCCGGGCGATAGGAAGTATAAAAGCAGGGAAGTGAACGAAGAAAGATACCTTGGATTGTCTTGCCTGATATACGCACCCCTCACGCGCTATGTGTGGGGTGTGTTATTTTCTACGAGAAGGCAGACAGCGTGTGCCGCGATAGCGTCTCCCTTGCCCGTTGAACCGAGTCCTTCCTCGGTGGTCGCTTTTATACTTATGGATGAAATGTCACATCCAAGCGTGTAGGCTATGTTTTTTCTCATTTCGGGTATGTAGCCAATCAGCTTAGGTCTTTGCGCTATGACAGTAATATCAGCATTAGAGATCGAATATCCTTCGTTTTCAATGATTTTTCTTACCTCTTCAAGAAGTGCCATACTGCTGATCCCTTTGTAAGAAGCGTCGCTGTCGGGAAAATGCTTTCCGATATCTCCAAGCGCAAGTGCGCCAAGAATTGCGTCCATCAAGGCGTGAACGAGAACATCGGCGTCCGAGTGCCCGAGCAGTCCTTTTTCATAAGGAATATCCACTCCTCCGAGTATTAACTTTCTGTCTCCTACAAGGAGGTGAAGATCGTAACCATGTCCTATTCTGAAATTCATTTTTGAGACATTTCCTTTCTGAGTTCGATGATGGCACTGGCGAGTAAAAGATCGTCAGGATGAGTCACCTTAAAGTTTGTGATGCCAGTATCGACTACTTTTACGAAAAAACCTGCGAATTCGATCAGTGAGCAGTCGTCTGTCGCTTCAAAGCTTTTTTCTTTTGCATAGTAAGCAGAGGCACGGTAAAGATCTCTCTCGAAAACCTGAGGAGTTTGCGCGAGCCAGAGCTTTTCGCGTTCGGGGGCTTTTTCCACTATCATATGATTAGTAGAAACTATTTTTGGCGTATCGACGGCTTTTGATGCCGCGATAGCTGCCTTTGAATGATATGCCGCAAATATAACTTTCTCGATAGCTTCGGTAGTTATGAGCGGTCGCGCCGCATCGTGTATCGCTACAAACGAACAGCTTTCGCTGCTTGCGTTAAATCCGCAAAGAGCAGACTCTTGTCTCGTTGCTCCGCCTGAAACTATTTTGATCGGCTTTGTAAAGGGATATTTTTTTATTATCCCCTCAATGCGAGATATATCTTCCCTGCGTGAAACTATGATCATTTCGCGCACGAGCGCACAGGCGTCAAAAGCTTTGAGTGAATATATTATCATTTCGCTGCCGCAAATGGGTAATAGTTGCTTGGGTGTCGACGGATCGGTCGAATAACGGCTTCCGTTTCCGCCTGCGAGAATTATAGCTGCACACGAGCGACCAAGTAGTGTGCTCGAAAAGGCTTTTAGCTTTTCGGATATGCTCATCTTGAAATTCCTCCGTTAAGAAGTGAACTTGAAAGTAGATTTATTTTATATCGTATCCGGTGTCGGATATAGCCGTAAATTTGTTTTCAAACAAAACTTTTGCGGCTTTTTTAAGATACAGCGCGTCCATGGATCCCGCTGTTTCACAGGCTGAGTGCATAGCAAGCTGTGCAAGACCGACGTCGGCACAGCATACGGGAGTCTGATGAAGCGCGATGTTTCCAAGAGTCGAACCGCCCGCAAGATCTGCACGATTTGCATAGGTCTGATAGGGAACCCCCGCACTCTCGCATATTTTTTTTACTATCGCATATGATACAGCGTCAGTTGTGTATCTTTGCGATGCGTTTGTTTTTATAACTATACCTCCGTTCATAATCGGTGCGTTGTGAACATCGAAGAGCTCAGGATGATTTGGGTGCTTTGCGTGAGCATTGTCTGCCGAAAGCATAAACGACGATGCAAGGCAGGCGTAATAATCCTCTTTATCTCCGCCAAGCGCGAGAACTATCCGGAGGAGAGTTTCGGGCAGGAGGGTCGAAAACGCACCTTGACGAGAGGAACTGCCTGTCTCCTCGTTGTCGAATATCGCATATACAGCGACCGATGAACTCGGATTTGCCTCAATAAATCCTTCGAGCAATGCATATACACATTCAAGATCGTCTATTCTCGGAGCACAGAAGAACTCGTTTTCTCCGCCGAGGAGCGCACCCTTCTGACGGGTGTAAACAAACAAATCATAGGAAATTATTTCCTTTTTATCGACTCCTGCGTACTCTGCGATAACCTCGTCTAAACTCTTTGAGGAGCTTTCCGCATAAAGAGGAAGAAAATCGACTGTGAGAGAAGGCTTTTCGATGCTTCCGAGATGTGGGGGAACGCTCGGTATTATGAGCAGATCGCGGTTAATGTTTACGTTTTTGGAAACAATCTTTCCGTTTTCCTCTACGACGATGCGACCTGCTAATGAAAGCGGACGGTCGAACCAAGTCTGTAAGACAGCACCACCGTATCTTTCTACCGAGAGCTTTGTGTATTTTCCGAAAGCGTCGGTCTCGCACGAGGGCTTTAACTTGAACGCGGGCGAGTCGCCGTGTACCGCACCTATGGAAAAGGAGAGCGAAGAGGTATCTTTCGGGATTATAAAGGCGATAAGTGATGATCCACCGCGCGAGAGAAAATATTTTCCACCCGCATTAAGATCAAAGCGCTTTGATGGGTCGATGCGGATAAATCCACTTCCTTCAAGAATACTCGCGGTATTTTCCACACAGTGGAATGCGCTTGGAGTTTTGTCTATAAAATCTATCAGCTTTTTTGTAAAATCGAGATTTTTGTTCATATTATTTACCTCAAAATAACATATTGTGATCCATATTACTAAGCATACCATAAAATGCAAAAAATATCAAGAATAATTTAAATTATGATTACAAAAAATGTAACATTTTGCGTTTGTACTAAATCAGTTAACAAAAAGTTTTATATTTTGATGCTTTTTATTTTAAATATCGATTGAAAAAAAAGATGTTTTTTGCTATAATGTATTCGCGTAAATAAAATCGTAAAATGTCGAACAGACGGAAAGTATAAAATTTTCCGTCGGAAATCTACTAAAACGTTCGGAGAAGATATAAATGAAAAAAATATTTTTAGTTTTGATCCTTATAGCGTCGCTTCTTACGGTGGCGACCGCGTGTCAAACAGACAGTGATGACGACAACGATAATACAACGAACACTAATAATGGTGATATACCCGATGAAATCAAAGAGGGAATCGCTTTTGATATTTCGGGAGATATAGCGGTAGATGTTGGCAAGACTATCGGACTCAAAATCAAAAATCTCGCAACAGGAATGGAGACCTCTAATCTGCTTTGGAGCTCGGATAACGAAGATGTTGCAAAGGTTGATATTAATGGAAATCTGACGGGTATTTCTCAGGGGAGTACCAATATAACTGCAACTACACTTGACGGAAAATACAGTGTGAGTGCGAAGGTCAACGTAATGCTCAGACTATCGGGAGTTCATATAAACTATGAGGATTATGATCTTGAAGTAGGAGACACTGTTCAGCTTTCCGCAGGTCCGATTCCGGAAAACTTTATAGGAGCCACCTATACTTGGATATCTAGCGTTGAATCGGTGGCAAGTGTTGATGAAAACGGACTTGTTACCGCGCATAAGCTTGGAACGACAGATATAATAGTAAGTGCCGAGCCGGGCGGTTATACGGCAATATGCCGAATAACTGTCGGAAAATATGCCGACTCGATCACACTTGCGCCTAAGAAGCTTACCATAAACAGAGGCGTTTCTATGCAGCTTGAATTCAGTATGCTTCCCGTGGATGCTACCAGCAGACCGCGATGGAAATCCTCGGATGAAAGCGTTGCTATCGTAAATTCGGGCGGCGTAATTACCGCGATTTCCTGCGGAGAGGTTACTATAACCGTAACTACGACTAATGGACTTAAATCTTCCTGCAATGTTACCGTAATCTCGGCACTGACCGGATTCGAATTTGTAGAAGAAACTATAACAGTTTCAAAAGGCTCTAAAACCGAACCTAACATAGTATATTTTCCAGAGGATGCTACCAACAAAAATCTGATATGGACATCGTCGGATAGTAAAGTGGCAATGATAAAGTACGGAAAAATCGTTGCGCTTAAAAACGGAACTGTAACTCTTACCGCCGAGTCTGTGGACGGCGGATATATCCAAACTCTTACCGTTACCGTAAATAATCCGCTCGTTTCGATAGAATTTGCAGGTGAAAAGGATGCACAGACAGGAAAATATCCTACCTTGCACATGCAGTGTACCGATACTTTGAAGCTTGCTCCTATTATCACTCCGTTTGATGCCGATGAAATTCCTTGTCTGGAATGGACCTCAAGCAACGTAAACGTTGCGGCTGTATCCGCCGATGGAACTCTCAGCGCTTATACGATAGGAACTACTACTATAACCGTCACCTCACCCAACGGAATAACCGCATCGTTTGACCTTGAAGTTACAAAGAAGATATATCCCGTAAAGGAGTTTTCCACTCTTTCGAGTACCTATTATATGAATCGCGGTGACCTGCTCGCTGTTGATTTTACCTACATTCCGGCAGAATCACAGGAGGATGCTGTTATAAGCGGTGTTCTTTGCTCAAACTCCGAGGTGGCGATCTGGAACGAAGAGCACGGTATGATAATCGCACAGAGCATTGGAGAATGCGAAATAGAATTCGTAATATCCAATTTTGACGGTACAGAGGCAAAGTGTAAGATCAAGATAAAGGTCGTCGACGACGGCGTTTCGTTTGACGATGAATATAGATCGGATACACACAGTCTCCGTGATGCCTTTAATCAGCAAATGAAGCAGCTGACCGATAAGCTTGCCTCGCATGAAAATAGAGTGAGCGTGCTCGTCAATGAAATAGAATCGCTAAGAAATATCATAAGGAATATCGAAGCGGAGACCGAAAATATCGAAGGAAATGAAGGAAATAATGAAAGCGAGTCCGAAGATCAACCTGACATAGATACATGCAAGGCTTTGCTTAAACAGTATGAAGACGAACTTGTTAACGTGAAGCTTGAAATTGCCAAGACAGAATCAGATATTGAGGCTTGTAAGTCTGAGCACGAGCGCCGCGAGGAAGGACTTGCGAAAAAATATTCATGCGTTAAGGAAAATATTACATACGATCCCGAAAATGATCCGTATCCCGATAAGGCAAACGATGAGATTGTTAAGGTGACCGATCATATCGAAAATGTTATGGTTGATCTCAAATATGCTACCGAAGATAACGAAACGGGTAAAAAGATCTACGACTTTACAGATGCTTATCTTCGCTACGGAACAATTAAAAAACTTGATAAGGTTGCAAAGTTTTTTGTAAATATGGACGAGGGCGTGGGATACCGTCTCATCATAATAGACGCATACCGACCGACGGCGGCACAAGACGTTATCTGGAATCTGCTCGGACAAAGTCAGCAATCCTACGGTGATTTTTGCAGAGGAAACGCGATATGCGTGATGCTCGTAAACCTTGATGGCTCGAGGCTTGAAGGTGATAATAGCGGACTTGTGTCACTCCTCTCCCAGCAGATGATACGTAACGGCTTTTTAGCGCTCGATGAAGACGGTTGCTTCGTTGATGCAGATAACTATGATGTTGAAAATGAGCTTCTCTCGGATAAGGTAATAGTACCCGCTAAGAACGCCGAGGTATTAATATCGCAGGCAGATGAAACTCTTATGAACGATACCGATTCATATGTTCATTTCATCGATGAAAGTGCAATAAACAGTGAGTGGAATATCCTTTTCGAAACAGACGTTACAGTCACAAACTTTAAATTTCTCGCCATCGATAATTCAGAGGATATCGTTATAGAAAACGAACTTTTCACCCTTGACGAACTTACAGTGGAAACGCCTCTCGTCATATCGACTTATGTAAACGACACCACAGTAGATCGAGGAATTTCTTATACAGATTCGGACGGAGAAACGAAATATTTTCTCATAAAACTTTTAGTGGAAGACGGTTTGGTCTTGCTTGAATCCTTTACGGCCTAAATAAAAAAACACCCGCAATTGCGGGTGTGTTTGATCTTTATTTTATCGTTTTGCAATATGTTTTTATGTATTCAAGATCGGCGTTTATCTTGTCTATGCCCGAGGCGTCCTTGCGTATTTCTGGAGATTCGAGAGTTATAGATCCGCTGTATTTCCCGGAAATAATCGGCATTATCTTGTCAAATCCGACAAGACCCTTGCCAAGATGCGGTATCGGACGAAGCGAGGAGAAATCGTGCGCGGGACCTATGTAATCGGAAAAGTGTATGTGAGCGATCTTTCCGTTTGCTAGCCACGGTGAGGACAGAAAGGCGTTGGTCTGCTCGTGGAATGCTCCGAACCGCGTGTCGAAAATGAATCTGACCTTAGGGAATTTCTCGTCAATTTCCGAAAGATGCGTAAAAGGATCCTTCGAGACGCAGGGTACGTTTTCGATAAGTAGCTCGATTGAATTTTTGTCTGCTATCTCGCACAGATAGGGAAGAGTGGAAAGATTGTTTTCAAAACGAGTGTCCGAGCTTGGCGCACTCCATAAATGAAATACAATCTTACGGGCACCAAGCGCTTCTCCGACCTTGCAGTTTGTTTCGAATTCGGAAAACGCCCTTTTTAAGATGTCGGTATCGGTCTCGGATAGAAATCCGCCAATCTCCTTTTCGGCGTGGACGACGGCAATATCTGCGCCGACACGGTCGATCTCTCGGCAAAGCTCGGAAAGTATGGGATAATAAGCTTTTACCATCATAAGCTCGAAGCCGTCCGCTCTGATGCTTTTGTGATTTTCTGTGAAAAGCCTGTAATTGAAATCGTTTACTCTTCCGACTATCGTGCCGGTAGAGCAATATATCTTGTTGTTCATAATATTTACCTCGCCTTCTATTGTATCAAAAAATAAAATAAGTGTCAACCTTTTATACTTATCTATATATACAAAAAATCCCGTTGTTATTTGTATATTTTCACAGATTGATGTTTTTTACCGACTGTTATATAATATAATTAAATATTTCAGGATAACAAGGACTCATAATAATCTATATCCCGACCGACGTCGGCAAAAGATGTTATCTGGAATCTGATTTGGCAATTCACAAATACTGCATTGATTTTTGTAGAGAAAAAGTAAAAAACAGCCCGATGAGTTTTTAAAAACTATAAGTTAATTGCTGGAAAGTGCTTGGGTTCCAGATGTGAAGTTATCCGCTGTGGTGAGGATTTTACATATAGAAGAATGAAAGAAAAATACGAAATGGATTTGCTTTGCCCTTGTAGATCTATTACTTTCCATACTTAAAGCAACTCCTATAAACAGAGATGAAAATGGAAATCCTAAACCTAACAATTCACGACCGAAAAATTAAAAATATTTGCGATTCAAAAAGATCCCAACAGATATTTAAATCTGTTGGGATCTTTTCATATATAGCCGAAATTATTTGCACTCATACCACGATTTTCCGATTGCCGCCTCGACCGAAAGCGGAATAGCGAGATCTACCGCGTTTTCCATTTCGGAAACGAGAATTTCCTTTACCTGAGCGGCGTCCTTTTCGGCTGCCTCGACGATAAGCTCGTCGTGTATTTGAAGTATCAGCTTTGCATCAAGTCCGCTTCCTGCAAGCGCTTTTTCCACGTTTATCATAGCAAGCTTGATGATGTCTGCGGCAGAGCCCTGTATCGGGCTGTTCATAGCGACTCTCTCGCCAAATTTTTTCATCATAGCCTTCGGAGAGGAAAGCTCGGGAATATAGCGCCTGCGCCCGAACATCGTCGTAACGTATCCGTCAGCGTATGCGCTCTCGATAGTTTTGTCAAGATAGTCGGCAACGCCCTTGTATGTCTCCTTGTAGCTTTTGATGTATTCGCCCGCTTCCTTTTTAGAAACGCCGATGTCGTTTGCAAGCGAAAAGTCGCCGATGCCGTAAACTATGCCGAAATTGACCGCCTTCGCTCTCTTCCTAAGCTCAGAGGTCACCTCGTCTTCGGGTATGTTAAAGACCTGAGACGCCGTCACCGTGTGAACGTCAACGCCGCGCTTGAACGCGTCGCACATGTTTTCATCGCCCGAAATAGCAGCAAGAAGCCTAAGCTCTATCTGCGAATAGTCGGCATCAACGAGCGTGTAGCCATCACGAGCCACGAAACAACGCCTCATCTCACGTCCGAGTTCGGTGCGAACTGGAATGTTTTGCAGATTTGGCTCGACCGACGAAAGACGTCCCGTAGCCGTTACCGTTTGCTTAAATTTCGTGCGTACACGTCCGTCCTCGCCTACGACGGCAAGAAGCCCGTCGGCATAGGTCGATTTGAGCTTTGCCACCTGACGGTAGTTCAGTATCATATCAATTATGGGGTGATAAGGGCGGAGCTTTTCAAGTATGTCCGCGCTCGTCGAATATCCGCTTTGTGTTTTTTTGAAGGCGGGAAGTCCTAGCTCGTCAAAAAGGGCAACGCCGAGCTGTTTCGGGGAATTGATGTTGAACTCGTGTCCGACGCTCTCGTATATCATTTGGGTGAGAGAGTTTACCGCCTCGTCGAGCATTACCGAAAAGTCTTTGAGATTTTGAATATCAAGCGCAAATCCGCGCCTTTCCATTTCAAAAAGAACCCTTGCAAGAGGAATTTCGATGTCCTTGTAAAGACTTATCATATTTGACTCTTCGAGCTTCTTTTTCATCTCGATGGCAAGAGGTGCGAGAGCGTCAATATCACTGGCAAGTGTTTTGCCGAGATAAGTTCCCGAAAGACGTGAAATGTCGTATGAGCCGTCCGATGGACTCAGTACGTAAGCCGCGAGCAGAATATCAAAATGACATCTGAATTTTACGGGTGTCTCGTCGTTTTCGGGATATAGGGTGTGTAAAAGCTCTTTGAGGTCGTAAACGATAAATTCACGCTTTTCGTCCTCGAAAAAGGGAAGAAGCTGAGAAATCTCGCTGTACTCGCACGAGTACGCCTCTCCGCCCGAGAGAACATAAAGCAGATTTTCTTCGATAATGACCGGAATTTCGCCGCCGTAGGGCAGTGTGAGCAGTTCGAGCGAGGAGATGGGAGTAAACTCGCGCTTCTGTTGTTCTTCGCCGCTTTTTTCGATTATTTTTTTGGTAAACGCCGAGAATTCAAGCTCGGCAAAAAGCGCTTTGAGCGCGGGAATGTCCTTCGGTGTCGGAATTATGTCGTCGAGCGTCAGTCCGAGAGGCGCGTGTCTCTCGATTTCAGCGAGACGGTGCGACATAAACGCACTTTCCTTGCCGCTTTCGAGCTTTTCCTGAATTTTTGCCGAAACACCCGCTGCCGAAATATTCTCGTAGAGCTTGTCCAGACTTTCGCAGGTCGAGATGAGCTTGATAGCCGTCTTTTCACCTATGCCGGGAACGCCCGGAATGTTGTCCGAGCTGTCGCCCATAAGAGCTTTTAGGTCAACGAACTGACTTGGCTTTATAGAGTATTTTTCAAAAAATTCCTTTTCTGTGAAGGGAGTAGTGCTCTGATTTGATGCATAAAGCACGGTCGTTTTATCGCTGATAAGCTGATAGCTGTCGCGGTCTCCCGTGAGAAGATAGGACTCTGCGCCAACGTCCTCGCCCATTCTCGCGAGCGTTCCGAGAATGTCGTCCGCCTCGTAGCCTTCAAGCTCGATGACCTTGATGCCGAGCGCAGAAATGCACTTTTTCACGTAGGGGAACTGCATCGCAAGCTCAGACGGCATCGCGTGGCGTCCCGCCTTGTACTCGGGATAGAATTTGTGACGGAAGGTCGGCGCTTTGAGGTCAAAGGCGACCGCAACGTAGTCGGGCTTTACGTGTTCGAGCTGAGAAAAGAGGACGTTCAGAAATCCGTAAACCGCCTGCGTGAAAACACCCGCAGAATTGGTAAGCGGTCTTATTCCGTAAAATTGACGGTTCATAATGCTGTTGCCGTCAACGGCGAGAAGCTTTGGCATAATGTGATGTCCTTTCGGAGTCGTTTTTTATATTTCTTATATTATACATCATTTTTGTAAGAATGTCACGCGTTTTTGAAAAAAATATAAAATATATTTGTAAAATGAAAATTATAAAAATTAAAGAGCAGTTCAATTTGAACTGCTCTTTTCATTTACCTAAGAAATCCCTCGATGATCTTTCTTTCCGCTTCTTCTTCGGTGAGACCGAGAGAGCAGAGCTTGATTATTTGCTCGCCCGCTATCTTTCCGATAGCCGCCTCGTGAATAAGCGAAGCATCGCCCGACTCGGCAGTCAACGACGGTGTCGCGTCAACACGTCCGTTTCCCGACAGTATCGCATCACATTCCGAATGTCCTGTGCACTTCGTTTTTCCGATTATCTTCGAGGTATATCCCTGATAGGAATTTCCCTTTGCCACCGAGCGCGAGATAAGGTCAACACCGCTATCCTCGCCTTCAAGCGTTACCTCAAAATCGGTGATAGCCTGCTCGTCGCGGTCGGTGAGTATCCTTTCGCGGATAAGGAGCTTTGCTTTGGCTGCAAGCGTTGCTTTCGTCTTTCTGTTTGAATAGTCAACTCCGCCGATTTGGAGCGTGTCTATCGTGAGGGTCGCGCCCTCGTCCAGTGCCATTTCGGTCACGGGGTCTATCTTTCTCGCGCCCTCGCCGTCGCCCTCACCGATATGCTTTTCGATGTAAGTTACCTTTGAATTTTTAGCAAGGAAAAATCTGTGGATACCGTTATGGAGCGATTCCTTGTCGCCATCTGTATGCACCGCACAGCCCGCAACTATCGTGACGTCCGAGTTTTCTCCGATATAAAAATCGTTATAAACGAGGTCGTTTACGCCCGATTTTGTGAGGCAGGCAGGGATATATACAGTCTCGCCCTTAGTGTTTTCCTTGACCCTTATCTCGATACCAGAGCGGTCAAAAAGCGGCTCTATACTGACGTTTTTCGTCGATTTACGACCTACGCACTCGCCGTCCTCGCGGATATTGTAGGACGCCTTTTCAAGTCCGTCGTAATCGGCAATTATTTTAAGCATTTTTTCTGTAATATTATTCACAATCTCTCACGCTCCTTCCTTTGGGGCAGTTGCAACCCTCGCCCTTTCCCGCGCTTAGCATGGGCAAAATCTCCTCGGGCGTTCCGACTGCTTCGATTTTTCCGCCCGCCACGAGAATTATCTCGTCCGCGACTTCAAGTAGTCTCTCCTGATGCGAAATAATGACCTGAGAGCGCTTTTTGTCGCTTCGCATAGAGTCGAGTACTCCGATAAGCTCTCTGAAACTCCAAAGGTCGATACCCGCCTCGGGCTCGTCAAATATGCTGAGCAGAGTCTTATCTCCTCTGGCAAGTACGCTTGCGATCTCGATACGCTTCATTTCACCGCCCGAAAGACTCTTGTTTAGCTCGCGATTTATATAGTCGCGCTTACAAAGTCCGACAGTTCCGAGCAGATCTTTACACTCGTCAGAGGAAAGTTCGCGTCCTGCGGCAAGATTTAAAATGTCGCGGACGGTAAAGCCCTTGAAGGTCACGGGGATCTGAAATCCGTAGCTGATACCGAGATTTGCTCTCTCGCTGACCGAAAGATCGGTGATATTTTGTCCGTTGAATATCATCTCTCCCGAGCTTGCCCTCTGGATTCCGACGATGAGCTTTGCGAGCGTGGTTTTTCCGCCGCCGTTCGGACCTGTTATTGCTATCATCTTGCCGTCGGGAATGATAAGAGAGATATTATCTGTAATATTCTTCCCGTCAGGCAGGGTAAAGGTTATATTTTTAAGTTCAAGCATTTTAAACTACTTCCTTTGATAATAAATATTCATCAATATATGATACCGCAATAAACAGTACTTGTCAAGTCTAAAATGATGCAAAATGAAAATTTTTACAAAGATTAAAAGCTCGGAGTTTTTCCGAACTTTAACTATTTTTTCGTATCGTTTGTACTTAGTTTTTCTCTTACTATCTGCCTTTTCAGCGCTTTCCACGAAAAGGGTTTGATAGGGTAAAGATAGCTGCTTTTTTTGGTTATCGTATGATTTCTTACTATCATGAGGAGACTTAGCAGCATTCCGATGGCAAAGCCTACGATGTTAAAAAAGTGTATAAATAGTATTGTCATAACTCGACAAAATTTGAATGCGTACCCAAGTTCAAAAGACGGCTGGGTGAAATTCGATATTGCTACTATCGACATATAAAGTATGACCTCCGGGGTGAGCCAACCCGCGTTTACAGAAAAATCTCCGATTATTAGACCTGCAACTATACCGATAGAGCCGTTCATCATACTGGGCGTGTTTACCGATGCAAGCTTTATGGCATCAAGTATGACCTCGATGAATATTATCTGCGCGAGAATGGGCAGTCCTTCCTTTGAGGGTAACATAAAATCAAGATAGTTTGGCAAAAATTCGGGATTTCTCACACCTAAATACCATAACGGCATAACTATGAGTGACGTGAAAAATATCGCAAGTCTGAGTATTCTGAAATAACTTCCTATGGAGGGCGGAAAGTAAAAATCGTCGCTCTCTTGTAAAAAATCGATGAGTGAGGAGGGAAGTATCATGGCCATCGGAGAGTTGTCGCATAGAATTATAATGCTTCCTTCGAGTAGCATAGCGCACGCCGCATCCGGACGTTCGGTAAAGCGGAACCTAGGAAAGGGATTGTACCATTTGGTTTCTATAAGACATTCGGCAAGCGATTCCTGACCCATAGAAAGTGCATCTACCCGTATCTCGCTTATCTTACGCTCAATGTCTGCAACTAGTTTTCTGTTAGCGCGATTCTTGACGTAACACACCTGCACCTCTGTCGGCGCAAAATCCCCTACGTTGAAACGCTTCATAACCAGCTCGTTGGTTTTGAGGCGTTTTCTTATAAGTGCCGTGTTTTCTTTTAGATTTTCAAGAAATCCCTCACGTGGTCCTCGCAGAACGTGGTCGTTTTCGGGCTCGGACAGAGAACGCATCGGGATTTTTTTCGTGTCGCAGACGATGGCTTTCGAGTATCCTTCGACTATCAGTACCGAATCTCCCATAAAAACGTCGTGCGCTATCTCGGATATATCGTCAGCAGTCTTTGCTGATGCTATGGGTACAAAAGCTTTTACAAAATTTTCGGCGTTTTCTTCGTATTTGACGCTAAGAAACCCCTCTACCAAACGCTCGGCAAGCGTATCGTTTGTAAGACAAAAGAGATAATAATAAAACGCTTTTTTTCCGCCTATCAAAAGTTCACGGCGTGTCACGTCGTAGGCTACCCCGTATCCGAGCGCACCCTCAAGCATAGATACGTTTTCCGAAAAGCTTTCACCAATTTTCATAAAATTCTCCTTACTTAATGAAACCTGATAAATTATTGCCACAAATGATGCGATGTTTACAAAATATATATTTAAAATTTCTCTTTTTGTGTTATAATTCAACTAAGTAATCAAGTCGGAGACGTGATATGAATAGAAAAATACCGATAACAGTCGAAAAAATATTTCTTGTAGCTGTGCTTCTTATAGCTGTGGGACTTCTCATATTATTCACTTATAAGGGAATGGGTGTGAGTATCGATTCCGAATTTATATATACTGTAAAAGAGGACGGCTATGCATCTATCGACGGATATAAGGGATATAGATCTACTCTGATCATACCGGAAAAAGTCGGCGAAAATAACGAATATGATGTAAAGTATATAGGCACGGATGCTTTTACAAACAGTAGCGCACTAAAAAAGGTAGTTATCCCCGACACGGTCAAGTCAATAGGAAAATATGCATTCAGCGGATGTGAAAATCTCAAAATAGTTGAACTTCCCGAAGGACTTTGCGAGATCGAGTTTGGTGCATTCTTTAAATGCTACTCACTTAAAAATATCGATCTTCCCGAAAGTCTTGAAAAGATAGGCGACTCGGCATTTGAGGATGCTAAGCGTCTCAAGGAGCTTAAAATACCTGAAAATTGCCGTGATATCGGCACAGACGCATTTCTCGGCTGTGAAAATCTTATCCTTATTTGCGGAAGTAACGACGTTGCAATTGAAATAGCAAAAAACTATAATATTCCTACGAGCTTTGCCGAAAGCTCGGATAGCACTATGCTCAAGGCAGGCGTGCTTATTGTCATTACCCTTATTTGCGTGTTCGTTTTGCCGCCTATTATAAAGAAAGCAGTCGTTAAAGCAAAGCAGAAAAGATCTAGTGAGTAATAAATTTTGAAATAACTCAAATAAAATATCAATTTCCGCTTGACAAAAATCTAAAAATGTGATATTATCAACGAGTACGTTGAAAACTACGTTCATAGTGACGCGGGCGTGTGCAGAAAAATTTCGCCACTCCCACTCATACTATTCGCGGGCGTGGCGGAATTGGCAGACGCGTAAGATTCAGGTTCTTATGATCGCAAGGTTGTGCAGGTTCAAGTCCTGTCGCCCGCATACACAAAAAGCACGGCAAAAGCCGTGCTTTTTGCGTATCCAAGTAAACCGAGTTGAACCTCGCAAATCCGCAGGATTTGCTAATCGGCGCAAGGGAAATAAGCGAAAAAGGGAAGCGTCGGCGCCGATTTAGGTTCGTAAGTCCTGTCGCGTGCGTTATTTCACCATACCGTATCCGCCGGCGTATTTGCTGACCTCAGAGGCTACGACAAACACTTTTTCGTCACATTCTTTGCGGATTTCTCTCAGCACCTTCGGCGTTTCCTTGCGAGGCAGAACTATGAAGATCATATTCATTTTGTCCTTCGAGCCGTGACCCTCGAATACGGTGTAGCCTCTGTTTTGCTCTTTGAGATAAGATGTAATCTTCTTTGTGCTCTCATCGCTTGCGATGAGTTCAAGGTTTGATGTGCCAAGCGCGATTTTGTTTTCAATAGTAGCGCCGAGGAAAAGACCTACGGCGTATCCGATGCAGTAAAAGAAGAGAAGTAAAATATTGTCTCCGAGCGTTCCGATGATCGTTGATATAACAAGTCCCCATATCGCACATTCTACGAATCCAAGCCCTGCCGCGTTCAGTCTCTGTCCTTTGACCATCATGCAGGTTTTGAGCGACTGTATAGAGATCTCGACTATTTTTGCAACACATATGAGCATGCACACTATGGTAGGGTGAAGGGAAGCTAAAAATTCAGACATTTGAAATTCTCCTTAGATTAATTAAACTAAAAAATGACTAATACGTTTTTATTGTATGTACATTTAATTGATTTTACCAAATAAACGGAACAAGACGATATTTTACTTTTTTCTTGTAATCCTCGTACCCAATAAGTTTTTCGCTGAGTACCTTTTCTTCGTTCATTATGCGAACTGTTATAATGACAGGATAATGAGCAAAGCAGATAAGTGCATACCACGATCCGAGTATGAGAGGGATAGATAGGAAAAGCCAGAGCGTTACTGCGTACATCGGGTGACGGACGATAGAGTAAAGACCGCTGTCTATCACATTTTGACCGTCCTCAACCTTGATCGTTCTTGAAAGATATGCGTTCTCTCGCATTACTTCCGCATACATCGCGTATGACGTCAAAAGAACGGCTGACGAGGAGATAATCATCCAAAGCGGCATATCAGACCACCCGAAGCGGAAATCAAGCCCTGCAACGATAAATCCGCCGAGGAAGAGAAGTGTAGAGAATGCGAGCACGCCCTTTTGTGTTTTTTCTTTTTCCTTGGTGTCAAGTCTTCTTTTCAGAAGCTCTGGGGATTTTATAAACAGAAAAGCTCCCAGTATAAGAATCGGAATAAAAAGTAGTGCGATAAATAACCATCCGTTTGGATAGTTAAGCGTTCCCGCAGGTAAAAAGAGTAAAAGCCCGACGAGCAGCAGTCCGCAGATAAATTTTGTAATGGCGTTTATTAAAAGCTTCATTTTAACTCTCCTTTCCGGATAGTGTGACTACGGTATATTATAACATTGATTTTATTAAAGTTCAAGTGCTTTGAGAGCTGCTGTGGGAATTTTCTTATTTGTGTCAAAATAGTGATAAAACACTTGTATTTGGTAAAATAAAGTGGTATAATGGCGTAAAACAAAGGTTTCACACAGAAAGGAAAAATGTTGTGGAAAAGCATTGTTTAAAATATCAGACCTACGTTGAAATACTTAAAAGAGAGCTCGTTCCGGCTAGAGGCTGTACCGAGCCTACTGCTCTTGCACTCTGTGCCGCAAAGGCGAGAGAGGTGCTCGGAGAGATTCCTAAAAAAATAGAGGTCACGGCGAGCGGAAATATAATTAAAAACGTCAAAAGCGTTATCGTTCCCAATACAAACGGACAAAAGGGAATAGAAGCCGCAGTTGCCATCGGAGCTGTCGCAGGGCAACCGGAGCTCGACCTCGAGGTTCTCAGAAACGTTACCGAGACTCAGAAGAAGGAGTTTTTCGAATATCTTAGTGCTACGCCTATCTCGGTAAAGCAGGCAGATAACGATCTGCTTCTCGATATAGTAGTCACCGTATACGGTGAAAATTCGAGCGCAAAGGTAAGAATAGCAAACAGTCACGCAGGCGTCGTATATATAGAAAAGGGCTCTGAGATCCTGCTCCAAAAGGGACTCGAAAGTGTAAAAGAGGAAGGACTTCCCGATTACTCACTGCTTAGTATAGAGGATATATGCGACTTTGCAAATACTGCGGATATTTCTGACGTTAGAGAAACGCTCGAACGTCAGATAGAATATAATATGGCAATATCCGAAGAGGGCTTTAACGGTGATTACGGTGCAAATATCGGATCAGTACTGCTTGCTTCGTTCGGAAAGGATATAATAACTCGCGCAAAGGCAAGAGCGGCGGCAGGCTCGGACGCCAGAATGAACGGATGCGAGCTTCCCGTTATAATAAATTCGGGAAGCGGAAATCAAGGAATGACGGTATCTTTGCCGCTCGTTGAATATGCAAAGGAGCTTGGAGTAGACCAGGATAAGCTTTACAGAGCGCTTATAATTTCCAATCTGTCTGCAATTCATTTGAAGTCGGGTATCGGATGTCTGTCTGCCTATTGCGGCGCGGTGAGCGCAGGAGCGGCGGCAGGAGCGGGTATTGCATATCTCCGAGGCGGCGGATACAGAGAGATCGCTCACACGCTCGTAAACGCCCTTGCGATAACGTCGGGCATAGTCTGCGACGGCGCGAAAGCGTCCTGCGCGGCAAAGATCTCTACTGCGGTCGATGCGGGAATTCTAGGATATGAGATGTATCTCCAAGGACAGCAGTTCTATCGTGGCGACGGAATAGTGTCTGCCGGCGTTGAAAATACCATTAAAAATATCGGTCGACTGGGTCGTGACGGAATGAGAGACACCGATAGAGAAATACTCGATATTATGACCTGTGTTGACTGAATTTGAATTTTAAGGTGACATTATGACAAAAAACAGAAATTACGGACTTGATATTCTTCGTATCTGGGCTATGCTCGGAATACTCGGCTTACATATCGTTAATAAAGGCGGTCTTTTGAGAGGCTCGGGCGATATGCCTCTCAACGAGGCGTTTGCAAAGCTTCTCGGCGCAATATGCTATTCGTCGGTTGATGTTTTCGCTATGCTTACCGGCTATCTCTGTGTAAGTAAGACGAGAAACAGTACCGCAAGACTGATTGATCTGCTTGCTACCGTTGCATTTTACTGTGTTGCTATTTTTGCAGGCTTTATGATTTTCAGTCATTCTATTTTTGCAGGAAATATCAAGCTTTGTATTGAGTCGATATTTCCTCCCATAACCGGTGGATACTGGTACGTAGTTTGCTACGCGCTCGTCTTTATGCTCATTCCGTATCTTAATACGTTTATCAAGGCTCTTGATGAAAAAAGATTTGCTACGCTTATTACTATCCTTTTTGTAATGCTTTCGGTAATAACCACGTTCGGATTTTACGATTATTTCAAGGTTGGCAGAGGATATTCCTCCTTCTGGCTTATATTCTGCTATTTTGTCGGAGCTTTTGTTAAACTGTACGGTAAAAAATATTTTGATTTTAGCAAAACCAAGCTTTTTTGTATTATGGCAGTGAACGTACTTGTCGTATGGGCGTTCTGGTTTTTCGGAAAAGGCTTTGTTGCTACCTTCGCTTATCATCTTTTCCAGTATACTTCACCGTTTATGGTAGTAAACGCCGCCGCTTCGCTTCTGCTTTTTGAAAAGATAAGACTTGACGGCGAAAAGCACAGATTTCTGTCAAAGGCTCTTCTTTCGCTTAGCTCTGCGGCTTTTTCAGTATATATCATTCATACTCACCCACTCGTTTTCTACCGCATTTTCTCCAATATGGTCATCTGGGCGGCAGAGAGTAATATTTTCGTCTGTATAGGCGTTGGAGTAAGCGCTATTTTTGCGGTATATCTGGTATGTTATGTGATAGAGCTTGTACGTGTGCAGATCTTTAAGCTTCTGAGAATAAACCGTCTGACCGAAAAGCTTGGATCAGTATTGGATAGGCTTGTAGGGTGGAAAGAGGAAGCTTTTCAAAATAAAAATTAACCATACCCGATAACTAAGCTGAATTTTTAAAGGTGTTTGAAATGAATAACAAAGCAAACAGAATTTTTTCTTACGATATTATCCGTATTGCTGCGGTGCTTGCGGTCGTGATGATACATGTGTCATCGGACGCCGTAAAATATTATCCTTTATCTTCACCGAATTTTATAGCAGCAAATATATTTGACGGACTTTCCCGTATTGGCGTACCTCTTTTCGTTATGCTGTCGGGCGCACTTATGCTGAATGAAGATAAAAGCCTGCCTGTCAAAAAAATAATCAAGAATGCGGTGAATTTCTTTGTTCTGCTGTGCATTTGGTCTGTTATCTACGCGGCGGTTTATTTCGTATTTATCCCAATTTGTCAAGGCGAAGATTTTTCTCTTAAAAACTTTATTTACAGATCTATTTTTGGGCACGTCCATCTTTGGTATCTTTTTATGCTTGTCGGTCTGTATCTTATAACTCCGATACTGCGCTTGTTTGTAAAGAGAGAAAATGCTAAATATATACTTTATTTTATCGTGCTTGCAACCGTGTTCAAATTTTCTCTTCCGCTCGTAAATCTGGCTTTTGAAAATCTTCTGGGCGCATATTTTACAAATAAAAATCTGGTTTTGCAGTATGTGGATCAGTTTTATTTAGATGTTTTGGGAGAGTACGTTACATATTATTTCATAGGTTGGTATATTGCAAACGTAAAAATTAAAAAAAGTTTTAGAATGGGGCTTTATTTTGCCGGTGTTGCTGGAGCTGTCGTTACCGTTGCGGGAAATCAGATACTTTCTACTGAAACAAACAGGCTACATGGAGTTTTTTACAGTAACGGAGGTATAAACGTAATGATTTACAGTGTCGCTGTTTTCATCTTGTTCTTCTATTTATTTAAGGAAAGAGATGGCGGAAAACTGTCACCCATAATAACGAAGCTTTCCAGTCTTACCTTCGGTACCTATCTCGTGCATATGATAATTTTGACATTTGTATCGGAATTTATTAATATTAAATTCGCGCCTGTCGAAATGTTCGTCATATGGATGGTGACCGCAGTGATATCGTTTGCTCTTTCGTATATTATATCAAAAATACCGATAGTTAAAAAGCTTATAAAATGCTAAGAAGCAAATATTAATGAAAGCACCGCCTTCAAAAAGCGGTGCTTTTAATGTTACTAATCGCCGAATGGGTTTTGATTATTAGGGTGTTTTGGGATTACCGGAAGAAAAGCACCGCAGAAGAGAGCGTCGCAGGTTTCTTTATGAGGAATAAACATAGCTCCGCATTTCATACACACCGCGTGTTTTCTTTTGGTGTAGCAGACCGGATAGTCGAGACCGGATACGAGCATCACCGTGTCACCCTGTCTGTAAATTTCTCTGAAATGCTGAGGCAGTGTGAAATGATGCTTTTTTCTTTTTTCGTCCTCGACGGTGAAGCGGATAAACGACTGAAATCCGAATTTTGCGTTGCCTCCCGGAATATGCATCGTGCTGTAAAGAACACCCTTGGGGAATACGTAGCGCATCATATATTTAGTGCCTGTGATCTTGCCTATGTATGGACGTCTGAAAAGATTATGCGGATCAAATATCAGAAAGGGAAGCAGGAGTCCGCAGACCGAGCTGAAAACGATAGCCTTTACAGGATCCACCGAAGATCCCATAATTGCAAAAAACACGAAAAACGCATCGAGTATCGTTATTTTGATTAAAAGCTGTATTCTGCGTTTTCGTCTGAATATGAAAAGATCGCCGTTAAGAGCTTTGAACTCTTCGTAGTGCTTTTTGTAAATATCCATTTTGTTCTCCTTATACACTTTTAAGTATGGCAAACGCCGTTTTAATACTTACGAGCATATATTTTCCGCTCCGTTCTCCCATTCCAACGACACGGTCAACCTCTTGAATATAGCTGTTGGGGTGAAGGATAAGCAGGACCTCGTCGGCATCTGAGGTGTCAGGAAGATCGCATCTGTACTTGCCTCCAAGAAAGGAAGGTCCGATGCTCGGGAAAATATATTCCATATCCTCTTCAAATTTTTCTATTTCCGCGATATCCTCTATCATATAAGACTTGCCGTTTCCGAATTTCTGAGAAATCACCGTACTTTGCCCGAAAATATATCTCGACGAGCTCACAGATCCGAGTATTCCGACGCTTACGGTCTTTTTTGATGCTTCAATCGCGAAAACGTATGGTGTGTGCGATCCTGACAAAACCGTTTTCAAAAAACGAATATCCGAACGAAAGTTGTTATTTTTTACAAGACCTTTTACGCACGCGTAGATACGAAGTCGGAAAATAATAAATTTTGAAATTGGAATTATATAGTTGATAAGTAGTACGACCGCGTACAGTAACCAAAGCGCGAAAAATCCTATCTTTGAGTCTATTGAGATGATGGCAAGCGCGAGTAAGGGCGTGATAAACAGTCCTCTGTAAAATCGTGCTTTGAAAAGAAAACGGCTGCTGCGGCGAAACCAGACGTACGAAACTATAACTACCGATATAGCCAGAAATACGCCTATAAGATTCGGAAAGACGTGAGCAAGCACCATAAGTGAGGTGTGAATTAAAAAGTACAGAAATGAGAGCATAAAATCTCCTTTGAATTTGGCAAATGATCTTACTCAGATGCGCTTTAAAAATTTCAAAAATCAGTTAAAATAATTGTGCAATCTAGGTAGATAAAGAGAATGTATTTTATAAAATGACCCTCGCGAAATATTAGGCGAGGGTCGAGGCATATTTTATCTGCGCTTTTTGAATATTTTTTTAAGCGGTGCCGTGACGAGCTCCTTTTCGTAATCGTTCATTCCGATAAACCACATAGAGATAGCGTATATAATCGAGTAAACGGCGATGCCGCCGATAAATACGTAAATATTGGTGAGATTTGCAAATCGTGTTATCAGAATTCCCGTAATTATGGGTATTATAAGACCTACTGACATACGGAGTATGCTTTTCCAGAACTTTATAATATCTATGTTACACTTTTTGTGATAATAGATGTTCATTATAAGTCCGTTTGCGAGCGTTATCGCGATGGCAGTACCGAGGGCACTTCCTGCCGCACCGTATTTTTTGCCGAGGTAAATAGAGATCGCAAGATTTATAGCCGCCATTATAGTGTATGCGATAGCTCTGAACTGATGCTTGTTCTGAGCGCGCTGAGCCTCTATTCCAACATTCTGTATAAGAGGAACCGTTGAGGGAATTACAAGTAAAAGAGCAACGATATATGATTTTTCATATCCGTCTCCTGCCCAGAACTGTATGAACTGCTTTCCAAAGAAAACAATGCCACTTGCAAGAAGCGCAAGGATAAGGAACTGAACTCGTCCGACCTTTGTAATAAGTGTGGTCAGGGTTTCCTTCAATTTGGCAACGTTATCCTTTGATTCGTTAACGAGCCTGTGAACGGTAGGCGCGAATACTCCGGATATTGATGTCGAGAACATCTGGAAATAGTGGTGCAGAGAATATCCGACCGAGTAAACGGCGGTAACCTCCGGACCGTGAAATCTTGTGAGCAGGACCTTGTCTATGTTCAGATTTATCTGATCGACTATCATATTGAGAGCGATAAATCCGGTGTAAGCAAAAAGACTTTGGAAAACTCCCTTTTCGGGAACTCCGAAAACGAATTTTTGTTTTAATACTCTGAAAACGTAGAACAGATAGATTACGTCAACGATCAGTGCCAGAGTTACAGACGAAGCGACCATGGCTATCGATTTGTAACCGCTTAGGAGCAGGAGAATGTTGACGAAAGGTCCTAAAACCGTTTTTCCTATTCTGAATATCTTTGCGAAAATAAATTTCTCGTGCGAGGAAACGATGTTTCCGAAAACGCTCATCGGGAATGAAACCGCGAGATTGAAGGTCAGAAGGAGCATCAGAACGGTTGCCGTCTTATACTCGCTTGCCGACAGACCTTCGTCGAAAACCATGTTGAGATTAAACGAGAGGAAGAGTCCGCAGAGCAGAGCAATTATACCGATCACGGCAAAGATGGTAAGGTACAAACCGTTTAGCTTGTAAATTGATTCCTTGTCGTTATTTCTTTTATATTTACTGTAATATCGGATATATCCGCTGTTAAACCCGAGGCTCAGTACCGACATCATAGAGATAGTCGAAGCTACCGTATTGTAAAGTCCGTACTCGCTTTGTCCGAGCAGGCGAAGCATAGCCGGTGTATAGACTATACTTATTATGACGCCAAGCGCCATTTGTACGTATGACAGTATTGAACCTATTTTTCTTTGATCAACTCTCATATATATACCTTTTTCTTTTATAAATAACCTACATACCGTATTATGTTACCACAACAAACAAAAAAAGTCAACAGCAAAACAATTTGTTAATGAGTTTGTAAAAATTTTTTTACTTTACTTGACAATCTCGTGAACGTGTGATATAATCCTAATAATTTCACAAAAGAAGGTAAGGCGTATGAAGTATACTATTGATACGGGTTTTATTCCGGGTACAGTGCTTAAAAAGAGGGATTTTGACGGGGTCAGCGGAATAGAATTTTTAAATAAAATATTTTTCGTTTCAAACGGACTTATGCTTAGTCAGATAAGGGAAATATCAGGTGTTGATGGCTCGACCCTTCAAAACTGGGTAAAGCGCGGCTGGCTCGGAAATACGGTAAATAAAAGATATTCCAAGGAGCAGCTTGCAAGAATACTTATCATTAATATGATGAGAAATACTATGATGCTCGAAAAGATAGACTATATTCTGCATTATATAAACGGAATGATAAACGACGCGAGCGACGATATAATATCCGAGGCAGAGCTTTACGGATATATATGCGAGATATACGAGCGTTATAGCAACAAAGGATACAGTAGTGCAGATGAGCTTCGTATGCTGATAAGAGAGACGACATCAGAGAAATATATTGAGCCATGCAAGGGTGCCAAGGTGAGACTTGACGGCGCGCTAGAAATAATCATTATTGCTTATTTCGCCTCTACTGCGGCAGCACTTGCAAATACGCTTTTTACAAAACTTGAAAAATGAACAAAGAATCTGCGCTCGGAAATGGAAGTATGCTCGTTTATTTGAATGGAAGCGAAATATCCGAGATATATGCTGACGGGTATACATCAGCTTCTTTTCTCGGTGTAAGCTCGGAGTTTGACGATATTTACGACCATAGTGAAAGTCGACGAATCAGCAAAACGGCAACATTTAAACATAGCATATTTTCAAAGATATACCATAATTTCGCAGGCGGAGACAGGATAAAGAAAGTTATCGAAGATATCCGTATGATAGATGTAATTAGTGTGACTAACGATACATTTGTCAGGTACTGTGAAAATATTAGACCATTTACGCTTAAACTTAATATTCCGCCTTATGTTCGGAAAAGCTTTTATAAAGGCTATCCAATAGGACGCAAAAACTGTGATGCGCTTTGTCTTGTAATACCGAAAGGCATTCCTTTTTATAAGAGCGAGGCTACCGTCAAAGAAACGCGAATACTAGTCGCCGTACACGGCGATGCAAAATTCGCCTCGGACGGATGCTCGATATATATTTATTCGGGAAGCTCTCGTATAATATTTGCCTCAGGTGACGGTAAAGAATGTGTGAAAAACGCAAGTAAAGCGCTTGAAGACGGCTCATACTTTGAGGACGCATCACAAATAGCAAGACAGAGTGAACTTTATTGGCAGAACATACTATCGCGTACGCAAAGCGATGCCGCGGAGGACGCGCTTGTGCTCCTTGTTTCTCATCAGACGAAGGAGGGCGGAGTTATATCGTCACATGGCGAGCCGATTATCAAAACCGAAGCGATTAAAGATATCGTACGGGCGTTTCTCAAATTTGACCTTTCCGACCGTGCCCTAAAGGCTCTTGGATTTTTCTGTAAAAGGTTTGATAAAGATAAGACCTTTTATCAGATATACGGAAACTTTGATACTCAAAAAGAAGAATATTTTTCAAATTACTCGCTTGGGTGCGCAAGGCTTATGTCTGCGATGCTTGACTATGCACAGTGTACGGGAGATACAGGATTTATTAGAGAAAATCTAGCGATGCTGAGAAGTGCGATGTATGCACAATTAAATGAAATTTCACGAGGAATGATGCCTTTTTCGGGTATAGAAAGTGAAATTTCCGATGAAATTTTGGGTGTGGGAGTTCAGCTTCACGGATCTCTTGAAGCGACTGTCGAGGCGGCGTGCGCGATACTTCGATTCGTGAAATTTTGTAATGAACAATCATTTAAATTGCCAAACGATAACGGCAGTGCCGAGCGAAGAGCAAATGCAATGCTTGAAAGCGTGAAAGAATATTTTATACAGGAAAAACGAGTTTCCCTCAACGCTCCCGAGCGCGAGGTGAGAATCAAAAGCCCGAGATTTGCATATGGCGACTGTGATGTGTGCAGACATAATCTGTCACACATCTATTACGGAGAGCTTGAACGAAATGAACACGGAGTGTACATCTGTCCGAGTTGTTATAGCTTAGAATGCGATGATGGGTTTAAAGTACGAAAAGAAAAATGCTTTTTGCCACAAGCAACGGCGGTTTTGCTCTCCGAGAAGACGGTGAGAAATCTTCTTGGGGAGGAAAGAACGCTTGAACTTCTTTTGTTTGCTCTTGAAGAAAGAAAGGAAAATAAACTTGCAAGAAGCGTGGTATCAGATATGATTTTTCTTTCGCTCGCAAGTGAGTTTTCCATGGACGAGCAGAAGGAATTTCTTGAAAAGTCTATTGCTATGGACGTTGTGGGTAACGATTTTCCTCGCACGATAAGAGGAAAATATGTTATTGGCAGACTTGATACCAAGACCGCCGCGCAATTTTTGTGCTTATCACAATAAAAAACAAGCCGAAATTTCGGCTTGTTTTTTTGAATTATTACGCCATTTTCTCGCTGAGTTGAGCTCCGCCGAGTATGTGAAAATGCAGATGCTTTACGCTCTGGCAGGCATCGCTGCCGCAGTTAGTGATAACTCTGTAACCGTTAGAAAGGTCTGCATCTGCGGCGATTTTGGGAATTACCGAGAATATCTTTGATACTATATCGGCGTTTTCACATGATATCTCGTCCATCGAGGAAACGTGTATCTTCGGAATAACGAGAATGTGAATGGGAGCCTGAGGAGCTATGTCGTAAAAGGCAAATACGTTTTCGTCCTCGTATACCTTCTTTGAAGGAATGTCACCGTTTATTATTTTACAGAAAAGGCAGTCCATATTTAATTTCTCCTTGAGATTTTTTATAATTTTAGCATATTTTTACAGCTAATTCAAGAGGAAAAGGGAAAATAATTTTATTTGTGCTTGACACGGTTATTTTTCTGTGTTATAATTATTTTTAAATAACCATAATAATACTATCGGATAACCGTTTAAAAGGAGATAAAGCAAATGGTAGTTACTAAGGAATCGATAATCGGGGATGTACTCAAAGCAGACGTTTCCACCGCTAAATTTTTCCTCGAAATAGGAATGCACTGTCTCGGATGCCCCTCAGCAACCGGAGAGAGCATCGAAATGGCTTGCTCGGTTCACGGCGTTGACGCAGACGAACTCGTGGACAAGCTTAATAATCATTTCGCAACCAAATAAGTCGGGTGATAAACAAAAGCAGGAGTTTTCCGCTTCCCGACCTTTCGAAACGCCTTCTAGAGGTCGCAAGGTTCGCAAGACAAGACGCGGTCGTCGCAGATGTGGGCACAGATCACGCATATCTGCCGATATATCTGCTTAAAAAGGGAATAGCCAAAAGCGCGGTTGCGACCGACGTGAGGGAAGGTCCTCTCGTCCACACACGCGATAACGTTAAGTTCTATCAGGTCTCGGACAGGGTGACGGTGTATCGCACCGACGGTCTTGACGGCATAGAATGCCACAGTCCCGACGATATTATGATCTGCGGAATGGGCGGAGAGCTTATACTCAGAATAGTCACAGAGTGCGACTATACTAAAAAAGAGGGAGTGCGCCTTCTTATTCAGCCGATGTCCTCGTTTGCCGAGCTTCGCGAAGGTCTTTTTAAGGCAGGATATTCGGTGGAGGACGAGTCGCTCGTCAGGGACGGACATATGATATATCAGGTCTGTGTCTTTACTTATACCGGCGTTTCGGGTGAGATCTCGCCCGTTCAGGCGCTTCTCGGACCTGTGAATATCGAAAAAAACACCAAGCTTTTCAGAGAATACGCTTCTATTCATCTGCGAAAGCTCGAACGTAAGATAAAATCAAAGGGTGGCGCAGGCTACGACGTTTCGGCAGATATTTCTCTTGCCGCAGACATCAGAGGGCTTATCGGCGCTTCCAATCATACGGAGGATAACTAAATGCCTACTGTAAACGAGCTTTATTCTTATCTTGATAAGCTTATACCCAGCAGTCTGTCCTGCGAATGGGATAACGACGGAATGATGGTCTGTCCGGACAAATACGCGAAGATCGAAAGAGTGCTTCTTGCGCTTGATATTACTGCAGAGGCTGTAGATTACGCGGCAGTTGAGGGCTTTGATCTTATAATCTCGCATCACCCCCTCGTTTTCAGACCTCTTAAAAATATAAGCGGCGACGATATTGTTTCGTCCAAGGTCATAACGCTTATAAAAAGCGGAATAAGTGCTTTTTCGTTCCATACCAGACTTGATGCGCTTGACGGCGGAGTAAACGATATGCTCGCAGATCTTTTAGGAGTCGAGGACATCGAGCTCCTTCCGGGCGACAGCGATATGATAGGCAGGATAGGAAATCTAGAAACGCCTTCCGATCCCGAGGAATTTGCGCTTTTCGTTAAGGATCAGCTCGGTGCCCGCGCGATAAATCTTGTAAACGCTCAGCTTGAAGTGTCGAGAGTTGCGCTCTGCGGAGGCGACGGAAAGGGACTTCTCGAAGCGGCTTATAGGGCAGGTGCGGATACTTATATTACGGGAAGTATGTCCTATAATGCCATGATAGATGCTTCGCAGTTTCCGATGAACGTCATAGAAGCAGGACATTTCCACACAGAAAATCAGGTGCTTCATCTTCTTGCCGATATGGTCGAGGAATTCGATTCTTCGATTGAGGTCGAGATTTTCGAGAGTAATGCGATAAAAACGCTTTAAAACCTGCCAAAAACGCTTACCCCAAAAAAAACACAGCATAATCTGTAAAAGATACGGATATACGGAGGTTAATTTGATCATTCAGCTTGAAGAATCACTGCAAAGGCTTCGCGCTATGAGTGAGGATATGAAGGAACTCGCGCAGGCGCTCAAAATAAACGAACACGAACAGATCGTTGAGGAGCTTGAAAAAAAGACATATGAAGAGGGCTTTTGGAACGATCAAGCAAACTCGGGTAAAATACTGCAAAAGCTTAAACAGTCCAAGGATAAAATAGAGCAGTTTAACTCGCTTATAGCGAAGATAGAGGATACGATGTCGCTTGCCGAGCTTGCTATCGAGGAGGACGACGAGTCCTTCACTGACGAGGTCGTTTCTGAAACCGAAAAGATAGCGCAGGAAATGGAAAGCGAGCGTATCTCGGCACTTCTTTCGGGTGAGTACGACGCAAATAACGCAATTCTTTCCTTCCACCCGGGCGCAGGCGGAACCGAGGCTCAGGACTGGGCGCTTATGCTTTACAGAATGTATACCCGTTGGGGTGAAAAACACGGATATAACGTAAAGCTTATAGATATGCTTGACGGCGAAGCGGCAGGTATCAAGAGCGCGACTATCATGATCGAAGGTCTTAATGCATACGGATATTTGAAGAGTGAGAACGGAGTTCACAGACTCGTACGTATCTCTCCGTTCGATGCTTCGGGCAGACGTCAGACCTCTTTTGCATCTGTCGAGGTAATGCCCGAATTCACCGATGACGGAACTATCGAGATACGCGACGAGGATATTGAGGTTACCGCGCACCGTTCGAGTGGCGCGGGAGGACAGCACGTCAATAAGACCGATAGCGCGATACGTATTCTTCATATTCCTACGGGAATAGTCGTCGGCTGTCAGACTGAGCGCAGTCAGCTCCAAAATAAAGAAACTGCGATGAAGATGCTTCGTAGTAAGCTTATGGAAATAAAGGAACGCGAGCATCTCGAACGTATCGAGGATATTCAGGGTAACAAGACCAATATCGAGTGGGGCGCGCAGATACGTTCCTACGTGTTTATGCCGTATACGCTTGCCAAGGATACCCGCACGGGATTTGAAAACGGGAACATTCAAGCGGTAATGGACGGCGATATTGACGGATTTATCAATGCTTATCTTAAAATGAATTCAAAATAATTTATACAGAAATAAGAAAGGCGGAAAACTATGAAAAACCCTATTGAAAAATCTAAATTTACTATCGCGCTGGTACTGCTGATCCAGTCGGTATCCTTCCTTATTATGTCGCTTGCACAGTGGGGAAAGCGTAAAAGCCTTGCGGGAGCCTTCCTTGCAATTTCTGCTATCGGCGGCGTAGTGGGAACCGTTCTTATGATAAAGAGCGCATCGAAGGAAAACGACCGTCTCACCGTTCTCGACTCACTCTGCGGGGACTATATGGATTTCGACGGATTTAACGAAGAATTCGAGGTCCCGGTAAACGAAGATATTGATGAGGAAGAATTTCATTTTTGAAACAAAAAATAGAAAAGCTAAGCAGTAAAACTGATTAGCTTTTTGTTTTATTTTGTTCTCTCAGATCAAGCTGCTTTTGCGCGTATTGCTTGATCGCCGCAAACGACTTGTCGCTGATAGCATGTTCAAGCCTGCAGGCGTCCTCGGATGCCGTTTCCTCGTCAACGCCGATAGAGCAGAGAAATTTTGTGAGAAGAGTATGACGCTCGTATATTTTTTCGGCTACCTCTTTGCCCGCCTCGGTCAGAGCTATAAAGCCTTCCTTGTCTACGACGATATATCCGCCGTTTTTGAGCAGTCCGACAGCTCTGCTGACGCTCGGCTTAGAGTATCCGAGATGCTCGCTTATGTCTATCGAGCGAACGCTTCCTCGTTCTACCGAAAGAACGTGTATTGCTTCAAGATACATCTCTCCCGATTCCTGTAAATGCAACGGTGCGCCCTCCTTTTTTCTCAGTAAAATAATTTATTTTTATTTATTTTAGCATATAATTGTTAACTTTTCAAGCTAAATGGAAAATTTTTAAATAAAAAAGCATCTACGCCTTACACGCGTAAATGCTTTTTTGAGTTTTTGTCAAATTAAAGCGCAGAAACGATTGCTTCGGTATCCTGAGCAATAACGAGCTCCTCATTGGTAGGAATGAGGTAAACGTCAACCTTCGAGTTCTCGGTAGAGAGCTTTACGATGTCGGACTGACGGAGGGTCTTTGCGTTAAGCTCCTTGTCGATCTCGATTCCGAAGAATGCCATATCCTCGCAGACCTTTTCACGGAGTCTGGGGTTGTTTTCTCCGAGACCTGCGGTGAATACGATAGCGTCAAGTCCACCCATAGCCGCGGTGTATGAGCCGATGTATTTCTTTATCTGATAGAAGAGAATGCTTGTTGCGAGATTTGCCTTTTCGTAAAGAGGATCGCTGGGTCCGTTCTCGACTGCGCTTTCAAGGTCGCGCGAGTCGGATTTTCCGGTAAGTCCTAGGAAGCCGCACTTCTTGTTCATATAGCTTGCGACCTCGTCGCTCGACCAGCCTTTCTTCTGCATCATGTAAGGAACGATAGCAGGGTCGATAGATCCGCAACGTGTTCCCATCTCAACGCCTTCAAGGGGGGTGAAGCCCATGGAGGTATCAAGTACCTTGCCGCCGCGAACTGCCGAGATGGACGAACCGTTACCAATGTGACAGGTTACGATCTTGGTGTCGCCGGTAATACCCTTCTTTGCAAGAATCTCATTCATAATACCCGAAACGAAGCGGTGCGAGGTTCCGTGTGCGCCGTAACGGCGGATCTTGTACTCATCGTACATATCATACGAGAGGGGATACATATACGCTTTTTCGGGCATAGTCTGATGGAATGCGGTGTCGAACACGAGAACCTGAGGAGTGTTGGGCATAACAGAGGTACAACCCTCGATACCCATAAGGTGAGCTGGAGTGTGGAGAGGTGCAAAGTCGAAGCAGAGCTTTAACTTTTCGATAACCTCAGGGGTTACGAGACAGCTCTCAAAGAAGTACGGACCGCCGTGAACCACGCGGTGACCGATAGCCTCGATCTCGGAAATGTCCTTGATGCAACCGATCTTATCGTCACAAAGAGTGTCAACGACTATCTTCATAGCGACCGAGTGATTGGGCATGGCTTGTGTCTTCAAATACTTTTCACCGTTTATTTTGTGTTCGATGCAGCTGTTTGCAACATCACCGATTCTTTCGCAAATACCCTTGCACTTTACGTTCCCCGACTGAGTATCGATGAGCTGGTATTTCAGCGAAGAGCTTCCTGCATTTACAACGAGTACGTTCATTTTTTTCCTCCGATTTGACAAATATAAAATTATGTGATAATATTAACAAAAGAATTATATAACAAAACATTATAAATTGCAAGTGCATAAGCACTAAAATACAAAAAAAATGAAAAAATTTACAAAAACGGGAAAAAACGATGATAAAAGTAGCAATTATTTGTGAATTTAACCCTTTTCATAACGGACACAGGCTTCTTTTTCAGAGAGTAAGAGCGCGTTTTGCGCCAGAAGAAGTTTGTGTTGTGTGCATTATGAGCGGAAATTTTGTTCAGCGCGGAACTCTTGCCGTGATGTCGAAGTATAAAAGGGCCGAGATAGCGACCGACACGGGCGCAGATATAGTTATTGAGCTTCCGTTTCCTTACTGTGCATCTTATGCGCAGTCCTTTGCAAGAGCGGGGGTATATATTGCTGACGCTCTCGGAGGTATCGACTACCTTGCATTCGGAAGCGAATCTTTTGACGAGGATAATGTAATTGACTGTGCCCAAAAGATATCAAGCGACGATTTTGAAAATACGCTTGCCGAGATTTTAAAGGAAAATAAGAATACATCTTCTTCGTATGCCTCGCTTCGCTCACAGGCATTTGAAAAGCTTTACGGAAAAGAGCTTCCTGCACGTCCAAACGATATCCTCGCGCTCGAATATATAGCGGCAATAAAGAAGCTTGGTAGCGATATAAAGCCTCTATTTATCAGCCGTGACAAAAATTTTTCTGCTACCGAGAGTAGAAAATATATCTTTTCAGATGATGAAAACTCCCTGAAAAAGCTTCTTCCCGAAGAAATTTACGAACAAACTTTGATCGCACCGAAATTTTCTCAGCACCTTCCGGATGCCGCGCTCATTCTTTTCCTTGCAAGCGCTGACCCAAAAAAGCTTTCAGAGGCTCCGGAAATGAGCTTCGATCTTGCTGCCCGTCTTGTAAACGCGTCAAAAAGCGGAAAATACAAAACGGTAAAAGAACTTCTCGCTGCGGTCGCTACGAAAAAATATACCGACGCGAGAATACGAAGGGCTGTAAATTTTTCCTATCTCGGAGTGAAAAGGGAAGATCTTACCGAAATGCCGAGATTTTCGCTCGTTCTTGCAAACAGCGAAAATGGAAGGAAAGTACTCAGACAATTTTCAAAAAGTTCAAAAATAAGCCTGCTTGCTACGAAAGCATCGCATAATAAGCTTGACGGCGATGCGTTAAGGCAGTACGAGCTTTCGGAAAAAGCGGACAGGGCGTTTGCATTTTGCGGAGAGATCTCCTGCGACGAGGGAAAAAAACCTTACGTAAAAAACGTTAAAAAATAAAATTTTTACATTAATGTCTTGATTAAACGCATTTTTTATGATATTATATACTGAAAACAAATGAAAACGCATCAACGGAGGAAAAATAAATGGCAAACGAAATTACCGTAGAGGGAAAATACCTCGTATATAAAAACAAACCGCTTGTAAGAGAAAATAACTTTATCTGCTACGGAGATATGAGAGATAAGCACGTTCTTTTCCTTATGCTCCTCGGCTCTAAGAAGATTGATACGGCAGATCCAAATATCAAGGTTGAGATCCCCGAAAATATCGTCGGACAGATACTCAGCACCGATACCTCAAAGCCTACTTCAGAGAGAATGGTGGAGCAGTTCACAAAAAAGGATCTTTACGAGGCGCTCGACTTCGGAATTATCCGTCTTGAAAGGCATAACAAGAAATAAGTATATGACTATTAGGAAAATTGCAGTATCAATACTATCGCTTTTTCTGGCTTTTGCTCTGGTCTCCTGTACGCCTGCTATGAGCTCAAATAATAAGCTTGTCAAGATAGCTGAAGCGAAGGGCATTCCCGAAGCTTCCGAAAATGACAGTTCGTGTACGCAAGGGAAAGAAGAAAACTACAATAGGGATAGCGGCAAAAACGTTGATAGTATCATACTTAATACTTCAAGTAAGAAGATACATCTCAGTATTGAGTGTACCTATGCAAAGTCAATGATCGAAGCCAATAAAGCTATTGATACTAAGGACAAGCTAGAAGAATATCTCGAAAACGGATACCTGATTTGTTCAAATTGCAATAAAAAGTATAATGCTGACAACTGATTTGCCTATATTTCTTTAAAAAAGTAAAATATTTACTGTTTTTTTTAAGGAAAACTATTGCAATTTTAAAAAAATGTGTTATAATATGTACAGTTGGATCGTGTATGGTTGGAAGAGTGTGAAAGCACTCTTCCGATTTTTATGATTACGGAGGTATATCACGCTTTGGCAAAAAATGATAACAAGACGGCGGTAAGAGTAAGAGAAATACTTGAAGGACCTATAAATTCTCTCGGATACGACGTATGGGACGTTGAGTTTTTAAAGGAAGGTTCTGAGTGGTTTCTCCGAATTACCATAGATAGTGAGAACGGTATTGATATAAACGACTGTGAGAAGGTTCATCGCGCGATAGATCCGCTTCTTGACGAGGCAGATCCTATCGAGAATGCGTATCATCTTGAAGTGTCTTCCCCCGGTCTCGAACGTGCAATACGTACGAGAGAGCATTTTCTGAAATCGGTCGGAGAGAAAGTTCTGATAAAGCTTTACGCCGCGAAGAACGGAGCAAAGCAGTTCGAAGGAATTCTCGATGCCGATGAAAGCGCAGATAAAATTTATATCACGGTAAACGGAGAAAAGCTGGAATTTGACCGCGCAGATATATCCAAAGCAAATACCGTTTTTGATTTTGATAAATAATTTTACAAAATATTAAGATAACTAATGAAAGGTACGGTCTGAAAATGAACGTAGAGTTTTTTAAGGCTCTTGAACTGCTTGAAGCAGAAAAAGGAATCCCTAAGGAGTATATGATCGAAAAGATCGAAGCCGCACTTATTAGCGCATACAAGCGTGAACAGGGCGGAAATAGCAACGTACGCATATCTATTGATCCCATAAAGAAGGACGTAAGGGTATTTCAGGTGCGCGAGGTTGTCGAAAACGATTTTGAAGAATATAATGAAACGACGCATATTCGTCTCGATGAGGCGAAGAAGCTCAGCAGAAGGCATACGCTTGGCGGTGTTGTAGAGACCGAGCTTAAACCTAAGAATTTCCGCCGTCTTTCCGCACAGACCGCAAAACAGGTCATAATTCAGGGTATCAGAGAAGCTGAGCGCGGAATGATGATCAAAGAATATGAGGATAAAAAGGAAGAAATAATTACGGCTACCGTACAGAGAATCGATCCGCAGAACGGAAACGTTCTCGTTGATACGGGAACTAGTATTGCTACCCTTATCAAGAGTGAACAGATTCCCGGAGAAATGTTCGCGGTCGGAGATCACATAAAGGTATTCGTTACAGAGGTAAGTAAGGATTCTCTTAGAGGTCCGATTGTAACTCTTTCGAGAACTCATTCACATATGGTAAAGAGAATGTTCGAAAACGACGTTCCTGAAATGCAGGATGGAACGGTAGTTATCAAGGCAATTACCCGCGAGGCTGGATCAAGAGTTAAAATGGCAGTTGAGTCGCGAGACGAAGCGGTGGATCCCGTAGGATCTTGCATAGGACCTCACGGTTCTAGAATACAGAATATCGTAAATGAGCTTCACGGCGAAAAGATCGATATAGTAAGATACAGCGAAACTCCCGAGGTATTTATAGCAAACGCACTCGCTCCCGCCACTGTTAAAGAGGTTGTTATAGACGGCGAAAAGATCTGTCACGTTATCGTTGACAGCGATCAGCTTTCGCTTGCTATCGGTAAGGCAGGACAGAATGCGCGTCTTGCTGCAAGACTTACCGGATATAAGATCGATATAAGAACCGAATAAAATATTCCTGCGGAGTGATATTTTATGCCGATTAAAGAGAAAAAGATACCTAGCAGAAAATGTCTCGGCTGTATGCAGTCTTTTCCGAAGAAAGATCTGATACGTCTCGTTCGTTCTCCCGAAGGAGAGCTTTCGCTTGACTTTACGGGTAAAAAATCGGGAAGAGGAGCATACGTTTGTAAAAGCAAGAGTTGCTTTGCGAAAGCAAGAAAAGCAAAACGGTTTGAAAAAAATCTTGAATGTGAGATCCCCGAGGAGATATATCAGTCCCTCGAAGCGGAATTTGAAACGAATGGATAATTACATTATAAGAATACTCGGTCTTGCGCGGCGCGCAGGATATATCGTATTCGGAACGACGCTCGTCAGAGATGCGATAAGAGGAAAAAAGAAGCCTTTTCTCGTTCTGCTCGCGTCGGACGCATCTGAAAACTCATATAAAAGAATATCTGATAGCTGCGCGTTTTATAATATGCCGCTTGCCCGTCTTGATATTTCGGGTGAGGAGCTGGGCAAGGTAATCGGAAAGGGTTCAGATGTGGTTTGCGTTGCTCTTACGGATGAGGGTATGGCAAAAGCAGTAAATGAAAAACTTGACAAAAAAATGTTTATCAAAGCGGATGACGGAGAATCCGCAGGAGGTAGAGCATAATGGTAAAGGGAACTACTTGTAAAATAAGCGTTCTGGCAAAAGATTTCGGACTTAAAAATAAAGAGGTACTTGATATACTTGCGACAAACGGATTTGTCGGAAAGTCTCATTCTTCACCTTTGTCCGAAGAAGAATTTGCTTTTGTTATCGAATATTTTACTAAAAATAATCAGATCTCCAATATTAATGACTATCTTAACGGAGTTACCAAGATAGAGATCGAGAGACCTGAGGATAAGGAAAATAAGGTTACGGCTAATCAGGAGAAAAAGTCCGAAGCTCCTAAAACAGAGGATAATTCTAAGCTTTCGGCCACTCCCGTGCCTAAGAAGGAGGAACAGGCAAAGCAGGAATATAAGCCGATTCCCAAGCCTGTTGTTGAAAAGAAGGATAGGTTTGCCAATCCGCTTTCCCACGCTCAGGGTGTGGTCAAGCATGGTAAGAAGGATAAGGAAAAAACGAAAAATGACAGCCGTTCTCAGATCGTTCGTCCTCAGACGAGCGCTCCAAAAGACGAGGCGGTAACAGTCATTCGTTCGGATGATATGTCGGGACGCCGTGCCGGAACAAAGGTCGTCGATACTCGCGCAAGCAGTGTTGACCTTTCCAAATATGATACCAAGCTTGAACGCTACGAGAGTGACGATAAATCGTCAAGAATTTCCGCTCAACGCCTGAAATTCGGTAAAAAACAGCCTCAGCAGGTACAGGGTAATGACGGTAGAGTAAGAAATAATCAGATACAGAAGAATAAAAAGCAGGAAAAGATGCCGCCCGTTAAACAGCAGGTGTCTATAACTGTTCCGGATGAAATAAGCGTTGGAGAACTCGCTTCAAGACTGAAAGTTACCGCCGCAGAGGTCATTAAAAAGCTCTTCGGACTCGGAATTATGGCAACCGTAAATCAGACCGTTGACTATGATACCGCAGAGTACGTCGGAACCGAGCTTGGCGCGATCGTTACCAAAGAAGTTGTCGTTACTATCGAAGAAAAGCTCTTCGACGATAGCGAGGATAGTGAAGAAAATCTCGTTGAGCGCGCACCTGTCGTGGTCGTTATGGGTCACGTTGACCATGGTAAGACCTCTATTCTTGACCGTATTAGAAACGCTCATGTTACGGCAGGCGAGGCGGGAGGAATTACTCAGCATATCGGTGCTTATAAGACGCATATCAACGGAAAGGATATTACCTTCCTCGATACGCCCGGACACGAAGCATTTACTTCGATGCGACTCAGAGGTGCGATGGTAACCGATATTGCGATCCTCGTAGTTGCGGCAGACGACGGAATTATGCCTCAAACTGTTGAGGCTATCAGCCACGCTAAGGCGGCAGGCGTTGATATAATCGTCGCTATAAATAAAATGGATAAACCTACCGCAAATCCCGATCAGATCAAGCAGAGCCTTACTCAGTATGAAATTATCCCCGAGGAATGGGGCGGAGATACGATCTGTGTTCCCGTTTCGGCGCTTACCGGTATGGGTATAGACGATCTTCTTGAATCGGTACTTCTCGTTGCGGAGGTCAAGGATCTTAAAGCTAACCCCAACAGAGCTGCCAAGGGTACCGTAATCGAGGCAAAGCTGGATAAGGGTAGAGGACCTGTTGCTACCGTACTTGTTCAGAACGGTACGCTTCACCACGGAGATACCGTTATCGCGGGAACTTCGGTCGGACGTGTTCGTGCTATGACAGACGATAAGGGAAGAACTGTAAAGGTTGCAGGACCTTCCGATTCTGTTGAAATCATTGGTCTTGACGAGGTTCCGAGTGCAGGTGATGAGTTCAATGCAGTAAAAGACGAGCGCATGGCTCGTGAGCTTGCTGAGCAGAGAAAGGCAAAATCCAAGGAGGAGCAGTTTAAAGCAGCGTCTAAGGTCAGCCTTGACGATCTCTTCGCTCAAATTTCCGAAGGAAGCAAGGAGCTCAATATTATAGTTAAAGCAGACGTCGGTGGTTCAGCAGAAGCGGTCAAGGCTTCGCTTCTCAAACTTACTAACGAAGAGGTTAAGGTCAACGTTATTCATAGCGCAGTCGGCGGAATTACAGAAAGTGACGTTATGTTTGCGGCGGCATCAAGTGCGATCATCGTCGGATTTAACGTCCGTCCCGATAAGGGCGCGATAGATAGCGCGGAAAGACAGAAGGTCGACATACGCACATACAGAATCATTTATGACTGTATCAATGAGATTGAAGCCGCAATGAAGGGTATGCTTGCTCCTAAGTTCAAGGAAGAGCTTCTCGGACACAGTGAGGTTCGTCAGACAATTCATGTTCCGGGTGCAGGTACTATTGCAGGTTCTTACGTTCAGGACGGTAAGGTAACAAGAAATGCACAGATCCGCGTAGTTCGTGACGGTATCGTTATATTCGAGGATAAGATATCCTCGCTCCGCCGTTTCAAAGACGACGTTAAGGAAGTTGCTCAGGGATATGAATGCGGTATCGGTCTTGAAAAGTTCAACGATATCAAGATAGGCGATATTCTTGAAGCCTTTGAAATAGTTGAAGTAAAACAGTAATTTTGCAAAACCGCTGTGTCGGAGCTTAAAATAAGCCTCTGCTACGGCGGTTTTACTTAAAGAGGAATAAAAAAGATGGCAAAAGTGAACTATACGCCTCGACTTGGGGAGAGTTTTCTTCCCGTAACGAAAGAAGAATGTAATGCTCTTGGTTGGAGCGTTCCTGACTTCGTTTACGTAACGGGAGATGCTTACGTCGATCATCCCTCGTTCGGAATGGCAATAATTTCAAGAGTTCTTGAAGACGCGGGCTTCAGAGTAGCGATACTCGCTCAGCCCGATTATAAGAGCTGTGAGGATTTTAAGCGCTTTGGCAGACCGCGCCTCGGATTTCTCGTAAGTGCGGGAAATATTGACTCAATGGTCGCGCACTATACCGCTGCGAAAAAGAAACGCTCGTACGATTATTATTCGCCCGGCGGTAAGACAGGACTTCGTCCGGATAGGGCAACTATCGTATATTCTAACAGAATACGTGAGGCTTACGGTGACGTGCCGATAATTCTCGGAGGACTCGAAGCGTCGCTTCGCCGTTTTTCGCACTACGATTATTGGGAAAATCGTATCAGACGCTCGGTCCTCGTTGATTCAAGGGCTGATATTCTGACATACGGAATGGGAGAGAATATCTTGCTCCGTATCGCAAAGCTTCTCGACAAAGGTGTTCCGATAAAGAAGATACATGATGTTCGCGGAACGGTATATCTTACAAAAGCAGACGATACGCTCCATTTTCAATCGGTAGCGTGTCCTTCATTTGACGAGGTAAAAAACGATAAAAAAGCCCACGCAAAGGCTTTCGGAATACAGTATAGAGAGCAGGATAGCGTTCGCGGAAGAGCGGTTACCGAAATGTACGGAGATAAGATGCTCGTGCAGAATCCGCCGATGCCACCGCTTGAAAGAGAAGAACTCGACAGAGTTTATGCACTTCCTTATACTCGTAAGTGGCACCCGATGTATTCGGGTGACGGCGGCGTTCCCGGAATACAGGAGGTCGAGTTCTCGATAACTCATAACAGAGGCTGCTTTGGTGCTTGTAATTTCTGTGCACTTGCCTTTCATCAGGGAAGAAGCGTACGTTCGCGCAGTATAGAAAGCGTTGTTGCCGAGGCAGAGCTTATTACAAAAATGCCCGGATTTAAGGGATATATTCACGATATTGGCGGGCCTACCGCTAACTTTCGATACCCTGCCTGCGACAAGCAGCTCGCAGACGGAGTCTGCTCAGGACGAAAATGTCTGACTCCGACACCCTGTAAAAATCTGAAAGTCGATCATAGAGAATATATCGAGCTTTTGAAAAAGGTCGAGGCAATTCCGAAAATCAAAAAAGTGTTTATCCGTTCGGGAATTCGCTTTGACTATCTGATCTACGACGAGGACGAAACCTTTTTCAAAAAGCTCGTAAAGGATCACGTCAGCGGTCAACTTAAGGTCGCTCCCGAGCATTCGAGCGATCACGTTCTTAAATGTATGGGTAAGCCCTCAATAGACGTTTACGAAAAATTCAGAAAGAGATTTTTCCAGATAACGAAAGAGGTCGGCAAGGAGCAGTATCTCGTGCCGTATCTTATGTCGAGCCACCCCGGAAGCCGCCTTTCCGATGCGGTCAGTCTTGCCGAGTATCTCAAAAAGATCGGCTGCTCTCCCGAACAGGTTCAGGATTACTATCCTACTCCCGGAACTGCATCTACCGTTATGTTCTATACGGGCTTTGATCCGCTTACGATGAAAGAGGTCTACTGCGAGGGAGATTATTACGGTAAGACTATGCAAAGAGCACTTCTTCAATTTAACAGACCGGAAAACGCCGATATAGTGCGTGAGGCACTTCATAAGTGCGGCAGAGAGGATCTTATCGGAAACGGACCAAGTTGCCTTGTCCGACCTGCTTATCAGAAAGGTAGAGGTGTAAATAGCTGTCAAAAGCCGTTCGAGCGCCAAAATACGCGCTTTGGCACTCAAAAGAATCAAAAGCAGGAAAAGACGCGAACAAACATAAAGAGCGGAGATGCTCGCAAAAAATTACCTGTGCGCGATAGTAAGCAAAGGAAAAAGAAGAAATAAAAAAAGCAATAAATACCAACGCCTTATTCGTATACGATAATCATGAAAAGCCGATAGCAGACGTGATTAAAGGTATGGAGTATTTCAGCAGCCTTGGATTTGAAAGCCTTGTCGAATGAAATCAAGCACGAGTATCTTCTGCTTGCAAATAAGAGATGCGATTATCTAATGTCTGTTTAAAAACAAAACGGCTTCTTTTGAAGCCGTTTATTTATTCCAAGAGCTCGGAAACAGTTACAAAGGTGTAACCTTCGGCGAGCAGCCTCGGTATCAGTATCCTGAGCGCGTCGGGAGTATTGCTTTTTCCGACCACGTAGTCGTGCATAAGGATTATCTCGCCGCCGCCTGCGCTTTTTATAACCGTGTTTACTATGCTATCGCAGGATACGGGCACCCAGTCTTTGGTATCGACTGTCCAGAGAACGAGCGAATAATTCATATCCTTTGCTACCGCACGGACGGTATCGTTGCATACTCCTTCGGGAGGACGAAATAGCGTAGTCGAATATCCGTTGTTCTCAAATAGAAGCTGCTCCGTTTTGTCAATCTCACCCGCAAGGACACTTCCGCTTGCGCCGTGCAGATGAATGTGTGAGTAGGTGTGATTTCCTATTTCGTGTCCCGATGCTATTTCTCTTGCAATTATTTCGGGATATTTTTCGGCGCAGACGCCCACTACGAAAAATGTCGCTTTTACCTTGTAAGCGTCAAGGATATCCAGTATCTCCTCGGTATATTTTTTGTGTGGACCGTCGTCAAATGTGAGGGCAATGCGTTTTTCGGATTCGTTTTTTGAATAAACACCTTCAGTATGGGTAGTATTTGTTCCAATCAGAAACGAAAAAATCAGTGCTACAACTGCAAAAGATTTGAGAGCTTTCTTAGTTATGACCATAATTCTGTAATACACCCGAAACGGTATCCTTCTTTTTCGAGCGAGGTAAGAAAACTGTCGAGTATTTCAGCATTTGTCTGAGAGGTGGGATGGAGCAGAAGAATCTCTCCGTTGTGCGTGTGCGCGAGTAGTTTTTCAAGTGCTTTCTCGCAGGGTGGTTGTTTGTTGTTGTCCCAATCGGCGTAGGCAAACGACCAAAAAACGGTATTGTATCCAAGCTTTTGAGCAAATTCAAGGTTTTGTTCGGAAAAACGTCCTTCAGGCGGTCTGTATATCTTAGCCATTTCCTCACCGGTTAATTCTGTATACGCTTCTTCGAGACGATAAAGCTGCTTGGCAAAAATATCGTAGTCTGTGATCTTTGTCATATCGGGATGCTTAGCGGTATGATTACATACGAGATGCCCTTCGTCCGCCATCCTTTGAACCAGATCGGGATTTTTAAATATTAGATTTTCAAGAATAAAAAAAGCACCGCGGGCATTGTGAGTTTTCATTATATCAAGGATTTTCTCGATATTTCCGTTTTCGTATCCCGCATCAAATGTCAGATATATTACTTTGTCGTTTTCCTTTACGTTGAGGTTGGCGTAATATCCGTCGTATTTGCTTATAAAGGAAAAATCAGCATCCAGAGTCGGGGTGTCGTGTGTATCGTTTCTCTTGCAGTACCAGTTATATGCCTTGCACGAAGATGCGTATATGGGTGAAACGCTCAGCAAAGATGTTAAAAGCAAGACAAACGAAGCAACAACCGTCGAAATTTTTATCAAATATCTTTTCATATTGTAAACCACCTTCCTTTGTTTTACTACATTAAAATTTTTCTCAGTTAATAGATGTAATATCCTTTGAAAATCTTGTAATTTCCGAATAAATCTGTTAAAACACCCAAAAAAAGGAAAATAAACGGCAACCGATGCAATTTAACTTCACGGTTGCCGTTTTATTCGTTTTGTTTTATAAAAACAGCGGACGTATCTGTACGCCACGCATAGCGTATTCAAGCGTTTCTTCGATCTTATCAAAATCTGCAACTAGTGAACTTGGCTTGTTTGTTGGATCGTCTTGCGAAAGTGGTACGAAATATACGTTTTTTCGCTCTAAAAGTGAAGCAAGATTTTTAAAGTTCGCCGACATTGCATCGTTGGAAGCAAGAGCAATGATTAGAGGTTTTTCGTTTCGAAGATGCGCTTTTGCTGCCATAGTTACGGGGGTATCGGTTATGCCCGATGCGATCTTGGCAAGCGTATTGCCCGTACAAGGCGCGATTATTAGAGCAGAAAGAAAGTTTTTTGGTCCTATCGGTTCGCAGGTCGCGATTGACGCGAGAACTTCTTTGCCGCAAGCAATCTCGATTCTTTTACGAAATTCCTCGGAAGTTCCGAATCTCGTAACCGTGTTTTGCACCGAATAACTCATTATCGGTACTATATCGTTCTTTTTGGAGAGCTTTTCCATATAAGATATTGCTTTTGACATAGTACAAAACGATCCGCAAAATGCCCAACCTATCATATCGGCACCTCTCTTTCGGAAAGTTCAGTGAAAATGCTTTCAAGTATTGTTTTGGCGGCTGAGATTGGGGAATATTTCCCCGGTAATGACTGAGCGTTTACATAGTGTATTCCGAGATCCTCGGCATCACGCTTCACAACTCCACCGGGATGGGAGGCAAGCTCCATAATAACCGCGCGCTTTGATAGCATACTAAGCGCACCTTTATCGATTATCACCGAGGGCACGGTATTGATTACAAGATCTACGTCCGAAATGTTTTCTTCTATATCCGAAATAGAATACGCTCTCGCTCCTTCCATCCCTGCAGAAGTTCTGTCGAGCTGTTTTCGCGCAAACACCTTTACATTGGCGCCGAGCGAGATGAGCGCGCGAACAAGAAGCTTACTTATTCTGCCGTATCCTGTGACCGCCACGATCGAACCGCGCAGGGTAATCGGTATCTCTCGTATAGCTATTGATAAAGCACCTTCGACCGTGGCATAGGCATTTTTCACCGAAAATTCCTCGCTCTGTGCATAGTCTATGAGAAAGCAGTCGTCCGAAAATTTTTTACGCGATACTTCGTCAATAAGTCCTGCGGCTATATAAGGTACTTCTTTGGATACTGCATAAATTTCTGAAAGAGCTATTTTTTTTGCGGAAAAAGGTGCGTTAAGTGTTGATTTGTCACGGGAAAAGGGAAGCGGCAGTACCATCATAAATGTTTCGTCTGCCGCTTCGGATAGCGTTTGGCAGCGCGTGAAATTCTCTCCATCTTCAAGTCGTTGTATTTCTATTCCAAAGATATAGACGTCGTATCCGAGATTTGAAAGTTCTTTTGCTATATAAAGCTGACGCACATCTCCGCCGATTACTGCGATTTTTATATTTTTTTCCTTCACAAGGCTGTCTGACCACCTTTCTGAATATTTTATACTTCGTTTCTATTTTCTTTGCGGTAATATTTACCTACTCTATATAATATGTTTGAAAAGTTTATAGGTCATAACTTCCGGTATATAAATGTTTAAAATTGCTTGCAAAACAAAACGCAGTCTTCAAGGACTGCGTTGAATTTATTTAACTATTTAACGATGTTTATCGCTTTGTGCGCGACTGAAAAGTCAACGTCACCGCACTCGATTATCTCGCCGTCCGCGCAAAGCCGTCCGACGTTTTTGAATTTTAAAGCTGTGCATCTTCTGTATATGGCAATAGATGCGTATTTAGGATCGATGCTTCCGTCAGGAAGGATATGTAAGCCTTTTTTGTAACCGCCTACAAATTTTGCGAAGCGTAGCCTTGATATCTTACGCACAAGAATTACGTCGAGAATTCCGTCATCAATCTCGGCGTTTGGCGCGCAGCAGAATCCGCCGCCGTAATATTTACCGTTTGCAACGGCACAGAGCAGATATTCGCCGTTAAAGGTCTCTGTACTTCCGTTTTCTAGGGTCATTTCAATATCAAAGTGCTTGCCCAGCTTGTGAAATGCAGTCGCAACCACGCCGATAGCATATGCAAGGCTTCCTTTGACGAGCTTTAATTTTTTTAGCTTTTCCGTGACCGCCACAACGTCGCAATCAAATCCCATATTAACTATATTTGCGCCGTATTTGTCATTAAATTTTACAAGGTCTATCCTTTTGCTTATCTTCTCATCGTCGGGGAGCGATCTTACGAAATCGTTTCCCGTTCCAAAAGGAATTATGGTGAGCTCGGCGGTATATCCCGCACCTGCTTTCATTATAGCGTTGACTGACTCGTAAACGCTCCCGTCACCGCCGTAAACCGTGATGTGAGCATAAGGATCCTCGCGGCAAACTTCCGCTATTTTTTCGGTTGCATCTCCGGGTCCTTTCGAACGATAACACTCCGACTCATCGATCACTTTGGGACATTTCTTTTTGGAATTTATTATTGTAAAATTTGTTCTTTTTATTTCGGTGTTTACCATATCTACCTCGGTTCACTCAGAATAAAATAACCTAACGAAGGAATTATATCACAAAAGTATGGATTTGTCAAATAAAGTCGAAATAAATTTATTTTTTTTGTTGAAAAAACAAAATAATGATTTTACCGCGTTTTTTTATTGACAAATGAAAAAATTTCAGTATAATTATAATAATATTACATACGGATATTTAAAATTCTAAGTGCAGAGAAAGGATTTTGAAATTATGGCTAACAACAAGTTTTCAAAGGAAGGAATAACCTTTGACGATGTGCTTCTGGTTCCGCAGAAAAGTGAAGTTCTGCCCAATACCGTCGATTTAACCACCAGGCTTACGAAAAAGATAACTCTTAACATTCCTCTTATGAGCTCAGCTATGGATACGGTTACCGAGTCCAAAATGGCTATCGCGATAGCGCGCGAGGGCGGCGTAGGAGTCGTACATAAGAATATGACCATTGAGCGTCAGGCGGAAGAAGTTGAAAAGGTAAAGAGAAGCGAGAATGGAGTTATTACAAACCCCTTCTTCCTTCACCCCGACAACTATGTATATGAAGCAGAATCCCTTATGCATAAATATAAGATATCGGGTGTGCCGATCTGCGACGAAAATGGTCGTCTTGTCGGAATAATTACAAATCGCGATATTAGATTCCTTGACAGCCACGATATGAAGATATGCGAGGTAATGACGAAGGAAAACCTAATTACTGCTCCCGTTGGCACGAGCCACGAACAGGCAAAGGCACTTCTTATCAAAAACAAGATCGAAAAGCTTCCTCTTGTTAACGACAAGTTCGAGCTCAAAGGACTTATCACCATCAAGGATATCGAAAAGGCAGCGAAATATCCTAACTCTGCAAAAGATGTGAAGGGCAGACTGCTTTGCGGCGGTGCTATCGGAGTAACGAATGATGTTCTCGACAGAGCAGGCGCGCTTGTTGACGTCGGCGTTGATTTCCTCGTTCTTGACTCTGCTCACGGACATTCGATGAATATTCTCAAAATGCTTAATAAGGTTAAAAACGCTTTTCCGGACTGCGATATTATCGCGGGTAATATTGCTACCACCGAGGCGGCAGAGGATCTTATCAAGGCAGGCGCGGATGCTATCAAGGTCGGTATCGGACCGGGATCCATCTGTACTACCCGTATAGTTGCGGGTGTGGGTGTTCCCCAGCTTACCGCTATAAATGACGCGTATGAGGCGTCTGCTAAATACGGTATTCCGCTTATCGCAGACGGCGGTATCAAGTACAGCGGCGACTGCGTAAAATCAATCGCGGCAGGTGCTGAAGTTGTTATGATCGGTTCACTTCTTGCAGGCTGTGAAGAAAGCCCCGGCGAATGTGAAATATTCCAGGGCAGACGCTTCAAGGTCTACAGAGGTATGGGTTCGCTTGCAGCTATGGAAAAAGGTTCAAAGGACAGATACTTCCAGGAAGGTAACAAAAAGCTCGTT
>JAZUQQ010000056.1:0-2048 GCA_045605765.1 Eubacteriales bacterium | reverse complement strand
GTAGGAGTCTGGTCCGTGTCTCAGTACCAGTGTGGGGGGTTAACCTCTCAGTCCCCCTATGTATCGTCGCCATGGTGAGCCGTTACCTCACCATCTAGCTAATACAACGCATGTCCATCTCTAACCGCCGGAACTTTCAACCCCGGAAGATGCCTCCCAAAGTATTATGGGGTATTAGTACCAATTTCTCAGTGTTATCCCCCTGTTAAAGGTAGGTTACATACGCGTTACGCACCCGTGCGCCGGTCGCCATCAAATCCGTATTGCTACTTCATTATGCTGCCCCTCGACTTGCATGTGTTAAGCCTGCCGCTAGCGTTCATCCTGAGCCAGGATCAAACTCTCCATTGTAAAAAATTTTGAATATTAATCGTTAGCTCTAATCTCAAAGGTATTGTTTTGAAATTATCTCATAGGAGATAGATAAAACTTTAGCTGCTCAAAATCTTCAAAGAACTATATTCTAATTTTCATCAGAACTGTCATCACCAGACCGCTCATTTTTTAGAGCGGAAAAGCGGTGCAAAGGTAAGAACTATTTTTGAAACTACCAAATTTTTGGTAAACTTTTTTCAAAAAATCTTTTCTAAGAACCTTTATTGCTTATCGCCATTTTAGAGGCGAAAGCGGGTGCAAAGATAAGTCATCTTTTTGAAACCACCAAATTTTTTGGAAACTTTTTTCAAAAAACTTTTTCTAAGAACCTTTATCGCCTATCGCCGTTTTTGAGGCGAAAGCGGGTGCAAAGATAAGACACTTTTTTGAAACCGCCAAATCTTTTGGCAACTTTTTTCAAAAAACTTCTAAGAACCTCTGTTTTGCGCTCCCAGCAAGGGTTTACCTCTCTGATTGCGGGTGCAAAGGTAGTGCTTTATTTCTATTCTCCAAACATTTTTACAATTATTTTCAAAAATTATTTAGATTTTTTAATAATATAAGAGTATACCTATATTTATATATATAATAGGGGGCACAGAAATAGGCGCAACCCTACACCAATAGGGAGCTATATCCAACAAAATAGCCGTATCGCCCACATTTTTGCGCATAGCATATCGTAGTTTAGGAAAATTATTCGTATCTTTACCGAGGTGAAGATGCCATATACCCAATGAGAGAAGAGAGAAACATAGCGCCACTACTACTTGGCGCACTACTTATCGCCAGTCTTTCGCTTGACTGGTCAGCCCTCGTATTTCCTATTGACATCTTCCGCTTTCCGGTAAATATTCTCTCGATGCTCTTATGGTTGGCCGTAACGATTGAGCTTTACCTGAAGAGGGAGAAGTGGGCAGCGAGTAGATTTATGCTCTCAGGGAGCGCCACTACCCTATCGTTTGTAGCGATGGTCGGCTTAGGCATCGTCTTCGGTATTCAGCTAAGACCTGCAACGACATCCTTTACCGCAATAATCGCCACACTCTTCCTACTAAGCCACCTGTTGCTCGTTACCCTGCGTGGCTGGCGCAATGTGCGAGGTATCCGTTGGCGCTTCGTCGTAAACCACCTCGGCTTGCTTATCGCCATAGGTGCCGCCTTCTGGGGAGCTCCCGACAGAGAGGAGTTGCGTGCGGTAGTCGAATATGACAAAGCTACTACCGAGGCATACGACTCTAAAGGGGCAATGCGTGTACTCGACAAGGAGATGCAGTTGGAGGATTTCGAGGTCGAGTATTACGACAACGGCACTCCTGAGCGCTACGAAGCGAGGGTACGCATCGGCGAGGAGCAGGCGACAATTCGTGTTAATAAACCCTACAACATATCGCTTTCGGAGTCGGCATACTTGGTAAGTTACGACACACAATCACCTGACGAGTGCCGTTACTGCATTGTCGAGGTTGTGCGTGAGCCGTGGCGATATGCGATAGCTTCGGGCATAGTGCTTATGCTCGTTGGCGCAGTGATGATGTTCTTAGGACGAACAACACGCAAAAAGAGTTAGAGTGTATGGAGCTTGGTTGGAACATATTCCCATATATCGCCTTGGTGGTTGTGGCGCTCTCGCTATCGGGTGCGCTCCTCTCCATTTCGACAAAGGAGCACAA
>JAZUQQ010000055.1:0-5619 GCA_045605765.1 Eubacteriales bacterium | reverse complement strand
GTTATCGGTCGTTCCGACGATAGCAATCTTATTATCCGTAATATCGATTACATACGCTTCCTTATCGGTCTTTTCGGCAAGCTTGTCAAGCGCCGCCTGAGATGCCGCACGGTTGGTTTTTCCGATAAGTATTTCTTTTTCGGTCTCAGGCGCATCGTCATCAACCGCAACCGCAAGATCAAGACCAATGCGATCCTTTATCGCCGATTTAAGGTTTACCGTTTGCGTAGTAACTCGCTTGTTTGCCATACCTGCACGGACTATCGTGTATCCTGTAATATCACACAACTTATCCGAAGTATTGTTTCCGTCGGGAGTATCATCGTCTGAGTCGTCGTTTACACAAGCCGCAAACGACGAGAGAACAAGCGAAAATACAAGAACGAGAAAAATCGTTTTTATAAAAATACTTGTCTTTAACATAATATGCCGTTCCTTTCAATGGGTTATATCATAATTTTACCATATTTCGGGTTGCTTTTCAATCAATGCGTATAAAAATAGTAGTTTTAGCTCATTTTTGTATAGGATTGTGTAACCACAGTCAAAGGTCTTTCCCAGCGAGCGGTTGTTACTCTGTCCTGAGCGCTACCACAGGATCCTTCTTTGCCGCGCTTCTCGAAGGGATTATTCCTGAGAAGAGTGTAAGAACTATGCTTATAATGACAAGCAGGATCGCCGCTTCCCAAGGAAGGAAGGCTCTAAGGTTTTCGAGTCCCGTGAGAGCACGAAGAATGAGATTTATCGGTATGCAGAACAGGTAGGTAACGATCACGCCGATAAGTCCTGCCGAAAATCCGACGATCATCGTTTCGGCATTGAACATACTCGATACGTTGCGCTTCGACGCTCCGATCGCTCTTAAAATTCCGATCTCCTTGGTTCTTTCCTGAACCGAGATAAGAGTTATAACTCCTATCATTATCGAGGACACGACGAGCGAGATCGCAACGAATGCTATAAGAACGTAGGTTATAGCGTTAATTATCGTTGTTACCGAGGACATCATAATGCCGACAACGTCGGTATATTCGAGCTTGTCGGCATCGCTTGCCGAGGCGTTGTAATCGGCGATGAACTGCTCTATAACGTCCTTAGACTCGAAATCCTTTGCGTAGAAATTTATTGAGGCGGGCTTTGCCGACTCGATAGCATCGAGCTCGTCGAGCACGCTCTCTAAGGTCGCGTCGATCTGAGGCGCCATATTGTAAAGCGTTTCCTCGATCATAATGAAGTTCTCGTCCTCGGCGGTAAGCGTTCCGAGAATACTTACGAATATTTCCTCGTTTACTTCGAGCTCGAGGAGCGCCTTGGTCATATTGTCATATATTCCGCTCATAACCGTATCGCCCGCAAGAGCTACAAGTCCTTTCACAGGGAAAGGCATCTGCTCATTTGGCTCTACGCCGACAAGCGCGGTATAAACATGCGGCATATCGAGCGAAGGAAGAAGCATTACAAAGTTGTCGGGAGTGACCTGTACTTTATTTTCGGTCATTGCGCTTATTACCGTAAACAGCCCTGCCGTGCCGTAAGGATCTGCGGCGCTCGCGGCAGAGATCATACCTGTCAGTATATTTGCCTGAATTTCGGTAGGCATAAGCATAAACATACCCGCGAAGTTGTCCTTGGTTACCGTAAGCTGCTGAGAAAGTTCGGGGTTTGTCTTGATCATTTCGGTCATATATGCGTAGAACTGCTCCATTGTGGAGTTGTCTATCTTGTCGATGAGCTCGCCGATGTTTTCGGGTGTGTAGTGTGTTCTCTCGAAGGTGAGTCCCGTGAGGACGTTTACCGTGGGCGTTTTCTTCTGCTGAGCGATTATCTCGCTCTTGCCCGTTTCGGAGATCACGTAATCGGTGAGCGCCTTGGTGTATCCGACTGCACCTGCAATAGAGGTCGCGGTCGCGCTCTCCTTAGGACGTACGATACCCGATATTTTGAGCTCGATTCCGCGATCCTTTACAAAGGTCGCCTGATCGTAGCCGGGCAAAATGCGAAGATCGTTCCAGACGTTATACTCGTCGTTTTCATACGTATAGGTGTGATCACCCTTGGCGTAGAAATCAGAGGAAATAAGCAGTCTGAACTTCATATTGAGAAAATAATCGAAGTCGTACGGATCCATCGGCGTAGAATCGTACTCGCCGTTTGTCATAAGCGAGTTCATTATATCTTCAAGGTCGTCGTGAGGAAGCACGCCGAGCATATAAAGAGCCATCTTGCTTATCGTATTATTCGAGTTTACAACGAGCACGACCTCGTTTGCCTCGGAGGGCCACTCGCCTGCTATAACGTCGTACTGTTGATCAAGGAGTGCCTGATTGTTCAGCATCTCCGAGAAAACGTCCATACCGCCGGACATTGCTGCCATTTCCGAAAGTCCCGAGAATGCCTCGCCCATATTATCGAGCATAGTGTCCATTCCTATCTCCACCGTGCCGTCCGAGTTAAAGACGTGCATATCATAATCGTAGGTGTACTGAATATCGCTGACGTAGTCCTTTATATCGTCGTAATTTTTATCAAGATAAGCCTTGAACGCTTCGAGATTGTTGTCAACGGTTGACGCCATAGCGTGCATCATCGTACCCAGTGAGTCGTCAACGTAGATCTTGTTCGAGTCTGTGTGGTCGGCAGTGTCCGATACGCTCGTCATCGCAGAGAGCATTGCCGACATATTTTGCGTTTCCTTCAGTATCGAGAGAGGATAGGTCGAAAGGGTATCCTCCTGCACCTGCACGATAAACGCATTTATACCCTGTGACACCGCGAGAATTAGCGCAATGCCGATAATTCCGATACTTCCCGCAAACGAGGTGAGAAGCGTCCGAGCGCGCTTTGTCATAAGGTTATTAAAGGAGAGCGAGAGCGCGGTCCAGAAGGACATTGAGGGCTTTCTTTCCTTCTTCTTTTTTATCGGCTTTGCTCCCTTTTTGCCCGTTTCGGAAATATTTTCTTCCTTCTTGTTATAGGGCGCAGAGGCGTCAAAGGAAGAGGAGTCGCTGATAACAACGCCGTCGCGCAGGCGAACTATTCTCGTCGAATACTGCTCTGCAAGCTCAGGGTTGTGGGTTACCATTATAACGAGTCGCTTTTCGGAGACCTTTTTGAGTATCTCCATAACTTGGACGCTCGTCGCGCTATCGAGTGCGCCGGTCGGCTCGTCTGCAAGCAGAATATCGGGATCGTTTACAAGTGCGCGCGCGATCGCGACTCTCTGCATCTGTCCGCCCGACATCTGATTGGGCTTTTTATGAAGCTGATCTCCAAGTCCGACCATTTCTAGAGCCTCTTTTGCCCTGCGGCGACGCTCCTGCTTGGGTACGCCCGAAAGGGTGAGCGCAAGCTCAACGTTAGAGAGCACGCTCTGATGCGGGATCAGGTTGTAGCTCTGAAAAACGAAGCCTATCGAGTGATTTCGGTAAGCGTCCCAATCGCTGTCCTTATAATCCTTGGTGGAAACGCCATTTATAATAAGATCACCGCTCGTATATCTGTCAAGTCCGCCAATGATATTGAGAAGGGTCGTCTTTCCGCATCCTGAGGGTCCGAGAATGGAAACGAATTCGTTTTTCCTAAACGAGAGTGACGCTCCACTAAGCGCCGTAGTAACCAGATCTCCCGTGTGATAAAGTTTAACTATGTCTCTAAGTTCAAGCAATTTTATCAACCTCTTTTATAGAATATAATCCATTATAGCAAAGCCTTATGTATTTATCATTTAATTTATTTGAAAATTTTATAAACACTGGGAATTTTTGCTTTGCAAAGCTCCTGACCGTCGAAATTTGAATGGCTTAGTTTGCATGAACACACCAAGACGCGTTCGCGAGTAACATTGAAGCATTTCTTTGCCGAAAGAAACGCTTCGCAAAGAACGCCAAAGGACGAGAAGTTTCTCTTCCTTTGGAAACCTTCGCTCTATTAAAAACGCGCATTGACGCCCGCGCGTTTTTAAAACGCCGCGCCACACGCGGCGTTACGACAAGATGCGGCGCGATGGGAATGCGCCTTGGCTCACTCCTGCGAATATAAATTACAGTATATACAGATTACTTGCAAGATGCGTCTTTGTTCATTTTCGCTTTGCGGAACAAATACATCTTAACTCTTTACTCTGCACTTTGCATTTGATGTCGCCGTGACAAAAACGGCAGAGGAATCCTCTGCCGTTTAAGATTTTAGTCGTATATTCTTATCGTGGTGAACTCAATAGCGCAAACCTTCGAGTCGGGATTGCCCCTTTTCTCGACTGTCGTCGTATTGATGAAATATATCGTTTTCATGTCCTTGCCAAGCCACAGACCTGCACTGTAACACGGCTTTCCAGTAGAACTGTCTACGTTTTTCTTCGCGCAGGAGAGCGGGCTTTTTATCTGCTCCCACGTCTTTCCGTAGTCCAAGCTTACGAATATCTTTTCTCTTGTGCTCGCCGCGGTAACGATGAGTGTTCCGCACTCTCCGCCGTAGGGAGTCCACACACACGAGGGAGCGGAACTCGGATACGCGCCCTTGGAATCTTCGATGAGCGTTCCCTTGTCCTTGGGGTTCCATTCGGTTATATCCTTGGTGGTCTTGTAATAAATTGGAGCTCCGGTATTGTCCGGATCGGCTACGTACTCGTAAACCATAAAATACTCGCCGTTGCCCATTTTCGTCATAACGAACATTCCGGGGCGGGCGACCGGATCGTCAAAGGTGCAAACGTCAACGATCTTGCTCCATTTAACACCGTTCTTAGAGCGCTTGTAAACAAGCTTCTGATCGTGCTCGGGATCGGAGTCGTCCGAATAGAAGCAGTAGAGATATCCGTCCTCGTACCAAACGAAGGGCTCCCAGACACCCGATTGCTCGTGCCAACCGGAAACGGGATTTACCGCACCGCCCTCTGCGATCTCGGCTGTCTGCGTCCAGGTTTTTCCGCAGTCTGTGCTGTACCACATCCATATTTCCGAGCGAACCGAGTAGTTTATAGACCCGCTTGCATATACGAGAGTTCCTGCCGGATACTCGCCGAGCTGTGCGGGAAGCTCGTATATGTGAGACATCTGTCCGGGGGCGAGACCTACCGCAATACCGGGCTTGCTTTGCTCCTCGGGGCGCGAAAGAAGTGACCATGTTTTTCCTCCGTCACTACTCTCCACAAAGCAAGCGTCCGAATCTGTCATATTATCTCTCAGACAGAAGTGAGCGATCAGCTTTCCGTTGTCCTCTTTATTCGGTTGATATTTGAGTTCTGTTATCGAGGGGTAGTGGTTAGAGCTTACGTTCATCGGCACGCCGTACTTGACTGTCATTCCGTTTGCCTCTGAGAGGGTTACGCGACTTCCGACCTCCAATTCGGCTCCACCGTTAAGGAAGGTAACGCTTTCGCTGTAATATCTCTGCACTACCGTCTTGCCCGCCTTGATATTGATCGAGCTTCCCTCGGAGGATTCGTTTACGTAATTCATAACAAAGAGCTTTACCGCGCGCTGAGTAGCGTTATCGGTCGTTCCGACGATAGCAATCTTATTATCCGTAATATCGATTACATACGCTTCCTTATCGGTCTTTTCGGCAAGCTTGTCAAGCGCCGCCTGAGATGCCGCACGGTTGGTTTTTCCGATAAGTATT
>JAZUQQ010000054.1:0-1520 GCA_045605765.1 Eubacteriales bacterium | reverse complement strand
CGCCCGCGGAAGGATCGACGGATTTACGCACATCCCGCTGGACTCGTTGCGCGAGCGCATCCACGAGATCCCCACAGGTAAGCCCGTGGACGTGCATTGCCACAGCGGTTTGCGCTCCTATATCGCTTGCCGCATCCTTGCCGGCAACGGCTTTGAGTGTTACAATCTCGCAGGCGGATGGCGGCTCTATGAGTCGGTCATAAACGAAAGAACGGTGCCCGAATATGTCTGCACCGAATGTACCTAATACCAAAGACCTTAAATGTCTATAAACCCGTAGGGGCGTTCTTCGAACGCCCGCGGGCGAACACAGTTCGCCCCTACATGTCTTGAGTTCAATATTTTTTATGTAAATTCGTATAAGAACAAGGAGGTATATCTTATGTCAGTACAAAAACTGAATCAAAATAATTTTCATAACGCAATCGCAAACGGCACGGCTCTCGTGGATTTCTACGCCGATTGGTGCGGACCTTGCCGTATGGTTTCCCCCATCGTGGACGAGATTGCCGAGGAAAGAAGCGATATTACCGTTGGCAAGGTGAACGTAGACGATGAAAACGCCCTTGCTATGAAATACGGCGTGATGAGTATTCCCACGCTGATCGTCTTTCAGGACGGAAAAGAAAAAACAAGAATCGTCGGAGCAAGACCCAAAGCCGCCATTCTTGCGGAGTTGGTCTGAAAACGACATAAAAGCAGAACGCCACGCTCGTTTTGAGCCTTGGCGTTCTGCTTTTATGATTCTCCCGACAAATTGGAATTTGTCAAATGGTATTGCTCGTCAAATTCTTCTCTCGTTGGTTTATCTGCTATTCTCCCACTCACGATGCGCTTTACACCACTTTTCACTATGAGCACCGAGTGCACCGATCTGTCGTGGGTGGGCAAGGGGGAGAACTTTAACAGTTTTACCATTGATAACGGTTTCTGTCGCATTACCGTATCCGTACAAATCTACGTATTCGCCGAGCGTGGAATAAGGTACATCAGCAACCTTTTTGAGATATTGAGCGATTGGAATATCTCCTAAAAGAATCAAAAGCTCCGCTTGCGGTTCCATCAACTCTGCCGTAATTTCTTCGGCGCGTTTTTTGTCGCAAAAGGCAGTTGGGCGGATCGGTATAGTCACAGGATTTAATCCGTACTTCTCAATCAATGGATTATATCTCTCCCTGATGACCTTCGCTTGACTGGAATTGATGCGCGTTTCCGGCAAGCAATCACAAAGCCACGCGTCTGCGCGAGTATACCCCAATGGCGCGAGAATATTATCGTCAAGCACCTTTGCGGAGGGGCCGTTAAGCTGCTTTCCTGCCGGCTCTAAAACGCCAATCTCTGCCGGCATATTAACCGCCTCAATAATACGCTTTGCCTCATCAACGTTTCCGTCCCAAAAGATGCGCGGCTCACTTGCCACGGCAAGTGCCTGACAAATGATTTGACCGTCTTTCTTCCATCTTGCGTGAACGGCACTTGCATATACACCAAGCACAAATACCTTTTTGGGCGACTTATCT
>JAZUQQ010000053.1:0-53683 GCA_045605765.1 Eubacteriales bacterium | reverse complement strand
TTCGAACATTTCGCGACACGCTCTGTGTCCGTGTTCGAATTGTGCGGTACTTGCGATGCTTTTTCGTTGTGGCAGCGCCAACTCTCGTTTGAGCGCCTCAGTAGTATAGCATTAACTTTCGCTTTTGTCAAGCCCTTTTTTTTGAAAAAAATGAGTTTTTTGCGTTTTTTTATTTCTATGCACTTTTTCCTATTTTTAGTGTGCTTTTTTGTGCTTTTTGCACATACGAATTGCAATTCGCAAACTTGCTACATCCATCTCTCATATATCATCTTTAAGGAAGAAAAATTGTAGTATCAAATTTTATTCCTCATCGAGATCCCCTAGAGCATTGGTCAGCACGGTTATAAACACCTTTCCGTATCTTGAAAACCTGCGAACTCGCAGTCGATCTGCCTCAATGGGCTCTTTTTTATCGCTCTCGCATATAACTATCGCGCCGTTTGTAAGCAGATCAAGTCTCACAAGCCTGTCAAGCGCATCGGTAAGCATATCCCTCTCTCCGTAAGGTGGATCAAGGAAAACGATACCGAATTTTTCACCCTTCGCGCCGTTAAGCGCGGCTTTATAATCGCTTGAAAGTATTTTTGTCCTTTCGTAAAGCTTTGTCTTTTGAGCGTTGCGCTTGATAACAGCCACCGCGTCTCTATTCGAGTCGCATATCGTGGCAGATGCCGCGCCACGAGAGAGAGCTTCGAGTGCCATCTGTCCGCTTCCCCCAAAAAGATCCAGCACGTTTCTGCCTTCGAGCTCGAAATTTATCATACTGAATATTGCTTCTTTCACCCTCTCAACGGTCGGACGAGTAACATCCTCACCGTCAAGCGTTTCAAGTCTTGTGCCCCTAGCACTTCCTGTTATAATTCTCATATTCATCCACCTTCCGTTTAATTATACACCTATGTTTTTTCAATACCCAATATATTTTAGTTGTTTTGATCAAAATGCTTCCTGATATTCTCGGCATCCTTGACAGACACACCCTTTACCGAAGATATATCCTTTTTTGATGCGTTTTTCAGTGCACTTATCGTCTTAAAATGTGCAAGAAGTAACGCTGCCTTCTTCTTTCCGATGCCCGAAATATCTTCGAGAGACGAGCGTGTGAGCTTCTTGCTTTTTGCCTTTTGCATCCTCGAGACTGTAAAACGGTGTACTTCTTCTTGAATCTTATACACCAGCATAAACACCGATTGCTCTTTTGCAATACTTATCTCGTTTTCACCGTCGGTAAGCGTTCGGGTCTTATGGAATTCATCTTTTACCATACCAAATATAGGAAGATCCACACCAAGTTTTTCAAAAAGCTCCTTTACCACCGATACGTGTCCCTTTCCGCCGTCAAGAAGAAAAAGATCGGGAAGCTTTTGCTCGTGACTGTGCGAGATTCTTCTTTCGAGTGCCTCGCACATTGAACGATAGTCGTCCTGAACATCGGTAGTTCGGATCTTATATATTCTGTACCCTTTTTTATCAAATTTCGCATTTTTCACCGAGATTATCCCCGCTGTGATATTTTCATCTCCATAATTTGAAATATCGATAGCTTCAATATGCTCAGGAACAACTTCAAGCGATAACATCTGTGCGAGCTTAAATAGCACCTCGTTATCCTTTTCGCTTTCAGCAAGATATTGCCGAGCGTGAAGCTGTGCGTTTGACTCAACCATTTCGCAAAGGCTTTTGAGTTCGCCTTTCTGGGGTATCCTGACCTTAACCCTAACACCGCAAATCTCTTTTATATAACTACAAAACGTGTCGATCTGCTCGTCGGCAAATTCAATACCCGTAACAACGGTTGACGGAATATATTCCCTATGCGAATACATATCGCATAGAAATGATATTATTTCATTATTGTCGGTTATCTTTTCTGCCGAAAAGACAAAATTATCCGAATCTATGACCGCACCCGCGCGAACGTAGTAAAGCGCAAGACAGGAGCACTGTTCGGAGCGATATATCGAAATTATATCATATTCTGCATCAGGAGTTGTCAGTATCTTCTGCTTCTGCCAAAGGAGCTCCAATGTCTTTATCCTGTCGCGCATAAGAGCGGCGGTCTCAAACATAAGGTTGTCAGAAGCGAACGTCATCTGCTCTGTCAGCGATTTTTTCACGTCATTATACGAACCGCGCAAGAATGAAGTAACATCCGAAAAACGGTTCTTATATTCCTCAGCACTCATATTTCCTGCGCAGGGAGCACAGCACTGCCCTATCTGTGCATATATGCACGGACGGCTTTTTCCTATATCTCGCGGAAATTGTAGCTTGCACTGTGGGAGAGCGAAAGCTTTTTGGGCTGTCTTTATTATCGACATTGCCTTGCCTGCGCCCGAATACGGCCCGAAATATTTTGCGCCGTCGGAAAGTCGTTTTCTCGTAAAAGTAACCCGCGGATACTCTTCATTGACCGTCACCTTAATATAAGGATAGTTTTTGTTATCTTTCAGCAAAATATTATATTTCGGCTGATAAAGCTTGATAAGCTTGTTTTCAAGAGTAAGCGCCTCTATTTCGGTATCCGTCAGCATAAAATCGAAATTTCTTACATCCGACACCATCTTGGCTGTCTTTATATCCTTTTGTGTATCGGCAAAATACTGTGATACTCGGTTTTTAAGTGCCTTGGATTTTCCGACGTATATGACCTTCCCCGCCTCGTTATACATAATATACACTCCGGGAGAAAGAGGTAGCCTGTTTGCTTTTTCTCTTAAAACGTCTGTTACGGTTTTATCTCTCATTTTATTAAAACCTTTCTTTTTCGGTTACTCTTATAATTTTCGCCGAAAGTTCTCTTTTAATTCTAAAAAAGGCAAACCACATATTCGCGGTTTGCCAATCTTAAAGATTATTTTTGCCTAAGGTTCAGTCTTCGAGTCCGCTGCTGATAAGAGAGCACATTCCGTCGATTGCCAAATCTTCATCGGGACCGTCTGCTACTATCGTAATAACGGTGTCCTTAACTATACCAAGAGAAAGTACACCGAGAAGGCTCTTCGCGTTCACGCGGCAATCTCCCTTTACAACCCATACAGAAGACTTGAAAGAATTTGCTTTCTGAATAAAAAACGTCGCAGGACGGGAGTGAAGTCCTTTCGTATTCACTATTTTTACATCGCGAGAGATCATTCTTACATACCATTCCTTTCTACATTGTTTTCAGTATAACATATCAAAACACTAAAATCAATACTTTTTAATAAGTTTAAGCCTGATTTTCACTTATTTTGGTAATAACAATAGAAATACTGCATTTTTCCCCATCCAGATTAAGCACTTTACCCACTGCTATATGGGTATCCGAGCCAAAGAAGAAGCCGCTTTCGGTATTATGACCCTTTATTTCCATAGTTCCTTCGAGTCTGAACAGATTGCTGTCGGTTGCCGTATCAAATCTAACCTCGGTTTTTATTCTGTTATTTTCCTCAAGCTTATGCTCCGTTTTAAGTACAATAACGTCTTGGTTGGGCGATTTATAATCTCCCATAATTCCGAACGTCTCACCGTCGAGACTAAACTCATCGCCCCTGTTTATAAAGGCAAGCTCCTCCGCGGTAAGATTTTCCGCACAGAAAGTAATTACAACTGTATCATTATTCGATGCAAAGCTGAGTTTTTCAAGTATTGCAGCTCTGAACACGGTTCCTATTACGCAGGCTATGACGACGATGACGATTACGAGATCTATCAGATTAAATCTTGTCTTTCGTTCTTTTACGATCTTATTAGCCATCTTTATTCAGCCCCTTTCCACTTACATTTATACACTTGCCAACAGCGGTATATCCTTCGGTTCTGAACTCAATATCCGAACCGACTCTTATTTCATAGCCGTTGATGCTGTAAACACCGTTCGTATCAAGACCGCTTCCGCTGACTGTTATTATCAGATCAATGTGCCCCGGATAAGGAGCATATATCGGACTTCCGTTTTCATCGACCATATCGGTAGATTTTACCGTCTGCTCGTATTTCACAGACGAGATCCTTCCTATCAGATCTCCGTTTGTACAGTCATAAACCTTGTCTCCTTTATCGATAAAATCCGCATTAAGGTCAGCTATACTGTCAGGAACACTAAGTCCGAAAAGTCTTGCATTAACTCCCTCTACTTTTACGGTATATTCGACCGATATTTTTTCTTCCGAACCGCCAAAAAGGTCAAGCTCCGAGAAAAACGCAAAATATACGAAAAACCCCACAGAGACCAGTGCGACGAGAATGAGAAGCCAGTCGACGATATTCATTCGTCTTGCACGTTTGATTTTTTGATGTTTATTCATTTTCTATATTCATCCTTTCGGTATAGAGTTCAGTTCATTTCGGTGGTATCTTTACCGCTTTTCAGAAAACTGCTTATAGGAATGTTTATACTGAGATCGTTTTCGTGTGCAATTCCCGCATTTTCAAAAAGCGCCAGACGTCTCGATGCTGACACAAATCCCGCGACCATCCAGAAGAGGAGTGCGAGCGAAACGGTCGTCCATATATAGCTTACGCACGATAGAAGCAGTGCTGACGAAAGTGCACTTATTGCCGCTATCGACCATTTTGATGCGTATTTTTTAACAGTAACAGTTTTAAAGGTCGAAAAAGCCTGTCTGTAGATTAAAACGACCGCCGTGGCAACAAACACGATACCCATTATTCCGAAACGTATGAGCAGTTCCATAGCAAGATTTCCGCCATCGCTTACCGTCGGAGTCCCCGCAGAAGCAAGTGATGAGTATATATTGTCAAACACCGTTCCGCCAAGTCCGATACCGCTTAGCGCGTACTTGCCTGACATCTGCATAGTCACGTGAAGCACGGAAAGCTTTTCCTCAAAGCTATTTCCCGCAATACCGGTAAGGTAGCCGGGTAAAACATCGGAAAGGAGAGAGACTGCAAGTAAAATTATCACAAGAAGTCCGAACACCGATGCCGCGCTCTTCTTGGACTTTACAAGAGCGTAGATCATTACTACCGTGACGAGCGCCACCCAAGCATAAATATTCATTGTAAAAACGGTACATACCAAAACGGTCAAAAGCGTCAAAAACGACAAGAGCTTTTCGCCACGTGTTTCGTGCGTAGTAATTCCCGCAAGTGTAAAGAAAAACACCATAACGAGGTAGAGCGCCAGCGCATCCGAGTTCAAAAAGACTGACGATATTTCATTTTCAAGAATCTTATCAAACTCCCACGAAACCCGTACCGCCTTCATTATCCACTCGTAAATACCGAGAACAGATACTATAAATCCTGAGAATGTAAGAGCATTTATGCCCCGACGCATCCACGTTCTTGAAGAAAGCAAGTTTGAAACCGTAAAAAATCCAAGAAGCGATACTATGATCGAAGCGGCATGCTCTGCTGCTTCGACTTTATCGACCGAAACCACACCAGTAAACACAATAACAATAGCAAAAAGTGTGATCCAGCCTTCAAGCGCTCCAAACACCGCCCTTCTCTGTCCGCTGACAAGCTTTATTATCCAAACAAGTACAACGTAACACACTGTAGCGCAGAGATATTTTTCTCCATTTTCAAACATATACGCAAAAGGCAACGCAAATATCGTTATGACGACTCCGCTTTCGGGATTATGTGCCACTCCGAGCGCAGCAATAACTATAACGGCTACTATAAATATACTGTGTGCCTGTACGAGTGCCGATAGAAGTCCAAGAGCAGTACCTACCGCAAATGCGCCAAAACGATATTTCGACACGCTTTTTTCGAGATCGATAGTTTTCTTTGAAACTCCGAATACCGAAACCAGCAAAAAGCTTCCGATCTTACTTTCGCACAAATATCTCGCAAGAGGAGAGTCTCCTGCAAATATAGTCATTACCGAAACAATCGTACATAGAACGCCAACCGATATTCCTGACACGCTGAAATTCGCAGACAACCAGAAAACCTTTACCGCCTGCACAAGGATCGTCGTTATTCCAAGCGACAGAAGTGCGGCGCCGTAAGTTGGCATCGGAAGATAGAACAGAGTAGACAGTAATCTTCTTATGTTGCTTATTACGACACTTTTTTCAAAAGAAGTCGTTACACGCCTTATCAAAGGGCGTTTGATGCTAGATTTATCGCGAACTACCGCAACGATATCTCCCGTAATGTCGTCGCAGATAATTTCCTGCTTCATCTTTGCTTCTCTTCGCTTTGTCAAAAGTGAAGATATCCTGTGCGGTATCGCAAGTATTACAGAAGTTTTAACTCCGCGCTCGACTTTTGCGTAGGAAGTAAAAAATCGACCGATTGCGCCGTCCCTTGCCTTTTCGTACAGCTTCACGACTACTTTATCTATAACGCGCATTATAAAGCTTTCTTCTCTTTTGAAAAGCCACTTTCGTTTTTTCTTAAAGTCGTTTGGGCGTTTCCCGAGAAGCTGATAACCAGCGGCGTAACGGTCTCCCGTTTTAGTAAGCTCTCCGAGTTTTACAGCTTCAACCTTGTCTTCTTCCGCAACGTTTTCGGTTACTTCTTCGCCCTCATCAGAAACGTCCATGCTATCCGAGTCGTCATCACGCCACTGAATATCAGAATTAAAATCAGAATTATATTCACCGCTCTCGCTCCTTCGCGTGGGTATTTCGGGAACGGGCGCGGAAGGGTTGTCAGAAGTCTCGTCAAACATCGGATTAGAGGTAATAGAGCCCGGAAAAAGCGGTTTGCTTACATCGTTGTTTTTATCCATTTATGACCATCCTTTCTTGTGGATTTCGGTCGCCATATTTTATTTGCCGAGGAGATCTGGGCGATTTCTCTCGGTCAGCGCAAGAGATGCTTCCCTTCGCCATTTCTCAATTTTTTTATGATCCCCCGTAAGAAGGACTTCGGGGACACGCCTTCCCCTGAAGTCTTCGGGACGCGTATATTGCGGATATTCGAGAACTCCGCCGAAAATGCTCTCGTTCTCAAAACACTCGTCTGCAGATAGCACTCCCTCACACATTCTCGACACGACATCGATAAGCACACACGCAGGAAGCTCACCGCCTGTCAGAACGTAGTCTCCAATCGAGATTTCCTCGTCAACTATTTCATCTACAATTCTGCGGTCAATTCCCTCGTAATGCCCACAAAGTATAGTTATATTGTCATATTTTGAAAGCTCTATTGCCTTTTTCTGAGTAAGTACCTTACCCTGTGCAGACATAAACACGCATATCGAACTTCCCTTTTGCTTTTCTCTCACCGAAAGGTAGCAGTCATATATCGGCGGTGCCGCCATAAGCATACCCATCCCGCCGCCATACGGGGTATCATCGACCCTTCTGTGCTTATCCTTAGAAAAGTCACGAATATTATGAGTGCGCACGGTAATTGCGCCTGATTTCTGCGCTCTGCCTATTATACTTTCAGAGGTAACTCTGTCTACAAGCTCGGGAAAAAGGGTCATAACGTCAAAAATCATTCGAGAAGTCCCTCCACGGGTATGATAAAGATTCCATCATCAAGCGATATTTTTTCAACAAACTGAGGAAGATTCGGCACGAGCACTTTTTTGCCATTGGGACAATCTATTTCAAAAATATCGTTATAGCCGTAATTCACAACGTCTGTCACCCTTCCGATAAGTTCACCGCTTGTCTTATAGGCAAAAAGTCCGATAAGATCCGCGATAAACACCTGATCGTCGTGAATAGCAAGATCCTCACGCGCGGCATATACCGTCTTGCCTTTATATAGCAAAGCATCGTCAAGGGTTTCCACGCCGACAAATTTGGTGCGTACCCTGCCGCTATGAACTACAGATCGAGAGACCTTCATTTGCACATATTCTCCCTGCTTTTTTATATAGAGAGCCATAAGACCCGACAGGATCTTCGGACTGTCGCACAAACTATCGATAATGACATCTCCGTGCACTCCGTGAGTGTTGGCTATCTTACCCGCCACGAGATATTTGGACAAGCTACGTTTCATAATAATTCCCTTAATTTCATCTTAAAATAAAAATCCATCATCATTATATAACTTTTTTTTGTTTTCGTCAATAGTTTTTTAAATATAGAGCTTTATATTATTATATTTGGTAAAAAAAATCTCTTTTTTGTCCGTGTAATACTTTACAAAATAAAATATTTGTGTTATAATTTAATTTAAGTTTTTATATTCTGCCGTAGAATGCCCCTTTTGACACACAGAACATTTGCAACTTTTTTTGCTTTACGCAGTACTCGGAGGTTCCATTAAATGAATATTTCTTTCAACGACACACTGAGCGCACCAAAACGACGTGCCCGTTCCACCGTTATGATTCTCGTGGCGTGTGCTCTCAGCGCTCTGAATATATTCATAGAAAAAATATACGCATCCACGCCAAAGTTCATATCCTCGTACGACCCGTTCTCTCTCTACTTTATCACTCTCATTACAAGTACGGTTCTGCTTTCAAGTGCGCTCACCATGCTATCTTATGAAAACAAGAATTCGATATGGATGATCTCTCTCGCTTCGGCGTGCGCCGTGGCTTTATCCTGCTTTGCACTGGGTGCTTCGCCATCTGATATTTTGCTTACACTTGCGTTCATACCGTCTGCCATCATAATATCGATCTGCATATCAAGCGAGTGCGAAAAGGCTCACTCGGTAGTAGCAAACGCAGTCGTGATCGGACTTGCACTTCTACTCTCGCTTGTGCTCTCTCACTACTCTGTGTTCGGAGAGATATCAAAAGACTCTATCATTTATGCACTAGACCTTCTTAGAGACAGTTTTCTTGCAATTTACGACGAATTCGGATATTCGGGTCTTGGTATCAGCAACTCCTATCTGCACGCAGTTTTCGAGATTGCCCTACTCCTGATCCCCTCTCTTTTCTGTGCATTTACCGCAGTACTTTCCTACATTCAGGTATCGATCGCTCGCGCGGTGATTCTGGGTCAGGGAGTAAATTCCGAAAAGCTGGTTCATTGGCCGCTCAAAATGAGCCGACTTGCATCATTTGCTTTTCTGGCATCTTTTCTCATTGCTGCGCTTTCAACATCGAGCGAGAATCAGTTGTTAATTATAAGCGCTACTAACATGATGATCGTGCTTTTGCCCGGTTTCTTCCTCATAGGCGTCAGATCGTCCTTTATGCATGTGAGACGTCCCGGATTTTTAGGAATGATATTCGGTGTTTTTATACTTATCTCCTGTATTCAAAATCCTGCAATGATTTTCGTACTCATTGCAACGCTTGGCGCTATCGATAATCTTTTCACATCGTTCCGTGCTCGTCTCTACGGAGAAACAAAAAAATAAGATTAAAATTTTCGAATCTTAAAATAAATTCACGCTATTCTGCGAAAGGAGCATACAAAATTACATTATGAAATCAAATGCATTTTTCGCCAAACTCAAAAAAACGCTTCGAAAGGAATCTACTCAGCGTATTATCGGAGTTATTCTGTTGACCCTTCTGTTTGTCTTGGGCGTTCAAGAAATATATACTACTCCCGACATAAAGCTCAACTCAAAGATTGCATTTTCTCTATCGCTGGGTCTTTATCTCCTTTGCGAGGTATTCTTTATACTGATACTGCACTTCATACACTCTAAGTTTCTATCAAAGACCGAATCTCCAATATTCACGGCAGAAATATTTTCTTCTATGGCAAACTCGATGCCAGCACCCTGTGCGCTCGTAACTAACAAAGGATATGTCCTTTGGACGAATTCGGCTTTTGCTCAGATGCGCCGCCAAGCATCGATTCATTCAAGACAGCTTATAAACTACGGAAATGTATCGATAGAGACCTTGCTTGAAGCATACGAAACCGGTATTGAATGTAAAGTGGGCGGGAGACCGTACCTCGTTTCGGGAAGACCCTTCTATATTGGAAAAGCAAGACTTATCTCCGTACTATTTACCGACACGACCGAACTTGAAGACACACGAAAAACCATGCGCGAGGAAGAAACCCTCATTGCATATATAGTTCTTGATAACCTTGACGAGCTCGTACAGATAGAGCAGGAAAACACGAACGCGGCGGCGGCTGAGATATCCTCGGTACTCGCAAACTGGGCAGCTTCGGTGAATGGAACTATCAAGGAATACGAAAGAAACAGATACATTTTCTTCTTTGCGGCAAAGCATATGGACGCTTTCATTGAAAATAAGTTTGACATTCTGGAAAAGGTCCGCGCCGTCAAAGTGGGAACGAGTGGCACTCCGATAACGGTATCAATAGGTACGACAACGCTTGGAGATACTATTCTGGCAAAGGAAAACTCTGCCCGTGCATGCCTTGAAATGGCGCTTGCACGCGGTGGAGACCAAGCGGTCGTCAAGACCGATAAGGGTATCGAGTATTACGGTGGCGTTACCAAGACTATGCAGAAACGAAGCACAGTAAAATCACGCTCGATAGCTCTGTCTCTTGCAAATCTGATCGCCGAAAGCTCAAACGTGATCATCTTTGGACACCGTTTTCCCGATTACGACTGCTTCGGTGCAAGTATAGGCGTCGCGCGATTCTGTATGCACTGCGGAATCCCCTGTAATATCGTAGTTGATACCCAAGACCAGAACCTCTCAAAGGGTTTTGCAAAGCTCAAAAATTCTCACACCTATAAGAACATCTTTATAGACCTTACTACGGGACAGAACATGCTGCGCTCGGACACCTTGGTCATCATAGTTGATGTGAATAACCCTAAGCAGTTCTACGCTCCTGCGATAGCAGAGGTCGCCGACAATATAGTTTATATTGACCACCACCGTCAAACAGATGCATTCCAAAAAGCTCCGCTTCTCGCTTACATTGAGCCTTCGGCATCTTCGACCTGTGAAATTATTGCCGAGCTTTTGGAACAGGTGCTTCCGTCAGGACGTCTCAGTAAGAACGAGGCTGATTTTCTCTATTCGGGAATTATTCTCGATACCAAATATTTTGCGCAGAATATCGGAGTGCGTACCTTTGCCGCTGCACTCTATTTACGAAGCGAAGGTGCAGATCCGGTTGACGTTCAGGAGCTTTTCAAGGTCAATCTTGACGATATGCAGCGTGAAGCCAAGTTCAAATCGAACATACACATCTACCGCAAAGTAGTTGCAATAGCCTCTAACCTCGATGAAAACAACACTCAGGCGGACAGAATTGCCGCCGCAAAGGTAGCAGACAGCTTGCTCTCAATAGACGGCGTCCTTGCATCCTTCGCCATCTGCCGTATCGACAACAGCATTTGCATCTCGGCGCGTTCAAGCGGAACGGTCAACGTGCAGCTGATACTCGAACGTATTGGCGGCGGTGGACACTACAACGCCGCGGCAACTCAAATGCCAGATATTACTATCGAAGAAGCTCTTGTTAAGCTTAAAGAATCGATAGACGTTGCGCTTGACGGCGCCACAAACTAAGAAAGCAATCACGAAAGGACATATATACAAATGAAAGTTATTCTCACACAGGACGTAAAGGCTCAGGGTAAAAAAGGAGATATTATAAACGTATCAGACGGATACGCAAGAAACTTCCTGCTGCCCAAAGGACTTGCAGTTGAAGCTGATGCGAAAGCACTTAACGACCAGAAAAACAAGGATGCCGCAAAGCAGCACAAGATTGACGTAGAGATCGCAGAGGCAAAGGAAACGGCAGCAAAGCTCGAAAAGATGAAGGTAGTCATTAAGGCGACCTCCGGAAGCGACTCTCGCCTCTACGGCGCCGTAACCGTAAAGGAGATCGCAGATTCGCTTACCGAGCAGTTCGGTATCACGATAGACAAGCGCAAGATAGTCCTTGACAAACCCATTAAAAATTACGGAGAATATACGCTCGACGTAAAGCTTTACACCAAGATCACGGGCAAGCTCAGTGTCAGCGTTGTAAGTGATAAATAATATGGCAAACATAACAGGAAACGATGTTTTAAGAAAGCTTCCCTTTTCGCTCGAAGCTGAGCAGGCAGTCCTTGGTTCTATCCTTATCGACCCCGAAAGAATTTCGGACGTTGCGACAATGATTTCAAGCGAGGACTTCTATCTGGAAGAGCACAAGTCGATATTTTCGGCAATGCAAAAGCTCTCGCTCCAATCGCGCGACATAGATCCCGTCGTTCTTATGGACGCTCTCGTTCAGGAGGGAGTTTACGACATCGAACAATCTAAAAAATATATCCGCACGATAGCCGAGATAGTTCCTTCATCGCTGAACGTAAAGGACTATGCTAAAATAGTAAAGGATAAGAGTCTGCTACGTCAGCTTATAAGCGTGTGCGGAGAAATAACCGATACCGCGTTTGCAGAGCAGGATGCCGCAGAGCGCATAGTTGACAGTGCAGAGGCGAAGATATTTGCGATAGCTCAGACCAAGGAAAGCCACGATTTTGCACATATTCGTGACGTTATACTTGATACCTACAAGAACATCAAGGAAATTGCCACAAACCCAGAGTCGGCGGCAGGCGCGCCTACAGGATTTTCAGACCTCGACAAAGTGCTCGTAGGACTGGGGGCAGGCGACCTCGTTATCGTCGGTGCTCGACCCGGTATGGGTAAAACGGCGTTTGCGCTTAATCTTGCGACGAATATCGCACGCTCATCGCGCAGATCGGTATGCATATTCTCACTCGAAATGTCGAAGGAGCAGCTAGTACAGAGAATGCTTTCCAGTGAAGCTCTCGTTGAAAGCACAGCGCTGAGAAGCGGAAATCTCACTCCCGACGACTGGAACAAGCTCGCCAAGGCATCGGCATTCCTTTCGGAGTGCGATATATATATTGACGATACGACAGGTATAAACGTAACCGGTATGAAGGCAAAGCTTCGCAGAATGAAGAATCTGTCGCTCGTTGTTATCGACTACCTGCAGCTTATGCAGAGCGACCGAAAGATAGACAACCGCGTTCAAGAGGTCAGTGAGATCTCCCGTAACCTTAAACTTCTTGCGAAAGAGCTTAAAGTACCTGTCATTTGCTGTGCTCAGCTCTCGCGTACAAACGAAACTCGTAAGGACAGACGTCCTATGCTCTCCGACCTTCGTGATTCAGGTGCGATCGAGCAGGATGCAGATATGGTAATGTTCCTTTACAGAGACGAATATTACGAAAAAGATCAAGAAGGAAACGTTGCTGAGGTAATCGTCGAAAAGAACCGTCACGGCGGGCGTGGAACGGTAAAGCTCAACTGGTTCGGTCAGTACACAAGATTCTCCACTATGACAAATATGGAAGAACAATAACACTAAAGAAAGGATCGACGAATGTGAAAAAAGCTTCAACAATTGAAGAAAAATTCGCAGATGCAATAAAGCATTACGATATGTTGCCATGCAGGTCTCTTCTCGTCGGTCTTTCGGGAGGAGCCGATTCGGTCGTGCTTCTTTATCTACTAAAAAAGGAGGCCGTTAAATACGGCTTTTCTTTATTTGCGCTCCACGTAAACCATATGATACGCGCAGGCGAAGCAGACAGAGACGAGTATTTTTGCAGATCACTGTGTGAAAAATGGAACATTCCCTTCACAGCGGTCAAGGCAAATGTGCCCGAAATTGCCGAGGATAGGAAGCTCGGTCTTGAAGAAGCGGCAAGAAATTGCAGATATGAAATATTTGACCGTTTCTGCCGAGAAAACTCGATTGAGAAGATCGCGACGGCACATAATGCATCGGACAACCTCGAAACCGTAATTTTCAATCTGGCACGCGGAAGCTCTCTCAAAGGACTTTGCGGAATTCCGGCAGTTCGCTCAAACATAATAAGACCTCTGATTTTTTGCACAAAAAAAGAAATTATTGAATATGCAAGCGAAAATCTGATCGAATATGTATATGACAGCACTAATTCGGATACCGATTATTCGCGCAACTTGATACGCCATAAAATCGTCCCCGAACTTCTTAAAATCAACCCTTCGACAGAGGATGCCGTCACAAGAATGACATTGCTCGTGCGCGAAGACGGTGATTTTATCGAAAAAAAAGCAGCAAAGTTTACCGACAACCGTTGTGAGTCACTCGCAGCGCTTGACGATGCAATACTCAACAGAGTAATTAAAAACGCCTATACGTCATCAGGCGGCAAAGAAACTTTGAACTACACACATATTTCGAACATAAAAGGGCTCGTTCTTTCAAACATCGAGCATAGCCGTATCGCTCTCCCCAATGGAATCTACGCTCTGATCAAAGGCTCACGACTCGTTTTTGTAAAAAACGAAAACGAAAAGAAGGAAAGCCCTTACAGAATAGATCTCAAAATGGGGGAAAATATAATTCCAGAGGACGGATCGATAATCTTCATTTGCAAAGAAAATGAAGAAAATACCGCAAAACGTGAGGAAATAAGTAAATATTTAATTAAAAAACAAAATATTTACAAAATATCAATAAAAGCCGAGCTATCGTTTGATATAATGAATTTCAGTTTATCGGCAAGAAGCAGAGCGGACGGGGACAGATACGTTTTCGGCGGTATGACCAGAAAGGTAAAAAAGCTTTTTTCAGAAAAAAAACTACCGCTTGACTACCGCGCAACGATTCCCGTTATTGAGTGCGGTGGGGAAATCGTGTGGATACCGTCATTTCCCGTGTCTGACTCGTTTTCTTCAAGAAAAGATGAAAATTCTCAGCAAATTGCGATATACTATATGAAAGAGCCACTATAAACAAGACTAAACTACATTTACACGGAGTTATAAATATATAATGAAAAAAAATCTATTTTCAATTTTTAGTTTCATTCTCCTCATAGTCGTTATAATCACGGCAGTTTCCTTCATTTTTAAGCTTACGGGAGATGAAAAGCCTGTTTACAGCGATATCGTGGAGCTTTTCGAAAGCATTGGTGTAGAAGGCAAGGAACAGGTCAAAACATTTAAACTGGAAGCCTCGAACAAGCTTACCGTAGTAACGACGAGCGACGAAGAGATAGTTTATCATATCCAAGACCGTCAGCGTTTCTACGACGACTGCTACGGATATGTTCTTGCGTACAATCAAAGCATTGATGACAAAAATCAAGGCGTTGCGAGTGAGAATCAGGTGCAGAAGCTTGAATATGACCTCGTTGAACCTAAATCTATTCCCGTGTGGGTGTCGATACTTCCCTACGTTGCAATAATACTTCTTCTCGGCGGACTCGTTGTGTGGGTATTTAAGCAGAGCGCAAACGGCAAGGGCGCACCCGGAGGAAGAAGCGGTCCTGCCTTCGGAAAATCAAGAGCAAAGATAAATGTACCCGACGATAAAAAGAAGATACTTTTCTCAGACGTTGCAGGCGCAGACGAGGAAAAGGAGGAGCTTCAGGAGATCGTCCAGTTCCTCAAAGATCCCGATCACTTCACAAAGCTCGGCGCAAAAATTCCTCACGGTGTTCTTCTTATGGGACCTCCCGGAACAGGTAAGACTCTTCTTGCCAAAGCAGTTGCAGGTGAGGCGGGCGTACCCTTCTACTCGATCTCAGGATCGGACTTCGTTGAAATGTACGTCGGTGTCGGTGCATCGCGTGTGCGCGACCTCTTCGAAACCGCTCGTAAAAATCCCGCAAGTATCATATTTATAGACGAAATAGACGCAGTCGGACGTCACAGAGGCGCAGGTCTTGGCGGCGGTCACGACGAGCGTGAGCAAACTCTTAACCAGCTTCTCGTTGAAATGGACGGCTTCTCGGGCAACGACGGGGTTATCGTCATGGCGGCGACAAACCGCCCCGACATTCTTGATCCCGCACTTCTCCGCCCCGGACGCTTCGACCGCGAGATAACCGTAAACTACCCAGACCTTAAAGGTCGTGAGGAGATACTCAAAATCCACGCACGCAATAAGCCCTTCGAGGCCGAGGTCGATCTTTCAACTGTTGCCAAGAGCACCGCAGGCTTTACAGGTGCCGACCTTGCAAATCTTCTCAACGAAGCAGCTCTTCTCGCCGCAAGACGCGGAAAGTCGCTCATCGGTATGAACGATATCGAGGACGCTACGATGAAGATAATAGTAGGTACTCAGAAGAAGAGTATGAAGATAAAGGAAGAAGAAAAGCGCAAGACTGCATATCACGAAGCTGGTCATGCCCTTATGGCATATTATCTGCCCTCTATCGACCCCGTTCATCAGATCTCGATAATCCCAAGCGGACGCGCACTCGGATATACTCTCAATCTCCCACAGGAAGACAGATACAGCGAATACCGCTCTGAACTAAGCGAACAGATCGCGATGCTCCTCGGCGGACGCGTTGCCGAAAAGATCACCTTCAACGATTTCTCGGGCGGTGCATCTAACGACATTCAACGTGCTACCGAGATCGCGCGCAAGATGGTTACACGTCTTGGAATGAGCGACGCGCTCGGTCCTATCGTTTACGGCACAGGACACAGCGAGGTATTCCTCGGAAAAGATTTCGGAGGCGAAAAGAACTATTCCGAAGCCACTGCCGCGCTTATCGACAGTGAGATCAAACGTATAATAAATGAGGCTTACGAAACCGCCGAGCAGATACTGAGTGAGCATTCGGATAAACTGAGGTTCGTCGCCGAGTTTCTTGTAAAATACGAGACTATGGACGAAGTACAGTTTAAGGCAGCGATGGAAGGCGAGCCTACTTTTGAGGAACTCCAAGAGATGATGGATGAGCGTCGACGCAAGTCTATGGCAGAAAACGAAGAAAAGCGTCGCCGCGATGAAGAAGAAAAGAGGGAGCGCGAAGAGCAGGAAAACCTCCAAAAAGAGCGTGAAGCTGCCGATACTCCTTCGAGCGACGCCGCAAACGGCGAGGCACTGGAGGCATCTGCAAGTGCAGGAGCCTTTGAAGAAGAGATAGCGGATAGCGAGGAACCTTCCGAAGAAGCCGAGTCTCCCGACAACTCCGACGACGAAGAAAACGACAACTAAACAGAAAAAATCCGTATCTTCACGATACGGATTTTTATTTTATTTAAGTTCTCTTCTGCCGTCAAGCGCACGAAGGAGCGTGACCGCGTCGGTGTATTCAAGGTCTGCGTTCTTGACAATCATTACTTTTGCTAGACTAATTCAAAAATTTATGATATAATTATAAAAAAGTTCCAACCTTTTCAGATTCGCGTGTCTATATGGGTGAAAGCTTTCAATGAGGTGCAAACAAGTGAACAGACAAGACGTAGAGAAAACTATAACTGAATACCTGAAGCCCATATTCGGATTTACTCTGAAGAGGTGTAAAAGCATCCACGATGCAGAGGATCTGTCGCAGGAGATTGCGATAAGAGCGTTCCGTGCGCTCCTTATCAAGGATGACGTTGCGGACATGGGAAAGTTTATCTGGACCGTTGCCCATAACACGCTCAGTAACTATTATCGTGATGCTGCGAAAAGTATGGTCGGTGTTTCTATTGATGAGGTTGCGGAGCTGATTGCAGATCCGTACTCTGAACTGGACACCGACGACAATACAGAAGCTATCCATCGTCTCCAGACTGAGATTGCTTACCTTTCTAAGCTGCAAAGAAGAATAGTGATTGCGTATTATTTTGAGAATCGCAAACAGGCAGATATTGCTCGGGAGCTAGATATTCCTCTCGGCACTGTCAAGTGGCACTTGTTTGAAGCTAAAAAAGAATTGAAACGAGGTATGGATACTATGAGAAAAACAAGTGAACTGAAATTTAATCCTATAAAGTTTTCTTTGTGTGGCTTTTCGGGTTCTACGGGTACAAAAGGGAATGTTGGTAATTTCTTTCGTTCTCCAATAGCACAAAACATTGCATATTGCGTGAAGGATATACCCAAAACGGTCAACGAGATAGCCGACGCTCTTGGCGTTTCCCCTGTGTATGTTGAAACGGAGGTTGAATATCTTGAAAAATACGGTTTTTTACTTAAACAAGGAGATAAATATAATATCAACTTTTTGCTTGATGAGCCCGATGAAGCCATTATCAAAATGAAAGATGATATGTATTCAAAAGCAGCCAAACTGTTTGCAAATGAATTATATGACTCATTAAGCCAGAGTCCACTATTGAACGATTCCAATATCGTCTGCTGTAATAGAATGATTGGTATTGATGAAGAAAAACATATTCCGATTTTTGAAAATGACCACAATTTCTTGCTTTGGGCGTTAATTCCTTATATAACCGCACTAAGCGGCGAGAAGTATATGGATGATAGAATCAAGTTTGAAGAGGCATACACTATACGTCCCGATGGCGGAAAAAATATTTGCTATGCTTCCGTGGAAAGCAACATTACTCCTAAGTATTTTGAAAGCATGAAAAAGTTTTGCGGTCCCTGCTGGAATGGATTTACAGATAAGTTTATTCTTTGGACTATTGATACAGAATGGAGCGAAAAGCGAGTAAACGATAACTATCAGCTTACAACTGCAAGAGATTTGGGCGTTTTTGAACGATTTTTCAATGGAGAAGAACTATCTGACTTTGAATATGCTTGTATGAACGAAAAGGGGTATATGAGACGATATGATAGCGATCACGGGCAGTGGACAACCTTGCAGATCGCTTGGATCAGAAATGCCGAAGCGAGAGAAAAGCTACTTGAATTCGGTGATAAAATCAAGGAAAAGTACCAAGCGGAATTTGATGCATTAAAAGCTCCGTACGTAAAAGCTATTCTCGAAAGAACGCCTAAGCATCTTTACAAAGCTCAAATGTATGGGCTTCAATACATTTTTTTTAGCGACGGTTGGTTCATTCTGCATTGCCTGAAAGAACTCGTTAATAACGGTAAATTAAAAATACCCACGAAAGAGCAAAAAAGGTCGTTAACAACCTTGATTGCTCCAAATATTTAAAAAACTAACCGCCGAGAGCGACTCAAACGGTCACTCTCGGCGGTGAAGTGTTGACATCGCTCTTCATAACACAACCATAAATGGTGGTGAGTAAGTGCGCATTTACAGGCAAACAAAAAGTCCCCCTTTTACACAAGGGAGACTCTGGCTGTAACCATTCACCTTTTTGTTGCATCGTTATAATAGAATCTACTGTGTGCCGATACGGATTTTTATTTTATTTAAGTTCTCTTCTGCCGTCAAGCGCACGAAGGAGCGTGACCGCGTCGGTATATTCAAGGTCTGCGCCAACAGGAATTCCGTAAGCAAGGCGCGAGGTCTTGACTCCCAGAGGCGAAAGAAGCTTCATTAAATACATTGCCGTTGCTTCTCCCTCGACCGTCGGATTTGTCGCTATTATCACCTCACTGATATTTTCACCTGCTATTCTCGAGAGAAGCGAAGCGATATTCAGCTGATCGGGACCGACTCCGTTCATCGGAGAAAGAACTCCGCCGAGAACGTGATATTTTCCTCTGTACTCTCTGACCTTTTCTATGCTCATAAGCGCGCGTATGTCCTCAACCACGCAGATTATCGGGCTGCGGCCGCTATCCTCACAGACCGGACAAATATCGGTATCGGTGAAGTTTCCACAGATCTTACAATGCTTGATACGCGTCTTTGCACCTGCGAGTGCATCTGCAAAGGTAGCAATATCATTATCGTTCATATCAAGCACGCTGAGCGCATATCTGGTCGCAGATTTTCTTCCCACTCCGGGCAGACGCGAAAATCCCTCGATAAGCTCTTCGAGCGGAGCTATAAATTCCGCCATATCAGAACATTCCCGGCATAGACATCGAGCCGGTTATCTTGGACATCTCTTCGTTATTGGTGTCCTCTACCTTCTTAATTGCCTCGTTGACTGCCGCAATAATGATGTCGGAGAGGGTTTCTATATCGTCGGGATCCACTATCTCGGGAGAAATTTCAAGGGCACTTACCTCTTTCTTGCCGTTTATGGTGAGCGTAACTGCTCCGCCGCCCGCCTTGATCTCGTACTCGCGCGCGTCAAGCTCATCTTGAAGAGTTGCCATCTGCTCCTGCATCTTTTGTGCCTGTCTAATCATTCCCTGCATACTGGAAGGTCCTCCGCCGTATCCCTCGGGTAATCTTGATTTCATTTTAATATCCTCCTAAAAACAAGTGGTTGTATTTTTTATAAAAGTCCGTCGAACATCGAAAGCTGATCGTCCTTTACTTCGGACACTTCGATTACTATTTTCGAAAACATAAACCCGCGTGAAGCTGAAAAACGCATAATAAAATCATCAACCTTGGCGTTTTCAAGCATCATCTTCGAAAAGCTGTCGGACACCCTTATTCTGAGCGTATTGCCATCGGTATCGGCACTTGCAAGCCGAAGGAAGGGTGCGATGCTTCTGTCGATCTTATCGTACTGAGAAACGACCTCGATCCAATCGGCGAACTCGGTCCATTCAAGACCGTCGCCGCTTTGTACGCTCTCAACCCTTTTTGCCGGTGCAGGAGTACTTTGAGGCGCTTCTTTTATTTCTACCTTTTCAGTCTTTTCGGCCTTCTCGGTATTTTGAGCTTCAGGCTCGGGCTTCTTTTCCTCGACATTTTCGGAAACGGGAGTGATCTCGACCTTCGGCTCGGGCTTGGTTTCGCTTACTTCTGTATGCACGGGTGCAGGAGAGCTATTTATTTCCTTCGTTTCACTGAAAACAGGTCTTGGTGCAGGAAATACGCCGCCCTCGGTAAAACGAGCCTCAAGCGAAGATATCCTTTCGGCAAGCGCTTCAGAAGATGTATCCCAAGTGTTTCCGCTGCACATTCTCATAAGAGTCATTTCGGCACAGATGCGCTTGTCCGTTCCTCTCGACATCGAGAGAAACGCCTCTTCGAGAAGCTTTATATGGTATATAACAGTTTCGCGTCTTACCTTTTCGGCAATCTCCGAAACGTCCGAAAGCTCGGCGTCCGAAAGATCAAGAATGTCGCGCGAGATCTTACCATTCTTTGTTGCCATTGTTTTATAAACCGCAACGTCGCGGTAAAACTGCATAATTTCCGAAATAAAGGACGAAATATCGTAGGAATTCGAATAGACGGCAGATATTAATCCGAATATCTCGCCGTAGTTACCCGAAAGTATAGCCTTTACAGTTTTGATTATCGACTCTCTGCCGATAATGCCGGTAGCTTCAGAAATCTTCTCCTCTGTGACCTTATCACCCTCGCCACTGCAAAGCTCGAGCATACTGATAGCATCTCGCATACCGCCAAGAGAGAGCTTTGCGATAAGATGAGCGGCACTCTCACTTATTTCGATGTTTTCCTCAGACGAGATTCTAAGGAGTCTGTCACTTATCGTCTGTACGGGAATTCTTCTGAAATCAAAGCGTTGGCATCTCGAAAGAATAGTAGCGGGGATCTTCTGAATTTCGGTAGTTGCAAGTATAAAAATGACCTTTTGCGGAGGCTCTTCGAGCGTTTTAAGAAGAGCGTTGAAAGCGCTCTCGGTGAGCATATGCACCTCGTCTATGATATAGACTCTCGTTCCTACCTCAGACGGTGAGAAGACCACTTCTTCTCTTATATCACGGATATAGTCGACGCCCGTGTTACTTGCCGCGTCCATTTCGAGAACTTCCATTGACATTCCGCCGTCAATACGTTTACATATCTCGCACTCGTTACATGGCTCGCCGTTTTTGGAATTCGGACAGTTTACTGCTTTTGCCAGTATTTTGGCACAGGTCGTTTTACCCGTTCCGCGCGATCCGCAAAAAAGATACGCATGGCTCGTTTTGTTGTTTGCAACCTGATATTTAAGCACGCTTGTTATATGATCCTGACCTACTACATCGGAAAAGGTAGTCGGTCTCCACTTACGGTAAAGCGCTTGATGTCCGCCTTGTGCTGCCAATTTCTTTTCCTCCGTTTCGACATTATTATACGTCAAGCTTAAAAAAACAGGATACAAAATAAGACCATACACCGCAAAATCGAACAGAAACGAACGTGCGCTTTCCGATGTCTGTGCTCCAAACAGGCAGACCCGTGGCACACTAAGTGATACTGCTTAATGCTGCTTGGTCTCCCACCTGACATGGTTCACAGCCATTAGTTGCACAGGACCCATTCTTCAACACACAGAGCGATCGGTGCTGACCACACCCACTCTGCCCTCAAAGGCGGAAATAACCCCTGCTATAGCGGATTGCAGGTACAAGGCACCGCTAACTCCCCGGCCGGTATGGTCTTATTTCATATCCCGTATAAACTTGTCACGGTAGCTCATACATACACGTATGGGCTACCGTATTATTATATCAATATTTTAATTAAAAGTCAATGGCAATATAACTTTTTTTGCAACTTTTTTTACTTTTCGCTTATAGAAGGCTCATTACCGAAATCAATACCGAAGCCCCAACTGACAAGCGGTCTGTACGAAACGGGAGTTTCGCCTACCCAAAGCTCGATATACGCGGTTTCGCCGTCTGTATATCCGCCTCTCGCACTTCCCGAGGCTATTTTATCACCGACGTTCACTATACTTCCCTTCGTGACTGCAACATCGCCAAGGCAGTAGTACACGCTTCTGAGTCCGAGTCCGTGCTCGACCACCACGGTATTTCCGCCGTACGCGGTCTTACCTACCGCAACTACCATTCCGCCGAGTGCCGCTTTGACTATATCGTTTCCGCGGTAATCCTTATTATAGTAGTCAACAAACGCAATTCCGTTAGAGGTGAATTTATCACGGCTAGAATTTGTATTATTAACGGTATCACCAAACTGCGCACGTATTCCCGAAGGAATAACGAAAGTCGAAGATGAGTAAATGAAATTATCGTATTTTACAGAAGTAATAAACTTTTTAAGCTCCTCTAAATTTTCCGCAGTTCTCACCGACGTATTAACTCTTCCGCTGTGATTGTAGTCGCGGTTGGTATTAAACTTCGGTACGGTTGTCTTGAAAGAAAGATCCGCAAAAGTACCGTCATAGCTTACCTTTATCTGATATTCTATCTCATTCTTGCTCACACTTATCGGAAGTATTGCACGAACGTATTCCCCGTCCTTGAAGAACATTGGCTTCTGCACGAGCGCAGGAATCGATGTAACCTCTATCGAATCTATATTTATAATATTCTTACCCGAAAGAATTACGAATCCGCCGCATTCGACCGTGTCAGCATTCAACCAGAAGATTCCGGGCGGGTCAAAGTCAACACTAAGCTTAAAATGGTAGGTGGCACTTCCGCAACAGTCACTTCCGATATCGTTCCAAACTGCCTTTACCGTACAGGTGTATTGACTTGACTCGGTAATCGTTGAGAACATACCCTGCATAACGAATTCAGCGTAGCTTCCGCTGAAAAATTCCATTCCAAGCGAGTCTCTGACCTCTATATTCAAGATGTCGGGAGATTTCTCAAACGACATATTAAAATCAAGGAAGGACATTTCTATACTGAGAGGAGTGTCGCTCGTATCGTCGCTCATTTGGTGCTTGACACTGCTGTACGAATAATATTCCCATTTGCTTTCTACGGGCTTTGCTGCCATATTATTAAGAGTAAGCTGTGGTACGGTCGAGTGCGGATAGAGCGAGGACGCGTATATCGAGTCCATAAATTCTATTGCTTTATTTGCTTTGAGAAGGTAAACATTTCCCTCCCAATCTCTGAAAAGACATCCGCTGGGCGAAGTTCTGTCAAAGAAAAAATCATAGCTCGTTTTTTTGCCGTCCTGCACGAGTGTAATCTTGAAAGCATCGTTTTCGCTAAATCCGAGCAATCCGTCATTATAAAACGTTTTTTTGCTATCGTTTACGATATCGTGAAAAAGAATAGAAATATCGTGCGTATTTTCAAAAGAATATGTATTTCCCTTTTTATCGACTATTTCAAGCGCTATATCTCGGTTATCGTCCGAAACGCTATCCGACAGCGTATAAAACATCAAAGAAAGGAGCCCAGGCGTCAAAAGAAGGAGTGCGAGCACTGCATATATAAAATATTTCTTTGCCTTCATAGCTTACACTTCCCTTCATTTTTCTACACGACAGTCATATTGATATTATAACTGATAAGAAGTTTAAGGTCAAGTGTTTTCTGTGAATTTATTTCGCTTTGGGGAAAATTTATGACTCTTGCTGAATATTATAGTAAAAAACGCAAAAGAGACATTAAATATGAAAAAAATCTTTAAAATCATCACTTTTTGTATCCTCGTTACAAGCCTTCTTTGCTCCTGCGCCAAAGCCGAACCGAGCGCCACTGACCTGCTTTTCGATGCACTTGAAACTATAAAAGAGCCGCCCGCATACGAAATATATTACAGCGAAGCGCCCGAATATTCAAAAAGTGTAATGGACGAGAACAAGGCGGAGCTTTTATACCGCGACCCGCTTATGACCTCGTATGCCGAAAGCTTTGCCTGCGCACTCGGAGAGGATGACGCTATTTGGGAGATACACGTTTTCGTCGCGCTATCTGTCGGCGATGCGGGATTTATTGAAAACGCACTCGAAAGACGGCTCGATATGCTACAGAACCGAGAGATATACATATACGACCCCGAAATTTACGAAAAGCGGATTGAGGACGCAAAGGTCTTTCGTAGAGGCAAGGTCGTGTGTATGGTGGTGTGTGATGATAACTCACTGGTTTTAGGGGAGATAAATAAATAAAAAAGACCGTAAACGATCTTTTTTAAATCTGTATTATATTGTTTATTCCCATTAACGCGCACTCAGTCTTATCGTGCGTAATAAGGATAACAAGCTTATCAACTGAATATTTCTTTATACACTCAGCACAGGCGGCACGGGTGTTTTCGTCAAGACCCTTAAACGGTTCGTCGAGAATAAGTATATTAGATTCTGCGGCAAGTGCCCTTGCTATTGCCACTCTGCGTCTCATTCCGCCCGAATAGTCGCGTACCGCCTTTTTCTGCTCGTCACGCGGTATAAGAAGCTCGTCGAGAAGCTGTTCTGCTATTAAATCTGACTCTTTGCTCTTAGCGCACACAGCCGTGATATTTTCTATCGCGCTAAAACCCTCAAAAAGTCGGTCATCTTGAAAAACCGCTGAGAATCTGGGCTTATTTTCAAAGGTAACTTTGCCACCGTCAGGTGCGGTAAGCCCCATTATCACACGAGCGAGCGATGTCTTGCCCTTGCCGGAAGCGCCCATTATCGCGCTGTTTTCGCATATTTCCAGATTAAGCCCGTCGAGCACAGCAAGAGCGTCGAAGCTTAGTGAAATATTGTCGAGAATTATCTTATTTTTCATATTTCTCGCTCCTTTCCGCGCGTTTTAAAAACGAGCGATATAAGCCTCTCACAAAGCACCGATATGACGACCATAACGACAGTATATGAAAACAGGTCGGGCATATTGAATCCGATCTTGGCAAGATACATCTGCGCACCAACACTTCCCGTAGGGTATCCGATGACCTCTGCCGCAATACCGCTTTTAAAGCAAAGACCTACCGACACCGAAAGAGCGTTTGCACTAAACGGCAGAAGGTGCGGAATATAAATATATCTAAGCTTTTTTATAAATCCTATCGAGAAAAGATCGGCAGTTTCGAGAAGATCCTTGGGTGTTACGTCCACTCCCTTTGAGATGCTCGAATAAACGAGAGGAAATCCCATCAGAAACGATATTATCGCCGCCACGTTTTCAGAAGAAAACATCACGAGTACAAGAATTATAAAGCTCGCAACGGGAACGGCTCTCAGCACCGAGCAAAACGGGTCTAGAAGTATTTTTATTGCCTTTATTTTTATACTCACAAGCGCGAAAAATATTCCGAAAAGACCAGACAGAAGAAAGCCGATCAGTATTCTTACTACGCTAAACATAGTAGCCGACCAAAAGCTCGCCTTAGTTACATTTTCAAGGAGTGTCCTGAGCGTGGCGAGAGGCGACGGGATCAGAAAATCCATACCGTACCGCACCGCCGCTATCTGCCACACACTTATCCAAAATACTGCCGCGCAGAGCGTATAAATTATCTTTTTTTGCTTGTTTGACAGCTTCTTCATATAATTTTACTTTGCGATATAATAAATACCGTCAGACGGCATCTCTCCGCCGATGGATGCGGGATTTGAGTCGTAAAGAACTTTCAGATATCCGCCAACTGCCTTTTTCATATCTTCTGAGTCCATATATTTGATATTGCAACGCGGAATCGCCTCTTTTGCAAGGTTTGCATTGTCTATACCGCCGATCTTAAATTCAATGACATAATCCGCGATCTTGTCAATATCGGTGCTTACCATATCGCAGGAAGCCTTGTAGTCGGCAAGAAGGGTCTTGACCGCTTCGGGATTTTCCTTTGCGAACTGAGTGTTGACTACGAGAACTCCCGTAACGAGAGATGCGTTTTCGTCTATTTTGCTCCACTCGGCATTGAGATCGAGCGCAACTTTTACGCCCTCGACCGCTTTTGTCGCCTTGGTTGCCGCAGGCTGAGGAAGCATCGCGATATCCGCCTTGCCCTGTTTGAGAGCCGCAAGCACCTCTGCCGCCTCGCTCTTATACTCTACGGTAACGTCTGTACCGACAGTGAGTCCGTTCTCTTTGAGGATATATTCAAGAGAATACTGAGGGGTCGTACCCGCACCGGTCGCTACGATGGTTTTTCCTTCAAGATCGGCAACCGAATTTATGCTATTTCCTTTTTCAAGAATATAGAGAACTCCGAGGTTGTTGACTGCCGCTATCTGTATCTTCCCGCCGCTGTTTTTATAAAGAGTTGCCGCCGCGTTACACGGAATTATAGCCGCGTTTATCTCATTTTTAAGAAGCTTAGGCGCAAACGCATCGGCGGACGCGTATATCTGATCGTAAACGTAGGTGTTCGTGCTGTCTTTCGTCACGTCACCTTTAAGAAGTCCGAGAACGCCGATGGTAGTCGGTCCGTTGAGCGTCGCTATCTTGACCTCAGTCTTTGTACCATCATTCGTATCGCCGTCATCTTTGTCGGGATCGCACGCCACAAGTGCAAAAATGAGCATCGAAGCAAGAAGTAAAATTGCAATAAGTTTTTTCATTTTGATATCTTCCTTTCGGTTTGTTTTATTCTTTGATATTATTATATCCGCTTAAAAGAAAAATCGCGTTGCAAATGCGACGCTTCGATCTGTTATATGCACAAAAATAGCATCTATATACGGTGTTTTACCGTGAATTTGCTTTTTTCGAACTCGATAATACCCTCGTCACGCATTTTTCCAAGCTCGCGCGAAAGTGCGCTCCTGTTAGTTCCGAGGTAAGCCGCCATATCCTCACGGGATAGGGGAAGCGTGAACGAGCTTCCGTATTTTGTTACATTCTGCGAAAAATAAGTAATAAGTCTGTCTCTCAGCTTAATTTTTGAAAGTATCTGTATCCTATCGTTCATTTCGAGTGTTTTTGTGGCAAGCATCGCGGTAAAACGGTTTGATATCATACTGTCGCGCGAATCGTAACCGCGTTTTTTTATCTTGTCGGTGGAGAGCCAAAGCACCTCGGTATCGTCGGTAGCATATATATGTACAGGAGCGCTCCCGCCAAGAAAGCAGAGTGATTCTCCAAAGGTGTGTCCCGGAGTGACTATCGCCATAATTATATTGTTTCCATCGATGTCCTCCATACACACCTGAACTCTGCCGTCAAGAACAAGTCCGAAATGAGAAAGAGCCTCGGAGGGTCGCGAAAGCATCTCGCCCTTTTCATAGGTCGCGCGACGTGCAGAGAAAAAGGTAAGCGCATAGCTTATGTCATCTTCGGAAAGATCCGAAAAAAGCTGGTTTTTTTCAATTATTTTTTCGTACATATCGCAAGCGCTCCTTTCTGTATTGTTTTTATGATTATATCATATTGCATATATTTTTTCAAGTATGAGATCAGGATAGAAATTATTTATTTTTCTATTTACTTTTTCAAGAAGTGTGGTATAATATGTATATGCAGGTCATTAATGAAGGAAATGTTTGAAACCGAAATAGACACGCAGGATAAAATTCACCGTTTTCAAACCTCATTGTGCCTTTAGGAGCAACTGTAACGAAAGGATTGGTCATAAATATGAATATCGAAAAGATAGAAATGTCCGCACTTTTCAAGATCGAATACGGTCTGTACGTCCTGACAACGAGCGACGGTGAAAAAGACAACGGTTGCATCGTCGACGCCGTTATGCAAGTAACGAGCACACCCGAACGCGTGGCGGTAGCAGTCAACAAGGACAACTATTCACACGGGCTTGTTCTGAAAACCGGAAAATTCAATCTGAACTGCATATGCAAGAGCGCCCCGTTTGAGCTATTCAAAAACTTCGGCTTCCAAAGCGGAAGATCTGCAAACAAGTTCGAGTCATTTGAATTCTGGCGCTCGGAAAACGGCGTACCCGTTCTTATCGAAAACGTGAACGCTTTTATATCTCTCAGCGTGGCAAACACAGTCGATCTCGGAACGCACACCCTTTTTATCTGCGACGTAACTTGTGCAAGAGAAATATCGGGCGAGGAAACTATCACCTATTCCTACTACCGAAGCCACACCAAAAACACCGCCGCGAAGCCGAAAAAGGGATTTGTCTGCACGGTTTGCGGATACGTCCACGAGGGAGATGAGCTCCCCGACGACTTCGTCTGCCCAATATGCAAGCAGGGTGCAGAGGTCTTCAAGGAAATTCAGTAACAAAAAACACCGACCGCGTCGTTCTGCCCCGTTTTGTACGGACAGCACAAAAAGAGCCCCCTATGGTAAATATTAATATTAGGCGACAAACTGACTTCGTTTTTCAAGCGGAGTCAGTTTTGTTTTGGTTTGAATACGTTGGTAGTTGTAGAAACGAATGTACTCACCTATGAGGAGGCGAGCCTCCTCATAGGTTTTCAGCTTCACGCGATAAATACACTCGGTTTTGAGAATTGAGAAGAAATTTTCCGCCATAGCGTTGTCATAAGGATTGCCTTTCTATGAGCGAGAGAAAATCCCGCATCAGTTCATTTTCCATTTCCAAACTCTTTATCTTTGCGTCTTTGCGCGCAAGGATGTATCTTAATTCTGCGATCCTGTCTTGCTCGCTGACTACGTATTCCTTTGGCGGTCTGCCTTTCCTCTTTAATGCTATTCCTGCGGCGAGTTTTCGTTGACGAGAATTATGACGGGAGATGAAGTTGTGTACTTGTTCGTAGCTGAAGCCTAACTTTTCCCCGATTTCTCGTTTGGTATATCCTTCTTCCTTTAAACTCAATATTTCCTTTTCGTATTCTTTGATATGCTGATAACTCCTTGGCATAAAAATTCCCTCCTACGGTTTTTCTTAATTATACCATAGGAGGGTGTTTTTGTCATTGTCCGTTTTTAACGGACCTGTTCAGTTCATCTGAGTTTTTTATATTTTACCACATTTTACTGCTTCCGTCAAGTACCCGAGCGTTTTACAGACAAAAATATCCCGACAGAACCATCTCTCTATCGGGATATTTTTATTATTTAATTCTTGATCTTACGTATTTTTCAAGCGCTCTTTTTACGGGAGTCCAGATGTTTTCCGGAAGGTGGTCGATCTCAAAGAACCTGAGCTCATCGACCTCGCTCTCCTGTCTTTTCAAGCTTCCACTGTAATCCTTGCAGATATAGAGAATATCGACATTCGACACCTCATCGCCATTCGGATAAACGTAGTGCAGATCCTTACCCGAAAAGACGTCGAAAAGCTGGAGCGAATTTGCCAGAAGTCCGGTTTCTTCAAAGAGCTCGCGCTTTGCCGCCTCGCAGGTGTCCTCGTCAAGCTCTACCGAGCCTCCCGAATACGCCCAAAGGTGATTATCACTTCTCTTTTGAAGGAGTATCCTGCCCTTTTCGTCCTCGACGATAACGCTCGCACCTACCTGCAACAGCGGTCTGTGTCCTACCGCCTTTCGAAGATCCATTATATATCCAGACATAATATCCTCTTATCTGATCCAAGCGTTGAGGCTCGAAGAAATGTCAACTCCGAGTATCGCGCCGACCGCGCAAACGGCTTTCTTGTATTCTTCCTTATCCTCTGCCGAAGCGTAGTTTTCGCTAACCTCGGATCTGAGTATATTCAACGCCTCGTTTTTATCCTCTATTGTGAGCTGCTTGGCAATACCGAATGCATCGAGCTCGAGCTTCGAATCTGAGTAGGACGCCGCTATAAGCGTTTCGCGAGAAATTTCAGAATCCATAAAGATATGAACGGTGCTTTCGATAGTAAGCTCGCCCTGCTCGAACACGTTCTCGCTCGGGTTTGTTGCCGCCGAGATAAGCTCGAAGATCGTTTTAGCTGCCTTCGCGTCCTTATCCTCGGGATCGGACGTATCGGCGTTACTCTCTGCCATTTTGGTAAAGAAAACGTTGACGGTATCAGAGATCTTATCCGCCTGTTTCTCGGGAATACCGAGCTTTTCAACGTTTTCGCTATTAAATATCTCTCCGATGACCTCGGCGCTTTCCTTAGTCATATCGCTAAGAAGGTAATCGAGCTTTTCACCAAGTTGCTCGTCTGTAATACCCTCTTCCTTATTGCCCATACCATTTATAATATTTGCGGTATTCTGAACTGAAACGAGAATGTTTTCGTAATCGGTATCCTTGGACTCTACCATCGAGTCAATAGTTTCCTTGGAGATAGTGATATTACCCTGTACCATATCAGAATTCAGTGCAGAGCTTATGATCTCTTTCGAGGCATCTTCGAGAATAGTGCTACTGCTCAGCAAGTTTAGAGCGCTTCCGAGCGAAGAAAGATCTGCATTTTCGAGAACGTTTTCTCCCGAAACCGAATTCATGAAGATCACCATATTTTTGATCACGCCTTCGATCTTTTCGCACTCGTCAAAGATCTGATCCTGCGAGAGCGCATCGATTTTTTCCTTGGTCACGCAGAGCGACTGAGCGGTCTCAAGCGAGCTCTTATAGCTCTCTTTGTCCGAAAGCGTAACCAGAGTATTCCAGTTTTCCTCGCTCATGGCAAGATTTCCCTGATCTTTAAGCATAACGAGCACTTCTCTCAGTGCTATCGCCAATGTGGTTTCTGCCGAAAGTGGCTCTATGCTCTCTTCCTGATTTCCGTCAAGATCGAATGCTACCGAGAAGAAGTTTTCTATCTCTTCAGGAGAAACGTCTGTCCTTCCGACAAATTCCAGAGCAAGATACTGTGTCACGCGGTCTGTTATAGACTTATCAACAGTTATTCCGTGCTCGATAAAGTTCTTAAATATATCGTTTTTGAGCTGATCCTCAGACGTTGTGCTTTCATTTGCACCGTTCAGACTGTTTGCAATATCCTCGACGAAGCGATCGTACGCCTCGCTATCGTTAGCGGGAATATCGAGTATATCAAGGGTTTCATAAACACCAAGATTTATGACCGCCGCCGCGCAACCTCTGAAACGCTCGTTTTTGATTACGGTTTCAAGCAGTCCCGCTACGAATCCATCCGTCGTGATTGAATCGGTAATATTCGAGTCCTCACTTCCGATCGAGCCGAGCAGTCCGCATTTATGGAGCTGAGCAAGTATATCCGCAAGAGTTCCGAAATCCTCGCCTATCGTATCGACCGTTGTTTCACTGAAAGAGGTGAAGAGCTCGTAAAGGAAGTTATCAACGCTCGGTCTTCCGACAGTCGGCACCTTCATTCCAAGGAACGCCTCGTTATTCTCCCATTTCTTAGAAGCGTTTGAGAGCACGTCCGCGAGCACGCCCGAAACAAGTCTTGAATCGGAAATTCTTCCGGTAGCCGCCTTTATCGAGTCTATATCCTCACTCGTCCATTCGGCAGGAGCTCCGCCGTCAACCACCGACACGAACGCGGAAAATACGTCTGCTATTGCAGATACTTCGCCCGAAAGGCTCACCTTTTCTCCGCCTACCTCAAAAGAGGTCAGAGAATTGAATATTGCCTTTCCACCCATGTTGTATGTGAACTTGACAAGGAAATTATCGGTTATCGGAGAAATAATGTCGTCGCAAACGTCGAGATCGTCGTCCGAGTCGCTCGGTGCGCCGACTCCGTCAGCCTCTTCGTGAATGTCATCGTACTCCCCGTCGTCCGAGAACATACCGACTACCATACTCGCCGTATCTCCCACCATATTTATCGTTCCCACGACAGGCGCAGAGACAAAAACGAACATAGCAAGTCCTGCAACAATCCCGCAAAGTGCACCCGCCCAACCGAGCCTGGGGATCTCAGGCAAAGACTCGCTGATGATTTTCTTTATAAAGTACGAAGGTATAGCCATAATTGCCAGAAGAAGCAAAAAGAGCACCATATAAAGCACAACTGCTATTATTACCGCGGGGATTCCCACGACAAGCTCGCCTATGATAGGACTCGCCGATATGATCTCATCATATCCCTGAACCATACCCGATATAACATCGTTGAGCCTAACAATTATTGCACCCGAAATAAGCTTAGCCAGAGGGACTGACAAAACTATTGCGAGTATTCCCGAAACGAAAATAAAGGCAATGCGGACCAAAATATGAATAAGTCCCTTGGTAAATCCTTTAAGTACGTTCATAAAGATGAAAAAAAGCATTATTATCGCGAAAAGCGCCGTAAATACCGTTCCTATCATCATTTAACATCTCCTTATTCTTCTTTCACTGTATTTCTTCAAAGAACCCGAGTTTTTCAAAGGTGTTTGCAAGCTTTTCAGCATCTCCGTCAAAAATATATCCTGACATGCCGAACTTCTTTGCCATTCGCACGTTGTCTGTACTGTCATCGATAAACACCGACTCCTCGGGATTCACCGAGAAGCGTGTAAACAGGCTTATATATATATCGCGTTCGGGCTTTACTGATTTTTCCTCAAAAGAAAGCACCCTGCCGTCGATATGGTTCATAACCTCAAGTCCTTCAACAATTTCAGGAAAACGCTCGCTGACATTTGAAAGGATATAAATGTTTTTGCCCGCTTCTTTAAGTCTTTTTACGACATCTGTCATCGTGTGTATTTCGGGAAGATATTTGTGAAAGTTTGCAACCACTTGATCAACACTCTCAAAAAGTCTTTCGGGCATACGTGATTTCCAGCTTTCAAGAGCTTCGCCGTAGGTTATTTCTCCTTTATCAAGCATTCCCCATTCAGGCGAGGAAAAGACCTCTGATGCGATATAATTAGCGTCAGATATGTTACGCACATATTTGAGTATGCAACGCATAGGGTTGTAATCGACCAGAACGTTGCCAAGGTCAAACACAAAATTCTTTATCATAAATCCACTTCTTTCGCCTTCACATTCCCAATTAAAAATCGACATTATATACTTTAATTATACACCCCACGATATAATTTGTCAATAGAGGCCCGCAACTTGCGAAAGTATAAAACAAATTGGCAAAGCGAGCACTGATATGATCGCGCGCATTAAGATTATAGTACTCACAAGCTTTTTAGATTTTTTTTGCGTACAAACGGCAAGAGTTTGCATATGTACGGAGAGCCCGCTCCACGCGCAGGCAAAGACGGCGATAAAAATCCCCGCCTTTCCACCAATCTCTGATGCCGACTTGCTCGCTGCCGACACCTCTATAATGGCTTTTAAAATCGCTGTTACAAATTCAGACCCCGGAATACACCGGCATATTACTGTCAAAAAAAGCGATATTTGCGAAAAAAAGACAACGAATGCACTCATAGCCAGCATTGAATATCCGCTTTTGGCGACGGCATCGGCTAATACCTGTGCAATATTCGGAGAATTAAGGTGATTAAATCCCGCCTGACTTTTATTATATTTTTTTGGTCTGTGTCTTGTGATAAGACCGGCAACAAAGACTGAAAGTATTACCGAAAAATAGATAAGTATCCCTACCCGTTTATTTCCGAACATCCCTGTACCGACCCCCGATATTATGAAAGCCGCACTCGGTGTAGTACAAAAAGCGCAAATACGGCACAGCTCTCTTTCGTCTATCTCCTCCCTTTCGTACATTTCCGCAGCTCCACCGCATCCTACGGGAATGCCCGCGAAAAGGCCGGGTAAAAGCACCTTTGCTCCGCTTTCGCTGACTCCAAATATTCTTGAAACAAACATGGTCAGAAAACGCGGAAATTCGCCTATGCCGCTCCCCACAAGATATCCGAAAACAGCAAACGGAAACACCGACGGGACGAGGGTTTTGCCGCACAATTCAAGCGATGCGAGCAGAGTATACTTACTTTCCTCGGACAAAATGAGAGAAACGGCAAAAAATGCGATAAAAAGCATCCCGTAAATAAGTTTTTTTATTCTTTTTCCTGTCAAGACCGTTTTTTCATCTCCATTACAAGTAATCAAATCGGAGTTTCACGAATAAAATAAATTCCGTAGATATTTATATTTTTTCAGAAGGAGGAATATTCTTATGAAAAAGCCCTTTCTGCATCCATACCATATGGTAGTGGAAAACGGAAGAAAAATTCTTATTTCCGACTGTCTCAGAATACTTGAATACTCACCAGAAGGTATAAAAATACTTCTTCATTCGGGGAAAATTCTGATAAAAGGTAAAGACCTGACTCTTAGTGACTTTTTCGGTGACGAGATGCAGATATGTGGAATAATAGATACTATTTATCTGCAAGGTGATAAATGTGAAGAATAAGATCAAAAAACCAATAAATATAACCGACATAATACTTATGTTTTTCTTCGGATACTGCGATATTTTCGTAAAAAGCGGTCGCGAAAACGCGTTGAGCATCCTCTTCGGAAGAAAACTTAGATTTACGCACATGAGAAACGTTGATGGCGGTATAGCCTTTCGCGTCTATCTCTTCCGCAAAAAGCAGCTTTGCCGTGCACTTTTAAGTGAAGATGTCGAGTTTTCCTGCGGCAACGCGCAGGGTCTACCCGCTATATTTCTTTCCGTGGTAAAAAAGCGCGGTCTTGCGCTCGGTCTTATCGCACTTTTAGTGATCACGCTTGTATCCGAGCGTGTGATATGGGAGATAAGTATAATGGGAACAAGAGAGCTTCTTGATTCCGAGATACTTGAAGATCTTGCAGAATATGGAATAAAGCTTGGATCTCCTATATCATCTCTTGATATAGATCAGATATGTACCGATTATCTAATCGAAAACCCTGCCCTTTCGTGGATAAGAATAAACGCTATCGGAAACTGTGTACAGGTTATTGTCAAGGAAAAGGACATCGTTCCAAGCGCAGACTCAAAACGACCATCGAATCTGGTAGCAGACTGCGACGGACTTATTTACAGGGTTGAAACTATAAGCGGTCAGCGTCTTGTGAGCGGCGGAGAGAGTGTTCTCAAAGGTCAGATACTCGTTAGCGGACTGGTCGAAAATGAAAACCCAAACATAGAAGGGGTCATAATTGAAAATCCAACCTTTCGTTTCGAGCGCTCTGTCGCAAAGGTCTTTGCCATAACCGACGAGGCTTTAACAGTCGAAATTCCTATGATATACTCTCAAAAACGATATACAGGTAACATATATGAAAAAAAATCACTGATTTTTTTCTCGAATTCAATAAATTTTTCCTTTTTGGGTAGAAATTTATATGAGAACTGTGATATAATGAATGTATATGACCATGTAACGCTTCCAAACGGAAAAATTCTTCCCGTTTCTGTAAAGAATGCTCTTTACAGGGAGTTTGTCACCGAGGATATTCCTCTTACTGAAAAAGAGGCGGCACGTATCGCAGAAGATGCCCTTTCCGAAAAGATATCTGAGCTTCTTGGAGACGAAGGCATCCTACTTTCCAAAAGCATATCCTCATCATGCAACGGTGACGTCTATAAAATAGAATGCAAAATAAACTGCATAAGAGACATAGGAGTGGAGACTCCTCTATTCTCGGCAGATAAGTAAAACAAGGCTTAAAGGAGCTTTACAAAAAATGATAGAAAAAATAATCCCGATAGACTCAGCCGAGCAGCTTTCCGCAATACTGGGAAGCTACGATAAAAATGCAGAACTTATCGAAAGGCATTTTGGAGTACGCATATCACACAGCCTCGGAGGAAGCGATTCTTTGTCGGTTTCGGGCGGTGACGAGCACTCTGTCGATCTTGCTTTGACCGTTATAAATTATTTAAAACGTATATCGGTGCTTGGAGAAGAAATATCCCAGCAGAAGGTCGAATATACAATGAGTATGATCGAGGACGGAAAAGCCGATGAACTTGCCGAGTTCGATTCGGACTGTATATGTATAACAGCCAAAGGTAAACCGATAAAGGCTAAGACCGTCGGACAGAAAAAATATGTGAACGCGATAAAGAAAAACACACTCGTTTTCGGAATCGGACCTGCGGGTACTGGTAAGACCTTCCTTGCAGTGGCTATGGCAGTATCAGCTCTCCGCCGTCATGAAATATCGAGAATAATCCTGACACGCCCCGCGGTAGAGGCAGGTGAGCGTCTTGGTTATCTGCCGGGCGACCTGCAAAGTAAGATAGACCCTTATCTGCGCCCTCTTTACGATGCGCTGTACGAGACTATGGGCACTGAAAATTATCTTAGAAACGTGGAAAAGGGAGTGGTCGAGGTCGCGCCTCTGGCATATATGCGCGGACGAACGCTCGACGACTGCTTCATCATTCTCGACGAGGCTCAGAACACGACTCCCGAGCAAATGAAGATGTTTCTCACCCGTCTTGGCAACAACTCGAAGGCGGTAGTTACGGGTGACCTCACGCAGACCGACCTGCCAAGAGGCAACCGAAGCGGTCTTAAAGAGGCGGTCTCGATACTCGAAGGCATCGAGGATATAGCGATTCACCGTTTCAGCGAAAGAGACGTCGTACGACACAGACTCGTGCGCCAGATAATCCTTGCTTACGACAAGTATGACCGCGAGCGCGCGGCAAACTCGGCAAACAAAGAGGACCATCCGCGCCGTTTTAGAAAAACCGACGGCGAAAATTCTTAAAAACAAGTATCGGGAAGTTCAAAATATGAAAAATATCTTTACGAAAAATAAAATATATATAACCGACGAATGCGAACCGTCGGTCCTCACTAAAAAAGAGGAAAAGCTTATAAAAAGGGCGATAAACACGGTTCTTAGAGAGGAAAAGTTCGACAGAAATGCCGAGGTGTCGGTAACTGTCGTGACCGACGGAAGCATACACGCGCTCAATCTTGAAGCGCGCGGAGTTGACCGACCCACCGACGTACTTTCCTTCCCTGTTTTCGACGAGGATTTCGGTGTCGGACAGGCAGTCCTAGGAGATATAGTCATATCTCACGAAACTGCCGAGCGGCAAGCAAATGAATACGGTCACTCAATTGAGCGTGAGATAGCGTTTCTTACCGTTCACTCGATGCTCCATCTGCTCGGATACGACCACGAAACGAGCGAGGAAGACGAAAAGGAAATGTTTGCCCGTCAGGAAGAAATACTCACAGTTATGGGGCAAACACGCACAGGGATCCACCCTGAGAACTTCAAAAACTTCACTTAAAGAAAGGCATATTAAATCATGGAAAACATATGCAGAACAGGATTTATTGCAATAGTCGGACGTCCTAACGTCGGAAAATCGACACTACTCAACGCTATACTCGGCGAAAAGGTGGCGATCGTATCGAAAAAGCCTCAGACCACGAGAACCCGTATCACGGGAATACTCACAAGAGGTAACGATCAGTTCGTTTTCCTTGACACGCCCGGAATGCACAAGCCCAAGACCAAGCTCGGTCAGCATATGGTGCGCTCGATAAACAGTGCCATTGGCGATGTTGACGCAGCTATTCTTGTTGCCGACGCGGCGTATGCTCCCGGTGACATCGAAATAAACCTCATCAAAAGGCTCTCTGACTCAGAGCTTCCGATAATTCTCGTACTCAACAAAACCGACGCCTGCTCTCACGAACAGATAGGACAAACTATCCGCGCTTATGCAGAGCTCTGCGACTTCGCATCCGTCATTCCGATCTCAGCTCTCAAAGACGATGGTGTTGATATCGTCATCGACGAGGCGTCAAAGCTTCTTATCGAGGGCGACTGGTTCTTCGAGAGCGACGAGCTCACCGATCAGCCCGAAAAGCAGATCGCCGCAGAGATGATCCGCGAAAAGCTCCTTCGCCTGCTCGACAACGAGATCCCTCATGGAACCGCAGTCATTATCGAGGATTTCAAGGAAGAAAAGAATATCATAAACATTCGCGCAGAGATCTTCTGTGAGCGAGATAATCACAAGGGCATAATCATCGGCAAAAAGGGCGAAACACTCAAAAAGATAGCCACCTACGCCCGCGAGGATATGGAAAAATTCTTCGGAGCGAAGATCTTCCTCGACATCTGGGTAAAGGTAAAGGAGAATTGGCGCGACAGCGATATTATAATAAACAATTTCGGATTTAAAAACGACGATTGACCATGCCAGAGATAATTAAAACAAACGGTCTTGTAATACGCGAGATCGCATACGGCGAAAGTGACAAGATACTGACTATCCTCACGCCCGAGCTTGGCAAGCTGTCGGTCTATTGCAAGGGTGTACGGAGTATAAAGAGTCACCGCATAGCCGCAACTCAGCTTTTCTGCTACGACGAGCTCACTCTCGCCGTAAAGGGAGATAAATACACGCTCCGAGAAGCTTGTCTTATCGAAAATTTCTTCGATATTCGCGGAGATATTTCAAAATTTGCACTCGCGCAGTATTTTGCCGATCTGCTCTGCGAGGTCGCAACAGAAAACGAGGATCAGAGCGAGCTTCTCTCGCTTGCGCTCAACGCGCTCCACATACTAACGTCGGACAAGCCGACAAAGCTTATAAAGAGCGTTTTCGAGCTTCGTGTGCTCTGCGCTATCGGTCTGACTCCCGATCTCTCGTCCTGCGACGCTTGCGGAAACATCACAGGTGAATATTACCTCGACCCGACAGGCGGAACTGTCCGTTGTCCTGACTGTCTTATGAATTCACCCGGAGATCCGACCGGCTCACATGCGTATATTTTCCTTCCCATCTACGTCCTTCGCGCGATGCTCTACATCATAAATGCGGGCAAAAAACGTATATTTGCGTTTTCTGCCGAGGACGCGCTTCTGTCAGAGCTTGAAACGATATGCGAGAAATACACCCTTTCCCAGATAGGCAGAGGCTTTGACTCGCTGAATTTTTACAAATCACTTTAAAAGGCTTATTTTAATATGAGTAATTTCAAAAAAGCACTTAAAACTCTAGAATACGATAAAATACTCGCTATGCTTGCAGAGTGCGCCTCAACAGACGGCGGCAAGGAGCTTATCCTGATAACTACACCCGAGGCAGATGCCTCGCGCGTCAAAAAGCTGCTTGTGCAGACAAGCGATGCAAAGCATATGACGTCGGTGAACGGAGCTCCGTCATTTGGCGGCATACGCGATATTTGCGACTCGGTCGACCGTGCCGAAAAGGGCGCGTCGCTTACACTCCGAGAGCTGCTCGATATTGCCGATCTTCTTTACGTGTCGGCAGGACTTGTCGCATATTCGGGAACAAAGAATGTCACCTGCGGAACGCTTGGTGAGATATTCGACCGCATTTTCAAAAATCCCACACTTGAAAAAGAGATCAAGCGCATCATAATTTCCGAGGACACTATCTCGGACGACGCTACACCGCAGCTTGCGGCGATCCGCCGAAACATACGAAATACGAACAATCGCATACGCGATATGCTTCAAAACTATATAACCAGTCCGAAATACTCGAAAACACTTCAAGATAACATCGTAACTATGCGAAACGGCAGATACGTTATCCCCGTCAAGGTTGAGCATAAATCGGAGATAAGCGGTCTCGTTCACGATGCTTCTGCATCGGGCGCCACCCTCTTTATTGAGCCTGTGGCAGTCGTCGAAGCGAACAACGAGCTTCGTCGTCTTGAAGCCGAAGAGCGCGCCGAGATAGAGCGTATACTTGCAAATCTCTCGGCAGACGTCGCAAATTTTGCATCTGCGCTCGTTCTTAACTATTCAAACATAATTATTCTTGACTCAATATTCGCGCGCGCAGAGCTCTCGTGGCGTATGCGCGCGGTCGAGCCGATAATTGCCGACATCATAAATATCGTCGGAGCGCGTCACCCTCTGCTCGATCAAAAAAAAGCGGTTCCCATTGACGTTCGGCTTGGAGAGAGCTTCGACACGCTCGTCATAACAGGTCCGAACACGGGCGGTAAAACGGTATCGCTCAAAACCCTCGGACTCTTTACTCTTATGGCGCAAAGCGGTATGCATATACCTGCCAAAGAGGGATCGCAGATACGCGTGTTTGACAAGGTACTTGCGGACATCGGCGACGAGCAGAGCATCGAGCAGTCGCTTTCTACCTTCTCCGCTCATATGAAAACCATAGTTTCAATTCTCGAAGAGGCGAACAGCGAAAGCCTTGTACTTTTCGATGAGCTCGGTGCAGGAACAGATCCTACAGAGGGCGCGGCACTTGCAGTAGCGATCACAGAAAAGGTACGCGAGAGCGGCGCATGGTCTGCATCGACGACACACTACTCGGAGATGAAGGTTTACGCTCTTGAAACCGAGGGCGTATGCAACGCCGCGTGTGAGTTTGATATAAAGACTTTGTCTCCCACGTTTAAGCTGATAATCGGCGCGCCCGGAAAATCAAACGCGTTTGCCATCGCGTCGAGACTCGGACTCGACAAGGGCGTTATTGAACGCGCGGGAAGTCTCATCGCAGAGGACAGTAAGCGATTTGAAAACGTCATAGAAAAGCTTGAAAGCGACCGCATTGAGAGCGAGCGCAAGCTCGACGAGGCGGAAAAGCTTCGATGTGAGTATGAAACCCTGATCAGAGAAGCAAAGAGCAAGGCGGCATCCGATCTTGCGGCAGCAGAGCGCGAAAAAGAAAGGGTGCTCGCCAAAGCCGCAGAAATTATTGAAAACGCGCGCGCAACCTCTGATTACGTTATGGCAGAGCTAGAAAAAGCAAAGAAAGCCAAGGACAGTGCACGGGCATCCAGTGAGCTTGAAAGAGCACGCGCAAATATACGTGCATCATTAAAATCAAGCCGTGACAAGATAGACCCTGTAATAGAGCACAAGGCGGAAAATTACGTTCTGCCGAGAAGACTCAAAAAGGGTGACTCGGTCATTCTTATCGACATAAATCAAAGCGGAATTCTCACGGACGCGCCCGACAAGGACGGAAACGTTTCGGTCCGCGCGGGAATTATGACGCTTAAAACATCGGTAAAAAATCTGATGCTCCAAGAGGATGCCGAGGGAGTGATATTTATGGACGAAAAGAAAAAGAGGATCCCCACACCCATAGTTACCGAGTCTATAACGAAGAATTTTTCTCCCGAGATAGACCTTCGTGGAAAGAACGGCGAGGAAGCGCGCATTGAGCTCGATAAATACTTTGATAATGCGACCGTTGCGGGAATCTCGACTCTCCGTATCATTCACGGAAAAGGCACGGGAGCTCTCAAAAAGTATCTATGGAATATGTTCAAGACCGATAAAAGAATAAAATCCTACCGACTTGGAAACTGGGGTGAGGGGGATACGGGAGTTACGATAATCGAACTTCGTTAAAACGCAGAAAAGAGATGAAAATTTAATTTGTTTGATAGTTTTATTTACAGCCTGACCGCAGTTACTCCGATACTTATTCTCATACTCATGGGAAATATCTTGTCGCGCAAGATGCTCTCAAAAAGCTTTTTCGATCAGTGTGACACTCTCGTTTACAGAGTGGCTCTGCCTGTATTTCTCTTCTGCAAGCTCGCTGAATCGGATGTATCTGATCTGCCGAACACCTCAATGATACTGTACTGTATGGCGGCAATCGTGAGCGCATTTACTCTTATTTCGATAGGTGCGCATTTTCTCCTGACAAGAGAAAAACGAGGAGCGTTCGTTCACGGAGCTTTTCGGGCAAATTTTTCGATAATCGGATTTGTTCTGGCAGATACGATACTTGATGATGCCGGAATGACAATACTTGCCTTTGCTACCCCTTTCGTGATCATACTCTCCAACATACTAGCCGTTACCACGCTAACTATAAACGCTCCGAGAGAAAAACGTATGGGCTTTGGCAGACTTCTTACCAATATTCTTAAAAACATTGTGACAAATCCGCTTATCATAGGCGTTTTACTTGCACTTCCCTTTATGATATTCGGCGTCGAGCTTCCAAAGATCGCATCAAACTCGGTAAACTACATAAAAAACATAGCCACTCCACTCGCCCTTCTTTCGCTTGGCGCGGTAAATGAAGATGAAAAATTCAAAATATTACCCGAAGCCATCGCGGCAACCCTTATAAAGCTTGTACTTATGCCGATAACTTTTATCTCGTTAGCTATAATTATCGGACTTCGCGGAAACGAGCTTGCCGTCGTACTTATTCTTTTTACGAGTCCAACGGCGGTATCAAGCTACGTAATGTCAAAAAATATGCACAGCAACGCAGAGCTCGCAAAACAGATAGTACTCTTCACCACCGTTTTCTGTTCGTTTACAATATTTCTATTCACCTTCCTGCTAAGATATTTGGAATTTATATAAAACCAAACGCCCATTGTGTCATATCACGCTGGGCGTATTTATTTAAAATCACAAAATTCGTTCTCATTATTTTGTTTTTTTCATATTCTGTATATAGAATACTTTTTAATAGGAAAGGAACAAGTAATGGTAATACACATAGTACAGCCGGGTGAAACGGTATATTCTATAGCAAGGCAGTATTCTGCCTCGCCTTCTCAGATAATTCGCGACAACGGACTCGGTCCTTCGGGATATCCTGCACTCGGTCAGGCACTTATAATCGCAGTTCCCAAGGTCACTCATACCGTCGAGCCGGGCGAAAGTCTTTTCTCGATAGCTATGAAATACAAAACGGGAGTAAATCAGATTCGCAGAAACAATTTGTCCCTTATGGGTAGTGACACGATATATCCCGGTCAGGTCCTTATAATCTCATACGACGAGGAAAAGATAGGCTCTCTCGCCACAAATGGATATGCGTATCCATTTATACTCGACGAAACACTCGAGCGCACACTTCCTTTTTTATCTTTTTTGACCCCTTTTACCTACGGCTTTACCGCCGAGGGAGAGCTTATATCACCCGAAGACAATCGACTTATCGCAAAGGCTCGCCAGTACGGCACGACACCCGTGATGATGCTATCCTCGCTAAGCGACAAGGGCGTATTCAACAATACGCTTACTTCGCTGCTACTGAATGACGAGGATCTCCAAGAGATTCTGCTAGACAACATTGTAGCCAATATGAATATCCTCGGATACAAGGCTCTCGACGTTGATTTTGAGTTTATTTTCCCAAACGAGCGTGACAAATTCACGGCATTTATTGCCAAAGCGAAGGAAAAGCTCGCTCCATACGGATATCAGGTATGGGTTGCTCTTGCGCCCAAAACGTCGTCCGATCAGATGGGGCTACTTTACGAAGCACACGACTATAAGGCTCTCGGCGAGATTGCCGACAAGGTCCTGCTTATGACCTACGAATGGGGATATTCACGTGGACCCGCACTTCCTGTATCTCCGCTTGACAAGGTGCGCGAGGTCGCAGAATATGCGGTAAGTCAGATAGACCCTGACAAAATATTCCTAGGACTGCCAAACTATGGCTACGATTTCACAGTTCCATTCGACAAAAACGGACCTCCCGCACGGACGATATCCAACGAAGAAGCGATACGCCTTGCAATCGACACAGGCTCGGAGATAATGTTCGACGAGAAATCACAGACACCCTATTTCAATTACACGCGCGATTCTGTGACACACGAGGTACACTTCGAAGATGTGCGCAGTGTAAAAGCCAAGCTTGCTCTTGCAAACGAACTTAGACTGTTCGGTATCGGCGTATGGAACGTTATGAATTTTTTTCCTCAGCTTTGGGTGACCTTGAATTTACTTTATAATCTCAGAAAAATGTAATAAAAGTCGGCTTAACGCCGACTTTTATTTTTCCTTGTTTTCCATCTGTGCCCTATATTTCTTGCCAATGTTTGTCTTTGTTTTGTAAGACGTTCCGCGAACCACCGTTTCTCTTCCGAATTTATTTCTTATAGTATCCACCGTCCTATCAATCTTTCGTCTTTTCTCTTTCTGTTCGTCCTCAAAAAAGTTTATCTGTATAGGCTCGTCTTTGGTTACCGATGTCAGCGAAAGTCCGATAAGCCGTATCGGAGTCCGACCGTTCCAAAGCTCCGAAAGCAGTTTTTCTCCAATCTCGTATATCTCCGAGGTTATATCGGTAGCTTCAGAAAGCTTTTTTTGATGGGAATTATTTTTGAAGTCTAGTGTCCTCACGGTAACTCCCACGCAGTATGCACGCGCGCCGTCAGCTCTCATTCTTGCGCTGACACTGTCGGCAAGCATAAGAAGCACCGCCTCGGCGTCCTTCATCGAGGTAACATCCTCTTCGAGCGTCGTGGATATGCTATACCCCTTTGCTTCCTCGTGCTCTGCAGAAACAGGCGAGTCATCGAGTCCGTTAGCGTAGCGGTATACAAGCTCTCCGAGCTTTACCCCGAGCATCGCCTGTACGGATTTTTCACTCCGTTTTGCGAGATCTCCTATCGTATATACAAACGAGCGTTCAAGCCTTGCGGCAGTCGAGGCTCCAACCGAGAAAAGATCCCTTACTGGAAGCTTCCACATTTTTTCCTCGATCTCGTGAAAAAAAAGCGTATGCACTTTATTTGGTTTTTCAAAATCACTTGCCATCTTGGCAAGAAGCTTGTTCGAGCCTATTCCGATATTTACGGTAAAACCAAGTTCCCTGTGTATTCTGTCCTTTATCTCGTGTGCCGTCTTTATCGGATCGGGATATATCTTGCCTGTTCCCGTCATATCCAGAAAACACTCATCGATAGAGAATTTTTCGACAGCAGGAGCATACTCGCGGCAAATATCCATAAATGCCTTCGAATTTTTCTCGTAGAGATAAAAATCCGGACGAGCTATAAAGAGATCGGGGCATTTTCTGAGTGCAGCCGAAAGCGGCTCGCCCGTCTTTATTCCCATCTTTTTTGCAGGAATAGATTTTGCAAGCACGACGCCCGTGCGCTTGTTCGGATCTCCCCCGACGACAGAGGGAATAAGTCTTATGTCCTCTCCGCCGTCCTTAACGATACGGGAGGCTTCCCAAGAAAGAAATGCACTGTTTACGTCAACGTGAAAAACAAGTCTTTCCATCAAAGCCTCCCCCAATTATCGTTTCTATTTATTTTATATCATTTTCAGACTTATATTCAAAGACCTTGGCGGCCTCCTCAAAGTAAACGTTTCCGTTTTGAACGACTACACTTTTCCATTCTTCTTTCGTTCCACCGAACTGAATAATTTTAAGCTTAAGACATCCCGCAAATGCGTTTGTCTCCACCATATCCGGCTTTTTGTATATAACCAAATTTGAAAGTTCTGTACAATCGTAAAAAGTAGATATTTTTATTATCTTAATTTCTCCGTATATCTCAACGCTCGAAAGTGAGCTGCATCCCGAAAAAGCGGCAGGTCCGAGCTCGGTGACGCTTTCGGGCAGTATGACGGCTTCTAGTGACGAGCATCCTCTGAAAGCGTTTTGCTCTACCCTCGTAACTGTTTCGGGTATCTCCACAGACAAAAGTGCAGAACAATTCTTGAAAGCGTCAGATCCTATTGCGGTAACCTTTCTACCGCGGATATCTTCGGGTATTTTTGCATATTTTCCACCGAAAAATGTGTTGTAAGAGGTTATCGTGACCTCTCCGTCAACTATCTTATACATCATTCCGTCGGGAGCGATAAATGTAAAATATATAGTTGCATACACAGCAAGTATTACCGCTGTAGCAAAAAGAACGATCACAGATGCTTTTTTTATAAGCTTACCGCGCCTTTCTCTGAGTGTCTTTCGGTCGTAGAGAGGCACACTCTCGGCAAGAGCGCGATACTTTGCCGCGAGAGACTCTGAGTCCTTATAGCCCTTTATAGTGTCGAGCCTTTTAGCTGCAGCAAGGTAATTATCTCTCGTTTCCTCGAAATTTTGTGCCTCGTTATAGATATTCTCCACTTCGGGATCGATCCTTCGCCACTTTTCGGCATCTTCTTCGATACGGCGCTTCTCTGACGCTTTTCTCTTGATCTCGTTTTCGCTTCTTCGCTGAATAAGGAAAAGCTCGCTGAAAATGATTTTCAGTCTATCGCGCGACACCGAGCATTTTTCGCAGTTTTCAAGTGCGTTTTCATTCTCGTGACCGCAGGTGCATTGCCAAGAAGTTTCCCCGAAGTACGGGTAAAATTTCGCATTGGTAATACCATCGCAAAGCTCGGTTATCTCTTTATAATATTCGTCTCTTTCGCAAATTAATCTCTGCTCGTTAACCTTATTTTCATCCATTTTATAATTTCCTTAATAAGTTAGTTCTTCTCTTTTTTGATCAAGACGGCTGCCCGTCTTTTCACTGGTCGCGCGTCCTGCCGACATTTCTGAAATATCGCGGCAAACTGTCTCGCTTGACTCAGAAAGCACGGCCATCTTCACAGTAACCTTGTCAGAAAACTGAGTATCGTCAACGATAATATCGGGATGCTTTAAATAGTTTTTAAGCTTCTGATACATCTGATAATCGGTCTCAACACTTATTTCGTCAAAGGTATGAAATGATGCCAGTCCCGCATCATCAACTGCTTCCTTAGCCGCCGCCGAATATGCCCTGACGAGTCCGCCCGTACCGAGAAGAGTTCCACCGAAATATCTCGTCACGACTATTACCGCGTCGGTAAATCCCCCCTTGCGTATAACGTCAAGCACGGGAATTCCCGATGTTCCGCTTGGCTCTCCGTCATCTGTATATCGCATAAGATTTCCGTTTTTTATAAGATACGCCCAGACGTTATGCGTAGCGTCGCTGTATTTCTTTTTATATTTTGCGATATATTCAAGCGCCTCGGCTTCGGTCTTTACAGGCGCGGCGTGACCTATAAAAACGCTCTTTTTTACAACCGTCTCGGAAGCGCCTTCCTTTCCGAGCGTAACGTAGATATCCTTCGTAAGAGCCGACCTCCCTTGTGTCAGTTTGTTTTTACGATATATTTTTGCATTTTTCCTTTTACGCTATCGTCAACGACGGCAAGCACGAGCGCAAAATCACCCTCATATTCGATATTTTCAACAGTCGAGTTTCTGTAAAGATATGCGACGTCTCCGCCTTGACTATTTGGTATTTTAAACAGGCAGATACTCTTTCCCGCAAGTGCTATGCGTTCAAGCTCTGAAACGAGATCGTCTATACCTCTGCCGTCGAGTGCCGATATGGCGACCGATCTGCTCATTGATGCCCGATACATAAGTTCGTTCGATATTTCCACACAAGCATCACATTTGTTGAACACGCAGACCGTCGGCTTAGACGATGCTCCGAGATCGTAGAGGAGCTTTTCGGTAACTTCAAGCTGAGCTTCTGCCTCGGAATCGGACGCATCTATTACTATAAGAAGTGCATCTGCATATTTGGCTTCGTCAAGAGTGCTTCTGAACGCTCTTATAAGATGATGCGGAAGATTTCTAATAAATCCGACCGTGTCGGTAAGAAGTATCTCGCGCCCACTCGGGAGAGCATATTTTCTCGTCGTTGGGTCGAGAGTCGCGAAAAGCTTATCCTCGGCAAGTATGCCTGCGCCAGTAAGGCGGTTCATAAGCGTGGATTTGCCTGCGTTGGTATATCCCACCACCGCGACCTTCTGTATACCCGATTTTTCCCGTCTTGAACGTTGGATGGACCGGTTATTTTCAATCTCACGTATTTCGTTTTCGAGCGCGACTATTCTTCTCTGAATATGACGTCTATCGGTTTCGAGCTTGCTTTCTCCGGGTCCGCGAGTTCCAATGCCTCCGCCGAGACGTGACAGTTCAGTTCCCTTTCCCATAAGTCTGGGAAGCGTATATCTAAGCTGCGCGAGCTCGACTTGAAGCTTACCCTCTCCGCTTGTCGCGTGAAGCGCAAAAATATCGAGAATGAGCATGCTTCTGTCAATAACGCGGACATCACCAATAGCATCCTCCATGTTTCTTATCTGCGAGGGAGAAAGCTCGTCATCGCACACGACGAGAGTGATTTCGTTATTTTCGCAAATTTCTTTTATTTCTTCGAGCTTTCCTGCGCCGACGTAGCTTTTTATGTCGGGAGACGGTCTCGACTGCACGATCTTGGCAAAGAGCTTTCCGCCTGCCGTTTGGAGCAGTCTTTCAAGCTCGTCGAGCGAGACCTCACTTTCGTGAGCATCCTTGTCGGGCGTCAGCACCGACACAAGCAGAGCAAGCGGCTCACTCTCTTTATCAAATATATTTTCTTTTTTCATACATACACGGAAAACTTTTGAGAAAAGTTTTCCTCACCTTTCAAAACGTTTCTGCGAGAAAACTTTTTGAAAAAAGCTTTCTTGCGCTCTTTCAAAAACTTTACTGAAAAACAAGGATGGATTATTTGATAAAATGTACTTGTGCAGGTCTTTCCTTATAAAGTGAGCGAACTGCTCAAATCTTCAAATAAAAAGCAAAATGGCGAATACACATAGTTCTACCTATATGCATTCGCCATAAACGTGACATTTTTTAGACTTTGCCTTCCATACGCTTCTTGAACTTATCAACACGTCCGCCGGCATCAACAAACTTCTGCTTGCCGGTAAAGAACGGATGACACTTGGAGCATATTTCAACACGCATATCGCCTTTGGTGGAACGAGTCTTAACCTCTTCGCCGCATGCACACTTGATAGTCACTTCATTATACTGCGGATGAATGCCTTCCTTCAATCTTAACACCCCTTGTCCTACTAAATTCATTCAAAGTACGCTATATTATATCACACGTTTTTTGTTTTTGCAATACCTTTTTTGATTTTTTTAAATATTTTTCTAAATATATTGAAAATCGTTACATTTCATAGAAACTTCCCGTGAGAGCAAGCGCGACGATGTTTTGAGGTAAGTTCCCGAAAAATGCGGGTTTTGTAGTGTAATTGGTGGCAAAAGACAAATAAAAACGAGCAAAAACGAAAAAATTCACCCTGTGTTACCCGAAAATGGGCGCGACAAAAGACGGGAAACCCCTTTCTCAATTTTTTGAATTGAAGTAATTTCCCGTTCAGGAAAACAATATAATATTACCTAAGACGACGTGATATATGAGGTAACTTCATTGTTTTTTCTTGATTTTATGACGCAGCAGATTATTGGAACAATCTACTTCGTCATTTGGAATGCGTTTGATTCCGAATATATCAAGGTTTTCTTTTCCTATAAAACCAACTGCAGCCTCATAGGGTGTTTGCTTGTTTAGCGATTGTCTAGGTATAGAATTTATATGAGAAGCTAGAAGCTCCGCATCAGACTGTTCGAGAGATGCGAACGATGTACCCTTTGGAAGAACGTAGCGTATATATTCGTGATTCTTCTCAAGAGAGCCTTTTTGCCAAGAAGCGTTGGGGTTGCAATAATATACGCGAGATATCTTATCTCCGGTAATCAGTGAACGTTCTATTCCTTGAGGATCGGCAAACTCCGAGCCGTTGTCTGTTAGAATAACCTCGAAAAGTCTCGCGAATTCAGCTTCGCCGAGATCGTTCTTGAGACTGTCAAAAACATCAACGACGCTTTGAGCAGTCTTATAAGGCAACAGATATATCAGCATCAGTTTAAATTTACGGAAAAGGAGAGTAAGAAAACACTTACCACCTTTTCCGCCGCGAGTACCTATAACGGTGTCCATCTCGACGATAGATGCATCTGGGTTGTGTTCACAATAATCAAGAAAGTCGCTGTGGAAGCGGTGAAACTTTCTTTCAATTGAAACTTCAGAGACTTCTTTTCTGTTGTAACCTTTTTTGGTCTTGTAGCGCATTTTTCTCGGAAGATGTATGTTGCGTACGTCTAAATAACCTCTGTCTATAAGACGGTATAAGGTGGATTTACTTACAGGCAAGCGGTCTGCATATGCCACATAAACGTGATTTACGCTATGATGCTTGTTTACCATAAGCGGTGAAATCAGCTCGTTGATTTCAGCAACAACATACTTTGGCACTCGAATATCAGACCGCTTCTCTGAAAGGTCTTTTTTGTAGTCGTTGTGCGCACTGTCGGCACTGTAAAAATACTTTCTCCTCGAACAAGTATCCTTTTCAGGACAAGCGTTACACACGTACGGCGGTCTCGAAAGTTTCGGGCATACTGTTTCGTGCTTGTTTGTACTCTTCTTCTCGTACCGATGAGTTTTGATTTCTTTTGAGATAGTCGTTCTGTCTTTTCGTAAGACATCTCCGATCTCGGTAAATGACGAACCCATATTCAGATGCTCGTGAATAGTACATCTGTCATCAAACGTCAGATGCTTGAATTTGTTTTCCATTTTTCCATCCTTTCATATCACATTGCCGTCTCAGGCGATATAAGTATGAAAGAATCGATTCTAAAAACTGTGCTTTTGAATGGTGGAATTTCTATAAATTAATGTACTGATTGATATATTTTTCAAATATTTATTTACCCGAGAATATGCAATCATTATTGCACACCAGCATTGTTCATATGAATAACAAAGCCGCTCGAAAGAGCGGCTTTGAAACCAGTATTTTCATTTGTTAGTTAGTCCTTGAGGCTGTTCAAATATTCAGTATAACATCTATCGCACATTGTAACATCCACCGTTCCATGTATTATAACATTATGGCTTTTTCCGCTCGCATATGTTTTATGACACACATCGCAGTGGATTTCCGGATCTGGGAAAAAAACAAGTAAAAGAGCATAAGCAACAAATGCAATTACAACAACTAAAGTCACAAGAATGGCGGACAAAATTAATTTTTTTCTTACCATTGTATGTTCCCCCACAGAGTAACGAAATTATAATTGCGCATTACGGAAGGGGCTAGACTTTTTCTAAAGTCAACACCTGTGGAACTTTCAATTGGATTAGGATAGCCTATACGTACAAAAAAATCGTGTGCTAGTTTGGACGTTGTTGAAGTACGATAAACAAAATTGTGTGCTGACCACTCAATCAACATAGTATCTACGCAGTTTCCGTATATATTTTTGTCATAATATTGACTTGACATTATTTCGGAAATAATAGCCCTTTTCTCATATTCGCTTCGTATAGAATAAGAATTCTCAATATGAATTAGACCGCCCTCTGGATAAAAAGTAACATTAACTTTGTCGTCGGCAGTTCCCAACTCATTTATGTAGAAGTCAATTGTTGATGAATTATATTTTTCTTTTGCTTGTTGTTCATATTTCGGACCCTGGTCAACATCAGACGGAATAAACAACAATCCCAAACCAACCGCACCTAATGCGATAAGCGCTATAACAGATTCACCTGTGGGGTCGTAGTAATTTACAGGATTATTATTACAATACGCAAACATATTGTAACCAAGCATTCCCGTTCCCGTACTTACATACCCATCCGCACTAATAAACCTACCCGTAGCGGAATCGTAATATCTGCTATTGAGATAATAGAAGCCTGTTTCGGAATCGTGATAATATCCGCGATATTTAAACGGATTATAGCGAGCCGAGGTAGAAGCACCGCCGTTTGAATATGTGGCAGTAACGTTTCCCCAAGCATCATACGTATAGGAAATGACCTTGTTTCCTGCCTCGTCGCAAACGTAGATTATATCGCCTTGCAGATTTTTTTCGTACCAATATACGTCGAATACTCCGTCTGTATACGAGGTATTTGTATACTGCATTCCTATTGGTGAACCATCGGCATCGTACATATAGACGAACAGCTCGTTGCCAATTTCCTCTGCAATGATTTGGCTTCCCGAAAGATGATAAGTGTGTGTAACTCCGTTTACGGTCTTACCTGTTCTAATTCCTTCATCGTTATAGGTGTATGTAACCGGCGAGCCATTGTTTTTAACCAAGGTGGTAAGTCTTCTGCCTTGTTCCCACGTAAAGGTGAAACTTGTGCCGTTATAATAGGACAGAGGATTTCCTATCGCATCGTAGGTTATAGCAGTTCCGTTATACGAGGTGAGAAGGTCGCCCCAGCTTGCATCGTTGTATCCGTAATTTATGGTACTTGTTGGACTAGTCGGCGTTGTTCCCGCTGCCGTCAGAGCATAGGTCGATTTTGTGAGGATATTTCCTGCGTTATCGTAGGTGTAACGCTATTAGGTTTACACCAAGCCGCTCGAAAGAGCGGCTTTGGTCTGTAATTTTTAAATTATTTACGCACAAGTTTGTCCTTAAATATCTTTTCGAACTTCTCCAAAGACCCTTTGACCAGCAAATCCTTTTGGCATATGAAATTCGTGCTCATTTTCCCAAATGGAAAAACTATTTCATAAAATTCGCCGTAATCACGAACCTCTTTTACATCGCTTACAAGTTTAGAGTCAGGACCGTACCCATTAATAGCAATCATAACACCGTCTTGTATTGTGATCTTTTTAGGATTCATTTTTTGTCTTTCTTTTTTGCTTTTAGGAATTCGCAATATTAATGGAATAATAATAAATAGCGAACAATATCCCACTAAAATCACCCAATTTTTTGTCCCAAGCGTAATAAAAATTATCATAGGCAAAAAGATTATAATACTTGCAAGCATAATATTTTGACCGAAATTTACGCAATTTTCATAAAATCGTTTTTCCGCAGTGCCAGTAATGTGTCCATTGAATTCAATCATAGATGTATATCCTTTCTTTGCTTGTGAGATTACGACGGATATTCTAATGGCTCAATCTCTATGCCAAAAAATGGTGCCAAAAGAAAAGGAGTAACATTGAACGCTAACGCGCCGTACGCAAAGGTTTGTGCTCCGGTAGCTCCAAAGATTGGAATTAATGTTGTCGCAGAAGCAGTCGCGACGGAAGCAAATACACCACCTGTGGCGACAATAGCACCTCCTACCGTCAAGCCTGCCAGTCCTCCAATCACCGTATTTATAACTCTATCACCCAAACTCAATTCTTCAACTTTCTGTTCACTCGAGTTATCTGAATTCTCTATAAACTTAGACCCCAATTTGGTATCCGATGTAGCTCCGGCAACAGCGCCAATTACTGTCGTTGCAACTAAAATAATGACAACGAGCCACGGAAATTCACCATTCCCATCCGTATACATTATCGGATTATTGAAACAGTAAGCAAACAAGTTTTTTCCGTGCAACGACTTATCTGCACCGGATAGTATACCATCCGCACTAATAAACCTACCCGTAGCGGAATCGTAATAATATCCTCTGTAACGGAAGGGATTACGTCTGGCATATACAGAAGTTGCAGCAGAATTGGAGTACACTCTAGCATTACCCCATGCATCGTAGAAGTACCAACCGACCCTGTTTCCTGCGTTGTCATATATCGCTACAATATCGCCTTGAAGATTTTTTTCGTACCAATATACGTCGAATGCTCCGTCGGCATAGGACGTGTTTCTATACTGCATTCCGATGGGACTTCCATCTGCATCGTACATATAGACGAACAGCTCGTTGCCAATTTCCTCTGCAATGATTTGGCTTCCCGAAAGATGATAAGTGTGTGTAACTCCGTTTACGGTCTTGCTTGTTCTAATTCCTTCATCGTTATAGGTGTATGTAACCGGCGAGCCATTGTTTTTAATCAAGGTGGTAAGTCTTCTGCCTTGTTCCCACGTAAAGGTGAAACTTGTGCCGTTATAATAGGACAGAGGATTGCCTATCGCATCGTAGGTTATAGCAGTTCCGTTATACGAGGTCAGAAGGTCGCCCCAGCTTGCATCGTCATAGCCGTAATTTACCGTGCTTGTTGGACTAGTCGGCGTTGTTCCCGCTGCCGTCAGAGCATAGGTCGATTTTGTGAGGATATTTCCTGCGTTATCGTAGGTGTAAACGTAGGTTGCGCTGTTTTTGGTATTATCCTCGCGTATAAGCTGACCGAGATCG
>JAZUQQ010000052.1:0-1648 GCA_045605765.1 Eubacteriales bacterium | reverse complement strand
TACCTCGGCATTTACAACAAGGCTGAGCACCAGATAATAGATGCCCAGAAGCTGTAATATCGAACCGATATCGCCCAGCATTTTAATAGAACCTTTATTTCTCAAAACACCTTTTATATGCGCAACTGTAAGCTGTATCAGCGCCAATGAGAAACAGAATATCTGAAGATTTTGAGCCGTAGTCAGCCCTGCTGTGCCATTAGTCCAGAACGGATACCATATCTTATCGGCATATACATTTGAAATTACCGGTATGGATAAGCTCTTAAGCCACGCAGGCAACTGCTCCGGAGAAAGTCCAAACCAGGTGCAAGTAAGCGTTCCCCACAAAACAGTTGAGAGTCCGAACAATCCCACAAGCAAAAACATTGGCGAAATCTGCTTTTTGGCAATGAGCGATTTTATAATCGGGATTGCCGCAATAGCACAGATGAGTAATCCGTATCCTCCGTCACCGAAAATAATTCCGAAGAATATGAGTATAAATGCCAAGAACCAACCCGAAATGTCATACTCAAAATATCCGGGAACAGTGCCCAAAAAGTCGGTCAACGGATAAATAAGACTTACAAATTTATTGTTTTTAAGCTTGGTGGGAACATTATCCTCAACCGAAGGCTCTTCCACGAGAAGTCCCCACGAATTGCTTTGGGCAGTTTGCTTGAGCCTATCAAGATTTTCAGCTTCAATATAACCTGTGAAATAGGAAACGGTAAGTGATGCCTCACTTTCGGGTGATAACTTTTCGTCTGCCATACCCGTAGCGTAGGTTTCAAATTCAATTTCCTTTTCGACAGATTGAACTGCTTTTTTAATGCTCTCAACATAACAAGCATTGGCGGAAATCGTTTCGTCTATTTCGTCCATACGAGTACTAAGTTCCAAGAGCCGTTGCTTCATATTACTTGTAGAAATCTGTGGCAGAGCTAAACGGTATACATTTAGCGACGAAACATCTTCGTCAAGCTCTTCCTTATTGGATTTGAGCAGCATAAATCTAACGGTCGATTTTGTTGCATCAATCCGAACGGTTTTAATGCTTTCGGGAAGCAACTCATATTCGGTCTTTGGCATCTCATAAAAAGATATCTCATAACCTTTTAATTCTAAATCGCTTAAACTACTCGGATCAATATCGCCCCAGCTTTTTAAGCGGTCAAGCTCGGAGCTGAGTGCAATTCGTTCTGCCACGCACTGCTTTTTCTCCGCATCGAGAGTTTGAATTCTCGTTGCAACGGACAAAGCCTCGGCAGTGCTCACCTCTTTTTGCTCTACGTTTTTCCTTTTGCCAATCGTAAAGATCGCACTTTCAAGTAAAACGATTTGTTCTCGGAGCGAGGCGAGTCTTTCGCCTGAACCTTCTACTATCTCAATGTGGACAATTCCTAATTTGCGAAGCTTTTTCAGGGTTTCGTCCTTTTTGTTTTCTCTAATAATAAGAGATACTTTTTTCATAGGCACTATCATAATGAATAAACCTCCTTTTCGGAAGCCACAGCATTACGAAGGGCTATCTTTCGTTTTGATATTTTTGAACGCACTACGGCACTAACCTGTTGGTCTGCCATATAAATCGATATTTTTTTGATATTTTCCTCGGTTTCGGGGATTTTAACCTTTTCAAACAGGTTGACTCTTTGAGAAGTTG
>JAZUQQ010000051.1:0-184047 GCA_045605765.1 Eubacteriales bacterium | reverse complement strand
TAAATTTTTTCTCCCCGTGTATTTTTTGGTGTTGACTTAGCTTTGTAATTGTGATATAATCATAAAGCATGTGAATATAGTCATGCGCCTGTGGCGAAATTGGCAGACGCGCCAGATTTAGGTTCTGGTGTCTTCGACGTGGGGGTTCAAGTCCCTACAGGCGCACCAAAAACAAAAGCACCCGAAGAGGTGCTTTTTTGTTTTTGATAGAAAGGGACTTGAAGCCTAAGAGGGCTTTTTGCGAGAAGAAAAGTTGCCGGTGGCAAGTTTTCAGCAAAAAGTAGCGAGCCGAAAGGCGAAGCGGGTTAGGGATTGAGCGCAATGAAATTGCGCAGCAATACCGTGTCCCTTCAGGCGCACCAAAAACAAAAGCATCCGAAGGGGTGCTTTCCATAAAGCAGGTTTTGACTTGCCGAAAAAGCAAAAGGAGTACGAACAGTTCGTTCGTACTCCTTTTTATACGCCTTGCCCGTTTAGGTTAGTGTATTACACCGTTTAGTTGTACTATCGGGTGGTGATAAGCCTTCTCCTGTGTGAGAAGGGGGACCGCGATAGCGGTGGATGAGGAGTTGCTTTTCGTTTATAACACCTCATCCGTCAGCCTTCGGCTGCCACCTTCCCCCACTGGGGAAGGCTTATTTAGTGCGCCCATAAAGTCCATCTATTTTTCCTGACAAGCACTGCTTTTGTGGACACAAAAGCGAAGCCCCGCGCGAGGCGGGGCGAAAAGGTAAAGAACTTTGAAAAAACATTTAAGCTTCATAGCCTTTAGGCAGGGTATCCCTTACCGTCTTAACGATATATCCGGTTAATCCATTCAAAAGTATCTTGGTTGAAAAATTTGTACGGTTAACGGAAAGAAGCGCCTCTCTGAAAGCGTATGAAGGCAGGTCAATACTGCCATCATGCCACATACAAATCAATCGATCTATTTTTGCATCCTCGTTTTTCTTAATTTCAAGTAAAGCTTTAATTGCTCTCTCTGTATTGACGGAGGAACTTAAATCTTGAAACGGAACACAAATAACCGATTCCTTCGCGGTAAGCATCACAACAACATTACCATCAAATAGTTTATCTGCCTCTTTGCTTGCTTCGTTTAGAAGCATTTCCCACTTAGTATCGAGGGCATCGCATCCTTTCTCATTTATCCAGCTTCGAGATTTCCGTTGCGGAAGAAATTTTTTCAGCGTTCCCTCATACTCTATAAAACGCTTATCTGTGCGAATTTTATCAAAAAGCGGATTTTTATCATAGCCACCCAAATTTAACACGCATTTTTCAAGCTTATCCATACCGTCAAGGACAAAACGAATCGAACAAAGCACGGAACAGAGCCATAAAGCACTCTCCCTTCGGGTAACTGATGCAGTATCGAAAGATGCTCGGTGGCTAACGCAAACAATGAAAGGCTTTCTTCTATGCGCCCATTCATCAAAAGTGCTTCGGCGTATCTTGCCTCTGCAACAATACGTACAAGGATAAAAATATCGTCCACTCGTGTCGAATAAAGAGAAAGGGTATCAAATGCCGTTTTATATCTTTCCGAATCACTAAATTCTGTTCCTTGTGCTTTTATCACGCTGGGAACACTGTCGGTCAAATAATAAATGGTGTTTTTGATATGCTCGTACAGAATTTTTTGGTTTTGCTCACTCAATTTATTGACGTTTTGTTCTCTTGTATATCTTGTCAGTAAAAGTTCATCCCAAAAGTTTGATCTAATATATTCGGGAAGCTGATATTCGTCTGTCCAACGTTTCAAATTCTCTTCATCTTCAAAGGATGCCACGGTACTTAACAGAATTACACGGTCACTCATATTTGATATTCTCAGGCGATCCTGAATCAACTGACGCGCACTTTCAATGCGGGTTTCTAAATCATTTAGTATAAACCGTTCAGAAGCTTTTATATCCATTAAATGCCGAAAATAGTTGATCAGATAAGGTAACTCCGTATGTGCCAATTCTTCATAAATTTCAAGAATACGAAGTTCATTTTCCGCCCTTTGGGATTCATCATCAATATTTGCCAGCTTGCGTTCAAACGCCTCTCGTTTTAAGCATTCACTTCGTTGCCTTTCGGTTCCCATAATCTCGTCTATAGTTACGTTGAGATACTTAGCAAGCATCGGTAAAACAGTAATATCGGGGAAAGCTTGAGCGTTTTCCCATCGGCTCACCGCTTGAGGAGAAACTGACAAAAGTGTTGCAAGATCACTTTGGGTAAGCCCTTTCTCCGTGCGAAATCTTTTTATGTTCTCGGCAATCTGTATTTGCATCTTGCACCTCCTGCATTTGGTGATTATATTATATCGCACAACAGTAATTTATTCAAACAATTCACAAATGATAAAAATCAACTGCAAATTGATTAGTATACTCCAATCTTTGGTTATTGATATTGCCAGCTTTATTATATTTTATCACACGTAGGAGTAATAGTCAATTATAAATATATTGTTTGCCAACCAAGTATCTCTTACTTTTTTGAAATAAAAAAGACATGCTCGAATTGAACATGTCTTTTCGAATGTACCTGCTTTATCGCAGGTACGGCAAGCCGTACCTTTTCATTTATGCGCCTGACAGGAGTCGAACCTGCACACCGTGAGGCATTGGAACCTAAATCCAACGTGTCTGCCAATTCCACCACAGGCGCTCACTATGTTCGCGCCTCGGTAGAATTTTTACCACTCAGAGCACGAGTTATTACCCTTGAATTATATCACAACAAATTGTCAATGTCAAGAGCAAAAATGGTAAAAAGAGCGTGCCATTCGGCACGCTCTACATTTATCTTATTTATTGAACGCAAGGAACGCTTTATAAGCCATATAAAGGTCTGCCTTTGAGATAGCCTCGTAGGGCGCGTGCATCGAGATAACACCGACGCCGAGATCAACTACCTCAATATTATGATTTGCAATATAAACGGCTACTGTTCCGCCACCACCTTGATCTACCTTACCAAGCTCCGCGCTCTGCCAGATAACGCCCTCTTTGGCGAACAGATCACGAATAAATGCTACCATTTCGGCAGATGCGTCCGAGGTGCCGCTCTTTCCGCCTGCGCCCGTATACTTAGACATTACGACTCCGCAGTTGAGGAACGCGGCGTTCTTAGTCTCGTAAACATCGGCAAAATTCGGATCGAAAATAGCGTTTACGTCGGCAGAAAGGCACTTGGAATTTGCTCTTACCTTTCGCTGGTTTGCGCCCATTGCTGCGGATATTTCTGCAATAAGATCGGTAAAGATATCGCTTCTCATTCCCGTATTTCCGCCGCTTCCCGTTTCTTCCTTATCTGCAAGGATAGTCATAAGCGTATGAACGGGAGCTTCTGTTTCAACAAGTGCGCTAAGTGCAGGATACGCGCAAACGCGGTCGTCGTGTCCATAAGCACCGATAATACTTCTGTCAAAACCGATATCTCGCGCCTTAAACGCAGGGACTGCGCTGATTTCTGCACTAAGGAAGTCTTCTTCCTTTATACCATACTTTTCGCCGAGGAGCTTGAGTATTCCAAGCTTAATATCGCTTGATTCCTCACCAAGCGGTACAGATCCGACGAGAATATTGAGCTTTTCGCCCGGGATCACCTGAGATGCGGTCTTTGCCATCTGATCTCTGCCGAGGTGTGGAAGCAGGTCGTTAATATAGAATACGGGATCGTTATCGTCCTCGCCTATGCAAATATCAATGCTCTTGCCGTCACCCGTAATGATTACGCCGTGGAGCGCGAGCGGAATAGCCGTCCACTGATATTTCTTGATACCGCCGTAATAATGGGTCTTGAAAAAGCCCATATTACCCTCGTCGTAGAGGGGATTCTGTTTAAGATCAAGTCTGGGCGAGTCGATATGGGCCGCCGAAATTCTGATACCGTTTTCGATATTTTCGCTTCCGATGACGAAGAGATAGAGCGCTCTGCCTCGGTTATTATAGTAATATTTTCCGCCGACTTCAAGCTTATCTCCGAAATCGTAAGGCTTAAAGCCATAGGCTTCTACCATTTCGATAGATTTTTTAACCGCTTCTCTTTCGGTCTTTGCCGCATCAAGATAAGCACAGTAGCCCTTTGCATACTCGTTTATCTTTTCGATTTCCTCATCCGAAACGCTCGAATAAACGTTACGGCGCTTATAGGTCAGCTCGTTCCTGAGTTCATCGAGCTGTTCTTTGTTCACATTCATCATAATTTTGTTCTCCTTATTTAAACCTTATATTATAATTAATAATTATTTTTCAAAATAAAGCGACGCGTATTTTTCCTTTGCGGTCTCTATTTTCTTGACATAGTTTTTCGTCTCGCCATATGGAATATAAGTCAACTTTCCGTCTTCCGAATATCTTTCATCTTCCAGCCAATTCCACACTTTACCAATACCCGCATTATACGCCGCGTGTACCGTCTCCCAATCTCCAAGCTGTCTGTAAAGATATGAAAGATAATAAGTACCCGCGCGGATATTCACCGCAGGGTCAAAGAGATCATCTTCCGTATAGTCGGTTTTCAGAGCCTTTTGTATATCCTTGAAGGTGGAAGGCATTATCTGCATAAGACCAAGTGCGCCCGCAGACGACCTTGCATCCTTGTCAAACGAGCTTTCGGCGTATATGACTGCACATATTGTTTCTTTTGGTACAGAAAATTCTTCGGAAGCCGCACTTATTTCGTACTCGTATTTGAGCGGATAGGCAAGCTTGTCCACTTCTTCGAAAAGCATGGGAAAATATTTTACCGCCGCCAAAACTATGAGTGCTATTATGGCAAATGTAACGAGAAATATCAAAAAGATCGAAAAGTTAAGTGCGCCGTCTATTCGCTTTGAGTTTCGATTTCTCACGCGAGTCCCTCCGCTTTTAGGATCTTTTCTATTTGAGGCACGAGCTCTTCCATTCCGTTATTTATTATAACATAATCAGCTTTTTCCTCAAAAAAATCATCAGTATGTTGATTTCTGATTCTATGCTCGATATTCTCGAGGTCCAGTCCGTCGCGCCTTGCTAAACGCTCTTTTCTTATATTAACATCGGCGACTACGGCGATCACAAAATCGCACATTGAATCTATACCTGCCTCATAAAGCAGCGGCGCATCGATTATTATTGCTTTTTTTCCCTTTTCCGAAGCATCTTTTAATTTTTCATCAATTTTTTTGACAACGTGCTTATGCACAATTTTATTAAGTCTTTGCAGCTTTTCCTTATCTGAAAAAACTATTTTGCGAAGCCGTGTGCGGCAAACCGATCCATAAGGATTAAATATACTATCTCCAAATTCTCTTCTTAGTTCTTCCTTACACGTATCGTCTTTTTTATAAAGAGCGTGTACGATCTTGTCGGCATCTATTGATCTTACAGAGTAAGATGCGAAAATGTTACAAACGTAGCTTTTTCCGCTCCCACTACTTCCCGTAAGTCCTATTACCTTCATCTAAGCACGCTCCTTTCGTTTTACTTTAAGTAATGATATTTCCATATTATTATAATACATTTTCTTCTTTTTTTCAATACCTTATTAGCTTTTTCGTTCTTAATTTAATATAATTATGCAGAAATTAACGCAGGTAAAATAAATATTCCAAAGAAGGCATATTCCTACGAGGAGTGCCGACGGTGGACAAATCCTTAAAAGTCTTTTAAAGGTCGAAAAAGCGATGATGGTACTAAACAGACAAGCTACAAAGGAAAGAAAAAAAGCGTTAAATCCAAAAAAGAGCGGAAACCAAATATACCAAATAATAGACATTAACAAAAGTGATGTGATAACTTTTATCCTTTTGCGGCTTGGTGCTCGACACGAGGAAAGTATTATTTCAAGCGCAAACCCGACAAATGCAAATCCGATTATCCAAAATACTGCGCATACAGACAGTCTCGGCGCAAATCTTGGCAAAAGAAGGAGTGAATATATATGTGTGTCTCCCGAGCCAAAACAGACGAGCATCCACACACCGATAAACACCGCAGAAAATATTATTGCCCTCCTTAAATCAACACAGTAACATTCCTTTTTAAAATCAAATCTTATATTCATAACCCTCTCCTTTTCATAAAAAAAGACCGCTCATATAAAAATATGAGTCGGTCTGTTTTTTTATTCTATCGGATTCTGAGTGTCCTGATTGCCATTTCCGTCTCCCGATTCGTTTTCGGGATCATCGTTCGGATCATCGGGAAGTTCCTCTACCTTCTCGTGCAAAGTACACGGGGCACTCGGTTTATAAATATATGGGGCATCAACGATAGTGAACATAAAACCTTCGGGGATATAGCTTCTGTCGATTTTAAGAAGAATCTTGGTTACTGTTGTCTCCTCCGGGCAATATTCGTTTGCTTCTTTATTGTGAACAGTACACCATTTTACTTTGATGTGAATATCACATTCCTCGGTAGGCAAGGTGTCTTTGGTAAAGTATCCTTTACTGAGTCTGCTTCCACGGGCATCCGAGTTACACACATCTGTAACAAGCTTACCCGAATCCATACAGAAGTACGCCTGAATCAGAAGATTTCTGTCAAAATCACGGAGCTTTACACCTTGACTTGTAAGCTTAGCCTTATGAACATCCGACATAATGGCGTCCCATATCTTGACATGACATCCCTGGGTACTTCCAAGGCTTTGGTTCTGGTCGTAACCGATCCAAACTCCTGCGGTATAGTAAGGGGAATATCCCACAAACCACTGGTCGAAATCGTTATCGGTAGTTCCCGTTTTGCCTGCGATACTAAGTCCCATTCTCTTACATTTGGACGTATACGTTTCTGCGGTACCGTAATTTACAACCGATTCCATAAACCTTACCATAGTCTGTGCGCTTTCCTCTTTTATTGCTATATGCTGTTCGGGCGCTTGACTGACTACAACGTTTCCGTCGGCATCAAGAATAGAAATTATCGTATAGGAATCGGTAAAAACTCCGCCGGATGGGAAAATACCATACGCAGTGGTTATTTCTCTAAGCGTTACTCCGTATGTCATACCTCCAAGGGCAAGGGACGAAAGGTTTTTATCAGAACGCGCTCCGCCACTTACGAGCGTACTTATTCCGAGAGTCTTGTTAAGGAAATTATACACGGTATTGATTCCCAACGAAGCTACCAGTTTTACGGGAACGGTATTCTTAGACTGCGCGACGGCATACTCCATAGTCACGCAACCGCCGTACCTCCTGTTCCAGTTTTTAGGCCATCCTGATTTTCCGCTTATCGTATATGGTGTATCCTCCATTACCGTGCTATAATCTATAAGCCCCTTATCTACCGCAAGCGCATACGCTCCTATCGGCTTCATAGAAGATCCGGGAGATCTCTTTGCTTGGGTGGCGCGGTTGAATATTCGGCTTCCCGTTTTTTCTCCGCGACCTCCGACGAGTCCCTTTATTTGACCGGTTTCGTGGTCTATGATTATAAAAGCGGACTGGTAATTAAGGACCTCAGAATTCTTAAAATAGGCGTTTGGTTCTGCATAGTGCTTTTCAATAATCGCTTGGATTTCGGGGTCAAATGCGGTAATTATCTGATAACCGCCTCTGAAAAACATACTTTGTGCAACGTTACTTGCCACTCCGTACCTTTTAGCAAGCAGAGAGATTCCTTCCGATATTACAACGTCGGTATACCAAGAGGTGTATTTTGACTTGTTTGTAGTTTCCTCGTTCTCGACCTTATTCTGCTTCCAACTATAAAGATCAAGCTCCGCATTATATGCCTCATCATATTCTGCTCTGGTTATGAGTCCCTGCTTGAACATTTCTTTAAGGATTACTCTACGCCTGTACTGATTATTCTCAGGATAGATCTTAGGATCCCATCTCGATGGATTCTGTACGATCGACGCCAGCGCAGCGCACTCAACAAGACTAAGATCCTTAGCGTCCTTTCCGAAATAAGTCTGAGCCGCTTCCTGAACACCGTACGCTCCCTGAGCGAAATAAACTATGTTACAGTACTGCTCTATTATGACAGTCTTATCTCCGCCAAGCTCCTTTTCAAGGTTCATTGCACGGAATATTTCCTGTATTTTTCTCTGTATCGAATAATCGTCATCGCCCGTAAGGTTCTTGACAAGCTGCTGAGTAAGTGTAGACCCGCCTCGGTCGTCCCCTATCGGTATAAAGAATGTTATCGCTGCGCGAGTAGTTCCTATCCAGTCAACTCCGTTATGATCCCAGAAACGGTGGTCTTCAATAGCAATAAAAGCGTCTCTGAGATAGGTAGGAATATCTTCGTATTCCACCCACGAAGCACCGGTGCCCGTGCTTATGTTTTCATCGGTATTCTCAACAAGATTTCCTTCATCGTCGTAATAATAAAGTCTCGTAGCAAGCTCATTGTTCTGGGTTATCACCATTATATCGTCAACACTCATATCGACATTGTTGGTGATATACAGAAGAAATGCACATCCGATGATAGCGGCAGCAATAACTCCGATAAGACCGACGGTCATTATTACGTTGAATACGGCAAGAATACTTTTACCCACCGCTTTCAGCATAATCTTCGGAATATTACCGAGAGCTTCATTATTCTTTTTTATTTCTTCGGCAGTTTTCTCTTTTTTGTTTCTCACTTATAAAGCCTCTCACTTGTTATCTTTATCTTTTGATTATCTATGGTTATATTTCCACAAAAAGAAGATTTTATCAGTATTTATGATACAACAATACTGTGAAAATTTATCCTCATATAATTGTACAAAGAGTAAATTATAAAAACTTACTTTAAAATTACATTTTCTTTTCCGCATATATCAGAGAGCAGCCTGTAAACGTTATCTGTGACTTCAAGATGCATCGAAGACATTTTTTTATAAGAAGAGGTTGCGCTGTCGTAAAAAACGACCTCACAGCTTCCTTCGCTGAATATTTCGACGAGCGCGAGTACCCGTTTGTACTGCTCACTGTCAACGCTTGGAACCTTAATATATACTTTCGAGGTATGCAGATTCTCATTAGTTTTCGGTGTTTCGCGGGGCTCAGCAACTTTTTCGTCTCTTTTGCGTTGGTACTCGTACCGACTGTTATGAATGAGCGGAGAAAGCTTTTTCGCGATTATCTCGGCAGTGCCGTCGTCCTTCATCGAAACATCACCAACAACGCTTATTATAGCGTCTGCGTTTGTAAGAGACGCAAATTTTTCAAAAACGTTTGAAAATACAAGTACCTTTATCTGCGCACTCTTATCCTCAAGCGTGAGTATCGCCATCATATTACCGTTTTTGGTGACTTTTTTATTTGATGCGGTAACAATGCCCGCGACATTCACCGTCTGCCTGTCTGCCACTGCTCCGTATTCTTCGTTTTCCTCGTTAGCACTTGCATTGACGGTCGATATACTTAACGGTGAAATATCTGAAATATTCCTTGAATAGTCATCTAAAATACTACCCGAAATATATATTCCGATATATTCCTTTTCGAGTGCGAGCTTTTTGTGCGCATCGTATTCGGGAATGCTCGGATACTCGAACGAAGGAGAAATCGCGGCACTTGCTTCGGCATTTTCCGAAAGTACGGAAAAAAGATCGAGCTGTCCGTCGAGATTTCGTCTTTTTGCGGCAGAAGCGTTTTCGAGAACTATATCGAGCGACTCAACGAGAGCGCTTCGGGCAATACCGAAGCTATCAAGCGCGCCTACGCTGATAAGCGCAAGAAGTGACTGTCTGTTAAGCTCTCTGCAAGTCATACGTCCTATAAAGTCGTCAAACGATTTATAAGCTCCACAAGCGCGCTCTGTGGAAATAGCGTTTGCAAGTGCTTCTCCTACACCCTTTACCGCGGCTAGTCCGAATCTTATCTTATTTCCCTTCACGGTAAATCCGGCGTTGCTTTCGTTTATATCGGGCGGGAGAACAGAAAGTCCCATTTTGCGCGCATCTGCGATATATTCGGACATTTTCGGGGTATTTCCCATAACCGAACTGAGGAGTGCGGCATAATACTGCGCGCCGTAATGCGCTTTAAGATACGCCGTCCTGTATGAGGTTATCGAATACGCTGCCGCGTGAGATTTATTGAAGGCATACTTTGCAAAGCCTGCCATCTCGTCAAAAATCTCGTTTGCGGTTTGTTCCGAAATAAAGTTATCTTTCGCACCGCCAACGAAGGTCTCACGTTCTTTTTCCATTTCCTCAGTCTTTTTCTTAGACATAGCGCGTCGAACCATATCCGCTTTGCCGTAGGAATAATTTGCTATCCTTCGGCAGATCTGCATAACCTGTTCCTGATAGATTATGCAGCCTGAGGTGTTTTCAAGTATGTCACGCAACTGCTCGGTCTTATAAGTGACCTTAGACTGATCTTTTCGGTTTGCCAAAAAGCGCGGTATAGAATCCATTGGTCCGGGTCTGTAAAGAGAAAGAGCGAGCATAATATCCTCGATATTTTTCGGCTTCATATTTATGAGTAGCCTTTTTATACCCGAAGATTCAAACTGGAAGACGCCTTCAGTCCTGCCCTGCGAAAACAGTTCGTAGGTTTCGGGATCGTCAAAGGTCACCTTTTCTATCGAAAAATCAGGCTCTGTCTTTCTTATCTCAGCTTCTGCGTCTGCAATTATGGTAAGGTTACGAAGCGCAAGAAAATCAAATTTAAGAAGTCCGAGATTTGCAACCGTATCCATATCGAACTGAGTCACTACGCTATCTCCGTTTGTGGCAAGCGGGAGATAGGAGCAGACGGGATCTTCGGTAATAACCACACCCGCCGCGTGGGTCGAGGCGTGTCTCGGCATTCCTTCTATCTTAGACGCGTAATCGATAAGAGTTTTGGTTTCAACACTTGAATTATACGCCTCTGCAAGCTCTTTGCTCGATTTAAGCGCGTCGGCAAGCGTTATTTTAAGATCCCTCGGTATCATCTTTGAGACCTTATCGACCTCGTCATAAGACATTCCGAGCACTCGTCCGACGTCGCGGACTGCAGCCCTCGCCGCAAGAGTTCCGAAGGTGATTATCTGAGATACCCTATCCTCGCCATATCGCGATATAACGTATTTTATTACCTCATCTCGGCGGATATAGCAGAAATCAATATCAAAGTCGGGCATGCTCACTCTTTCGGGATTTAAAAATCTCTCGAAAAGAAGCTCGTATTTTATAGAATCAACGTCAGTTATGCCAACGAGATAAGCAACAAGACTTCCTGCTCCTGAGCCACGCCCCGGTCCTGTCTGTATTCCGTTTTCCCTTGCGTAATTTACAAAATCACGCACGATGAGATAATACTGCGAATATCCCATCTTCTCTATCATAAGAAGCTCATAAAGTATGCGAGCCTTGTAATCGTCCTCAGTGTGTTTTTCACTGAAAACTATCTTGCCCTCGGCTTTTTTCTTCTCATACCCCTCGTATGTGAGTTTTTTGAGAAAATCCCTCGGAGAAGATCCGTCATCAGGTGTGTATGTGGGGAGCTTTAATTTTCCGAATTCGAAATCGTAATTGCATTTTTGGGCTATCCTTACCGTATTTTCGAGAGCTTCGGGTATCGCTGCAAACAACCTTTCCATCTCGTCACAGCCTTTGAGATAGAACTCATCGGTCTCAAATCCAAGCGGATTTTCGTCAGAGAGCTTGTTTCCCGTCTGCACACAGACAAGTATAGACTGCACCTTTGCGTCCTCTTTTGAAATGTAGTGCGCATCATTCGTCGCAACTAGTCCGATGTTATTTTTCTTTGCTATCTTAACAAGCTCGGTATTTACTTTTTTTTGATCGGAAAGACCCTGATCTTGAAGTTCGATATAGAAATCCTCGCCAAAAAGAGCCTTCATTCTGAGCGCAAAATTTTCAGCGGCAGAAGCATCGTCGGCAAGGATTGCTCTTGACATATATCCCGAAAGACAACCCGAAAGGCAGACGAGTCCCTCTGAATGCTCTCTCAGAATTTCAAGATCTATTCTCGGCTTCACATAAAATCCGTCGGTAAATGCCGAAGAAACCAGATACGAGAGATTTTTGTATCCGATCTCGTCTTTAACAAGCAGCACCAGATGTGTATTAAAATATCTTCCCGTATGCTTTTTATCAAAGCGACTACCCTCTGCAAGATAGACCTCGCAACCGATTATCGGCTTTATGCCTTCGTTTTTACAAGCCTTATAGAAATCCACGACCCCATACATTACCCCGTGATCTGTGATCGCAACCGCACTTTGTCCGAGTTCTTTCGCTTTTTTGGGAATATCTGCAACACGGCAAGCACCGTCAAGCAGGCTATATTCACTGTGCAGATGAAGATGCACAAAATCTGTCATACCGTATTGCTCCTTTGCTATTATTTGTTATCGAAATCCACTATTTTTGCAAGTCTGTGGCTCACGCCCGACTTACTTATATTTTCCTTATGAAGTTGAGCCAGCTCTTCAAGAGAAGCTTGCGGATTTTGGAGCCTGAGTTTTGCCGTCTCTTTGAGTTGATCGGGCAAAAAATCAAACCTTCCCGTCTCCATAAGATGCTTTATAGCGTGTGACTGTACCGTGGCGGCTCCCGTTGTTTTAAAGAGATTTGCAGAATCGCAGTTCATTCGTCTGTTGACATTGTTTCGTATATCACGCACTATTTTGGCATTCATAATAGACAGTGATGCCTGAGCCGCACCTATAAATGTCATAAAATCCTCGATACTTTCGCTTTCCTTTATGTATAGCGACGAAACTCCTCGTCTTACCGTGCGCCTTGCGGGAAATCCGTTTGAATTCAGATATTCCATAAGCGCAAAGCATTTTTTATCGTTCGATACCGAAAATTCCAGATGGTATCCCCTGTTTGGATCGGTAACTGAGCCACACGAGAGAAAAAGACCTCGCATAAACGATCCTACGCACGATTCACAGCAAAAGAGGTCTTCTTTTACTATCTCCCTACTCGAAAATTTTTCGTTTATATTATTCATGATATCAAGGCCGGGATAATCGAGTCGATAAAAATTCTGCGCTTCTCTCGCTCGTGAAAGACGCTCGCCTGTAGTAAAAGTAACCTTTGTACCGAATGTCGATCTCATCATCGCACTGAAAAGATTAGCCACTCCTTCGTTGTCGGTGGTAAAATTCAGCGGAGCTCCCATAAACTCGTTAAGAGGGAAAAGCATTCCATATATTACCGATGCCCTGCAACAAGGCTTTTTGATATTTACTGTACTTACCGTTGTTTTAATTTCGGAAGAAAAGGACATATCACCCATTCCTTTCGTATTTTCAGATATTTAGATATTTTTTTGCTTGCTTATATCTCGATGACATAGCACCGTTCTTATATCTTTCATTTTATTTTCGAAGCGTCTGCAAAGCTCATATGCAATAGCCACAGAGCGATGGCGTCCCCCTGTGCAACCGATAGCCACCGTAAGGTGTGCTTTTCCTTCTTCTATATAGAGTGGTATCATAAACGATAGCATCTCATCAAGCTTGTCAAGAAATTTGACGGCATTTTTGTCATCAAATACAAACTTTCTTATAACCTCGTCGAGTCCGGTAAGCGGTCTAAGCTCGGGATCGTAATGCGGATTCGCAAAACATCTGACGTCAAAAACCAGATCGGCATCAGTAGGCGCTCCGTATTTAAATCCAAAGGTCATACAAGTCAGCGTGAATTTTCCCGGCTTTTCGTTATCGAGTACATCCGAAAGCATATCTCGCATCTGCGAAGTGCGCAGACTCGTTGTATCTATCACGTCGTTTGCCGACTCTCTGAGAACCGAAAGTACTGCGCGCTCGCGCACGAGAGCCTCGGCGAGCGGAATTCCATCGGAAACGACGTAGGGGTGAATATGGCGGCTTTCCTTATACCGCGCGATTATCGCTTCGTCGGAAGCGTCCATAAATATTATTCTGAATTTGCAATCAAATTCTTTCTTTATCTTTTCCACCGTGTCGAGCAGCGTCGAAAATTCTCTTTCGGCGCGTATATCCACGGTGTATACGATATCCTTTTGTCCTAGCTTGGAATTATGGCAGAGCTCGGCAAACTCGCGAAGCATTGACACAGGCATATTGTCGACCTTGTAATATCCGAAATCTTCAAGTGCCTGTCCTGCGCTCGATTTTCCCGCGCCCGACATTCCCGTAAGTATGATAATTTGCATAATCTTTTCCGTTTAATCTATTATTCTGATTTCACATTCGATTTTTACTCCGCTACTCTTATACACGGCTTGCTGTATATCCGAGACCAGTTTTTTGACATCTGCCGCAGTCGCGTTCTCTCGGTTTATAATAAATCCCGCGTGCTTTTCGGAAACCTGAGCGCCTCCTACAGAGTAACCCTTCATTCCCGCCTCGTCTATAAGCTTTGCGGTAAAATATCCAGGAGCGCGCTTAAACGTACTTCCGGCGCTCGGATATTCGAGCGGTTGCTTTTCCTGCCTTGCGCGCATAAAACCCTGCATTTTTTCGAGTATGGCATTACCGTCTGCCGAGGCAAGCTCAAACTCTGCACCTAGTATGATATATCCTTCTTTTTTCTGATAGATACTCTCTCTGTAACCGAACTCGTTTTCCTCGCTCAAAAATTCTCCGAAGCGGTCGTTTACACTATCATACCAAAAGGTTCTGGACACAACATTTTTTATTTCTCCATCGTATGCACCTGCGTTCATAAATACCGCGCCGCCAACGCTGCCTGGAATTCCGTAAGCAAATTCAAGTCCGCTAAGTCCTCTTTTTTGAGCCTGCAAGGCGAGCGAGGTAAAGGAATATCCGCAGTCGGCTGATATTTTATTTCCTTCGAAACCGAGCTTTGTCATTCCGATAGTCAGAATAACAGCTCCCTCGTAACATCCATCGGGAAAAAGAACGTTACTTCCGTTTCCGATAACAGCATATTTTATACCGTACTGTCTCGCCGATTTTACAGCCTCAACAAGAGCGACCCTTGAATGTGCTTTGACGATAAAATCCGCTTTTCCGCCGATTTTAAAGGTAGAATAATGCGCGAGATCTGCGTTTTGGCTGAAAGAGAGCATACCTTCACTTGACAGGGCGCGCATTTTCTCTGAAAATCTTTCCTTTGCAGTTAAATTCATCGGTTTTACCGCCTTTTGAGTAGTTTTAATTATTTCTTAATGATGAACTTGTGGTGTACCTTCTTACCCTTCTTTATAACTATATCCTTGCCGTCGAAGTCCTCGATAGCAAGCGAGGTAGTCATATCGGTCACCTTTTCATCGCAGAGAGCAATACCGCCCTGACTGATAAGAGTTCTTGCATCTCTTCCCGAGGAAGCGAGCTTAGCTTTTAGCATCATACCGATAACGGTTATTCTGCCGTCGGTGAAATCTTCAGCAGAAAGCTCGGTGGTAGGCATATCTACCGATGCGTTTCCTGCACCGAAGAGTGATCTTGCCGCACCGAGAGCCTTTTCTGCTTCATCTTCGCCGTGAACGAGCTTTGTCAGCTCATACGCGAGAATTTCCTTTGCGCGGTTAAGCTGAGAGCCCTCCCAAGCCTCCATCTCCGCGATCTGATCGAGAGGCAGGAAGGTGAGCATCTTGATACATTTTATGACGTCCGCATCTCCGACGTTTCTCCAATACTGAAAGAAATCGTAGGGAGAGGTCTTTTCGGGATCAAGCCAGACTGCATTTCCTGCGGTCTTACCCATCTTGTTTCCGTTGGAGTCACAAAGAAGTGTGATTGTGAGCGCATACGCGTCTTTTCCGAGCTTGCGGCGGATAAGCTCGGTTCCGCCGAGCATATTCGACCACTGGTCGTCACCTCCGCATTGGAGATTACAGCCGTATCTGTTGAAGAGCTCGTAGAAATCGTAGCTCTGCATAAGCATATAGTTGAATTCAAGGAAGGAAAGTCCCTTTTCGAGTCTTTGCTTATAGCACTCTGCCGAAAGCATCTTGTTTACGCTGAAATGAGGTCCGATGTCGCGAAGAAATTCAACATAGTTAAGCGCAAGAAGCCAGTCGCCGTTATTTACCATAAGCGCCTTGCCCTCGGAAAAGTCGATAAAACGGCTCATCTGCTTTTTGAAGCACTCGCAGTTATGATCAACTATCTCCTTGGTCATCATTCTTCTCATATCAGTTCTGCCCGACGGGTCGCCTATCATACCAGTTCCGCCGCCGACGAGAGCTATCGGCTTATTGCCCGCGTCTTGAAGTCGTTTCATAAGAGTAAGCGCCATAAAGTGCCCTGCGGTCAGCGAATCTGCAGTCGGATCGAAGCCAATATAGAAGGTCGCCTTTCCGTTATTTATAAGATCCGCGATCTCTTCCTCGTCGGTTACCTGCGCCACAAGACCGCGCGCTTTGAGTTCTTCGTAAAGTGTCATTTTTATACTCCTTTATTTTGAGAAATTATTGTTTATTTTAAAGATCTTCCGCATTTTCGAGCATTTCTGCTGCGGATTCTCTTATTTTTTCGGTAATATTTACACCGCCCATAATTCGCGATATTTCATCTACACGACCGGCTTTATCAAGGATAGCAAGCTCTGTCTGTGCGCGTCCGTCAAGAATATTTTTCTTTATCTTGAAGTGGTGCATAGCTGTTGCCGCGACCTGCGCCGAATGAGTTATACAGAGTATCTGCAAATTCTTTGAGAGCTCCCTGAGTTTAAGTCCTATCTTCTGAGAGGTCTTGCCCGACACTCCGGTATCTATCTCGTCAAAGATAAGTGTTTCTATATTATCCGCGCTCGTAAGCACGCATTTTATAGCAAGAAGTATTCTGGCCGCTTCACCGCCCGAGGCAATCTTTGAAAGAGGCTTCGGCGGCTCGCCCGGGTTGGTCGATACGAGAAATTCTACTTTGTCGATACCGTCCTTCGTAAAGAGAACTTCTCTCTTTTCGTCATAAAGAGCAGATACCTCGACCGAGAATTTCACCTTTTCCATATCGAGAAAGCGTATTTCGGAGCTTATTTTTTCTGAAAGCTCATCTGCCGCATTCTTTCTCTTTTCAGAAAGCTCCTTTGAAAGTGCAAGTGCCTTTTCGCGGCAGATCGCCACCTCTTTTTCGAGCTCTTTTATTTTGTTGTCGGAAAGCAGTATGTCTTCAAGCTCACCTCTCGCTTTTTCGAGATACTGTATAACCTGCTCTACCGTACTTCCGTATTTACGCTTCAACTTGTGTATCGTATCAAGTCTTGTTTCTATCTCGTCAAGGCGTCTTTCGGGATCGCTATGCTCGTTCGGAAGTGCAGACATAACGCTTTCGGCTATATTCTCCATTTCGAAGCCTATCTCGTAAAGACGCTCGGCGTATTCGGCGGCTTCGGGTACGAATTCGGTCATTCCCTCCAAATTGTCGCGCGCAATATCCACGAGCCTTGTAGCCGACATTCCCTTGTCGTTTTTATAAAGTGCACGGTAGACCGTACTTACCTGCTTTGCGATCAGGCGGAAGTTTTTGAGCATACGCTTTTCGTTATCAAGCTCCTCCTCCTCGCCCTCTTTAAGCTCTGCCGCCTCAATATCGTTTATCTGATATGTTAGAAGCTCTATTTTCCGCTCTTTTTCGCGCTCGTCGCTCGAAAGGCGTTCGATCTCGCAGAGTGCAGATGTCATTTTTCTGTACTGCTCTCGGTATTTTTCGCAAAGCGAAGTCAGATTGGCATACGAGTCAACAAGTGGAGCGTAAGTCTTTTCGTCGAAAATATCTCTATTATCGAGCTGACCGTGAATATTTACAAGCAGAGCCCCTACCTCGCGAAGCTGAGAAAGCGGATAGGTGCAACCGTTTATCTTCGACTTTGATCTTCCGTCCGAGGTGACGCTTCTTTGAAGAAAGACGCAACCCTCCTCGTCGGGCTCAATACCGATCAGAGCAAGCTTTTCGACGGTTCTTTTCGAAATATCCGAAAAGATAGCCGAAACAGAGGCAACATCCTCTCCCGTTCTGACAAGCTCACGCTCGGTCTTTGCACCAAGCAGCATACTGAGTGAATCGATAAGTATTGATTTACCTGCACCGGTTTCGCCCGTAAGCGCAGAAAATCCTTTTGGAAAATCAACGTCCAGACTTTTTATTACCGCTATATTTTCTATATGCATAGACGAGAGCATTATTTCTGCCTCCCTTCCCTAAAAGTGTATGGCTTAGACCTGACTGCCAAGCACCTCGTTTATTTTACCTGCAAGATTTTCGGCATATCTCGCATCTGCCGTTGCAACGAATATTGTATCGTCACCCGCGATGCTTCCGAGAATATCGTTATGCCATACAAGATCTATTGCCGCAGCAGAAGCGTCAGCCATACCTGAATAGGTCCTAACTATGACAAGATTTCCGGCAGATACGACCGAAAGCGCCGCCTCGCGGAGAATATTGGCATATTTTGCACTCGGACGATCCTCGCTACTGCTTTTGACGGCGTACTTATATCCGAGTCCCTTCATCGATATTTTTACGATATTGAGCGCTTTAATATCTCTGGAAACAGTTGCCTGAGTTACGTCAAAGCCTTCCTCGCGAAGCTTATCGAGAAGCGCCTCCTGTGTTTCAATATCGTATTTATTTATCAGTTCTATTATTTTAGACTGTCTTTCGTTTTTCATTTTTTCTCCTCGTTACGGATTTATATAGATTTCACAATCAGGTCAGACATCTGACATCTTACGGTAGAGTATACCGCAGAAGCTACTTTCGCCCGATCTCAAAAGCTTTGTAACGTACCTTGATTTCTTGATTCTTACAATATCGTTTCCTTCGAGATCGCATATTTCCTCTCCGTCCACCGAAAGCTTCGCGTGATCGGGAGTTGCTATACTCTTGACCTCGAACACCGACTCGCCCGAAAATACGATAGGACGGCATCTGAGCGAATGTGCACATATCGGAGTTACCGAAATACAGTCGAGACTCGTGTCAAGAACGGGACCGCCTGCCGACATTGAGTATGCACTCGATCCTGTTGCGGTAGATGCTACAAGTCCGTCTCCGCGGTATTTATAGACCGCGTTAGAGTTACAGAAGAGTTCGATCTCGACTACTCCGAGGCCAGAAGCTCGGACGATCGCCGCATCGTTGAGCCCGACGACCTGAGAAACGATCTTTTTTCCGTCGCGGACAACCTCCGCCTCTATCATAGTGCGCTCCTCTGTTTCAAGCTCACCCGAAAGTATATTAACGATTTTGGGTATATCGCTGATTTCCAGCTCGGCAATATATCCGAGCCGTCCAAGATTTATTCCTATAATGGGAGTACCCGAAAGAGCCGCCTTTCCAGAAGCGCGAAGTATCGTACCGTCGCCGCCGAGAACGATTATGAGGTCGGCAGAGTAAAGCTCTCCGTCTGATACTGCCCTTGCCGAGCTTTTTTCGGCAAGCGATGAAAGCTCTTCACAAATCAAAACCTCGTAAGACTTTTCAAGATATGAAATAAGCTCACGGGTATATAAAAAACCCGCGTCTTTGTGAATATTGGGTATGACCGCAACTTTTTTGAAATCGTATTTCAAGGTTTCTGCCTCCTTTTATTAGTCAGATTATTCCGTCGGGCGTTCGGAAAATATAATTTTCGCCGCCTTTCGGATCGCCGAACTCGAAAAGCGCGAGATATTCGATATTTCCATCTCCGCCCTGTATCGGTGAAACGCTCACTCCGCGGCAATAAAGCTTATTTTTTACCGCCTCGGAAAGCAGTGAGTCTATTACTTTTTTATGTACTTTTTTATCTCTTACTATTCCGCTCTTTGAAAGGTGTTCTCTGCCTGCCTCGAACTGCGGCTTTATAAGACTCACGAAAAGTCCACCGTCTTTCAATATCTTTGTCACGGGAGAATATATAAGCCTTTGAGAAATGAACGAAAGATCGCAGAGGGCAATATCGACCTTTTCTCCGAGCTTTTCCGCACTAAGCTCTCTTGCATTGAAATTTTCCATAGCCACGACCTTGCAGTTTGTCCTGAGGCTCTCGTGAAGCTGAGCGCTTCCGCTATCTATTGCAAAGACCTTTTTAGCTCCGCTACGAAGCAGACAGTCGGTAAATCCACCCGTTGACGAGCCAATATCGGCACAAACGAGGTCTACAACGTTTATATCAAAGCATCTGAGCGCGTGTTCGAGCTTAACTCCGCCGCGACTGACGTAAATGTAGGGCTTGCCCTTCACCTCGGGCACTTTAAGCTTGGGATCAAAATCGTACGACGGCTTCGCTATCTGTTTTCCGTCGATGTAAACGAGACCAGCCTCGACTATTTCTCTTGCCTTCTGACGGCTCTGAGCGTGACCTTTTTCAAAAAGATATTTATCTATTCTCATAATCAGCTGTTACGAAGAAGGAGCATCTGTGCAAGATCCGAAAGAGTCTGTGAGCCCTCAAAATCCGATATAGAAACGCAAGCCTCTGCGGTGTAGGTTGCCGCAAGATCAAGAGCCTCCTCGTAGGGCATAAGAGTTGCAAAGGTGACCTTATCGCTCTTAGCATCAACTCCCACCTTCTTTCCGAGCACCTTCGGATCTCCTGTAACGTCAAGCAGATCGTCAATTATCTGAAACGTGAGTCCGATTTTATCGGCATAAATCTTTGCCGCCTCGTAAAGAGAGCTTCCCTCGAAATGTCCCGATGCTATACAACCGAGCAAGCAAGCGGCGCGTATCATGCGTCCGGTTTTAAGCGCTTGAAGCTTTTCAAGCTTCTCCTGCGAGCGAGTGCCGCCTGAAATATCCATCTGCTGACCGCCGATCATACCGTACATTCCCGACGAGCGTGAAAGTATCTTTATCGCTTCGAGCTTTTCTTTATCCGATGCCCCGTCAAGAGAGCTTATCACCTCGTAGGGATATATCATAAGAGCATCACCTGCGAGAAGTGCGGTCGCTTCAGGAAATGCGATATGACAGGATGGCTTCCCGCGCCTCATATCGTCATCGTCCATACAGGGCATATCGTCGTGTATAAGAGATGCGGCGTGTATCATTTCGAGCGTTGCCGCATAGGTCAGTGCTCTGTCCGACATATCTCCGCCGAGTCTTGCAAACTCGGTCGTCAGAAATGCGCGGATACGTTTTCCGCCGCCGAGCACAGAATATCTTGTCGCATCGGTAAGCATAGAAAAGTCGCCATCCTTCTCTGAAAGAAGCAGATCGAGTCTTTTTTCAACAAGTGCGGCGCTCTGTGCAAGAGCGTTTTTCAGTTTAGTTTCGTTCATTCTTTATTCCCCGAGAAGTCGTTCTCCGTAAGTTCCCCGTTCTCGTTTACGAGTATTTTTATCTGTTTTTCTGCCTTTTCGAGCAGTTTTGAGCACTCTCGCGCAATAAGCGTTCCGTTTTTATACATTTCAAGCGCCTCTTCAAGTGCTATATCGCCGATTTCGAGCTTCGATACTATCTTTTCAAGCTCGGTGAGCATCTCTTCGAAGCTTTTATTTTTAATTTCTGCCATTATCCTTCTCTACGCCGCAGACCTCGGCGCTTATCCTTCCATCAGATACACAAATAGTTATTTTATCTCCGTTTTTTACGTCTGAAACGTTTTTAATGAGTTTTTCATCATCACCAAACGCCACCGAATATCCGCGCGAGAGTACCGAAAGAGGACTGAGCGCTTCGAGCTGTGATATTTTCTTTACAAACTCCGTGCGTTTTTCGGATACCACTCGCGAGTAGGACGAGTCGAGTCTATCGGTAATATGCGAAAGGCGCATATTTTTATCGTCAAGCAGTGTCGCGGGAGATTTCATAACTCTACGACCTGTGAGGTTTTCAAGATCTCTGCGTGCCCTCTTCAGACGGTTTGACAAAGCACCTTTGAGTCTTGCATCAAGCGTCGAAATACGCGAAGAGAGCTCAATAGCGTCGGGCACTGCAAGCTCTGCCGCCGCAGAGGGTGTGGGAGCTCTCATATCAGCAACGAAATCGCATATAGTGAAATCGCTCTCGTGTCCGACTGCCGATATTATCGGTATATCGGACGCCGCCACCGTTCTTGCAAGTGTTTCGTCATTGAACGCCCAAAGATCCTCGATAGACCCTCCGCCGCGCCCGATTATGATAACGTCAACGCTTTTTACTTTGTTAAAATATCTTACCGCCTCGACAAGCTGCTTTGCCGCTCCCTCTCCCTGCACGAGCGCAGGATAAAGGATCATTTTTGACGAGGGAAAGCGTCTTGTCATTACGTTTATAATATCCCGAATCGCCGCTCCCGCAGGAGATGTTATGACTCCGACGGTCTTTGGAATATATGGGAGCTTCTTCTTTCTTTCAAGCGAAAAAAGTCCTTCCGCTTCAAGCTTGTTTTTAAGCCGCTCATACGCTTTTGCAAGCGCACCGATGCCCTCCGGCTCGATCATATCAACGTAAAGCTGATACTGTCCGCTCTGCTCGTAAACGTTTATACGTCCGTGAGCAACGACCGTCATTGAGTTTTCGGGACGGAATTTTATCCTTGCAAGTGACGAGCGGAAGATGACCGCCTTTATCACCGCGCCCTCGTCTTTGAGCGTCAAGTATATATGACCTCCGCGCTCGACGAGATTGGAGATTTCTCCTCTCACCGAAATACTCTGTACGAGAGCGTCCGATGAAAACATCGCTTTTATATATTGAGTTATCTGCGATACGGTAAGTATCGGACATTCTCTTTCGTTTATCATTTTTTCGGTCCTTTTACAGTCCGAGCATCTTTTTGCGCGTCAGATAGGCAATTCCGACCGCGTTATCTCTCGAATACTCGGGCAGAGTAAATATAGCGTTATATTTTTTTTCGAGAGAGCTCTTTATATATTTGTTTGCGGTAACTCCGCCTGCAAATACTACCGGAAGCTCTCCGCAGCTACAAAGTGCATTTTTGCACATCTTATCAAGTGTTTCAAGCACGCTTGCAAGAGTGAACGCCGCGATCCTCGCAGGAGTTTCTCCTTTTTTTAGCATATCGGACGCTCGGTTTTCAAGCCCCGAAAGGTTACACTCTGTTCCCTTTACGCAGGACATCGGCTTTACACTGCTTATCGGATCGGATATTCTTTCGAGCTCCTTTCCGCAAGGAAATTCAAGTCCGAGCATAACACCGACTCTGTCTATCGCCTGACCGGCGTTCAGATCAAGCGTTCCGCCGATCTGTGTTATTTCTAGCCTGTCAACAAGGAGCAGATCGGTTGTTCCTCCCGAAACGTGAAAAGCGAGAAATTTTTCATTCAGCAGATCTTCCCTGCCTGCCGTACAAAGTGCCGCCGCTATATGTCCTGCCTGATGTGAAAATTCAAGGCAAGGTATATTTGCTACCGACGACACGCTATGTGCCGAAGCAACTCCCGAAAGGAAGCAGGGCATATACGAGCCCTTCATATCACGTGGTGCATATGAAACACCTACCGCCGCAAGATCATTTATCTTGCCAAGAGCGCGCATCACCTCAGGCAGATTTTTTATATGTGTGAATACGGCATCCGACTGACGGATCCCACGTTCACCGTTCCCAACGCTTACCGGAAGCCGCGAGTCTGCAACTATTTTTCCGTTCTCGGAAACAAGTGCCGCCGAGGTCGTGTAGTTACTCGTATCTATACCGAGATAAAGCATTTTATTTATTCTCCGGCTTATTTTTAAGATCTTTTTTGTCAGCTATCGAGTTAAGTATTCCATTGATGAACGAGGGTGACTGATCGTGATCGTATTTTTTCGCAAGCTCTACCGCCTCGTTTATAGCTATCCTGACCGGCAGATCGGTATAGATCATCTCGTAGCAGGCAAGACGCATAATCGCGTGAGATACTCTCGAAAGACGTCCGAGTTTCCAACCGATCGCGCTCTCGGATATGAGAGAATCTATTTCATCAATATTCTCAAACGTTCCCGAAAAACCGTCTGTGATATATGGATCGTCAAGCCCCATTTCTCTTATCTCTCTCTCGGCGGTTTCGCTAACGCTCTCTCCCGAGTGAAACGGTCTTTCGTATATAAGCTTAAACAAAGCTTCGCGTGCTTCTCTTCTTGTCATAATTAACCTCAAAAAATAAGTTGTATAAAGTATTTGCATAATTTTGCATATTCTGTTTTATTATACACCCATTTTACCGATATGTCAATAAATATCGTGAATTTTTATACTTTATATAATATATTTTAACATCAAAAGCAAAAATCTCCGAACGACATATTTTTGTCGCGGAGATTTTCACAGTTATTTTTTAACAATATGTAATTTTTATCTTTTGCCACTTGAAAACTGAAAATTATGTGTTATAATAATATAAGCGAAGTCTTACTGTTTAAAAAATGCGGCAAGGAGGAGTAAAAATGAAAAAATCTTTAGCGTGCGCAAGGAAAATTCTCGCATCCTCTTGCGCGGTCTTTACGGTTATTTATTTTTTTATTCTAATTTTTTCAGGTCTTACAGGAACTATAACTCCTGCAATCCCGCTTAAAAACTCGCTTATCGTTTTTCTTCTTTCCCTGTTGCTGGCGATATGCGACAAGATATTTGAGCTCGTAAAGCTGAATTTTTTTCTCAGGCTACTCTCTCATTTCGCGGCAACCCTCGCATCACTGCTCGCCTGTGCGGGTCTTGCGGGTTACAGTCTTAATTACAAGACTCCCGTTATGCTCTTTGTTTTCTGCTTCCTTTACGCTATCATCTGCCCTATATACATCTTTGCGGGCAAGAAGCATAAAAAGGGCGTAAATTTCGAGCAAAATGGTGAATACGTCAGTATTTTCAAGAAAAATTAAGGTCTCGCTTCAAGCGATTTTATGCTTACTCCCTGTGACGAGAAATTCTTTTCGTACTCGGTCATAATATTATACTTTGCCCACTGCTCGCTGTGAAGATCGTAGGTGATCTTGTCAAGCGACCAGCCGCACTCGCCAAATTCTTCTAGTGAGAATGCAAAAAGACCATCGTTATCCGTTTTCATTACGATTTTGCCGTCGTCAGCAAGAATTGTTTTATACACGTCAAGAAAGGCGCGGTATGTAAGACGGCGCTTGGTATGTCCCTTTTTAGGCCAAGGATCGGAAAAATTCAGATATATTTCCTTAACATCTCCCTTTTTGAAATACTCACCGAGACTGAGGGCGTTTGCATTTATAAACCTAACGTTTGTCAGTTCAGCCGCTTTTGAGTTTTCAAGCGCGGTGATTATAGCAGACGTTTGAAGCTCTGCTGCAACGAAAAGTCGGTCAGGATAGCGTTTCGCCATATCGCGGATAAAGCCACCCTTTCCACAACCGATTTCGAGATATACGGGAAATCTGTCACGGTAGCCTTCCATCTCATCGGGAGCGCTTATGATAAGCTCAGCACAGGCTTCAAGCCTTGCTTCGCTGTTCTTCTTCTTTCTCATTCTCATATTTTCATTTTCCTTTCCATTTTGTTCTAGGTAACAGTATATCATTTTACTAAAAATATTCAAGTAGCATTTTGCAAATATTTTTATAAACAATCACATTTTATAAGTCTTTTAAGCAAGGAGGCCGCAATGACCAAACAGCAATTTTTGGAAGAGTTCCAGAACGCACTGAATGCGCAAATAGCGTCTCCCGAGTTCGTAAACGAGCAGATCGCTTTGATATCGGGGAAAATAGATACTCTTTCTGACGAAGATTTCGCCAAAAGCGCAAACGGCGAAAACATCGATATGCTCGTTCGTTCTTCTGTCGACGAGTACCTTTCCAGAACCAAGCATTCTGAGGAAGAATCAAGCGAAGTTGAGGTAGCAGACGAGGCGGAGATGACAAAGCATCCCACGAACGATCAAAGCAATGAGGTACCAGATATCACGGACGAAGCTACAAAAAAGATAGACACCGTTATCGAAACCTCTTATTCGGCAAAGGCACCGTCAATTTCCGACAAAAACGACGATATCGTTACCGTCGATATGACACCGATCGTTTCTCTCAAAAAGAAATCCGAATCAGACAAAAAAGCCTTCGTAAAAAGACTTTCGGAAAGAATTGAAAATAAGACACCCACTCTTATATTTACGATACTTACTATCCTTGCATTTCCTCTTATACTTTTTGGAGCTTTCGTGTCTATCGGAGTACTTTTTTCTCTCTATTTTGTACTTGCGGCACTCGTAATAGCTCTTGTTTTCGGAATAATAGCAGTAGTGTGCGGTGGAGGTCTTACCTCTATAATCGCGCTGCTTTACGGAGCCACCCAGATAATGCAGGAACCCAGATATATAGGTATGCACGAGATCGGTTTTGCTCTTATTATAGCAGGTGCAACCATTCTCATATCGGTTCTTCTTTACAATATTGCTATCAAGCTTATCCCATGGATACTCTCGAAAGCATCTGTTATTTTCAAAGCTCTCGTCGTACGCGTCAAGCGTATTGCCGAAAAAGCACGGAAAGGATGTGAAAAACTGTGAAAGGCGCATCTATAATCAGCATTTTTATAGCTCTCGTACTTATCGTCGGCGGATTTATCCTCTGCGCACAGGCAAGAGCAAAGGCACCTAGCGATGCCGCAATAGACGGTAACACCCTTGTCAACGAGGATGGAAACGTCGTTACAGAGATACTTCTTACAGGACAGACCTTTACCATTGTCAATATAGACGTCGAGGACTGCAAGGTAGAAATTCACGGTAACGCCGAAACGTCTTCGGTAACTCTTATAAACTTCAACGAGAACACATACGTTGCCGCATCTGGCGAAAAGACACTCACCGTATCAAATAAGATATCCATTCTCGACTACCTCAACCTTGACGGATCAGGTGTAAAATTCAGCGGAGTATGGAAAACGCTCCGTTCCTTCCTTAATTTCGACACATCAAAGGGCGAGCGCGAGATACATGTTTACATCGGCAGGGATGCCGACGTATCCAAAGTAAATATCGCGTGTGATTCGGGATCGAATCTTCGCGTCACAGATATTGATAAAAACTGCGACATCTCGTTCAGCACAAACGACAGCAACCTTGAAATAAGCAATATAAACGCGGCGGCAATGATAATATCCGGCAGCAACTCGAATATTACTCTCGGAAACACCAAAGTAACGAGCCTGGAATATTCGGCAAGCGCAACCAACTTTAACGTAAACGGATTGACCTCAGAAAATGCCACAATTGACACCAAATCGTCAAATATTTCTCTTCTCAATTCAGATTTTCGCAATATGACAGTAACTCTTGAATCGGGTGACTTCCTGCTCTCTACTAAGTATGACCGTCTCTCGTATTTCCGCAAGATAGCAATAACAGAGGGCGAGATACTCCTAAACGGAAACCCGATCGGACAAAAGGATGAATCCGCCGAGGAGCTTCTTGAAAGCTCTCTCGGAACGATGACTATTACCGTTAATTCGGGAAAGATCGACCTCGCGTTCGGAACAGAGGTACTACCGCCAATCGAAGATCAGTCGACCGAGACCACAACGAAATAGGCAAATATGAAAGCAACAGACTGCTCTGTTGCTTTTATTTTTTCAAAAACTTCCCTAAATAAAACAGAGAATAATTTTGATATTTGCGCACAAAATAACTTTGCGCTCGAAAATTCACAAAATCATATGTCGGGCGCATACCAAAAGAAAGGTCTGAAAAAATGATTATAGACAGAATAGCCCTTCTCCTCTCGATAGTCGGAGGACTTAACTGGGGCAGTATCGGTTTTTTCGGCTATGATTTTGTAGCTTGGATTTTCGGCGGTCAGGACGCAGTAGGAAGTAGAATAGTTTACTCGCTCGTAGGCGTTGCCGCTATATGGTGCATTTCTCTGCTTTTCAGAGAAAGAACTCCTCTTCTCGACACAGCAGAAGAATAAAGAAAAATCAGGCTTGTTCGGCCGAAGAAAAATATCGGGGAACTTATGTTTCCCGATATTTGTTTATTTAGTATTAAATTTAAAAAAAGCGTTGACATATGAACAAAAATAGTGTAAAATACATATGGAGATTATGAAAGGAACAGTGATAAAAATGAACGATGAAATAAAGAACGGCACCGAGCTTCCCGACGAGGAGTTCGGAATACTCACACTTACCGATGAGGAGGACGGCACTGAGTCCAAATTCGAGCTTATCGAAACCTATCAGGCAGACGACGGCTCGATCTACTATGCACTCGCTCCCGTAAACGAGGACGGCTCTGAGGCTGAGGAATACGTAATTCTAAAAGTCGAAGAGGAAGAAAACGGAGACGTTTCACTCTGCACCATCGAGGATGACGACGAGTATGAGCGCATAGCAGACGTTTTCGACGATCTTCTCTTTTCCGAGATAGATTACGACGCCGAGTGAGTCAAAAATCTCAATTAAATTCGGAATAAATTTCCGCTTTTAATTTTGCGTTTTCTGAGCACAATAATAACGGAAAGAAAAAAGACGGAAGATGCCGGGTTGATAAAGGTATTTTCCGGCATCTTTCCGAATATTCTGTTATCGGGTACCCTGCTTTGCGCGTGGAAATGTCAGGTAAATAAACCTACAAACTGATATTGGAGTCCGGATAAACTTCCGCGCCGGAGTGCAGACCTCCTCGCAATTACCCTGCTTACGTCACGGTTTTGTGGGATGTTGGGAGCACCGTAAAGCATCGGAGAGGACACCACCCTGACTAAAAAGCAGGGTTATATTTCTTGACCCACGGTACGGCGGGACCCGATTAAAGACAAAACTCACTACCTTAGCGGTAGTGAGTTTTTGTTCTTTTTGATATCATCATATTGCTCCATCAGAGGTAACTATCTCTTCAAGCGTAACATCCTTATAATAGATCTTGATTATATCAACGTATGCATTCTCATAAGAATATCCCTTGTTTGCAAGGTCGTTTACGCCGTTCAGACTTAGTCCGAGTCCACTGCCCGCTCCGCGTCCGACGAAAACAAAATTTCCGTACGTTCCGTCAAGCTTGATGAACGTTTCGGTAGTGGTGGTTTCCTTGGTTTCGGGGTTATATTTCGGCGTGATTTCGGTCGCCTCGCTTCCCGCGATACCGACTACAAAATTGGCGCTTTTGATCGTTCCTGTCAAGAGATTTCTTATCATTTCACTTCCGGAAACGGTCAGTTTATTTCCGAATATATCGGTAAATTCAAGCTCGGTAACGTAAAGACCGCTCTGTGAACGATTTAGGACCTTTATGTCGGCAACGTTTCCTTTGATAGGACAGTCTGCTATTCTCTGAGAAAGAAGCTCGTAAAGCTCGTAAGGACTTACTTCACTTTTCCATTTTCCGCCGAGGCGGCCTTCAAAATCCTCCCAAGCGGTAAGCTGACCCGAAAGATAGCCCCCCTTATTGGCCATTATCTGTCCATAAGCATCTTCAAGAGAAACTGTTGCTCCGCCGTATGTCGCTCCATACAAAGCGTTTATAAGCTTTCCCTCGCTCTTTATGACCATATTTTGGGTTGCATCTACCGTATTTTCAACATTTTCGCCCACGTTTCCGCATCCGTTATATTTGCCGCAGTGAGGATCTGTACAATAATCAAATCCGTCATTTTTATGAGCTGACTTATCACCGAGAGTTGCGTAAGCATTAGTACGAATTACCGATGCCACCGCTTTGAGCGCTTCACTGTTCCAAGAGGTGTTGACCTCTACGGAAAGTCTGGACGCAACATACTGCTCCATATAGAGCGTATTTACGATCTCAAAAGCACCCTTTTGATTTTTCAGGCGAAGTCTGCCATAGTAGGTTTCTCCAAGATGTGAGGAGAAGTTTTCGTTTGCTACTGGCGTAACGTAAAGCGTATCTATACCTGAAAAATGACCGATGACCGTATTTGTTTGATAGTCAATTACCGAATAGGCACTTTCGTCGGGCGCCAGTACACTTCCCTCACATATATACGAAGCTCCAAAGGCGCTGAGAAAATTCTCTGCTGTTTCCTGAGAATCAAATCCGCCGAGGCAGATATAATACTCTCCGTCAATATATGCGGGAAAAGCATAACTTCCAAGTCTATCAACAGTATCGGATATTCTGCCTATATATCCGCGAATATTATCCTTATTGAACGAGCCCGCCGTTACGCTTGACGGACGGAAAAGAATTATATTATCGTTTTTGGACGATCCGCCGACCTTAGTCGAATAAGAGGATATCATTACTCTGTATCCGCCTATACTGGGATTGACGTTTTCAGACGCCTCGACATAAGTGCCGTCGCTCTTTATAAGATTTTTTCCATTTGTTATCGAAATAATTTTAGATTCACTCGCATCGTCAAAGGAAAGATAGCCGTCCTTGCAAGGGACTTCGAGACGAAATCCCTTGCCCGTATTTACCGTAAAGCTCTCGGCAAGGTCGCTTCCGTAAAAGAGACCTACATCTATTTCCTCTCCTATTTTAAGATCGATTGCCGTGTTGGCGTATGCCTCAATAGCAACCACTAGAATAGAAAAGATCATAAGAAAGCCGAGCAAACCAGCAACTATACGCACGAGTATTTCCCGAGTTGACGGTCCACTTTTGTTTTGATGTCGGTTTTTATTTGACATAAAACATCCTCCTTATTTTATCTCATCCTTAAATGAGCTGTATTTGTTGTTTTTCGGCATCGTATTCGTCTATTGCAATACCCGTTGCAGGTATCTTTATCTTTTTGAGCGATTTCGCACTCGTAAATTTATCCGCAAAATCGGTAAGCACCGCAGTCAGCTTCTGTCCGCCTTTAAGAGTGAATATAGTCACACCCTGAGATGATCTCGATGCCTTTACCGGAACGAGATTACTGTTTATCACGATACCACGTTTGGCATTTGATATCATAAGAAGTTCGGTAGGGCCTTCCTCATAAATCACCGAAACGATCGGAGAAACGTCCGAAAATGCTCCCACAAGCTTCTTTCTGTTGGTCTTTGTTTCGTATGCGAGAACAGGTATCTTTACACCCTTGCCGTTTTCAAAGAAAAACATAAAGTTGCCCTTGCCGTAGTTATTACCCTTTATTGCCTTCATAAAGACGACCTTCTCGTCTTTATCCATTCCGAGCTTTGCCGCGACAAAGTCACCGAGTTGAGATGCCTTGCTGTAATCAAAAGCAGAAGCGTTCGACTTATAGCACTGAGCTTTATCCGTAAAGAATATCAGATCGTCGCTGTTAGTGGCATCTTCCTCAACTCTGAGATAATCGCCTTCCTTGAAGGTCTGTTCGTCATTTCCTCGGAGGGACTGCATGGATATTTTCTTGAAATATCCGTCTTTCGAGAGAACAAGATGTACGGGAGTAGTGTCGACCACGACCTCTTCCGGCTCGTTTACGATGTCCTCGGCGTAAATAAGCTCGGTACGTCGTTCCTTACCGTACTTTGCCTTAATTTCTTTAAGCTGCTTTGCGATATAGTTTTTGAGCTTAGAGTCGCTCGTGATAATATCTTTCAGCTCGGCTATATCCTCTGTGAGCTTCTTTATTTCGTCAAGACGAGATATTATATATTCACGGTTTAAGTGACGTAGCTTTATCTCGGCGATAAATTCAGCCTGAACCTCGTCTATTCTGAATCCTGCCATAAGGTTGGGAACGACGTCCTTATCGTTCTTTGTTTCTCGGATTATCTTGATTGCCTTATCTATATCGAGAAGGATCTCACGAAGTCCTTCGAGAAGGTGGAGTCTTTCCTCCTTCTTGCCAAGATCAAACCCAAGCTCGCGTCTGACACAGCCCATACGGAAGCGTATCCACTCTTTAAGTATCTCGACTACGCCGATTTGTCTCGGAACGCTGTCGATAAGTACGTTGAAGTTACACGAGAAATCGTCTTCAAGGGGAGTAAGCCTGTAAAGCTTATTCATGAGCTTATCGGGATCGACTCCGCGTTTCAGATCAAGTGTGAGCTTGAAGCCTTTGAGGTCGATCTCGTCACGGAAATCAGAGACCTCTTTGAGGCTTCCGTTCTTAACCAGCTCAGTAAGACGCTTCATTATCGCTTCGAGCGATGTCGAATATGGTATCTCAATTATATCTATACAGTTCGACGATTTATCATACACGTATTTTGCGCGCATCGCAAAGCTTCCGCGACCCGTCGAATATATATCGGCAAGCTGTTTTCTGTCATATATTATATACCCTCCGCCCTGAAAATCAGGTGCTTTGATTATATCGAGCATCTGATCGGCATCGGTGTTCGGGTTTCTGAGTACCTGTATCGCGCCGTCGCACACCTCTGCGAGGTTAAACGAGCAGATGCGGCTCGCCATACCGACCGCGATACCCATATTTGCAGAAACGAGAATATTCGGGAATGTGGTAGGAAGAAGAACGGGTTCGACCATAGTATTATCGTAGTTGGGCACCATCTCGACCGCGGTCTTATCAATCCCTCTGAATATCTCGGCACAGAAGGGATCGAGCTTTACCTCGGTATAACGAGGAGCGGCGTAAGCCATATCACTGCTGTAATGCTTACCAAAGCTTCCCTTCGAGTCAACGAACGGATGGAGCAGAGCCTCATGCCCTCTAGTGAGTCGTACGAGAGTATCGTATATCGACGCATCGCCGTGAGGATGTATCTTCATCGTCTGTCCGACTACGTTTGCGCTCTTGGTTCTAGGACCTGTGAGAAGCCCCTGCTTATACATAGTATAGAGCACCTTTCTGTGCGCGGGCTTGAAGCCGTCTATTTCGGGAATAGCACGTGATATAATTACGCTCATAACGTAGGGCATATAGTTTTTCTCGACCGTTTCGGTTATAGGCTGATCTACTATGGGGGCAACTATATCGTCTGCTTTGTGTTCTTTAACTACCTTTTTCTTTGCCATATGGAAAAAATCCTTTCAGCTTTGTGTACTTTCAGAGTTTACAGTTTTATTACCGTATATCCCGACGCTTTGAGCATACGGTTGAATATCGCAAGTCCTATACCGCTTTTATCGGGAAGAGGTGCGTATATCTGCTTTATCTCGCTACTATCATCAAAGGCGCGAAGGAGCGAAAACAGTCTGTGAGCCTGTCCTTCGGGGTCGTTTTTACTACCGATAATGAAGGCGTTCTGTGTGCTTTTTATCTCTGCATCTTCATCAAAGCAGACAAGCGCGACCGAGGGGTCGTTTGCAAATTTCCTCATAAACTCGGTACGTTTCTCATCGTCACCCTCAACAAGAGCAACAGGTGCTCCCGGCGCGTAATGACGGTATTTCATACCCGGAGCGGCAGGCTTTTCGCCCTGCGAAAGCTTGTGGGTGACCGCTTTATCGAGCATGACCTCAAAGCCCTCGTTTTCGAGCATTTCGAGAGTCACAGCCCCCGGTCTGAGAAGCTTTAATCTGTTTTCTCCGACGACTGCAACTATCGTCGATTCGAGTCCGATGTCACATTCTCCGCCGTCGATTATCATATCGATGCGACCGAGCATATCGGATATAACGTGATCTGCCGACGTGGTTGACGGTCTGCCTGACAGATTTGCCGACGGCGCGGCTATCGGAACTCCCGAAAGAGCAATGAGTTCTCTTGCGACCTTATGACTCGGTATTCTGACGGCAACCGTATCAAGACCGCCTGTCACCGTACTCGGTATAATATTTTTTTTCTTCATAACGACGGTGATTGGTCCGGGAGTAAATGCCTTTGCAAGTCTTGAAAATTCCTCGGTGACCTCGCAGTATTTTTGTGCATCATCTGCACTTGCGAGATGAATTATAAGCGGATTATCCGACGGTCTGCCCTTTGCGGCATACACCTTTTCTGCGGCATCTGACATAAGAGCGTTTGCTCCGAGACCATAGACCGTCTCGGTCGGGAAAGCCACGAGTGCACCGTTTTTTATAAGCTCTGCCGCCTCTTCCATACCCTGCTCGTCAGGATAGGTCACGACTTTGGTATTTATATGCATTTCACACATTTCGTCAAAATTCACTGTTCTTTAATTTTTCCGCCGTATCAGCGGTAATGAGTGCATCTATCATCTCTTGAATATTTCCATTGAGAAAATTTTCGAGGGAATAAAGCGTAAGTCCTATTCTATGATCGGTAACTCTTCCCTGCGGATAGTTGTAGGTTCGGATGCGCTCGCTTCGGTCACCCGTACCGACCTGACTTTTTCTCTCGCTGGTTATCTTATCGTTCTGCTCGCGCTCCTGCATATCTTGCAGCTTCGCGCGGAGCACCTTCATCGCCTTATCGCGGTTCTTGAACTGACTGCGCTCTTCCTGACATTCAACGACGATACCCGTAGGCTTATGCGTGAGACGGACCGCAGATTCGGTCTTATTGACATGCTGTCCGCCCGCTCCGCTCGATTTACAGGATTCTATTATAATGTCCGCGGGATTTATAACAACTTCGATATCCTCGGCTTCAGGGAGAACCGCAACGGTCACGGTAGAGGTGTGTATTCTTCCCTGCGTTTCGGTTTCTGGAACTCTCTGAACTCTGTGAACGCCGCTTTCGAATTTGAATTTCGAATACGCGCCGTCGCCCTCGATCATAAAGTCGATCTCCTTATATCCGCCGAGCTCGGTTTCATTTGCACCAATTATCTCGGTCTTATATCCCGCAGAAGCGCAGTACATCGAGTACATTCTGTAAAGCGAGTTTGCAAAGAGAGCTGCCTCCTCACCGCCTGCGCCGCCGCGTATCTCGACGATAACGTTTTTATCATCGTTTGGATCTCTGGGCAAAATAAGTATACGAAGCTCATCGATAAGTGCGCGCATTGTTTCCTCATTTTTATCGAGATCCTCTTTTGCAAGAGCGCGCATTTCCTCGTCGTCCTCAATATCGAGCATTTCGCGAAGATCTCCGCACTCTCTGTCGAGCTTTGTAAATTCTCCGTATTTCTCGGAAATTTTGGTGAGAGATTTATACTCTCTCATAAGCTGTGTGTACTGTTTCTGATCAGAGATTACCTCGGGATCTCCAAGCATCTCCTCGAGAGCGCGGTATCTTTCTACTACGCCTCCGAGCTTTTCAAGCATATTTTTTTCGCTTTGAGTAAGTGTAAACAAGTCTTTTTCCTCCGAATATTTGTAGTGGTAATGAGTCTTATGCGATATATTCGGAAAAAGCTATTTTACGTAGTCAAATTCGAAATCGTATATGCTGACCGTGTCACCGTCCGATACTCCCGCATCCTCAAGCGCCGAGATAACGCCGCTATTGCGAAGCACTCTCTGGAAGAACATCAGCGACTCTCTGTCGGAGAAGTTGACCGAGTTCATAACGCGGCGGAGCCATTCTCCCTCGACGATAAAGAGGTCGTCCTCTTTGTGTATAGAGAACTCGTGGCTCGTCGTATCCGTTTCGAGGTCGGGTTCTTTATATTCCGCCTCGTATATCTTGATAGGCGGCAGTTCTTGGAGAGCCTCAAAGGTCTTATTGACCATTTCCTGTATTCCCTCTCCTATCGGAGCGCAAACGTAGATCACCTTGCTTCCTCTTGCCTTTGCAAATTCCTCAAATTCCGAGAGGTCTGCATCATTTGAAAGAAGGTCGCATTTATTTGCAACTATTATCTGAGGACGCTTTGCAAGCTCGGGACTGTATTTTTCAAGCTCTGTATTTATCGCGATAATATCGTCAACGGGATTTCTGCCCTCACTGCCCGATATATCCACGACGTGCAGAAGAAGTCTGCATCTGTCAACGTGGCGAAGGAACGAGTATCCGAGTCCGACGCCGTCGGCTGCGCCCTCAATAAGTCCGGGAATATCTGCGGCAACGAAGCCTCTCTCATCACCTACAGAAACGACTCCGATATTCGGTGCAAGAGTTGTAAAATGGTAATCGGCGATTTTCGGTCTTGCGGACGAGATCATCGAAAGTATCGAGGATTTTCCGACATTCGGAAATCCGATGAGACCGACGTCGGCTATCATTTTGAGTTCAAGGATTATCTCCTTTTCCTCGCCGACGAGTCCTGGCTTTGCAAAACGCGGGATCTGTCTTGTGGGAGTTGCGAAATGATGGTTTCCCCAACCGCCGCGTCCGCCCTTACATATGACATAGCTATCACATTCTGACATATCCTTAATAACAAGTCCGCTCTGTGCGTCCTTTATTACCGTTCCGGGCGGCACAGGGAGAATAAGATCCTCGCCTCTTTTGCCGTGGTACTTCGATCCGCTTCCGTTAGAACCGTTTTCCGCTTTGAATTTTCTCTTGTATTTATAGTACGTAAGGGTGTTTTGACCCTCATCGACAGTAAAAATTATATTTCCGCCGCTTCCGCCGTCCCCGCCGTCGGGACCGCCGTGCGAAACGTACTTCTCACGTCTGAACGAAATGGCACCGTTTCCGCCGTCTCCTGCTTTTAAATAGATCTTTACGTTATCAAACAGCATATTTTTCTCCGTTAATCTTCGAGCATTTTTCTGAACTCGTTTTCGTCAATTATTTTTATACCGAGTCCTTCGGCTTTTGTCAGCTTACTTCCTGCCTCCGTTCCTGCGAGAACGACAGAGGTCTTTTTCGATACCGAGGACGAGGTTTTTCCACCATGCGAAATTATTATTTCCTCTGCCTCGCTTCTTGTGAGCGTCGGAAGCGTTCCTGTGAGAACGAAGGTCATTCCGCCAAATCGGTTGTCCTTTTTCTCTTTTTTTGCGCTCGCGGTCACAACCCCAGCCGCCTTCAGTCGGTCGACGGTTTTTCTGGTTGATGGGTGTGCGAAGAAATCGACCACACATCTCGATACTATCTCTCCGACGTCGTCTATCTCGGTGAGCTTTTCGGCGCTTACCGTAAAGAAGTCCTCTATATCTGAAAAGTTCTGTGCAAGGGCATCCGCCGTCTTATCTCCTATCTGACCGATGCCGAGAGCGTACAGAAGTCTTGCAAGACCTCTGGTTTTTGAGTCCTCGATAGAAACGAGAAGGTTTTTCACACTCTTTTCGCCCATTCGCTCGATCGAAACGAGGTCTTCATCTTTCAGGTAGTATATATCCGAAACATTTTTAACAAGCCCTCTGTCACAAAGCGCGTTTGCAACGGCAGGTCCGAAGCCGTCAATATCCATAGCACCCTTCGAGGCGAAATGAACGAGATTTCTGCGAAGCTGTGCAGGACACGCTGAGTTGGTGCATCTTATTGCCGCCTGCTCGCTTCTCGTTACCTTTTCTCCGCAGGCAGGGCAGTTTTCGGGGAAATCAAACTCGTCAAGACCGATAGTATCCTTTGCAGACACAATCTCGGGTATAATATCGCCCGCTTTACGGACTTTTACCGTCGCGCCGACTCTTATGTCGCGCTCTCTTATGAAATCAAGGTTATGAAGCGTTGCACGGCTGACGGTCGTTCCAGCAAGTCGCACGGGCGAAAGGTTCGCAATAGGTGTGAGCACGCCCGTTCTGCCGACTTGAATATCAATACCAAGAAGCTTCGTTTCCTTCTCCTCGGGTGGGAATTTATATGCGACCGCCCATTTAGGCGTGCCCGTTCCCTCTCCTATCTCATCACGGAGAGAAAGAGAATTAACCTTTATTACCATTCCGTCGATATCAAATGGAAGATTTCCGCGCTTTTCGCCAATATCCTTTATTTCGTCAATAATGTCGTCGTAGGTCGAAATCACTCTTGCGAAAGGTATGACCTTAAAGCCGTTTTCGCGCATAAACCCGAATGTCTCGTCGTGCGAAGAAAAGCTTCTATCACAGTATTGCAAATTAAAAACGAATATATCAAGTCCTCTTGATGCCGCTATCTTCGAGTCAAGCTGACGCAGTGAGCCTGCCGCCGCATTTCGGGGATTTGCAAAGAGCGCTTCGCCGTTTTCCTCGCGCTCGGCGTTCACTCTCTTAAAGCTGCTTTTCGGCATATAGACCTCTCCGCGAACTTCGAGAGTTCCGGTATAAGGTATTTTCAGAGGTACGGAGCCTATTGTACGGACGTTTTCTGTAACTATCTCTCCGACAAGTCCATCGCCTCTCGTTGCCGCATAAACAAGCTCACCGTTTTCATAGTGAAGTGCTACCGAAAGACCGTCTATCTTACACTCGACCGAAAAATCCACCTCGGGATGCTCGTTTTTCGTTTTTGAAATGAATTCTCCGAGCTCCTCGTAGGAAAACACATCCGAAAGACTTTTGAGCGGAAGCGTGTGGGTTATCTTCTCAAATTTTTCGAGCACGGCGCCGCCGACTCTGCGTGTGGGTGAATTCGGATCGGCAAACTGCGGATTTTCGTTTTCAAGACGCATAAGCTCGTAGAACATATTGTCATACATATAGTCGGGAAGCTCGGGATTATCCTCGACGTAATATTTCCAGCTATGGTACTCTATCTGCCCTCTTAGCTCCTCTATGCGTTTCTTTATACACTGCTCGGCGTTTGTATTATCAGACATAAGGCGTCTCCTTAGTTTCACTACTTTCCCTATTATGAGGTATTATAACATATTTTTCATTTTTTTTCAATAGTTAATAAAAATATTACATATAGATATGATAAAAATTGTAGTACAGAAAAAGCGGGAAGCAATAAGCCTCCCGCCTTTTAAACCGAAAAGGTATTTTGTTTCGGTTCAATTGTATAACAAATTTACTTATTTGTTGTTTTTAAGGTCGTTTTCGTACTTCTCGACCATCTTCTTAACCATCTGTCCGCCGATGGAGCCTGCCTGACGGCTGGTGAGGTCGCCGTTATAACCCTGCTTGAGAGTTACGCCAACTTCTCCTGCTGCTTCCATCTTAAACTTGTTAAGACCTTCCTTTGCCTCAGGAATGAGGTTCTTGTTGCTTCCTGCCATTTTTACAAATCTCCTTGCTTAGAACATAATTGTTCTTTGATTTTTTATGAGCGGTCTTTTCCGCTCTGGTATTATTATGAGCGCGGGAATTTGTTTTATGTATGGAAAATTTTTGTTTATCTCGATAGCGAAGCACTGACGGTTACAGAGGAATTATAATATTTAAACGCGACGAGCGCCTGAGATGTCATCTCAAAAAAGACTATCTTATCACCGCAGACGGCAAAATATATATCGTCTGTCATCTTCGACGAAACCGCATATGATATTTCGGACGCTGATGCACATATGGAATCTGCTTCTTTTTTGTACGTACCTTTGTACGGTGCAACGAGCGTTATATCTTTTATCTTTTCTTCAAATAAAAGCCTCTCGTATCTGTTACCGTAGATAGTTTTCACGGCAAAGACCGCTTTATCCACCGTATACTTATATTCTACCGACACTATCCACCAAGTGAAATGTATAATTACCATAACAAATACTGGAATAATAACAAGAAACCAAAGAAAAAATTTAATCGTGCTGCAAAAAACAATGTAACCAAGCGTAGTCAGAACGTATAAAAGTATCAGCAAAACGCGATATGCAAGATATGCTCCTTCTTTCTTTTTTTCTACCGAAAATTCGGCGTAATTCTTACTTCCGAAAGCCTCGTCCGCTCTTGCTGTTATCTGCGGAAGAGGCACCTGTCCTCTTTTTGCGCGAGGTGCTTTATATATTTTCATAAGTTTCTTTTTCATATCTTCCTCCGCATACGGCTTTAATATATTATATCATATATTTATCCCATCTTCAAGCAAATTATTTTTTCTTTCTATTGACTTTTCAAAGGATAAGTGATAGACTTTAAAATAGTAAGAGAAAGCTGGTGGTTAAAATTTCAAACGCACTAAGTATTGAAAAGAAAAAGCCGGATAGGCTTATAGATCCGCTAAACGGAAGTCTTTTCAAAACCATTATCGCATTTGCTATTCCTGTTATGCTCACAGGTCTTTTACAACTCGCCTTCAACGCCGCCGATATGATAATCGTCGGGCGTTTTGTCGGAAGTGCCGCTGTCGGTCAGGTGGGAGCAACCGGATCGCTTATAAACCTTCTGGTTAACCTTTTCATTGGATTTTCGGTTGGCGTAAGCGTTGGCGTATCAAAGGAATACGGTGCAAAGAACAATGAAAAAATATCGAAATACATACACACCTCGGTAGCTATAGCAGCAATTGCCGGAATTTTATGTTGCATTGTCGGACTGAACTTATCAAGACAGCTTCTTGAGCTCATGGGAACTCCCGAGAGCCACCTTGACGGCTCTACGCTCTATATGAACATATATTTTCTCGCGATGCCCGCGACTATAATCTACAATTTCGGCTCCGCGGCACTCCGTGCGCTCGGAGACTCCAAAACTCCGCTCATTATTCTGACGAGTGCAGGAGTTATAAACGTTCTTTTCAATGTTTTGTTTGTCTGTGCTTTCTCTATGTCGGTAGAAGGCGTTGCTATGGCGACGGTAATATCTCAGTACGTCGCTATGATATGGATACTCCTTCATCTTTCGAGATCAGAAGGCCCACAAAAGCTTTATCTGCGAAAGATAAGATTTGACAAGGACTGCACGAGGTCAATAATCGCTATCGGACTTCCTGCTGGAATTTCGGGAACTCTCTTTTCCCTATCGAATGTCGTTGCACAGTCGTCTATAAATATTTTCGGCGGAACAGTCATCAACGGAAACGCCGCAGCGAGTAACATAGAAGGCTTTATATACACAATGTCGAACGCTTTCCATCAGGCGGCGATCACCTTTATAGGGCAAAGTAGGGGCGCGGGAAAATACGACCGCATATTGAAGTCTCTCGGCGTTTGTCTTGTTTATTCACTCGGTTTTGAGATCGTTTTCGGTCTGCTTACATATGTATTTAGAGAACAACTTCTCGGTATTTACATAAAGGACTCTCAGGCATCTATTATGCTCGGAGCTATGCGTATTACCATACTTGGTCTTACTCATTTCTTTTGCGGAACGATGGACGTTATAAACGGAGCACTCAGGGGGCTTGGGGTCTCCTTGTCACCTACGCTCATATCTCTTACGACCGCCTGCGGATTCCGCATTCTCTGGATTGCCACTATATTCGACAGATACAGAACGATAACTATGATATACATAATGTATCCCGTTTCATGGGCTCTTTCGATTGTAGCTCTCGCATCTCTGTTCTTGGCAATATACTCATCTCAACTTAAAAAGCACAAAGCAAGGCTTGCCGAGGAGAGAGCCTCGTCTGAAAAATCACTCCCCGAAATCACTAATGAAGGGCGGTAGACCTCTTGAAAATATATAATTCTGCAGAGCAGCTCATCGGAAGAACTCCACTTCTCCGTCTGAACGGCATCGAAAAAAAATACTCGCTCAAAGCGAAAATAATCGCAAAGCTCGAATATCTTAATCCTGCAGGAAGCGCAAAGGACAGAGTCGCAAAGGCTATGCTCGACGACGCAGAGGCACGCGGACTTATATCGGAAGGCGCTGTGATAATCGAGCCGACCTCGGGAAACACCGGCATCGGTCTTGCATCGGTCGGGGCCTCACGCGGATACCGCACCGTGATAGTTATGCCCGACTCTATGTCCGAGGAACGCAGAGCAATAATCAGGGCTTACGGCGCAGAGCTTGTCCTCACTGACGCATCTCTCGGAATGAAGGGCTCGATAGCCAAAGCCGAGGAACTTGCAAAGGAGATACCTAACAGCTTTGTCCCGAGTCAGTTTGACAATCCTGCAAATGCAAAAGCTCATGAGGAAACGACAGGCCCCGAAATATGGGAGGACACCGATAGAAGAGTTGATATTTTCGTGGCAGGGGTCGGCACTGGCGGAACAATAACGGGAGTAGGAAGATATTTAAAATCTAAAAATGAAAAAATCCGCGTCGTTGCGGTAGAACCCAAGTCCTCGCCGCTTCTTTCAAGGGGCATTGCGGCAACCCACGGAATACAAGGAATAGGCGCGAATTTCATTCCCAGCGTACTCGATCAAACTATCTATGATGAGATCATCACAGTTTCGGACGAGGACGCGTTTGCACTTGGACGCGAGGTCGGAAGATGCGAGGGTATTATCGTTGGAATATCATCAGGCGCCGCTCTTTCTGCAGCAATAGAGCTGGCAAAGCGTCCGGAAAACGAAGGCAAAAACATCGTCGTTCTCCTTCCCGACACAGGCGACAGATATCTTTCAACGAAGATGTTTCAATAAACAACAAAAACCGATAGAAAATTCTATCGGTTTTTTGTATTTAAATTAGCGTTTTCTATTCCTATTTTTCTCTGACCCATCTTTATTTCGCTGTACTTTTTACGCGTCGCTTCACCGCCGCGCACATGGCGTTCGCTTTTGTTTACATCAAGCAGATCCTTGACCTTTAAATAAAGGCGATAATTATATTTTTTGAGCGTTCCCGTAACGTCCTTATGTACCGTCGATTTACTTATACCGAACTGCGCGGCAGCCTTTCTCACCGTGGCGTTATTTTCAAGCATATAAAACGCGATCTGCTCGCATCTTTCTTCCGATCTATCCGAATAAACCCTTCGCATTGTCTTCCCTCCGATATTTTTCGGCTCCGCTTACCTGACCTTTCGGAATTCCGATGTTACAGTATATGAGGGATTAGCAGGCTTGATTACTCCTTTTTATTATTTTTTAAACAAAAACGCAGACTTTCACGGTCTGCGTTTTCATCTTATTCTACGTATGCTTTTTCGATAACCACGTCGTAAAGAGGCTTATCTCTCAGGTCTGTCTTGACCGAAGCGATCTTATCGACTATCTCTATGCCCTCAACTACCTGTCCGAAAGCCGCATACTGTCCGTCAAGGAATGGACAATCCACGTGACAAATAAAGAACTGCGAGGATGCGCTATTAAAATTCTGTGAGCGTGCCATCGAGATCGTTCCCCTCTTATGCTTTATCGGGTTATTTACTCCGTTAGCGGCAAATTCGCCCTTGATATTCTTTCCGCTTCCTCCGATGCCGATACCCTGAGGGTCGCCGCCCTGGATCATAAAGTTTGCTATAACTCTGTGGAAAATGATTCCGTCATAAAACCCTTCTTTAACGAGATTTTCGAAGTTTTCCGAGCTGATAGGTGCATTTTCTGCGTCAAGCTCAATCTTTATTTTCCCAAGATCCTTTATTTCAAGTACTACCATAATTTTCTCCTTTTCTTGCGGCAATACGCCAAGTTCTTATTTTCGTGTGTACATACGATGGTTATTGTACACTACTTGTCTTAAAATGTCAATGTTTTTTCCTCTGATAAATAAGGACTCTTTTTATCAAAGGGGCGTTTCTGATCAAACGAGAATATCGGGATCTGCGGCATTATTTTGCAACATAATATTCAAATTTCCGTTTATAGAGCGAAGCTCGTCGATAAACTCTTTTTCGTTTATATCGCCTTTAAGACGGATATCGTACGAAAGATCGAACATCGTTCCGAAATTATTGCTCTTGACCTTGACGAGTTTCCATCTCCTTGTGTACTTTCCGAGACACTCATCGAAAACACCGACGTAGTTGAGGCTTTCGGGAACGGTGATTTTAAGAAGCATCGGAGGAGTAGTAGGCGTTCCGTATTTAATGAAGCTAAGTGTGAGGAGTATAATGCAGATAAACACGGTAATTATCGCGCCTGCAAGGATATATCCCATTCCGCAGGCAAGACCTACGGCAAGTCCTGCAAAAATATAAGCGAGATCCTTCGGATTGCCCTGCGTACTTCTGAAACGAATTATAGAGAAAGCGCCCGCAAGTCCGAACGCCCTTGCAAAGCTGTCAGAAACGAGCATAATTACCGTTCCGATAATAATGGGGAGCAGCACGAGAGTTATAGAAAGTCCTCTTGAATATCTTTCACTTCTGCAAGAGAATATGTAAACGAGCGAGAGGATTATTCCGAACACGAGCGACGATAAAAGCACCGAAAGGACCGCTCTAACGGTGAACTGAGTTCCGAGAATACTCGGTATTACAAAATTAAGTATCTGATCCATTGTTTCTTCCTTTTCCTTTTAAATTTATATACTATCACACGTCACCAGAACCGAGAAGGACCGAGACGGGATCTTTTCCCGTAATAAACCCTTCATATTCTTTTCCGTATTTTGAAAATCCGGTCATATAAAGCTTTTTCTCCGAGAGATATGACGCGAGCCACAACGGAACGGCATCCGATATCTTTATTTCCATAAGATTGTACCCCTCGGGCAGAAGCTGCGTTCCATAGTCCCCGTAGTCGAAGCTGACATTTTCCCGTCTCGTGCGGATATTTCTGTCGAAGGTGAGTCTGAACTCAGGATTGTCCTTTGCAAACATCGCAACGCGGTCGTAAGCAATATACACGACAGGCGCGAGACCGGGGTACCTTCTGAACATAAACTCTATCTCTTTTGCAACCTGAGTATCTATATAGCTTTCCTTTTTCAGTCTTGGCGCTTTTCCGGTATCAATAAGCTCGAGAGCCTCACCATATCTCATAACCGCGCGCCTTTTCGTAACTATTCCCTTATATTTCTTTTTTATCTCAAAAAAGACCTTATCATCGTGCGTCTGGGGCGGAAAATAAGCTCTGAGACGAAGTTTTTCCTTATATGTAGGCTTATCGGTAGAACGAGTGATAAGAAGGTTATCAGGGGTATCAAAATAGAGATTAAGAAGTGAATAATCCTTCTCTCCGACGCAGTATTTATCGAAATCCATATACTGCTGAATAAAACAGACCGTCTCGCGGTACTGCTCACTGCTGAGAATAAATTTCTTTTCATATCTTTTAAATACAGATATAGCCATATTTTTACTCCCTTGTCTTTACCGTCCTATCTAAGTGTACTCCGTCTATATGAACTTCTCATTAACATACAATGAATTTTTTAAGGTTGATCATAAATTTATATAAAAATCACACAAAACAACCGCGCGGTATTTGAAACTTCCGCACGGCGTTTGTTTTAAGGCTTTAAAAATATCGACACAAGAATTATAAGTGAGGAAAGCACGAGTGCCGAGACCAGAAAAAGAAGATCCCATATAAAGGTCTCCGCACTGTCGGTGTCAAAAACTCTTATTCCCAAAAGGCTCATCACGAATATTGCTATTGCGGCAACGGCAAATACCGTACCGAACACAAGAAGCGGTATACAAAGCTTTTTACTTTTAACAGTCTTCATTGGCATCTCCTCCTTGACATTGTCCCTTACATTTAAATTATAACAAATAGTGAACAAAATGTCAATAGATTTTTGCCAAATTATTTATTTTTATTCAAATTCTCGTTTTCATCGATCGCGTACCCGTCAAGTCCCGCCTTTTTTATTGCTCCGAATATGCGATGTCGGAGACCGTCGTTTGTTTTTTCCATTTCGGAAAGCATAATTTTATACTTTTCTCTATCGGTTTGCTTGTCTTCGGGACAAAGACTTTTTGTTACCGGGATCTCGTTTTTACGCACAAAATATTTTATATCCTTTTCGGGTGCGAGAACGAGCGGTCTTATCATAGTTATCTGTTTTCTGTCAAGATAAGTAACGGGAGAAAAGGTACCAAGGCGTCCTTCATTAAAAAGGTTCATAATAAAAGTGTCGATCACGTCGTCAAAATGATGTCCGAGAGCGATTTTGTTGCATCCCATCTCCTTTGCGGTGTCGTGCAAGATTCCTCGTCTCATACGTGCGCACAGCGAGCACGGGTTTGATTCCTTGCGAACACCGAAAATGATCTCGGCAAGCTGTGTTTTTACTATTTTATATTCAATCCCAAGTTCTTTATAAAAAGCCTCAAGCGCTGAGTGATTGCCACCCTCAAATCCCATATCAAGAGTTATTGCGCACACCTGAAATTTTTTTGGATAAAATATCGAGAGATCTCGCATAACGGCAAGAAGGGCAAGCGAGTCTTTGCCACCCGAAACACCCACTGCGATCTTATCGCCGTCTTCTATCATATTATAATCATCAACCGCGCGGCGGGCAAAGCTAAGCAGCCGTCTTATATTTTCAAACTTCATTTAATTGTATCCTTTATTTTTTGAAAATTTAACTAAAAAGTACATCCGGCATATTATATACTAATAAATACATTCCAAAGGAGAACATATTATGGCAATAAAAATCTTCATAGACCAAGGTCACAATCCGAGAAATCCCAACGCGGGTGCAGAAGGCAACGGACTTTACGAGCAGAATATAACCTACGAGGTTGGAATACTGCTTGCCGAGCTTTTAAACGCAAATCAAAATTTTGACGTAAAGCTATCACGCCCGACACCCGACACCAGTCTCGGAAATTCAAACGCCGAAAGTCTTGCCATCCGAGCTTCCGAGGCAAACAACTGGGGCGCGGACTATTTTATAAGCATTCACGCTAACGCATCCACAATAAGCGCCGCCACAGGTACGGAAGCCTTCGTTTACAGCACCACCTCTCCCGCTTACGCGCTCGCCGAGCGAATAGTCGAGAATATCTCCGAAAAGACGGGAATTCCCGATCGCGGAGTGTACGTCCGCCCTTCACTTTACGTACTAAGAAAAACGACGATGCCAGCGACCCTTGTCGAACTTGGATTTATCACCAATCCAAATGATGCGTATCTTATGGATAAACACCCTAATTTGTTTGCCGAAGGTATTTACACCGGAATTCTCGAATATTTCGGTCTTGCTTAATTATTTTTAAGTCTTAAAATCTCACTTGCCGCCGACATTATTCCTATCTTACCCGACTCGTAGGTCAGACCTCCTTGCAGATATGCGGTAAATGGTTCTCTCATAGGCCCGTCTGCCGAAAGCTCGATAGAGGACCCCTGCACAAAAGATCCTGCCGCCATTATGACAGGATCGGTATATCCTGGCATATCCCAAGGCTCTGGAGCGGCAAAGGAATCGACGGGCGAGGCAAACTGGATACCTCTGCAGAACGCGCAGAGAGCCTCGGGGCTCGCGCACTGTATTCTCTGAATTATATCGTATCTGTTATCCTTCCACGAGGGCTCGGTAACAAATCCGAGTCTGTCAAACACGTACGCTGCAAGTGCCGCTGTTTTAAGCGCCTGTGCAACGGTATGCGGAGCGAGGAAAAATCCTCTGAACATGTCCCTGTTCTGACCGAGAGAAGCACCGACCTCGTTACCCGTGCCGACGGTAGTATGTCTGTACGAAGCAAGCTCGACTGCCTTTTTTGTACCAGCGATATATCCACCCGAAAGAGCGGTTCCGCCGCCCGCGTTCTTTATAAGCGAGCCGAGGATCATATCGGCGCCGACTGCGGTGGGCTCGATGTTCTCACAGAACTCGCCGTAGCAGTTATCGACGACGATATAAGCGTCCGAGATAGCCTTTGTTAATTTCACGATTTCTCCGATGGTTGCGACCGAAAGTGTAGGTCGTGTCATATATCCCTTCGAGCGTTGTATAAATACGACCTTCACTCTTTCTCCGTGCTTTTCGAGCTTTTCCTTTATACCTGCAAAATCTATTGATCCGTCCGGAAGCAACTCTACCTGATCGTACTCGACGTCAAAATCGGCGAGCGATCCGTCGCCCGTTTTATTCATACTTCCATCGGGGTTTATTCCGATGACTTTTTCAAGTGTATCGTACGGCTTGCCTGTGACTGAAAGCATAACGTCACCCGGACGGAGAAGCCCGTAAAGACCGATAGCGATAGTCTGTGTTCCATTGACTATATTGTGGCGAACGAGCGCAGCCTCTGCGCCGAAAACATCGGCGTATATAAGGTCAAGGGTATCCCTGCCCTTATCGTCGTATCCATAGCCTGTAGTGCCCGCGAACATAGCGTCACTTACTCTGTGACGGCGGAAGGCATCAAGCACACGCGAGGTGTTTTCAAAAGAGACTCTGTCAAATTCGGCGAATTTCTTCGCTAGCTTTTCCTCTGCCTCGGCTACTATATCTGTTATAATACTGTTAAATTCCATTTTTGCACTGTCCTTTTATTTTATTACGATATAGAGTTTACCATAAAGTAGCTGAGATGTCAATAAAACAAACAATAAAACTCCCGAAATCGGGAGTTTTATCTATTCTTTCAAAACATCAAAAATTCACAAGACAAAGTCCACAAACACCGAGCGCAAGTCCGACGATTTTCCTTATCGTTAGTTTTTCCTTAAAAGCAAAGACCGAGCCGATACACACGAAAATAATTCCGAGTCCATTAAAGAGCGGGAACAAAATGACCGACGGCACACTTCCGGCAAGCTTTGTCATAACAAGGCTGATGATACAAAGCGAAATAGCACTTCCGACGGCGCAGAGCAGAATGAATTTCGTGTTTTTTCGAGTTTTTATCTGAGATCTCGCGAAAAAAGAGAGTATCAGAAAAGCTACGACAAAGGAATAAAAATTATACGCGCCAACGCTTTGACCCGCAAAATAAATTCCCATAAGCTTCTGCGTGATCATCACACCGCCGCTTGTCACCAAAATCACCGTGCCCATGATAATACCTGCTATATCGAATTTCTTTTTATCCGCCTTTCCGTCTTTAAGCAGTACGATCGAGACACTTGCAAGAAATATCCCGACGACCGAAAGAGCACTCAGTTTCTCGTTCCAGAAAAAGTGCCCTATCACACACGGAAGGATCATTCCCGAAGCGTGGCAAAGAGTCATAAACGCCACCGAGGTCTTTTCGTAGCCACTCAGGATTACGGTTTTGCTTACGGCGTACATCACTCCGCAAAGAGTGCCGCAAAACAGCGTGCCGAGTCCGAATTTCGCAGAGTTGTCGGTCAAAAGTACGATAAGAAGAATAATACTTCCGATCAAAAACTTCAGACAATTATATAGAAAGCTGTACTCATTGCCGTTTTTTGACGAAACGTACTTATCGCAGAAGGAGTTTATCACATAAAGCGGCAGGCAGGTTAAAACGATTAGGATCTCACTCATCATTCCACCGATAACGTCACTTTATTTTCCGATTTTGACGACAAGCTTATCTTTTTTGTAAAGCTCTTTCCATCGACAGTGATTTCAAGCTCATATTCACCGTAAAAGCCCCTGAACGACGCAACACCCTTTTCGTCGGTAACGAGCTCTGTCTCAGTATGCCATCTTTCCTTTAAAAGCTCTTTAAGCCTTATGAATGCCGGCTTCAGCGTCATATCAAATCTGAGAAGTCCGCCGTGGTAATAGTTTTCACCAAGCGTCATGTCACCCTGCGATGCTTTGATCTTTTCCTGATCGGCATTCCATAAATGCGCGTAGCCGTCAACAAGATTCCAATATACGATCTGCTCTACGTTGGGGTGAGAGAACCAGATCGAATAGAGCTTTTCGATGATTTCTGCCTGTATCTCCTCATCCTCCGCTTCCCACGAATACGCTGGTACGGTGATCTCGCTGATCTGCAGTGGCTTGCCGAAATTCGAATAGAGATCCATATGCTTGTAAAGGCTCTCGGGATTGAGAGTCTGTCTTGTTTTTTCATACTCCGCTTCACGGTTGCACATGGTGTGCAGGTGATACTGCATACCGATAGCGTCTATTCGCGCGCCCTTGAGCATATTGGCTTGTATGTAGGCATAATACTTGTCGGTAACTCGGCACTTGTCCTCCCACGAATTGCCGGTGGTTTCGTTGATCACGAGCTGATTGTTTGGGAAATATTGTTCGGCAAGCTTAAAGCACCACTCAACGTAGTCGGGTTCATCGTAAAAAGCTGTTCTCCCATTCGTCCATGCCATCTCATTTGTGACTTCAATTGTCGGTATCTTATCCGCGTACCGCTCGGAAATCTCGGCGTACCGCCTTTCGAGCTCTGCCTTTATCTCATCGATACTAGCGTTATACAGCCACTTCGGAAAAAACTGCTCGTATGCCAGACCATGCTCACGCGGCTCGATTCCGTACTTTTCGCAAAACTGTATGCACAGATCGGGCGATGGGCGGCGATAGACCTTCGGACTGTCTTTAGCGTATCTGGGTTTGCCTCGCTCGGGTTCGAGAGTGTCCCAATAGAACGGAAGCGTTGCCATATTGAATACATCGGCAAAGGCTTTTTTGTATGTCTCATTCTTTTCGTCCGACTCCAACTCGTCAAGCATAAAAATATTCGCACCGAAACGAAACTCGTGGCTTTTTTGCATAAGCTTTATTTTCGTGTTTGGAACAGGGTTGCCATCCTTGTCCACAATGGTTATTATTCCGTCGCCTTTTCTGTAACGTTCAATACCTTCAGCAGCTCTTTGCTTCCAAGAAGCTTCCTGCTCATCGAACAGTTCTAAAATCTTTCTCCTGTCACTCATTCGAAAAACCTCCCGATTCATTTTTTTACATTATAGCATATAGAAATTGCAAAGTACACCTATAAATCGACACAACAGGTTGATTTTTCAAAACGAATTTGTTATAATATAATCAAAAATCGGAGGATTAGTTATGTTTTTCGAAAAAGAAGCTCTTTCTTTCAATATTCTGGACGTTCTTGAAATCAAGCAAAGCAACGTAAGCATGCTCAACCAAGGACGAAATTATAACGCGCTATCCTTTCGCTTCTGCTCGGATACCGTTTTGAAAACCGAACAAGAGGAATATCACATGATGGATCATTATCTTTCCTATGTTCCGGCAAGATTAGATTATAGCAGACAGTCAAAGGTAGAAGATCTGATCGCGATCCATTTTGACACAATAAATTACAATACAAAAAACATTGAATACTTTATCCCTAATGATCCAGCCGTTTTCTCAAAGCTTTTTAGGGAGATATTTGACACTTGGAACAAAAAGGAGCTTGGATATAAATATAAAAGCTCCTCGATTTTATGCGAAATTTTTGCACAATGTTATATTCAAAATTACGTATCAAAATCCCAAATTTCTAAAATTCATAACTCAGTAGAATATCTTTTGAAAAATTATAAAAAAAGAGATCTCTCGATAAGAGAAATCGCTGACAAGTCATTTATGAGCGAGGTCTATTTCAGAAAGCTTTTCAAAGAGGAATACGGCGTTTCACCTCAAAAATACATTATAAATCTGCGAATACAAAACGCCGTAGGACTCATCTCGACAGGCTACTATTCTCTGAAAGATGTTGCGTATATGTCGGGGTATAACGATTACAAATATTTCTCGGTAGAATTTAAGAAAAACGTCGGCGTATCTCCATCAGAATATCTTTATAATTACAAATAAATCACGGGATAACTCCGCCTTCGCTCCTTGATGCTTTGAGCTAAGCTACATAGTTGTTTTTTGGGAATAGGGATTTTTCCGACGCACCCGCGCGCCTATCACCTCGCTCCCTCCTTGTTCGAATCCATATTCCCTTTTTTCAGTAACGCAAAAAGGGATTCTGAACCCAACGCGGGTGTCGTATGCTTTTACCGCTTACTTCTCTTCCCGCCCGTTATGGCAAATCTTCGATTTGCGGGAGTTCTCATACTCTCATTTACAAATTTAAAACAAAAAACGCACCTTTGTCGGTAGACAAAAGTGCGTTTTTTGTTGTGTTTGGTGACTGTTTTAGATGACATGGCTAAAACGTAAGGCTTTCAAGGCTTTTTCGGACTTTTTAGCTGTTTTTTAAACCATTTTCCACTACCAAAAACGATGTTGCCGCATTTTTTCGATTTTTCCATATGACCGAAATAGATGACATATGACACATCAAGTAAATTGGTCAATCACGCGAATTTCACCCGTTTCCACATCCTCAAAGAAAAACTGTGTATAAAGCATTTCTGCATATTCTTTTCCTTTTTTTCGCTTTTGTTCTACAAAACGCATCGGCTTTCCGCTTTTTGAAACCGGCCATTCTCCGCCTTGTACCCAACGAGGATATTTAGATCCCTCAATATGAAATTCTTTTTTGATAAGCTCTTTAATCTGCTTTTTTCTCTTTGCTTTGGGCAAAGATTCGGGAACTTGCTCTATAATAGCCTCAATAATACCCGTCTCGTCAATTTCGTGTCCTTCAATATATTCGGGACACACGTCCATCATAAACGATGCTTTTTCATGAAGAGATTCATCTTTCTCTATTGATTCATCGGGGTAGATTTCTGTTATAAGCTTATATAACCACGATTGAATATTTACGTATGTCCACAGGTTGCTGTTTGTTTTATTGTGGGAATACACTTTTTTTACATCATAGAGAGTTTCTTTAACAACAGGGTATTCCTTTTCGAAAAAATCTTTTACGGATCCGCACATATGCTGTACATACGAGGATTTATACTTACTGGGATTATCCAAAACATTCTTGAAATTATGGAGTAAAATAGTCATGGGATCGGTAAAATGTACTGCTTTAGTATCAAGCGCGGATAGAAGATTCACAAGTTTTTTAGCCTGCTCGACTTCGACATTTTCGCACAGACGTTGATAAGCCGAATATATTTCATCTTGCTTTGTTTTCGGAATATCTTTTAAAAAATAATCCATTTTTTCTTCAACGCTATCCCGTATAGTTTTGCCTTGGGGAATCATACTTTGCAACCAATCCAAAACTTGCGGATTGGATTCAAACCAGACATAAAATGTTTCGGGGGAAGTTCTCCCCTCTATAAAATCAATGATTTGGGCTTTATAATTTTCCACAGATCCACCGCCTTTCGTTATCATTTCCGTCTGCTATCAAGCCATCTGTAATAATCCTCTAACAGCTTTTTATTCTTATCAAAATCAAGCATTTCAATCTTTTTCTCGTTGATCTCATACGCCTTTTGAATAATATCGTAAGCGTATTGCTCGTCCTCGTTTTTCGGGGGATTTTCAAGAAATGACAGCTTACATCGCAACAGAGTTAGTTTTACTTGATAGTATGGTTTTAGATTTGGCATTTTCGTTCTCCTTTCGGGTGGTAAACACATTATACCGAAAAGGGACGAGAATGCAAGAAAAGTTTTTGAAAATTATTTGTTGAGATTATTATAACACAAAAACAGTATTTTGTCAACGAAGCGTTTGCTTCGCAAACATGAAGCGGCGGCGTTGCCGCCATGAAGCACTCGCTGCGCTCGCGTGAAGCGAAGCGCACGCAAAGCTCTCCGTGAGCCGAAGGCTCGCTTCATAAGGCGAAGCCTTGCTTCATTTTTCATGCACCGAAGGTGCGCTTCATTGAAAAAAGCACATCTGTAAACAGATGTGCTTTTTTCTGACTGGGGAATAGGGATTCGAACCCCAACATACAGAGTCAGAGTCTGCTGTGCTACCGTTACACAATTCCCCAATATTTTTTGTGTCGTACTGTCGGCGACGATTTGTATTATAGCAGAACAAAATCGATTTGTCAACATCTTTCGGCAAGTTTTTTTAACTTTTTTAAGTTTTTTTTAAGTTTTTTAAACACCGATTTAAAGTGCAAAATCATATTTCAACGAAATTTGAAAAAATATTCAAAAATCTGTTGATATATTGTCTTATCGAATGTATAATGATACTATATAGTAGTCAGTGAAAAACAAAAATATTCTTCCGAAAGGAATTTTTAAAGTGAATACACGTGAAAGAGAAACCTATCTTAAAAATATGCTGAACGGCAAGACCGTTTCGGTTCTCGGCATCGGCGTTTCCAATCTTCCGCTCATCGAATTTCTTCTGAAATACGGCGCCAAGGTCTGCGCGCGCGATATGAAGAACCGCGAAAAGCTGGGCGGAGATCTTGCAGACTCGCTCGAAGCCAAGGGCGTAACGCTCATCTGCGGAGAAAATTATCTCGAAAACATCACAGACGACATCGTTTTCCGCTCGCCGGGCATCCGTTTCGACAAGCCCTCGCTGCTCGAGGCGGCAAAACGAGGCGCCGAGATCACGTCTGAGATGCAGCTCTATTTCGACATAACACCCGCACATACGATAGGCATTACGGGAAGCGACGGAAAATCGACCACTACAACAGTCATAAGTAAGATCCTCGAAGCAGACGGCAAAAAGACCTTTATCGGCGGAAACATCGGCTTTCCCCTACTCCCAAGAGTTGACGAAATGGACTATTGCAGCTATTCGGTAGCTGAGCTTTCATCGTTCCAGCTTCACACTATGACAAAATCCCCCGAGATCGCGGTCATAACGAACGTAACACCAAATCATCTTGACTACCATCTCAGTATGCAGGAATATATCGACGCGAAAGCGAACGTAATGAAATATCAGGATGCCTCCTCGCGCACGGTGCTCAACTGGGAGAACTCTGTCACGAGAGAGCTCGGAAAGAGCGCAAAAGGAACGGTCGTATATTTCTCATCGAAATCTGTTCCCAACTGCGAAAACAGGGTTTACGAAAAGGACGGAACTATATATTATAATGAAGATGCGATACTGAAAAGCGCGGACATAAAGATTCCCGGACGTCATAACGTCGAGAACTATATGGCGGCGATCGGTGCGCTTTACGGCATAGTTTCAACAGAGTCCATAAGGGAGGTTGCAAAGAATTTCGGCGGAGTTGCGCACAGATGTCAGTTCGTGCGCGAGCTTTGCGGCGTAAAATACTACAACAGCTCGATAGATTCAAGTCCGACGAGAACGGCGGCGGCGCTCTCGAATTTTGTGCGAAAAACGATAGTTCTCTGCGGCGGATATGACAAAAACATTCCCTTCGAGCCGCTTGCCGCTCCGCTTTGCGAGAAGGCGAAGGCTGTGATTCTCTGCGGTGCGACCAAGGATAAGATAAAGAGTGCGCTCATTTCCTCTGCGGAGTACAAAAACGCCACAGAAAAGCCGGAGATTTACGAAACGGCAGACCTTGCAGATAGCGTAAAGGTTGCCTCTGAGATCGCAAAAGACGGTGACATCGTGCTTCTCTCCCCTGCCTGCGCAAGCTTTGACGCGTTCAAGAATTTTGAAGAGCGCGGCGAGTTTTTTGTGAAGTGCGTAAATGAGCTAGCAAGTGAGAAATAAGTTTAAAGAGCAGACGAAACTGCTCTTTTCTTATATATCTCACGATAACTATTATTTGTTTTTTAATCTCAAAAATACCTTCCAAGCAACATCTGCCGGAACAATAAGAAAGGCAAGCGTCACCACGAATGAAAACTCGATAAAGCTGAGTGGCAAAGTCCTAAACATAGCTCCGCCGAAATAGATCATAAGAGTCTGTATGACCGCGACAAGTGTCATTATAACGAGAAAGGCCTTATTCTTTTGGATATGCGCAGTAATATTCACGCGCTCGGTGCGTGCTGTGAAGCAGTTAAATATTCCAAGAAAAATAAAGAGTCCGAAAAATGCGCCCAGATGGCGGATAGGGTCTATATCTGCACCGTAAAAGGCTCTTATCTTATCACTGCACAGAAATGTAAGGCAAAGCGTGACAGTGGTAAATCCGGAAAAAAGAATATGACCTATCATATATTTCGAAAGTAGTCCTTCGCTGAGTTTTTTCGGCTTTTCCTTCATTATATCCTTGACAGCCGCTTCTCCCGCAAAGGCAAGCGCACCTAGGGTATCCATTATAATATTGATCCATAGCATCTGAATGACGGTTATAGGGGCATCTATACCGATAAACGGTCCTATAAGACTGACTGCGACCGCACACAGGTTCATCGTGAGCTGAAAGGTTATAAATTTTCGTATGCTTGCAAAAATCGTCCGTCCGTACAGGACCGCCTTGACTATCGACTTGAAATTATTATCGAGGACGACTATATCGCCGGCTTCTTTAGCAACGTCGGTTCCGCTTCCCATAGCAAAGCCGATATCGGCTGTTTTTAGCGCAGGAGCATCGTTAACTCCGTCGCCCGTCATTCCGACTACGAGCTGCATATTCTGTGCTATTTTCACAAGGCGGCTCTTATCACCCGGGAGCGCCCTCGCTATGACCGCAAGCTTCGGAAGCTTCTCAGCAACCTCAGCATCGCTCATTTTTGCAAGCTCATCGCCTGTCAAAACGAGGTCATCTGAGAATTTGCCTATTATACCGCACTCTCTTGCGATAGCGCTTGCGGTCTCTTTATTATCACCCGTAAGCATTACGACCTGAACAAGTGCACCGTGCATTTCATCAAGTGCCTCTTTTGCTTCCCTACGCAGGGGGTCTCGTATCCCCACAAGTGCCACAAGCGTGAATTTTTGCCCCGAAAGGCTTTTTTCGGAAAGATTATTGCACACAGCCACGGCAAGAACTCTGACCGAACGAGATGTCATCTCACGCATTTTGGCGGATATTTTATTTCGGTCAAAATTTATATCTATTTTTCCGCTTGGTGTAAGAATTCCATCGACATTCGGCAATATCAACTCAGGTGCTCCCCTAACGATGCATACCTGCTTATTATTCTTTTTAAAAAGAAGTCTTACTGCCGAATATTTTCTATCACTTGTAAACGGCACTTTACCCGTTACCGAGCAGTCGTGCACCGTTTTTGTTTTGAAAAAACTACGAAAAGCCCTGTCGGTTGCGTTACCGCCCACAACCTTTCCTGCCGACACCATACTTTCGGTATTATAACACGCATCCAGCGACAGAAGGTCACAAATAGTCCCCTGTTCTGCGAGTGAGCGCTTGCTTTTAAATGAGTTTCCGTGTCCCGAAACTATCTCACAAACGCTCTGCTTTCCTGTTGTAAGCGTTCCCGTTTTATCACAAAAGAGGATATTCATACTGCCCGCCGTTTCAATTCCCACGAGCTTTCTGACAAGAATATTATCCTTCATCATCTTCTTCATATTTGACGAAAGAACTACGGTTATCATCATCGGAAGTCCCTCAGGAACTGAGACGACAACTACCGTTACAGCCAGTGTAAGAGAGTGCATAAGGCAGTTATAAACGTAAGAAAAATCGCCGATCTTTGAGAGTATTATCCCTTTATCGAACGCACTATCGATAAAAATATCGTTAAAAAAATATGCAACTGAAACGGCTACCGCGGCGACATATCCGATGCGACTTATCTGCTTCGCAAGACGGGAAAGACGAAGTTTAAGCGGACTTTCCCTCGTATCGGAGGCAAGTTCGCCTGCTACACCGCCGTACAAGGTATTATCTCCGACAGCACTTACCCGTAACGTTGCCTGACCTACACAAACAACGCTTCCGCGAAAGACCTTATTTGCCGCGGTATTTGCTTTTTTTTTCACTTCCGCGCTCTCGCCTGTAATTGCCGATTCATCTACACTTATCTCGCCCGACACGAGAAATCCGTCGGCAGGAATACGCTCGCCCGCTGACAAAAAAACCATATCTCCGACGACGATATCATTTATATGTATCTCCTTTACCTCACCATCACGAAGCGTTCTGAAATACTCTTTTGCACCCTCATTTCGTAGTTTTTCAAACGCTTTTTCACTTCCGTATTCGGATACTGTCGAGACGACGGTCGATATAAGTATAGCAGTAACGATACCAAGAGTTTCAATTATATCAAAGCTTCCGAGCGCAAAAATGATGTTAACGGCAAGTGCGCCGAGAAGTATTTTTATTATCGGATCGGAAAGATTAGAAAGAAATCTAGCAAAAAAGCTCTTGCTTTTTGATTGCGCAAGCGCATTCGTCCCGTGTTTCTCGCGCGAAACCTCTACTTCCGCCGAGGTAAGACCCTTATTTTTAAAATTATCCGTCGTTCTTCCGAGCATAGCGCGACCATCCTTTCGCCTTTCTTTTTGATTCATTATATTCGCGCTTTTCATAGTTAATTACTTTTACTGCTTGATTGAACAAGCCATACAATATACCAAGTCGATAGTCCACTCAGCAATACAAGGTATTTCACTAACATGTCTTACCAGAAGAATCCGCTAATAACAAACACATTCAAACTTCCGAAAAAGCTGTTTGCTTATTTTTACTAGCATTCATTATCTCACCGATATATGATTGACTATGCAACATTAGTCCTTTTCTATAACAAAAGCATTGAACATTTTAGGATGTTCAATGCTTTTTTGACATTATATTTATCAGGTATGATGTCTTCCTTTTTTTCTATCGTTATTATGTACTCTTGCGCTGACAGCTCCGTCGGGTATAATATCTCCCGCTTTGGTAAGCGCGATCTTCGTAAGCGTAGGACCTATAAGCTCGTAAATAAGGACACCGAAGAGAACGATATTTCTTATAAGAATACCATCTGCGCCGAGGACCTGCTCCGCTTGAAGCGACATACCCAGCGCAACACCTGCCTGCGGAAGCAGGGTTATACCCAGATATTTCTTTATAGTCGTGCTTGATCCCGCAATAGCCGAGCTTCCGAATGCTCCGAAATATTTTCCGAGCGAGCGAGCAACTATATAAAGAACTCCGACGACGATTACCCAAACGTTACCAAACACCGAAAAATCAAGCTCTGCCCCGCTAAGAACGAAGAAAAGAATAAACAGCGGTGCCGTCCATCTATCGGCTCTTTCCATGAGTTCCTCGGAAAAATCACACATATTGCAAAAGATAGTTCCAAGCATCATACAAACGAGAAGCGAAGAAAAGCCGATATGTACCTCACCAAGTTCGAATTTAAGCATCGAAAGCGCTACTGTGAGAAGAACGTAGGTTATAGAAATAGAAAGACGCTTACTGTTTGACTTAAAGAACTTTTCGGTGAAAGTAAATACTGCTCCCATAATTGCGCCAAGAGCAAGCGAAGCAGCAATCTCGATAAGGGGATTTACAACGACCGATATAACGCTTATTTCTCCTCCTCCCGAAAGCGCTTTTGCAATACCGAATGAGATAGCAAAAATGATAAGACCCACCGCATCGTCGAGCGCAACGACGGGCAGAAGCAAATCGGTAAGAGGTCCCTTTGCTTTATACTGCTTTACGACCATAAGAGTTGCCGCGGGAGCAGTTGCCGCCGCTATCGCACCGAGAACGATTGCAACTGAGACCGTTATTGTTTCGGTCATAATAGCAAAGGCAACGAGAACCGCATCAACCACCAGTGTGGTCATGACCGCTTGAAAAATGCCTATTATAGTTGCCTGTCTTCCCGTGTGTTTAAGCTGAGAAAGTCTGAATTCGTTACCTATGGAAAAGGCAATAAATCCAAGAGCAACGTCTGAAATTATTTTAAGCGCGTGAACGTCCGCTATTGAAGAAAATCCAAGACCCTCTATTTTAAGAAGACCAAGACAAAAAGGACCTATCAGTATGCCGGCAACAAGATATGCGGTTACAGCAGGAAGTTTAAGTAGTTTCGCAGGTCTCGAAAGAAGAAGTCCTGCGAGAAGTGCTACCGCTATACAGAGTATCGTGTTCGTAAAAACGCCCCATTTCATAATTATAATAGTGTAGAATTTCCAGACCAGAGTTTATATTAGCACTTCCCTTACTTAATGTCAAGGGTTATTTTGAATAAATTTCTAATATTTTGTACACAAAAGGTGAAAAAATGTCTTGTTTATTACTTGATTTTTGTATGATATAGTATTATAATCATATTAAGTAATACATTATTTGATTTTTCTCACAAAAATCAAGTTCTCCCCTTATTTCATAACTCCATCTTAAAACGGTTCTGATTTTAATAAATATCTGACACCGTTCACTTGCCTAATTTTTTCAGAATGGGTGGTTAATTTTCATATTATGTTTGAAAATCACATTTTACAGCCGGGATCAACTCTAAGTGAATATTGTACCGCGGGCAAATTTCATTCCGAAAAAGAGCCCATGCTCCACAAGCGGCGCACTATTGACAGCTTTGTTTTACTCTACGGAATAACAGGCACCGTTTACGTGAGTGATACGGTAAGGGATTATGCGCTCTCACCAGACAATTATATAATCCTTACTGCTAACCGAGAACACTACGGTGCCAAAGAATCGCCCCCCGGAGTTTCGTATTATTGGTGTCATTTCTACATCCACGGTAACTATTCTATCGAAATACAGGATGACGGTAGCGAATGCTTGGTTTTCGGAGAAAACGAATCCTTCAAAATTCCGCTTTTCGGAAAGGTAGAACATCAGGAAAAGCTCCATCTTCTATTTCAACAGCTTGTTGATTCGTCGCACTCTCACTTTAAATTTTCAACAACCATATGCGGAAATTTCCTCGAAATAATCCTTTCCGTGCTGGCTTCCAGAGAATATACGTCAAACAATTCGACATCGCGTTCACAGGAGGCAACGGTAGCAAACATAATTGAATGGATAAGGCTCAACGCCTCTGAAATCAAGAGAGTAAGTGACATTGCAACCAACTTCGGATATAACAGCGAATATCTTACGACACTTGTAAAAAGGGTTACGTCAAAATCACTCGTCGATCACATCACCGAAAGCCGAGTCAAGCTTGCAAAAAAATATCTCCGAAACACTGATATGGACATAGCGGAGATAGCGTACAAATGCGGTTTTTCAGATGACAAGTACTTTTTCAGAGTGTTTAAAAAACTATGCAACGTAAGCCCCGGAGCGTACCGCAAGACTTATCTGAATAAATAAAATATTTTACCCATAATAAAACAAAATACATTAATTTTTCGAACTGTCCCAAATTGTGCGGACAGTACTCCATAGTAAAAAATATTAAAGATCAAGCGACGAAATGGCATCGATTTTTGTCACACTTGCTTGACAATCTGCCCTGTCAGTGAAGCTGACTTATCGATTATACTGGTGTAAAAAACATAAAAACAATCCTTTCGCTTGGCAAGCCGTGCGCCTCCTTTACACAATCAAGTCTAGATATAGATTTGCCAAATCCGTGGCGATAGGGCGACTGCTACAAAAAGCAGATTATTCAACAATCCTATAGTCTCAGTTCGTGGAATGCCCAATAGCGCTATCGCAAGCCACAAATCACCGGCATATCCGATAAGTTTTTATACTGTTCAACATGTAGATACTCTCTGGGCATAAAAATTCCTCCTATGATAGTACTTTAATTCTACCATAGGAGGTTCTCTTTTTTAAACTTATCCGTTTTCAACGTACTTGCGCAAAATCACCCGCAAAATTTTAATATATTTCCTGCCTTGCAGATTTCATCTTATGTCGGCAGTTTCCGCAGGAGAAATAAGATATACTTTGGATTTATCGCTATCTTAATCAGCCGATCCCAACACCGAGCATAGAGGTAGGATCATTGAGAACTATCCACTTACTGCCGATTCTCACCATAGTAAGCTCAACCGAATCTGCTTCCTTATAGTAATCAGCGCCTTTTTCGTAAATATAGATCTTTACGGTAACATTGCGACATTCCTTGATCTTTGCAAAGTTAATCTCTTCTGAAACGATAATTCCGGTTTCATCGTAAACATCGGAAATATTTTTAAGTACAGAATATTTCTCCGCCTCTTCAAGAATCTCGGACGCAACTGCAGAAACCTCTACCTTATATTTCTTTTCGTATTCTTCTTCGAAAGCTTCTTTAGCCTTCTTCTCCATGAATTTACAGTAATCGTTGTAGCTGTCAATATCTGCCTCAAGAGTTTCGGAAAGTTTTTCATAAACTTCCTTCTTGGACATATCGCCCTCTTCCATCATCTGTTCGATCATTGCATTAAAAAGATCCTTGCTGTCAACTGCAGTATATTTGGACATTTTCTTAATATCCATATCTGCCATTGCCTTTACATACTTTTCAGCGGTTTTTTCAGGACCTACTGCCGAACAGCTTGCAAAGGAAAGCACCATGCACGCGAGGAGTACGATTGCTAAAATTTTCTTCATTGTCTTCATTTTCTTTTTTCCTTTCGAAAAAGTAATTTTTTGACACGGGGTGTCATCCTTATTATGATATCACACTCGGTGTTCAAAGTCAAGTAATTATTATACAAAAAACATCGAAAGCGAATTTTTTCGATATTGACCTTTATCTATTCGCACCTTTTTAGGTTAAATTAAGGAGACAATAAAATATTAAATGCGCTTGAACAAAATTCAAGCGCTTCTAATTTTATTTTGTTATTATTTTTGCCACCATCACGACAAGATCCCCACCGTAGTCATTGCGACTGGGAAAAGCCGAAACCGTCTTATTTTCTTGAGCGAATTCAAATTTTTCGTTATTATCGATCCAAAAGATTTCCTTTACTTTTATGTCAAGTTCAATTCTTCTTTCGGCACAAAGGCTTATTCTAATGGTCACATTCGAATTGTCTTTAATTGAAAGATTGGTACGAACAGATAATATATTCCTTCATCGCCTTTCAAAACAAGATCCTTTTCCCCGTCCTCTACCGAGATTCCCGAGGGTGTGGGCACCCTGATAGCTTCATTCTAAAGTTCGACCCATTCTCCAAGCGTTTCAAAGGTCGCCTTATCAAGTGGTCGGAGACTTCCATCTGCTCTCGGTCCTACATTAAGAAGGTAATTAGGTCCGAATTTACGGCAGGTGCAAAGATCTTCTATAAGATTTGCCAAAGATTTATAATGCAGATCATTCTTGCATACCCCTAATGACTTCCAAAAGTCTGGCACATCTCACTGGCAAGATATTTGGACGCACCCTCTTGATTTATCGGCAAGGGTCGTCCTCTTTCAAAAGTTACGCTATCGAGTTCAATATGTCCGATCTGTCCGCGTCTATTAAGACCGGTGTTATTTATGATCATAGTATTCGGCTGATATGAACGTATAAGCGAATAAAGGACATCTTCTTCCCAATCGGCATCCTATTTATTCCACATTCCGTTAAATCAAAATCCGCCAATATCACCATAGTTTTTACAAAGAAGCTCCATGCCGGCTCGGAGATATTTCTGATATTCAGAAAAATCGGCATCGTAATTCGCTTCTCTCCAGTCAAAAAGCGTGTGATGGAAAAACGGGATTATTCCCTTTTCGCGGCAAGCGTCAACAAACTCGCGCACAAGATCGCGTCCGCAGAAATGCGGTGCATCATAGTCATTAAGTCCGCAGGTATCGTAAAGCGAAAAGCCGTCATGGTTCGGACAAAATTTCTCAGCAAGCTTCTCATATTCAACGTCGGGAATTTGATGCATAAATTTGGACCACTCGCCCTTGCCAAGTACGTTATATGCGCCAAAAATGGACGAACATTCCGAATACTAATTTTGGGAAATCTTTGATATAATCCTTAATTAATCATAATATTCTCCGATTTATTATTCGCATTTTAGCATTTTAAGAGGGTTTTCCGTTGTGATCTTATCCACCAAGGTTTCATTTAAACGAGGAAGAATATTATCGAACACGTAATTAAATCTCGGAGTCCGAATAACTCCGTTTTGAGGGTTAAATCCACTGAAAAAGAGTGCGTCGTGAGAAAGCAGAATTCTATCCTCGTATCCTGCCTCACACAGACTGTTGATCGTGCGAAGCTTATTAGCTATATATTCGTCGGTATAATTTCCGTAAAGTCTGTCAAGTCCGACGTAGCAACCGCACTCGGCAAAGTATTTTATGTAATCGACATCTTCCGTGTCACTAAGATGGCCGACTGTTACGCAGCAGGGCTTTACGCCCTCTAAAAGTATAATTTCAAGCGCTTTTATTCCGTTTTTTCTTTGCGCGTTTGTGTGCATAACAATAGGAAGCCCGAGCTTTAACTGTGCCTTTGCCGTTGCGCGCAAGAGTTTTTCGTTGAAGGGTGACACATCTTCACTCTCAACGGCACATTTTATGATTCCCGCGTTTATATTCTCGGCGTCCTTTACTATATATTCGCAGAGAGTTTCCGACGATGTGCGGATAAAAAGCGATTCCTCTGTGTAGTAAAATCCGCTTGAGCAGATTATGTTTACACCCGTCTTTTCCGACAGATCCTTCATAAACGTAACGTCTCTGCCTATATTTATCGGCGTACAATCTATAAAGGTCGAAAGAGCGTATTTTTCTTTCATCATTTTAATATGATCGAAAGCATATTGAAATATTTTTTCCTTATCTAAATATTCTTTACCCGCCATAGCATATAGATAATCACTATAACAAAAAACGTGCTCGTGAGGAAGGACCTTACCAAGCTTGTTTTCGGGAATATTCCCAAGTACTGTTCTAATCTCCAGCATAACTCAAACCTCTCCTTAAAATTATTGTAATATCTTCCGATAGTTACTCTTTCCTTTATAATATCACAAATAAGGAAAAAATCAATAGTCAAAACAAAAAGCGGAACTAAACGTTCCGCTTTTTTATTATTTTAGAATCCGCGCTTTACGTAGTGAGTATGAAGGATCTCGTGTGCCTTGTGGCTGTTGGGTTTTCCGAAATACTCGTCGTAGAGCTTCTTAACTGCACTGTTCTCATGCGACTTACGGAGATCCGCATTCTTGTCGTCGTTATAAAGTACAGCTGCACGAAGTGCTCTGAGGTCTACCGAGTTACGAACCGAAGCGGGCTGATAAGGCTGTCCGCCTCCGTTTACGCAACCGCCGGGGCATGCCATAACTTCGATAAAGTGAACGTCAACCTTGCCGTCCTGAACGTCACGGAGAAGCTTCTTAGCGTTTGCGGTACCCGAGGTAACTGCAACGTTAATAGTCTTACCTCCAAGCTTATAGGAAGCAAACTTGATGCCTTCGGTTCCGCGAACCTCGTCAAATTCAAGCTTCTCGAGAGGCTTGCCTTCGATAACCTCTGCTGCGGTACGGAGAGCTGCCTCCATAACACCGCCGGTAGCACCGAAGATAACACCTGCACCCGATCCGATATCAAAGGGATTATCGAACTCGCCGTCCTCCATTGCGCAGAAATCAATTCCTGCCTTCTGGATCATTCTGCCGAGCTCACGGGTGGTGATAGCGTAGTCAACGTCGGGAACGCCTGCCGCGTTCTGTCCGTCTCTGCCTACCTCAAACTTTTTAGCGGTACAAGGAATTGCAGATACGAATACGATATCCTTGGGATCGAGTCCGATCTTCTGCGCATAGTAGGTCTTGTACATTGCGCCGAACATCTGCTGAGGAGACTTGCAGGTCGAGAGATTATCGGTCATTTCGGGGAAATAGTGCTCGCAGAACTTGATCCATCCAGGCGAGCAGGAGGTGATCATAGGAAGCCTTCCGCCGTTATTTACTCTATCAAGAAACTCGGTAGCCTCTTCCATGATGGTGAGGTCGGCAGTAAGGTTCATATCGTAAACACCGTCAAAGCCGAGAGCCTTGATAGCAGAGATCATCTTGCCCTCAGTATCGGTTCCGGGAGCGTATCCGAAGCATTCGCCGATCTGAGCTCGTACCGAAGGTGCGCAACAGATAGCAACGTGCTTTGTGGGATCAGAAAGAGCCTCAAATACCTTTTCGGTGTGGTCGACCTCGTAAAGAGCACCAGTAGGACAAGCAACTACGCACTGTCCGCAGTTGATACAAGAGGTATCACCGAGGTTAGTATCAAAGGTACAACCGATGTGAGTGTCAAATCCACGGTCGTTAGCACCGATTACGCCGATTCCCTGTACCTTCTGACATACTGCCGAGCAACGGCGGCAAAGGATACATTTGCTCGAATCGCGAACAATGGCGGCGGAAGAAGTATCGAAATACTTGGGAGTCTTATCGCCCTCAAAATATTCCTCGTCTACCTCGTACTCACGGCAGAGCTTCTGGAGCTCACATGTCGTGGAACGCACGCATGAAAGGCACTTTCTGTCGTGGTTCGAAAGAAGAAGCTCGAGGTTCATCTTTCTCGATTTCATAATTGCGGGAGAGTTGGTAACTATCTCCATTCCCTCGCGGTCTACGGGATATACACAAGCGGTAACAAGACCTCTTGCTCCCTTCACCTCAACAAGACAAAGACGGCAAGCGCCGATCTCATTGATGTCTTTGAGGTAGCAAAGGGTGGGTATATCTATATTTGCCATTTTAGCGGCTTCAAGGACGGAAATTCCCTTAGGAACGGTGTAGTCCTTGCCATTTATTTTAATGTTGATCATTTCCATAATCGTCCGTTCCTCCTTACTGTTTGCTTATTGCGCCGAACTTACAAGTGGACATACATACGCCGCACTTGACGCACTTCGAAGCGTCGATGACGTGGGGTTGCTTTACAGTACCCGAAATAGCGTTTACAGGGCATTTTCTCGCGCAGAGCGTACAACCCTTACACTTATCAGCATCAATTACGTATTGAAGCAGGTTCTTACATACTCCTGCGGGGCACTTCTTATCAACGACGTGTGCAACATATTCATCTCTGAAATTACGGAGAGTCGAGATTACAGGGTTAGGAGCGGTCTGACCAAGTCCGCAAAGAGATGCAGACTTAATGTAGTTAGCGAGCTCTTCAAGTCTGTCAAGATCTTCGAGAGTTCCGTTACCTGCGATGATCTTATCGAGGATCTCGAGCATTCTCTTAGTACCTACGCGGCAGGGTGTACACTTTCCGCAGGACTCATCAACGGTAAAGTCGAGGAAGAATCGTGCAATGTCAACCATACAGTTGTCCTCGTCCATAACGATAAGTCCGCCCGAGCCCATCATCGAGCCGAGTGCGATAAGGTTATCGTAGTCGATAGGAGTATCGAGATTTTCTGCGGTAATACATCCACCCGAAGGGCCACCCGTCTGAGCCGCCTTGAACTTCTTTCCACCGGGGATACCTCCACCGATCTCTTCAACGACCTCGCGGAGAGTAGTTCCCATAGGAACCTCAACGCGTCCGGTATTGGTGATATTTCCGCCGAGTGCGAAAACCTTGGTTCCCTTGGACTTTTCAGTACCCATAGCGGTGAACCATTCTACGCCGTTAAGAATGATCTGAGGAATGTTTGCATAGGTTTCAACGTTATTGAGGACAGTAGGTTGTCCGAAAAGACCCTTGACTGCGGGGAACGGAGGACGAGGTCTGGGCTCACCTCTGTTACCCTCGATAGAGGTCATCAGAGCGGTTTCTTCTCCGCAAACGAACGCGCCTGCGCCGAAACGGATTTTAAGATCAAAACTGAATCCGGTTCCGAAGATGTTATCGCCGAGGAGTCCGTACTCGTGAGCCTGCTTGATAGCGACTTCAAGACGGTGAATAGCGATAGGGTACTCTGCACGGACATAAACGTATCCCTCGTCAGCGCCAATAGCATAGCCCGCGATAGCCATAGCCTCGATTACTGCATGGGGATCACCCTCAAGGATCGAACGGTCCATGAACGCGCCGGGGTCTCCCTCATCCGCGTTACAAGCAACGTACTTCTTAACGTTTCCTCTGTCGCCCGAAGCAAATTTCCATTTAAGACCGGTGGGGAATCCGCCGCCTCCGCGTCCGCGAAGTCCGGAATCAAGTACGGTCTGAATAACGTCGTCGGGAGTCATTTCGGTAAGAACCTTAGCGAGTGCTCTATATCCGTCAACTGCTATGTATTCATCTATGTTTTCGGGGTTGATAACTCCGCAGTTACGGAGTGCAACTCTCTTCTGCTTCTTATAGAATGCAGTGTCGCTGAGCGATGTAGCAACAGCGGTGTCTGCTTCCTTCTCGTGATATACGAGTCTTGCTACCGGACGGCCTTTAAGGAAATGCTCCTCAACGATCTCTGCAATATCCTCTGCCTTTACGCTGTGGTAGAAGGTGCCCTCAGGGTAAACTATCATAATAGGACCAAGAGCGCAAAGTCCGAAGCAACCGGTCTGAACGACCTTTATTTCATCTGCAAGTCCTTTTGCGGCAATTTCGGTATTGAGAGCCTCGATTACCTTGCCACTTCCCGAAGAAGTACAGCCTGTTCCGCCGCAAACAAGTACATGTGAACGTATCATCTGTTTATATTCCTTTCTGTCTTATTTAATTACGCCTTAGCGCCGATAGTATATTCGGTGACTACCTTACCGCCTATGAGGTGATCCTTAATGATCTTTTCGACCTTCTCGGCATCAACCTTAACGTAGGTTACCTTTTCTTTTCCGCCTTCGTAAACCTCTACGATAGGCTCGTACTGGCAAAGACCTACGCAACCGGTCTGCGAAACGGTTACTTTATCGCTGAGACCTTCCTTTGCAACACCGTCAACGAGTGCATTAAGAACCGGTCTTGCGCCTGCGGCGATACCGCAGGTTGCCATTCCTACTACGACTCTTGTAGCAGCAACTCCGTCGCGAATAACGACCTTGTCCTTCATCTTTTCTCTTATAGCAGCAAGTTCTTCAAGAGATATCATATCTGTTCCTCCGTATATTACTTTAATTATTATTTTCGTATTGAGAGCTTAGATATTTCCTTATCCAAGTAATGACCTCGTACTCTGCAAGCGAAACGTCGCCGAGCACTGCGCGAAGCTCTTTTGTATCAAGCCTTACACATCTTTCGGGAGTTTCGTCAAGAAAAACGAAATCAACGTCCGGATTTCCGGAAATCAGAACACATATACTCGAAACCACGTCCCCTATCGGAGCGAAATCTATATGTGCGGTATTGAAGGTGGCTTTCACCGTCGTACCGTGAAGCTTTTCGTCCCTTGTGGATCTTATCTCAACTCCTCCGCCGGTCTGCTCTGCGGCAAGGCGAAGCAGAGGTATTCCCATTCCGACCTTTCTGGTTTTTCGCGTTGTATAGAACGGATCGGAAACTCTTTTCAGCGTTTCCGCGTCCATTCCGCAGCCGTTATCCGAAATGGTCATCGTAAGCATCTTGTCCTTATCCGTCACGAGCGAGATAATAATCTCGGTAGCCCCTGCGGCGGTAGAGTTTTTCGCAACATCGAGTATATTAAGCGAAAGTTCTTTCATAAGTAACTGAAATTACATATATTTTTCAAGAATTCCGGGCATATCTGCAGGAGTAAGGCGTCCGTAAACCTCATTATTGATAGTGAGAACAGGAGCAAGTCCGCAAGCTCCGATGCAACGGGTAGCTTCTACCGAATATTTACCGTCGGCAGAGGTAGAGCCTGCTTCAACACCGATTATCTCGGTAATCTTCTCTACAAGCTTTGCGCTTCCCTTAACGTAGCAAGCCGTACCAAGACATACTGCGATAGCAACCTCACCCTTTGGATTGAGCGCAAACTGCGAATAGAAGGTTGCAACTCCGTAAACCTCCTCGTAAGAAACATCAAGACCCTTTGCAATGATCTTCTGAACCTCGATAGGAAGGTATCCGTAAATTTCCTGAGCTTCTTGAAGCACGGGCATCAGGGCGCCGGGAATATCGCGATGCTTTTCGATAACCGCGAGAAGCTGCTTCTCCTGCTCAGGGGTTCCTTGAAACTTAACTGTTGTTGTTGGTTTTTTCATTTTGGAAAACTCCTTCTGAACTTATTTAAAATCACAATTGTTATTATACTACCTTCGTTTTGATTTTTCAATAGGTTTTTATCAAAAAAACTCAAAGTTTGTTATTTTTTTAACTTTTTGATATATAAGAGAGTATTTCGTCGCGAATTTTATCCATTTCGGTAACTGAAAACTCGATTTCCAGACCGTTTTCCGCCTCAGAGATGTTGCCGAGCGAATGTGCGTCCGAGCAGACAAGCACTCTATTATCCTTTATATGCGGATATTTCTCGATATATTTCTCATAATTTGAAATATCCCTGAATTCCATACAATTAAAACCGTAATCGACAGGAAAATCTCCGAGCATCGTAATAATGCCGTTCGCCTCCCTGTCGATATGGGCAGGATAAACTACTGCGCCATACGATCTTGCAAAAGCGACCGCATCTCCCATCCACAGATCGGTCGCAGTAATGAGAAGCTTATTAAAGGTTCCCGAGACCTGGTCGTTTTCGTTCATTATTATCTGATTTCCGAATCTTTCGGGACGATTCTCTATCGGAGCTCTATGCCTGTCAAACGCACTATCAAAGGAAAGTGCCGCATCAAGCGTGGGAAAAAGGCAGACTATATGGACATCCTCCGATGTGGAAAGCTCCATCCCCGCTATTGGAACGATGCCGAACTTTTCGCAAGCCGCGAAAAAAGCAGGACAGTTTTGGCAGGTATTATGGTCGGTGAGAGCCATAGTGCCGAGTCCTTTGATATATCCCATTCCCGCAATATTGTGCGGCGTCATATCGTCATCTGCACAGGGCGACAGGCAGGAATGTATATGAAAGTCGTAATAAATCATTTTATTTTTGGAAACCCTTTTTGAAAAAAGGGTTTCCAAACCTTTCAAAAAACTTTATTTAAAAAAGATGTTTATATTGTTTTAGAGATCTCAGCACAAAGCTCATAGACCGTCTTTTCGCTCGTATAGAGATTTATCCCCTTTTCGCGCGCTTTTTCAATAACGTCACCTTCTATCTCGGCGTTTTCGGCAATAACTATACAACTGACATCGGCAAGCATCGCGACCGCCACTATATTGACATTAGTCATTATGGTAACCCAGACGTTATCCTCCTCGGCGCGTCCCATAACCCAGCTGAGCAGGTCGCCTGCATAACAGCCGACCACGTTTCTTGAAGCATCACTTTCGCACAGAGCTTTAAGCGAGAGCTTTTCTGAAAATTCCTTAACAGTCATATAATTTTCCTCACTCTTTTTTAGCATCGCTGTCAGGAGTAGTCTCCCCAAATGTCTCGGGAATTCCAAGCTCGTCGGGATCTATCTCACTATGCCTGCGGCAGAACTCGGCAAGTCGGTTTTTCATTACGATAACACAGTTTTCGATCCTTGCCCTTCCCTTTACTATATCCTCTGCAAGCGCACGGCAGCTCGGTGCTCCGCACGATCCGCAGTCTATTTGCGGAAGCATTGAAGCAATTTCCTCGATATCGCGCATCTTACGCATAGCTTCTTTTCTGTCGCTCGACAGGCTCAAAACGTGTCGGTACGTAAGTTCTTCTTCCCACTCGTAGCTTTCATCTTTATTTCTGTCTCTGTTCATGGAAACCGGTAGATAGCGTTTCAACGTTTGGAGTCTTGCTTTTGCGATATACGGATTTTCGATATTAAGAACACCGCCTACACAGCCCCCGCTGCATGCGTTCAACTCCACAAAATCGACGTTACGGATATTGCCGTTATCAATTTCGTCAAGCACCTTTATTACATTATCAATGCCGTCTGCGGCGAGATATTTTTCATTAAAGAGAGCCTTCGCTTCACCGCCTGTGCTCGCCCAGCCGATACCGATTATTCCCGATTTGGAATCAACATACGGTTCTTTTATCTCGCTTATCTTTGCGCGAAGCTTGAAATAGAGATCGCTTATTGAAAGTGCGCCGTCAACCGCACTTTCGCTCGTTCCGAGCGGACTCTTTACATAGCTAACCTTAGCGGGACACGGAGATATAAACAGCACGCATATATCACTCTCCGAAAGCTCAGGGTGTCTTTTAAGCGCATCCTTTTTCGCCATTCTTGCCGCGATTTCGATAGGCGCAAATATCGGAAGTATCTGATCTTTAAGAAGCGGATATCTTATCCCGATAAGCCTAACTATAACGGGACACGCCGACGATATTACGGGTCTTGGAAAATCCTCGTTTTCTTCGAGGAATTTTCTCGTATATTCGGAAGCTATCTCAGCCGCTCTCGCGACCTCAAACACCTCGTCAAAGCCACACTCAACGAGTGCTGTCAGGAGATAATCCATATCGGTAAGCTCGTCAAACTGCCCGTAAAGAGCGGGAGCAGGCAAAGCTATTTTATATTTGTAATCTGCGAAATCCTCGAATTTATCGTATATTGCCTTTTTTGCCTTATACGGACAGGTTCTGATACATTCTCCGCAGTCTATACAAAGCAGATTTTCTATCTGCGCGTGTCCGTTACGCACGCGGATAGCCTCAGTCGGACAACGCTTTATACAGTTGGTGCAGCCCTTGCATCTGCTTATATCAAGTGTTACCGAATGGCTTATATTCTCATTTTTATATGTATTCTCGTTCAATTTACTCGCTCCTTTCGTTGAAGCTTGCGTGGAAAAATCAGACGTAAACCGTCATAGTGACCGTAGTTCCCTTTCCGATAATCGTGTCTATTTTCATTTCGTCTGTATATTTTTTCATATTCGGCAGACCCATACCCGCGCCAAATCCGAGAGAACGGATATTTTCAGGTGCGGTCGAATATCCTGCCTGCATGGCAAGAGAAATATCGGGAATACCGGGACCCTCGTCTGCAAGGACGATAACTATTCTGTCCTCATAAATATCGACAGTAGCCTTTCCGCCCTTTGCGTGTATGACCATATTTATCTCGCCCTCGTACATAGAGACCGAGACCTTTCTTATTATTTCGGGAGTAAATCCCATCTGTCTGAGACTGCGCTTGACCATAGTCGATGCCTCTCCCGCAGACGTGAAATTCTCGCCGTCAATATCGTAGCTGAGTCTTACGTAGTCACACATTTGCAACACTGCCTCCCGAAAGACCGCGTTCGTACAGCTTTCCGCAAGCACCGTACATCCTTTCGCTTGTCGCAAGAAGCGCAATACCCTCCTCGCGCGCCATATCTATTACCTCCTGCGGAGGTCTCTTTCCTCTTACGAATATGATACATATCATATCCATCATCTGTACGGTACGCACGACCTGAGGATTGCACAAACCCGTAAGCAGTACCGCTTGTTCCTTTACGAATGCAAGCACGTCGCTCATCATATCGCAGGCGAAAGCCGATTTAACGTCTCTTTCAAGCATATCCTCACCGCAAAGCACTTCGGCGTTAAGAAGTTCTGCAATTTCCCTTATTTTCATATTTACCTCCCAAACCGCACTGGCGGCTGATTTTAAGTGGAAAACTCCCGTTTGTGTATATTATATAATAAAATTCTGAAAATGTCTATACTTTTTTCTAGTTTGTTAAATTTTTCTTTAACACTTGAAATATATTTTTTTAGTGATATACTTATAATATAAAGACTTATTGCACATAAGAGAAAGGAAATATAAAATGGCTGACAACAAAGAAAACAATGTGAATCAGGAAAACTGCACTCACGACTGCTCTACCTGTGGCGCTAACTGCCCCTCAAAAAAAGATCCCGCAAGTCTTGTAGAGGCGCAAAATCAGCTCAGTAACGTAAAAAAAGTTATTGCGGTCGTCAGCGGTAAGGGCGGTGTTGGAAAATCTCTCGTGTCCTCTATGCTCTCGGTTATGAGCGCAAGACGCGGAAATGCGACCGCTATTCTCGACGCGGACATCACGGGTCCCTCTATTCCTAAGATCCTCGGAGTAAAGGGCGAGGTCACGGGTTGCGAATACGGAATGTTCCCGCTTCAATCCAAGACCGGAATCAGAGTTATGAGTATAAATCTTCTTCTCGACAGCGAGACTGCGCCCGTCGTATGGAGAGGTCCCGTTATCGCGGGAACTGTAAAGCAGTTCTGGACCGACGTGTGCTGGGGCGACGTAGATTATATGTACGTTGATATGCCTCCCGGAACGGGCGACGTACCGCTCACCGTGTTCCAGTCGCTTCCCGTTGCGGGAATCGTTATAGTAGCGTCTCCTCAGGAGCTCGTATCGATGATAGTTGCAAAAGCGGTCGAAATGGCTGAAATGATGAATATTCCGATAATCGGACTCATTGAAAATATGAGCTATATGGAATGTCCCGACTGTGGCAAGAAGCTCTACCCCTTCGGTGAGAGCCACATTGACACTGTTGCCGAGAAATACGGACTTCCCGTACTTGCAAAGATACCGATCGACCATCGACTTGCTGCTCTTTGCGACAAGGGTGCTCTCGAGCTTATGGAAAACGATTATCTCGAAAAGGCTTCAGAGTCTATCGAGAAATTCTGCGAGGAAAAATAATTCGGATTTAAAAGAATTAGCGAAAGGAGTCTTTGAGCGTGAAAAGATATATTTTTCTTAAAAATGCACGGATCGCTGATGTGAAAAGTGCTTCCTTCAAGGACTCCGACATTCTTATTCGCCAAAAAAGCAAGAATGGGAACAGTGAGATAATTGCCATCGGCGAAAACATAGAGCTCCCGTCTGGATCCGACGTTATGCTTCAAACGGTAAATCTTCACGGACAGATCGTTTGTCCTTCATTTGTGGATATGCGGTGCGACATATGCGAGCCAGGGAACCGAAATCGCGAGTCCTTTGAGACTCTCGGAGCTTCGGCGGCGGCGGGCGGATTTGGCGCAGTAGTTTCTTTGCCGCTGACAGGTCTTTCCGCCTCTGAGGAAATGATAATTGATTATATAAATCAAAACGAGCATCGCACAGGCGGAGTAAAAATTCTGCCGACCGTATCTCTCACACTTGGAGCGTCTCCGAGCGAGATTAACGATTTAGACACTTTAAAATCTCGCGGCGCGGTTGCTTTTTATGATGACGGCAGTGCCGACATACCCACTATGCTCCACGCGATGCGGCTGTGCGCAGAGAAAGACATTCTTATTGTTATGCACTGTGAGGAAAAATCGCTCGTCGGAAACGGCGTTATAAACTACGGAGAGATCAGCCGCGCCTGCGGACTCGAAGGAATTCCCGCCTGCGCCGAGGAAATCTCGGTAGCGAGAAACGTTCTTCTTGCCGCAGAAACAGGTTGCAGACTGCACATATCGCACATAAGCACCGCAAGGAGCGCGGAAATAATCCGAAACGCTAAAAAGGCAGGAGTACGTGTCACCTGCGACACCGCTCCACAATATTTTTCTCTTATCGAAAACGATCTCTTTTATCTCGGATCAAAGGCAAAGGTCGATCCTCCTCTACGCTCAGAAAAGGACAGAAACGCGATAATTGACGCCATCGTTGACCAAACGATCGACTGCATATGCTCAGACCACTCGCCAAAGAGCGAGTGGGAAAAGCCTCAGGATATGTGCAAAGCTCTCGACGGAATGATAGGACTTCAAAGCGCATTTACGGTTGCACTTTCAAATCTGGCTATGAACAGAAGCATAGACATTTTCAGACTGATCTCGATGTTCACGACCTCTGTTAGAGAAATAATCGGTTACGGCTTCGAAATAAAGGTTGGTAAGCAAGCGTATCTCAACGTCATCTCGCTTGACGACTGCACGGTCTTTCAGATGGACAACTTAAAGAGCAACTCGAAAAATTCTGCGTTTTTGGGTGAAAGTCTGAGAGGTGCTCTTACTTATTCTATAATCGACGGAGTTTTGATTTCAAACCCCGACGTTTATACGTTATAACGTCACAAATTAAGTGCCTTACTCGCAAAACAGAGAAATAGGCACTTTTTTCTTTTATTAAAATTTTGTGCAAATATTGAACGTTGATAATTTTTCTGTTATAATATAAAAAAGGACGTTTCATTTTTAAATATATACGGAGGAGATCATATGAAAAACACCTTAAAATTTATAATTGCTCTTATGCTCTGCCTTGTCGTTCTCGCGGCGTGTAAAAAAGGACACACACACGAAAACTGCGAGTGGGTAGCGGACACTCAGGGACACTATCTCATCTGCACTGAAAACACAGAACGATTAAACGTCGGCGAGCACACGCTTGACGAAGATCACGTCTGTACTGTCTGCGGTGCCAGGGTTGTAGCCTTCTCCCCAAAAAGTCTTGGGATCACCGTATTCAATGAGTTCGGATTCGAAAAGACCTACACGTCTTACTACGGCTCAAATATCGTCTACCGCACGGTGACCGAGTTTGAGACGGACGGCTCCGCGTATAAAGGCTACAGGATATACCGCGATAAAGTTCTTGTAGAAGAAGGAAAATTCGCTTCGGTCACAAGTGATGACTACATTTTATCTCAAAGAACTACGTATGACGCCGACGGCGAGTACAATGTTTATATTTACAACGATCACGGCGATTACACCAAACGCACCCACTACGATAAAAACGGCAACGAGATAGACGTCACCGAGCGCGAGTTCGTTTACGACGAAAACGGTATTCGTATTCAAAGAAAGTCCTACGACGACGGTTTTTTATATAGAGATATTATCTACGAGGCAACCCCCGACGGAGAAAGCAGAAAGAAAGTCGATACCTATTATTACTCCGACGGCGACAAAGAAGTGATGTACTTCGATGAAAATGAGAATGAAACCGCTTGCACCACATATGATGCTAACGGAGATATTCTTGAAGAGCTGACCTACGAGTACACCTACGACAAGGACGGAAACATTGTCCTTATAAAAGAGTATGAGGATATGTCTTTGACCGAAGAAACGGAATACTCTTACACAACGTACAAATATGCGGAAAGTGCCACCTACAGATCGAAAGAAACCATATATTACGGCGACGAGAAAGACATTTATTTATATAACGAAAACCACGACTTCGTCAGCATTACCCAATACGACGCAAGCGGCGAGGTCACACGTCTTAGTGAGTTTGAATATATATACGATGATCTTGGCAACTGCTTAAACGAAAAAGAATTCGTAAACGGCGACCTAACATATGAGTACGAATATTCTTGCCGTGCGGACGACCCCACTTATATTTACAGATCAAAACACGTATATTACGATAAAGACGGATACAAGTACGTTACTTTCTATAACGAACAAGGTCACGTTAAAAAGGAGATATACTACGATAACGACGGCGAAATAGATTACGAGTGCGATCACGAGTACACCTTTGACGACAAGGGCAATATGCTCTCGAAAAAGCAATACACTGACGGTACGTTGAGCCGTGAGTACGAATATTCTTACAAAGCAAGCAACCCGAGCGAAACCTATGAGTCAAAGCGTACCGACTACCACGATGACTCCACAAAGCGCATTGAGATCTACAATGAGAATCGAGAGACCGTAAGCGCGACCGAATACGATGCCCAAGGAAACGTGACATATAGCTCCACCTTCGAGTATGAATACGACGATAACGGCGAACTGCTGAAAAGATATGAGTATGAAAACGGAAGACTTACCGATATAAACGAATACGCTTACTATCCCGACGATCCGGACGAAACATATTTTAATAAGCACATTATATATTACGAGGATTCCTCACACCGAATCGTCGTTTACAATACTCGCGGCGGCATCATTTCCGATACGTATTATTTTGCCGATTCCACGAAACACGAAACTCTTTACGACGGTAACGGCAACACACTTAGCGATACGTATTACGATGCCGATGGAAATATAAGCGACAAATATACTTACGAGTACACCTTCGATGACAAAGGCAACGTAATGCTTGAAAAAGAATATAAGGACGGCAAACTTTACTCACAGACCGAGTATTCATACAAAACGGACGATCCCGAGGACGTTTATAAGTCGCAAAGAACGTACTACCACGATGACCTGTCAAAAGAGGTCATCAAATACGATGAGCACGGTGCAACGATAAGCGAGGTCGTTTACGACGCTCAGGGAAACGTAGAATTTTCTGTCACATACGAGAATGAATACGACGACGAGGGCAATTTTCTAAATGAAAAGAAATACGAAAACGGCGTACTCACCTGCCTGTGGGAGTATTCGTACTATACGAGCAGTTACTCCGGGACCTTCGTGTCAAAGCGCACCGAATATTTTGATGACGGCAGTATACTCGTGACCGTATATTCCGAAGATAATGAAATTATAAGTGAAACTTATTACAATAAAGACGGAAACGTCATTCCGAACTGACAAAAAACGGAACACGCGAAGTGTTCCGTTTTTTATTATTTATTATTATTTAATGTAATACCCACAACCGCGTCTGGTGTAAATAATACGCTCGCCGAAGCGAAAATCAAGCTTTTTACGAAGGTATCTTATATAAACGTCCACGACGTTACTGCCTGCTTCGTCGTCCTTCCAGAGAAGTCTGAATATTTCTTCTCTTGACAGAGCGCAACCGCGTCTTGACAAAAGAAGTCCGAGCACTTCCCTTTCCTTTGGAGTAAGAGGCGTAAAGCTGCCGCGATAAGCAACGCCGTCACCTTCAAGTCGCAGGTCGTCCGATCCGCTCCGTATCTCGGCAGAGCTATCTCCCTCGCCGGAGAAGCGCTCGCGGACGAGCTCCGCAAGATCGGTCATAAGAAACGGTCGTACGAGATCGGGAGCCCTGTCCTCGTCTCTCGAAAAGGTCACCGCCTGCTCCCTCGGATTATCGCTTGAAAAATCGAGATCAACGATCACGCATTTATCAAGCGTTGCCTGTTCTATTTTCAGATCCTCGAGATACTGCTTTATTGCCGCAGAAAACATCTCATCTCCCGAAACTATCCGCATTTTTCTCCCTTTTCTTTCCCAAAAACCTTACTTGATTTTCTCTAATTCCATAACAACATCGACCGAGTGTGTTCCGTCTGCTTTAACCGCGCAGAAATAGTCGCTTTCTCCGTCACTTGTATGCCAAATATCGAGCTTCTCTCCGAGCTTACTCTCGGTAACGTAGTTTATAGTAAAGGACTTTACCTTCCTGTTTTCAACGTCAGGCAAGAAGTCGCATATCATATCAACATATCTCGTATTATTCATATGATTATTGCGGTCTATATCGCCGTAAATAACGATCTTTTCTCCAACTTTTTTGGTATTTCCTTCGGGAAATCTGACCTTCTCGGGCAGACCGAGCTTGGGAAGCTCGTCGAGAGTTCCGATGCCGAGAACTGCGTCCTTTACTCTTACAAGACGGCGTTCGTTCATATCAACAAGTGCCCAAGTGGTCGTAATATCCACAGCAAGCTCGCTATTTTTAAATATCTGTGCGCTTCTGGCAAAGGTCGCGCCTCTGCTCGTATTTGCCCAGGTTACGACCTCTATCTCGTCATAGACCGCAAGATCTATATAAAGCTCCATGGACGTTCTGCTGAGAATAAACGCCTGTCCGTTTTCGAAAAGACCCTCGGTTGACGGAGGATTATCGTACATTTGAAGATTTATAGCCTCTTGAAAGTATCTCAGAAGTGCGGCAGGTCTGACTGCACCGTTTGGAGCTACGTCCATAGCGGTAAGACGGTATTTTACAGTATATTTCATATTATCCTTTCAAAATGGGAGGCTCAAAAGAGCCTCCCTTGTCGTCTGATTAAAGAGTGTTCTGCGATCCGAGAACATTGATGATCTTGTGCTTGACCATTTCCTTAACTTCCGATCTTGCAACCGAAAGATAAGTACGGGGGTCAAACGCCGAAGGATCCTCTGCAAACTTTCTGCGGATACCTGCGGTAAGAGCGAGGCGGATGTCCGAGTCAATATTGATCTTACACACTGCCATCTTAGCCGCCTTGCGAAGCTGCTCCTCGGGAATACCTACTGCATCGGGAAGCTGTCCGCCGAGGGCGTTGATCTCTTTGACATGAGCCTGAGATACCGAGGATGCACCGTGAAGAACAATCGGGAATCCGGGAAGACGCTTCTCTACCTCTTCAAGAATGTCGAAGCGAAGCGGAGGAGGAATGAGGATACCTTCTTCATTTCTCGTGCACTGTGCGGGGGTAAACTTATATGCACCGTGCGAGGTTCCGATCGAGATAGCAAGAGAGTCAACACCCGTGCGTCCTACGAATTCTTCAACCTCTTCGGGCTTGGTATAGGAAGAATGTTCTGCTACTACGTCGTCCTCAACGCCTGCGAGAACTCCGAGCTCGCCCTCAACGACAACACCGTGAGCGTGAGCGTATTCAACTACCTTTTTGGTAACTGCGATATTTTCCTCGAACGAGTGATGCGATCCGTCGATCATAACCGAGGTAAATCCACCGTCGATACAAGCCTTGCAGATCTCAAAATCTGCTCCGTGGTCGAGGTGAAGAGCAAGGTCGATACCCGAATCCTCGATAGCGGCCTTTGCGAGAGCGAGAAGGTAAGCCTGCTTAGCGTACTTTCTTGCGCCTGCCGAAACCTGAAGGATAACAGGAGATTTAGTTTCGCCTGCCGCCTCTGCGATAGCCTGAATGATCTCCATATTGTTGATGTTGAATGCGCCTATTGCGTATCCGCCTGCATACGCTTTTTTGAACATTTCTGTCGTAGTAACAAGTGCCATTATGTGTTCTCCTTAACAGTTTAATATTTTACTGTTATATTCTACACTCTTTTTCCTCAAAAATCAAGTGCTTTTGATAATATTTTAACTATATTTAAAATATTTGTCAAAATACGATACGGGAGAGCCGATTTTAGCTCTCCCGTATGTACGGTTTTATCATCGTTTTCCCCGTTTTTCCTCGTTCTCAGTTGTATTGGATGCACTTCCGAGCGATGCGGAGGCGGGTATTGCGCTCGGTATTTCCTCGTCTTCCATACTATCTATCGACACAGAAGCCTCACACAGTCCGAAGCTGATGCTGATAGCATCGTTTACCTGTCGCATAACCTTATCGTCCAGATGCCCCATTTTTTCTTTAAGACGGCGCTTATCGAGCGTTCGTATCTGTTCCAGCAGTATGACCGAATTTCTTGAAAGCCCATAGCTTTCCGAGTCTCCCGTATCGTGACGGCAGACATCTATATGAGTCGGAAGGCGGTTCTTCCCGAGTCTGCTCGTGATAGCCGCTGCTATAACCGTCGGACTGTATTTATTTCCTATATCGTTCTGTATGATAAGCACGGGACGAAGTCCTCCCTGCTCCGAGCCTATAACAGGGCTGAGATCTGCGTAATATATATCACCGCGTTTTACTGTCACTCTATTCACTCTCCGTATATTTTCTTGTTCCGATATTATTTTTACCACCACAGGGTAAATTTAAACGCTTCCCTGCAAAAGACGGTCAAAAACAAATCGACCGCTTGTTACATAATATGCAAAAATCCTTCATTTGAGAGAATGAAAAAAGGAAGCCGAAGCTTCCTTTTATTATATTTAACTGATATTAATTTTTATACCATTGACTTCCTCATAGATTATAGGTTCCTTTGAGCAGCTTCCCCACTCGGCAACAAATGAGACATATACTATTTTACCTGCGGGCACGCTTATTTTTAGCGTGCGGGTATCAGGCTTATCGTTTGCCATATCCTCTTCGAGCCATATCGGTTTAGTGTAGAAAACTCGAGCTTTTTCCGTGTCAAGCTCACCTTTTTCATTAAGATCATCAGGCGATGTCCAAATCAACATCTTGCAGTATCCAACAGATGCAGTGGTATTCGTTCCTTCCGTCGATATCGAAAAGATGTGTTCTTGTTCTTTATCCTCGGTATCGTTTCCAAGCACATAGGTTTTATTCTCTGAGGTCTCTACGCTGTCAGACGGAGTAACTGCAAGATCGTAGCTTGCCGATTTTATCACGTTATTTTGGGAGGAAACATTGTAAGCAAAGTACGCGTATGCCGATATACTCATAGCAATAAGACAGATAACTATCAAAACGACTGACACGACAATTCTCGAAAAAAGTGCTTTATCGCTGATCTTTTCTTCTTTTTCAGCGTTAAAAAACGCGTTCAGAATTGATTTCATCTATTTTCCTCCTTTTGATTTTTCTAAAACTAAGTTACGGCAGATCGTTTATCGGTGTTCCCTTCTGAGTAGCCTTGACTATAAGTCCAAGCTCTATCGTGGGAGCACCCTTTCCATTGTGATTTGCAATGTTTCCGACCTCCTCGGGCATACGTACGATAAGCGCGACGTATCTTGCCTCTCCGATGGCGAGTGTATCGATATTGGTCGTATAAGTGCTGAGTCCAATATCGGTCGTCCAATTAGTCTTTGCGTTTTCTCTGTCCGCGACCATTTCTTCAAGCTCAGCTTCGCTGTCGGCAATAACAAGACCGAATCTGAGATAGTCCTGCAAGTTGAAGCTCTGTCCAAACACGTTTATTGCAGGCGTATAGTCGCTAACTCCTATTGCCATCTTGTAATCGAAGGGTATATCTCCTTCATTTTTAATTTTTAAATATACCACCTGAATGTATCCCGGCTCGTAAAGCGCATCGTCGTCAAAAAGCGGGGTTTCGGAAGTGACCTTTTCGTAGTTATTATCCTCATTGCGATAATAGACCTCAACGTCAAGTTCGCCCACGTAAAATATATTTTTTTGAACGGGTGTTGTGTCTGTAAACCACGCGAGCGAGGTTCCCGTGCCAAGGATCGCCCATACTATCATTAAGCAGATACTCAGAGTCAGAGCGATCTTGGTATATGATTTTCGGTTTGCTTTTTCGTTTTTCACACTCTGCCTCCATAAAAGATGTTTTCTAAGCTTCTGACTTGCCGTTTTCCTCGTCACCATCCTCTTTTCGTCTGCGCTTGAAGAAGATAATAATGAAAAACAGTATAAAGGTGACTATCAGTAAAATAAACCATATTATCCTGCCGATACCGTCACCCGTTTCGGGTGCTTCGGGATCGGAAGGCTCTATCGGAAGCTCCTCTATTTTGAACTCCCAGTCGAGATATCCTATCTGTGAGCTGTACTCGTTTTCAAGGCTCGTCGGAACATCGAGTATAATGTCAAGATTGACCTCACCGCCCGAATAGAGCGTTCCGAGAAGGACCCAATCGGTAAGCTGGGCGCTTTCGGACGCGGCAGCGTCGAACATATACGCCATCTCGTTTTCCTCGGATTTTTTCACGCGGAGAGCAAGCTGAGAGAGAAAATCCTCAGAATCCTCGTGTGCTCCGAGTGAGCGGATATATATCTTGACCTTGACATTGTTCGAAGCATCGTTTCTAACCGTTATAGACTGGGTGATACTATCACCGGGCATAACGTCCTTGAACGTGCCAAAAAGGTCGGTGGGTGAATACTTGCTTCCCTGTTCAAAAATAAATTTTTTCGCAGCTCCATCGTAGGTGATGCTACCATTTGCGGCAAATATGGGCAAAACCAGAGAGAAAAGCGCTGTTAAAATCAAAAATATAGAAATAACTTTTTTCATTAGCCGTTTTTCCCCTTTATTCTGCGGGCCAACCGAGGGCTTCAAAGGTATTCGTGCCGTTTATCGGATTGTTCTCGCTCTGTACTGCGTGTGCGACGACGGTGAGAGAAAGGGTCTTGCCGATATAACTGCTATCCACCTTGTTTCCTACTATCTCTACCTTAGAGAAAAAATTTGGCGTAGTCTCTCCCGGATTGACCATGTCTTTATAATAGTACCAGCCGTCAACAAGCTGCCAATATTCTTCGTTTATATTCAGCTTGAAGCAGTCCTCAGAGGAAAGCTCCTCGGAGTTTACGCCGTAAACTATCTTAACTCTAAGATAAAAGGGATGCTCGCAGTCGCTTTCGATGCTGACCTCTTTGCTTACCACCTCGCCCGGCATAATATATACGCCCTCTTCGGGGAAGGCTGTTCCCTGATCGGTAGTTTCGTGAATAATAAATTTTATATTGCCCGAGGTAACGACGTTTGTCGCCTTACCTACGGTCGTGTAATAAGCGAGCGTGGTCTGCGTGCAAAAAGTAAATATTATAGCAATAACGACGATCGTCAAAAGTCTGAGCTTTATCTTTTGCATAGTCATACCTCCGTAATTTTTTACCTCTTTTCGGTAATCAAAGGACATAAGGACTCTTGGGATAAATATGGAAATGAGGAACGCCCACGAGGAAAATCCCTTATGTCCTTTGATTGCCGCCCACCCTGAAAGCGAGGTAACGAAAGGTAGGGTGGGTGGCGGGAAATTTTGCTTAGTTATTTAAATCAGCCAATAACAGTTGCATTTGCAATATTGCTTGTAACCAAAGTAGAAAGGTTCTCAGCAGTCAGAGGCTGACCGCCAATGGTACAATTCTCGAAAGTAACAGCCGCACGGGCATCCATTTGGAATCCTGCTTCAAAGTCACAGCCCACGAAAGCGGTAGTAGCATAAGGACGGCAGTAAGCGTAGCCGTTGCCTTCGCCGAAGTTGCAGTTTACAAACTTCGCGTCACCAAGAGTAGCGGCGTAGGAAGTCCAACCATTGAAAGTGGAGTTGGTAGCTTCAAGACCGTTACCGGTTCCTTGGTCGCAACTAATAGTATATGTCGTACCATCGATAATTACATTTTCGAGATAAACCTTCTCGCCGTGAGAACTGTTGTGGTTAATGAAAATTCCACGGAAAGAGCCGGTTACAGTAATGTTTTTAATAACGCCGCCGGTGGTGTTGATACCCGAATCCCAAGTGCCTCCTGCTCCCTTGATATCAAGGGTATTGCCCTGACCGTCAATGGTTTGACCATTCTTTATATTTATACCCGTAGTGCCGTAAGCATTACTCATGTTTGCAGGATCGATCTTTACGTCATCCATAAGGATGACATTATTCTCATTCTCTAATGCCTCGACAAGAGCATCTGCGGTAGTAACAACAATTGCATTATTTACAACGATATTATTCTCGTTGACGAAAGTGAATGCAGAAATATCCGTATCTGTCTCGTAGATGTAAAGATTTTGATCTCCTGCTTGGCAGTTGGTGAAAGTGCTGTTCTTAATTGTAATTTCGGTATCTGCGTTCATCGTACCAATCGCTATACCGGGTTTCTTAGCCATCGGACCAAAGAAGCACTTATCAACTACTATTGAAGTAACCTCAGAACCGTAGGCTTCGTGTGTCTTTAATCCGCGATGTCCGGTGAAGATACAGTTGGTGAAGACAGCAGAGCCGTTACCAACCCAAACTGCATACTCATTACTATGGTTTGAATTGAAAGAACAGTTTGTAAATACAGCGTTTTCGCCCTCGATCATAATAGCATTTACAACTTCGCAATTATCAAATACAAGATTGCCGTCAAATTCGAGATAACCGAATTCCCAGCTGTCTTCTGCATAAGATTCAGACTTGTCAACAATCTTAATATTCTTTAAAGTGAGAGTTCCACCGTTTGCCATACGAATAGGCCCAACACCTGCACCTGTTGCAGTTAACGTGTTTCCGTTACCGTTAATAGTAACGTTTTTAACGGATGCGTTTTCGGCAATAAGAGGCGTAGAACCGTGAGCCGCGCCGGTTTTCCACTCAACATCATCAACAAGCTTGATAAGCGCACTTTCGATGTCAGAACGAGCCGAAAGTTCGTTCAAAACAGCTGCAAACTCATCTTTGTTGGAAACACTGTAAGTGACGTCGCTATAAGTAGAATCCTCATCATACTTATCGTCGTAGGAATCCTGCTCATAGGTCATCTGAGTTGCAACCAGAGTTACACCGAAGTCAATAGAGAGACCACCGTCAATGTTATAGTCATTATCATTTTCAGTAGGGTCCCAAAATGCGCCAAGCTCATATATGAAAGATTCTCCGGGAAGCAGATAGCCTTCCAGAACAAAATCGGTAAGAGCCTGTGCCTCGTAACCGGGAACATAGGAATCCATATATTCGGTTCTGAGTTCTTCGAGAGCAGAGTCCTCCATCTTATCGTCCTCGCCGGTCTTACCGTTGCGCGCGACTGCGTAAACCGAAAGAACGTCTGCAAGGGTCTTTCCGTCAGCAGTAGCGGTAGCGTTGTAGAACTCGAGCTTCAACTGATATTTAAGAGCGAGACTGCCTTCGTTTGCAACCTCAAACTGACCGAAGCCGGTAGCACCGGGCTCCCACAGTATATCTTCACCTTCAACGTTCTTGAAAAGCTTTACATCGGGCTGATCTACGATAGAAACCCATTTATCTGTCATACTGTTATCCCAGTAGTACAGGTTTACGTCCAAATTACCCGACTTGATAACGTTGTTACCAGAGGTAACAGAATCGGTAAACCAAGCGAATGTGGTTCCGATGAGCATAGACGCGCAAAGAAGAAGCGAGAGTGCGCTTGCAATAAATGCGCGCTTTGTGGTTTTAATTTTCATTATTATAAATCTCCTATAATTAATCAATATACCCAAACCATTTCGGAGCCGATGTTATGGAAATACTTCATCAACTCCGCTTCGTCCATATCGCCCACAGCAACACCGTTGACGGTACTGTCCGAAGTGATTATGACTTGATTTCCACCCGCACTACCGAAGTAGCAGATGTAACCACCGTCATCAATGGTAAAATCGCAATCATCGATGATTACCGTGGAGTTAAAAATAGCGGGATCTACTTTTACAACCGCTTCTGAAACGGAAATGGTTTCATTCGTCAAGGAAATTTCGCTTGCTTCAGGATCAACAACATCGATATATACGTTTGTATCAGCGGTACCGTTTACTTTTCCGTTAGCGAGAATTTCCTCATCGGTGTATCCTGCGATAGTGCCCTCTGCATCCCAGTAGAGCTTGAAAGCTCTCTGTGCGGTAGCAACCATTTTTCCGGGAACATCGGGATCAGCCAAATGCTCGGACTGGATAGCCTGACCAAGAATGCTGATCTGGAAGCTTTCCATAGCCTGCGCTTGATCAAGCGTAAGACCTGTGGGAATTACTACTGCGTCGAACAGAGCCTCGGTGGTAGCATCTGCTGCCAGTTCGGTGTTATAGTAATAAATGTAAACAAGTTCATCGTCATCTGTGAACAGTATGTCAGTGAGAGTCCATGTATCTGCTGTTCCTGCAAGGAACTTGTCAGCATCTCCCCACGCACCTTCCATAGCTTCTCTGAGAAGCGTTGCTTCGGATACGGTAACAATTGCGCGCACGTACATCGGGTGAATACCCGTATTTTCAACAACCGGTGCTTTGCTGAGTATCTGTCCGGGGAGTATATCCTCGTACTTTGCGCCGGTGTCATCTGCGGTTCCTCTGCCGATTTCAGTGCCGTCAACTGTCTCCCAGACGTCAACGCCGAAAACATCATCGGGGTCTGTGGTGGAATCGCCTACATAAAATTCGTTGGTTACAGAATCCTGTGCCGTGAACCATGCAAGTGTGCTAAACGAGAGAATAGCAATTATGCAAAGAGCCAGGGCAACAAGAAATATCTTTTTTTTATTCGAATTCATCTTATTTTCTCCTCTTTCGTTGGTTAAGTTAAAATTGTTTGTTTTTTTCATGCCTTTTCCTCCTTTCTTTGATGATGATTTATTTCAAATTCTTTCTGAATTTAAAATCGAAATTACTGCGCCCAAGGGTGGTTTGGGAAGGATGCGTCGAATGCGCTCTCAGCGCTGTCAAAGCCGACGGTCTGTACCGCCTGAGTCGCAACGTAAACGTTCAGCTTACCTGCGGCGTTGAAGCCGTTTATCTCACTTCCGTCCGCGAGAACGAAATACGCGGTATCCTTAACGCCGTCGCCTTCTTCAATGTCATAGACGTTAAGGTCTATCGAGGGGTCGATATAAACGTATTCAAGAGAGGCCTTTGTCTCGGTATCCTTTTCGAGCGCGGTATTATATCTGTAAAGATAGACGTTATAAGGGATAGTCTCGCCGTCAAGCGTAATATCGGTTGCGACAGGCTGAACGCCGTCTGCATTTTCATTGCCGTCTATCTTAGTCCAGCCATTTGCCGAGGCGTTGATATCGTAAAGCTTCAAAATACCGTTATTATCGAGCACTGCGGGGACTGCAACGTAGGTCTGAACGTAAGCGGCGTTTTTGCCGATATTTTCGACTGTAACCTTCTTTTCTATGTAGTTATCGTCTGCGTCTGTCGGGTCATTTCCAACGACGGGTACGAGCATTGCCGTCTGCTCATCGAAAACCTCGTTCTGAACTATATCGACGCTTCCGACGGTGAAGACGTTTTTTAACTCATCTGTATCGGTGAACCAAGCAAGCGTTCCTCCGACAGCGACAATGGCAACGAGTGCAAGTGTGAGCGCTATTATCAATATCTTCTTTTTCATTTGTCGCTGTTCTCCTTGACATCGATATTCGTCTCCTCATCCTCCAATACCCTTACCATAATATTCTGAGAAGCATCTTCGTGCTTCTTCTTAAAAAGATCTGGGATAAATACTGCCGCGATAAGCAGAACTATGACCGCTATCGCGATATACATTCCAGGAGGGTTCTGTACGAAATTTGAGACGTACCCGAGAAGCGGGATACTGAACTTCGGAACACCGATGACGTTATTAAAATGAACGGGCGATGCGTCTTCAAGCTCGTTGGCGTCTCCCTTTGTGTAGAAGTGCTTGTTTTCTTCGTCTATCCTGACGACTCGGTGAGTCGCGACGACGAGGTCCTCGTTAAGAACGAAGGTGATAGGGTCTCCGACCTTAATGCTGTCGGTATCGACCTCTTTGACGTAAATGAGGTCACCGACACTGTATTTCGGCTCCATACTGCCGGATATGACCGTGAAAACTCTGAATCCGAGAAGCCTCGAACCCATAAGGAAAATCGCGCAGATAACTATGAATATCACAATCACGGTCGATGCGATATTCCATATCTTTTTTAGTTTGTTATTCATACTGCTTGCTCCTTTAAATATTTCGGCAATCAAGGGACATAAGGGTTGCGCACAATGTGAAAATATGGAATGAGGAACCCACTGCTGTGTACCTTCCTTATGTCCTTTGATTGCCGCCTAACCCCATGAAAGGAGTTAGGACTGGCTTAAAAGGATTATTTGTTGTTGTAGGTTATTGTAACGCCGGTATATTCTTTGAGACCCTTAACGCCAAGTTGATCTCCGCCGAAAATCTGATCGAACGGAAACAAAGCCATATGGTTATCAACACACTGTGTATGATCGAAGTCAGCGGGAAGTCCATCATATGAATAGCCAGCCTCAACACGCATACCGCGACCACCATTCAGACCGGGAGTAGGCTCGCAGTAGTGATAATTTGCCCAATCACCATAGGTAACGGTTACATTATCACAAGTGATGTTGTACTGAGACATATCGGGATAGTTGACACCATCGATGGTGGTAGTCTTCGCCAAACGGCCGATGATCATACCGCACATACGATAGTTGTAATAGTCGTAGGATGCTGTGCAGTCATTGTAAACATCCATACGGCAAGCGATATCTACGTTTTCAAAGTTGTAGGTCGCACCGGGTTCTCCCTGACCAACGATACCGCCGATAGAGCTGTCGAAGGAGCCCCACAGACCAGCTAGAACAACGTCATCGCCAATGGTGATATTTTTGAACGTATAGTTTCCTGCGCCGGACCATCCGATGATACCGCCGTTACCGTTGTTGTAGGTTGCGAAAACAGAGTCCTCAAGGGTAATGTTTTCAAAGACACAGTCGCCGGTTGCGCTACCAGTGATACCACCGACATCGCCACCCTCGACGAAGCTTTCGGCTCCGGAAATTATTACGTTCTTAATTGTTGCGCTCTTGAGCTCGCCAAAGAGACCAACAGAACCATATTTGCCCCACTCGTAGCCGAATGCCCAGCCACTCTGATAGAGGTTATCAATAGTGTGTCCCTGTCCGTCAAAAGTACCTGCAAATGCAGATTTATCGCCGATAGGGTCGAAGCTGACAGGTTCTCCATTTTCACCTTCAAGATAGAGGTCTGCATCGGATGCTAATTTAATTGTCTTGCCTGCAAAATCATTTCCACCATCAACAAGCTCTGCAAGACCTGCAAGCTGTTCGGCGGAATTAAGGGTAAATTCCGTGTCGGTATCATTGTACCAAGAGGTATCTGCCGTACCATCCCAAGTATCTACCTGAGCCGGATACTCTGCATCCTTATCATAGTCGTTTCCGAAGCTATCGTTTTCATAAGTGTACTGAGTAGCGAGAACGCTAATTCCCAAGTCGATAGAAGGCAGATTTTCGCCATCGTGGTTAGCCTCGTTACCAACGGTCTCGGGCATATAAACTACAACTGCGAGATACAGATCGTCTGCATCAGCGGTCATATTACCGGTCTTGGTGTAGCCGGTGCTGATGATACCGGACTTACCGGCAACTGCAGCTTCAGCTTCCTCACGGTTTGCGAAAGAGGGCTGCTTATCTTCAACAACACCCATGTAGATGTAGTCGGAAAGCTTGAAGGTCTTGTCGTTTCCGTTTTCATCTACGGTGATACCCTCAGTCTCGGAAACAATGTTAATACCAAGCTGATACTTAAGAGCGAGAGAGCCAAGATTGCTCAGCTTGAGATATACGACCTCGGTGTGACCGGGTTCCCAAAGGTTGCCGGTGAACAGATCTGCTGCATTGTTAACAGTCTTCCAAGCGGAACCATTCCAATATTCCAGCTCGATGTCCAAATTACCAGCAACGATCTTGTTGCTACCGGAAGTAACGCTATCGGTAAACCACGCAAAGGTCGTTCCGATAAGCATGGATGCGCAAAGAAGAAGCGATAGAACGCTTACTACAAGTGCGCGCTTTGTGTTTGTTTTTGTCATTTTTATGACCTCCTTTTTAGTTATGTCAACGTTGGGAAGATTGAAACCGTTCTCTCGCTGACCGTTGACCTAACGCGGGAGGCGATTTATTAACTTTGGAAATTGAAAACGGCAGTATTTCTACTCCTTGTCGTTTTCGACCTTTTCGGCATCGGACGACACCGTACCGACCGCCGCCTGCTGACCTTCAAGCTGAGCTTTGAGTGCTTGGAGTTCTTCAAGCATCTTAGCGTTTTCACTGCGTTCCTGTTCAAGACGCTTCTTTTCCGCTTCCATTTCGTCGGTCTGCTCCTTCTTATAACGGCGGAACAGGCGTATGCAGTTGATGCCCTGATAAAGTATCAAAAGCATAAAGGGAACGAATATACAAACTATATACCCCTGCGGAGTCTTTAAAAAATTAAAGAAATGTCCGAGATTTGCAATATGACTCTGGTATTTTCCCAGGATATACGGGTACGTGACTATCGTTTCATCGTCCGTATTAGTGGTAGTACCGTAGGTAATAAATCCTGCATTGCCATCTGCATCGGTCGTCTTTTTTCTGATCTTATGCGTGATAGTCTCGCCGAAGCTCTCGCTGTTCTGAGATATATACGTAATAATATCCCCCTCTTCCAGCGTCGCAGGGTCTGTTTCTTTTATAAAAATAAGGTCTCCCGCATCGAAATCGGTAGCGCTCATTGAATCTGTGTTTACGATGTACGCTCTGTAACCGAAAAGATTTCTGTCGTTCCTATTAAACGTCGTAACCGAGACCAGGGTAAATATCATCATAAATATCGCGAGTGCAACCACGAGCCATACGATAGTTGTCTTGATTATACCGAGTGCCTTTCTCACTTTATTCCCTCACTTTTATTATTTTTTTGCTTCGGGTCTGTCGAAGCAGAGACCAAAGGATGGGTATCGCTCTCTCCGTTACGATCCATATTTTCACACGCGTAACAGAGCATCCTGCCTTCGGGAATTTCCTCTCCGCAAAATATGCAAAAATTTGAATTTTGTAAAATTTCCTTGCTTTTCATTTCCTTTTTAGCGACTTTTGCTCCTCAAACTCAGTAATCGAAAAAAATATTTGATTCATTTGTACTTTACCGACCACCAAGTTTATTCAAATTATGCACGCCTTGCAGAACATCCCACACATTCCCCTTATCTAGGGAGAAAAAAGCAACATAATGATTGTTATGTAGTAAAAATCATTTTTACCACAACCTACTTTCCTTTGAGCTTTTGATGAAATGGTGAAAAATAGCTATATGTGTCGAAAAAATGCATAGCGAAAAAAGCCTTTTCGTAAAAATCGTAGAAAAGGCTTCTTTCGCTATGCCCTGTTTTGATTAAATTCACAAAATTTTGTAATTTTGCCCGAAACTACTTGAAATTCTATGTAGAATATGCTATAATCACTTCACAATTGTAAAGTGAATTCGTCTGTACACGTATAAAAACTTACTACATAACAATCATTACGTTATATAAACCTTGCGAGTCGAAACAGCACCTATATTGCATTGTCTCTCATCACTTATATTACAAGGCGCATATTTTCCATTCTGCGCCTGTGCTCCTTGCAGGTCGTCATTATATATATGCGCGTAGTATTGATGTTAGAGTGTCCGAGGATATCGGCAAGCTTGGCTATATCCTTTTCTACCGAGTAAAAGGTTCTGGCAAACAGGTGCCTTAAATTATGCGGAAAGACCTTGCTGGATAAAACGCCCGCATCGGCGCACAACGACTTCATTTCTCGCCACACGTTACTGCGGTTTATTGCTTTTCCCGTTTTGGTTACAAATACACATCCTTTTATTACTCTCTTTTCGTTTATATACGAAAGGAGTTTTTTACGCAGTTCAGACACGAAAAAAATTCTTCTGGTCTTTCCTTTACAGCTAACTACCGCTTCTCCTTTTTTGACCGCTTCAACAGTCACATATTGCAGCTCGCTTACGCGGATGCCCGTAGAGCAGATTGTCTGGATCACCAGAGACAGTCTCTCATCCTTTTTATCCGAAGCAGCCTTAACGAGAGCACGATATTCACTTTTAGTCAGTTCTTTTTCTTCGGGTGAATAAGCGTTTTTCTGAACCTTAAACTGTTTCACGCAGAGATCATGCCAGCCCATAAAGCGCAAAAATGAATTTATCGATGCCAACATAGAATTTGCGCTCGTGACAGCATAACTCTTTTTCAGGTCATTTTTATACGTAAGCACCTTCTGCTTGTCTATTGCTTTTTCCTCGAGCACAGCAACAAACCGCCTTAGATCACGCATATATTTATCAAGCGTAGACACGCTTTTTTCATCATCCATCAAAAAATCTCTAAATTTTTTTAGGTCCTTTTCTTTTAAAATTCTTTTTTCCATGTTCGTTCCTCCAAAACATATTAAAAGTTTTAGTTTATAGTTATTATTAACAAAAAAACGTCTTATAAACGATAAAAAACCGCAGTACAAACTGCGGTTTTTTGACTTTAAACAAAACGAGCCTCGTCAAATCTCAGAGACTTAACGGCTTCTTTTGATATTTTTATTTTCTTACAATTCCCGAGAAAGGTGAAAAGTCTGGCATCGGCATTCTCGAAATCAAGGAGTATTACCTCATCACCAACAAGTTCCGTTGCCGAGATAGATGCTCCGATAGTTCCCGCACCGTCTCGTGAAAAGATAACACTGTATTCATCTTTCGGAATATCAAAATCAATGCTTTCGTTGAAATCCTCCACCACCGTATCTGGCGCACCTGCGAAAAATCTTATTCTGAGCGGATTTACTTTGTCCTCTATATCAAAGAAGAAATACAAATATCCGTCGTCAGGAAGAAGTCCGTATCCGCCAAAATCGGTAAGGTCCGCGAGAGCTATCTGGCAGATGAAGACCTCACCTTCCGAAAATATCTCGTCATCGAACCATTCGCCCGGCACGGTAGGCGCCCCGAAAAATCTACTCACCGCCTCGTTTTTACAAAGCTCCGACGAGAGAGTCATTATTACTTTGTTATTCATACGTTCTTTATCCTGTGCTTTTTACTTAAGATTAGTTTTTTTGTCATTCTTTTTATAATAATTGCCACAGCTACAAGTATAGTGAAACAGATAATTATAAGAATTATGTAGAGTAGCAGCGTTTCCCTGCCTGACAGTCTATCGCGAGTATCCGAACTTTTGACATCGAGAAGATTGCCATTTTGATCGTCTGGTTTTACACTGCCGATGGGAACTATCTGGGGTCGTGTATCTCCGCACACAGTACAAACATAGGTTATCATTCCTTCGCTTTCCTCGGTAGCGTCGATTATCGACTCTTTAATATAACTATGTCCGAGACAGGGAATCTCCTCGGTATAGCCATTACCGCAAGAGCAGATATATTTTATTCTTCCGCTCGATACACAGTCCGCCGCTTTTTCAAGAACGGAGGTGTAGCTGTGCGGAAGCATTGCGATCTGATTTTCACGCCTTACGGTATTGCAAGCAAGACACTTTCTATAAGTATATCCTGGGGTCGTACAGGTAGGTTCAATGACCGTATCCTTGAACTCGTGAGGTACGAGTTCGAGGGTTTTCTCATCAACGAGTATTCCGCAATGAATACAGTACGTATTTTCACTTCCGTGCTTTTGACAGGTTGACTCTATAATCACCGTATCTCCGCCGATATGATCTGTCTTCTCGGTATAATCTATACGTTTTGTCGCATCGCATCCGTCTCGAAGACATCTGTACTCGGTATATCCCTGCATAGCGCAGGTCGGATCTATCACCGTACAGTCACCCTGTCCGTATTCGTGACCAAGAGGGGGCTCGCCTTCAATTATATTACGAAGTTTACATCTGCTGCATTCCTCAACCGTGTATCCGTGCTGAACACAGTCAGGCTCTACGGTATCAATTTCTTTATAGTCGTGACCAAGTGGAGTCCTCTGACCTGTTCTTCTGTATTCCTTGCATATGCTACAACGCTCAATAGTATATCCACCAACAGTGCACGTAGATTCTACCGTACTATAAGCCTCGTAGGTGTGGGAACAAGTTACGCTTATAGTGCCTTGCGAGGTACTTGCCGAAACACCGCTCACCTTTGACACATTTATATGATAATCCTTGACTTCAAGAATTCCCGTTGGTTCGAGATACACGGTACAAACGACGCCGCTCGGTTTAAGCGCACTGCTTCCGGCGGTTATCTTTATATGATACGGATTTGTTCCGCTTGCACTTGCATAGCTTTTAACCGAGCTTGAAAAAGTGGTCTTTGCTATAGAAAAAGCTATATTGTTATATGAAAGCTCTATTTCAATACTCTTTCCTGCAGTAAGAGACACACCGGAAAGTGTAATAGGTATTTCATAATATCCGTCAGAGTTCGTGCTGACTGCGCTACCCACGAATACGCTTGCGCCAGCCGCGTAAGAAGAAAGCGAGGATGTGATAAAAATCGTACAGAAAAAAACAAGCAAAAGTACTGCCGAACGGGCGTAATTTAGCCTATTTGACATTTTTTTCAATATCTTCACCTCCATTTTCATTACATATAAAATTATATCACACGAGTATATAATTTGCAATAGGCTTACTTAGTTTTTACAATTTGTTCTTCCCTAGTTTTTTCTTAGGAAAGAATCTGAAGGTTAGCGGCCAAATTATACCCGAAAATATTACCACCGCGAAATATCTCAGAGCATTTGATGCACAGTGACCGTCAAACAAGACGTTCAGCGGAGATTTGAGAAGAGATTTTATCGCAAGTGCGATAGCGGCTCCTGCGACAAGCTTTAATGCTTGTCCCCAAAGACAGGCATCTGTATCAAATTTTATGTACCGTTTATCTACAAAATAGATTACCGGAAAAGCAAGCACCGCGCCAAGAAGCGAGTACGAGTTTTTAAGTCCCGAGTAATAATTGTCGGCATCGATATTCGTAGGAAAATTATACAACTCAGTGTAGCATACGAAAAGCACAGCCATAAGTATTACCGTGCCCATAAGAACATACATAACCTTATCGTTTTCAAACGCCTTCATAACGAGTGGATAAAGGACAAATACGAGAAACGCTCCGACCGCAAGTGAAACTCCGACGTCAAGTGGAGTATGCACGCCGAGATACATTCTCGAAAGAGCGACGAGCGCAATAAAAACCAAGCAAGTCCAAACTAACGCCTTCTTTTTTGAAAAAAATCGAGCCACCCCGCCAAGCACGCCCGTAATGTTCTGCGTGTGTCCACTTGGGAATGAATATCCCGTAGCTTCGGCTCTTGCTGATTCTACTATCGTAAAATTCGGATCCTTGACCCACGGGCGTTCTATACGAAAAGCTAGTTTTAAAAACTGATTGAGCGAAATACCGACAAAGCCTGTAATAAGAACGTAATACCCTGCTTTTTTATCTATACACCAGAAAACGCACAGAGCTACGGCTAGGAAAAGCGCCTCGCTCCCAAGCTCAGTTATAAGCGACATAAGCGTGTCAAGCACAGGATTTCTTATTGATTCAAGAAAATATAAGAATTTCATATTTCGTTCCTTTTTATCTTTTTATAAGTCCTATGAGCAAAAAAATCAGATATACTGCCATATTCACCGTAACTATCGTGGCTCCTGCGGGAGTCGATGCCATTATCGTTATCAGAAGTCCGACAAGCACACAGAAAACAGAGACTGCTGCCGCACACAGAGTTACCGCCTTAAAGCTTTTAAAGAGTCTCATCGCACTTATGGCAGGAAAAACGATAAGAGCGGACACCAAAAGTGCACCCACGAGGTTCATAGCAAGAACGATGACTACCGCGCTTATGATCGCTATAAAGGTATTGTATAGTGAGACCTTAACACCTGTCGCCGCGGCAAAGTCCTCGTCAAAGGTAGTCGCAAATATTTTATTATAAAACAAAATGAAAAGTCCTATAACGATCACCGACAGAGCGACACACAACCAAACGTCGAGCTTAGAAAGAGAAATTATCTTGACCGAACCAAAGAGCGCACCGCATACGTCTCCGCTTATATTCGCGGACGCAGAAAAAACGCTTGTTAGCAGATATCCAACAGCAAGAGAAGCTACTGATATCATCGCGATAGCCGCATCCGCCTTGACTCTTGAACGTTTACTCAGTCTCAGCAGTATCACAGCGGAAATTACGGTCACAGGGAGAACTACGACCATCTCGTTTGTAAGTCCCGAGACCGCCGCTACGGTCATCGCTCCAAATGCGACGTGTGAAAGTCCGTCTCCTATCATCGAGTAGCGTTTGAGCACTAGGGTAACGCCGAGAAGTGCCGAGCAAAGCGCGATAAGTATGCCTGCTATCAGCGCATATCTGACGAAATCCATTTCGAGATAGAAAAGCATCTGTCTTAAAAACTCACTCATTTTCATTGCCCTCCTTTTCAAAGGAGTTGATAAAGCCGCGCGACACATTGGACTTCACGTAATCCTCTGTCCTGCCGAAAAAGAGCGGAGTTTGTCCTACGTGAAGAATGTGTGAGGAATATTTCACCGCAGAATTTATATCGTGCGATATCATAATTACGGTTATTTTGCAGTTTTTGTTCAGGTCTTCGACAAGCGAGTACATCTCCGCGCTTACCTTAGGGTCAAGTCCCGCAACGGGTTCGTCAAGAAGGAGAAGCTGTCCCGTAGCGCAAAGCGCTCTTGCAAGTAAAACTCTCTGCTGTTGACCTCCCGAAAGCTCTCGGTAGCATCTCAGGGAAAGACCGGATATGCCTAGCCTTTGCATATTCTCATCTGCCATCTTTTTTTCGCTCTTACTGTAAAACGGACGAAGTCCACATCCTCCAAGAAACCCCGAAAGTACCACCTCTCGGACCGTGGCAGGAAAATCTCTTTGCAACTCGCTCTGCTGAGGCAAATATCCTATTTTTTTGTGCGACAGACCATCACCGAATTTTATCTCGCCCTCGGATACTCCTCTGAGTCCAAGAAGAGCTTTCATAAGCGTGGTCTTTCCTGAGCCGTTTTCACCTACGATACAAAGATAGTCACCCTTTTCAACTCTGAAATTCAGCCCGGATACTATCGATTTGCCCTCGTAGGCAAGGCTTACGTTTTTACATTCAAGCAAAGCCATAATCAGTTCATTGCCTTTCTGAATATTTCAAGATTGTCGTACATCGCAGAGATATACGTTAGTCCGTTTTCGATATCCTTTTTACTAACGTTTTGCATAGATACAGCCGTAAGAACGGTAATATCAGTTCTTTTTGATTCCTTAATTACGGTGTCTGCTATATTTATCGTACTCTTTTCAAGCGTGATAATGCTCTTTACTCCACTCGCATTTATATTATTAACAAGTCTTGTAACAGTTTCAAACGTAGCATTTGTCTCTGTGGAGCATCCTTCAAACGCCGCGCAGTAGTTAACACCATAATCACTCGTCAGATAAATAAAAGGAAATCTATCGGCAAAAACCAGATGGTTTATTTTAGCAGAAGATACCGTATCCTCAAAGTTTTTATCAAGCTTTTCAAGCTTTTCTTTGTATTTTGCGTTGTTTTCTCTATATACATCACCGTTTTCGGGATCGATAGCGCATATTTCATCGCATATCGCATCACACATCATTAGTGCTCTTTTAGGAGACAACCAAATATGCTCGTCACAGTCGTACGCATGAGCGTGGTCGTGATCAGAGCCGTGACAGATCGGCTCGCCTATTTCTTCGATAAGGCTTAATAGCCTTACGTTTTCGGCATCCTTGTCGTCAAGAAGCTCGTCTATCCAAGCCTCAGACTCACCGCCGATGCAGATGAAAAGCTCAGAGGAAAGTATCTTCACCTTGTCCTCCACGCTTAATGAATTCGAGTAGCTGTGCATATCGGTACCGCTTTCGAGAAGATAGGTGACCTCAAAATCCGAGGCTTTTTCTCCGAGTATGTTCATAGTAAGATCGTACTGCGCGAAAGCCGTACACACGATACTTTTTTTGCCGCTGTTTTTCAGCGCTTTGCAGGAAGGCAGAAAAATAGTGCACGCGAGCATCGAGATTATCATAACTGTACTTATTATCTTTTTCATAACACTATCATCCTCCGCAGTTTTCGCACACTCCAACGATAAGCGACTGCGCCTCGTCGACCTTAAAATGGCATTTTGCCATCGCCGCGACGAGACTTTTCTCTGCCTGCTCATCTTCAAGATGCAGTATCTGTCCGCACCTTTTACATTTAAGATGTATGTGCTCGGTGCACTCGCAGGTGTCGAGATAACGGTAGAGAAGCTGACGTCCGTCGGGAGATGCCGAACGCTCCGCCTTGCCCTCGTCAACCAGACGCGCAAGAAGCCGATAGACCGTACTTGCGTTTATTTTAACAGAGGAGTTTGACTCAGCGCAAAGCCGTGCAAGTTCAAGTGCAGAAAACTGTCTATCTGGATTATCTTCAAGAATTCTCACGAGAGTCCTTCTCTGCTCGGTGTCGTATATCTTCATTTTATCTTCCTTTATGGTAAATGTGATTTATTATTTTGAATTTGCAAATCATTTGCAAATTATGATAACATTTTATATGGGTTTTGTCAAGAGTTATTTACTACTTTGGTAAAATAAATACCCAATTTTCCAGTAAAAACGCCCGAGCATTCTAAGTTAGAATGCTCGGGCAAAACGAAAGGGGAGTTTATTTAACTTTTCTGTTCTTTGTTTTGATAGCTACAAAAACTATTATTCCTGTAATCATCAAAAGAACAAGTATTACTAATACAATAAAAATAGACGTATTAGATTCGATTCTGTGGATTTCAGCACTTTCGGTGTTGCCGCATTCGGAACACTCTCTGACCTTTACACCAGTCTCTTTTTTGGTAGCTTCTTTTGTCGTATTCCACTCTCCGTAAGTATGCTCGCTTACCTCTCTTGCCGCATCACAATTATTGCATTTTGTATCACAATTATTATCGTAAACGTGAGATTTAGGCTCGACAACTTCCTGCGCTACGATAATTTCGCCGCAGACGGAGCATTTTTTACCGTCGGTAAGTCCCGACTCGGTGCAAGTGGCTGCCTTTCCGTTTATTATCAGCTCGGTGTGAGCGATTTTATCAAGAACCTTTTGTTCTAGGGTTATTTCACCGCAAACAGTACACTTTTTACCGTCGCTCAGTCCCGTTTCAGTACAGCTTGCCGCTTTACCGGGAATTATTTCTTCGGTATGCGCACCGGCAGGAATGATCTGCTGTTCTACCGTGATCTCTCCGCAAACCGAGCATTTTTTACCTTCGGTAAGTCCTGCCTCAGAACAAGTTGCGTCCTTTGCGGCAACAACCTCCTCAACGTGACCGGTAGCTGCGATCACCTGCTGCTTTACGGTTACAACTCCGCAGGTACGGCACTGTTTGCCTTGGGTAAGACCCTCCTCGGAGCAAGTAGGCTGCTTTGCAGAAAGAACCTTTTCATTATGTCCTTTTGCAGGAACGGTTTCCTGTTTCAGACCGGCATCACATCTTGAACAATGCCAACCCTCGGTATTTCCACTCTTGGTACACGTAGCGGAAACAGCGACTACATCTACAATTTTATCATGTCCTAATGCAGGGATAGTCTCCTGCTTAACGAGCACCTGCTCACACATCGAGCAATGCTTTCCTTCGGTAAGTCCGGTATCGAGACAGGTGGGTTCGACCGAAGTGTCTGTCACCTCTGTATGCTTGTGTGTTGCCCAGTCTATCGATTTAACATCAAGAGAATCACCTGTGATGGTAAAATCATCGGACTCGTTGGGCATCATCGTATTCTTCCTATTTATGTCGAGCGATATATTGATCTTGCCCTCATAGGCGTCACGCACTTTGAATTTAAGCACGGCTACAACTCCGTTTTCCGAATAAACAGGGGGATTTTTTCCCATTGCCGCCATTGGATCTCCGATAGTAACCTTTGCGAAATTCTCATTTGCGCGCTTGTTGACTATAATATCGTCCTCAGTAAATACACTTCCTTCTAAGGAATATCCTTCATAAGAAACCTGTGCAGGATCGAAAGTAACATTTACAATAGAAAGTACGAATCCGGAGTTTTCCGCAAGCGAAACGGTAACGTCGAACGTTTCGCCCGCTCCCACGATGGAGTCCTCAGACTCCATCGTGTAAGCGATATTATTTCCGGATGCGAATACCGACAAAGAAAGACAGAATATTATTTGCACAATGAAAAGTAGCAGTAAAAATCTTTTGCTTTTCATTATTTATTCCTCCTTTGACCGATATTTAGGCAGCAGTGTCGTCCACACCAAGGCTCAGCATATCATCGTAGCCCTTGCTTCCTACAATGTATTCGCAAATTGCTTTGAGGTCGGTAGCAGTAATCTCGCCGTCCTTGTCAACGTCAACGCTGACATCGTAGCTAAGGTCGATTTCACCGGTGATGATCTTGCTGACCATAAGAGCGTCTGCCATGTTTACGTCGCCGTCACCGTCAACGTCCATATACTTGACGATTTCGATAGCTTCGATCTCGCCTGCGCTGCCGATACGGTCACCTGCATTGTTGCGCGCTTCGCAATCAACAAATTTAAACTCAGCAGATATAGTGTCGGTAGCACCGTCGTCAATTTTCGCATTATCAATGCGGAAATAGAGCTCTACAAACGCCTCGGAGGTTTCGATGGTAACGTTAGTGGTTTCCTTATTCTCGTTATTGGGTACGCTTGCGAGAACGCTTACAACACCGTCCTTAGCATTTGCCATCGGGTTGGTAATGAAGTTTTCGCTAACGAACTTTGCTTCAACGAAGGACATAACAGTTTCGTCATAATCGAGACCGAAGTTTACGCCCCAAACGTCAACAGCTTCTTTGAGAGCTTCAATAGATATCTTAACTACAACGAGAGAAGAATCGGAGTAGCCTGCGCCGCTTGCAACAGCGTTGTCGATATCAAGAACGTACTTGATCTTGATTTCTTCAACAGTTCTTTCTTCCTTCTCGCCGCAAACAGTACATTCGCGCTCTTCCATGATCTCATCGTCATACTCATCGGAAGGAACTTCGACCCAAGCGCCCCAAGTGTGGTCTTCGAGGTACGTTTCGTCCACGTTGGCTATCTTGCTCCACTCGCAGTTAGTGCAAACCCAGAGATCGTAACCGTACTCGTGGCAGGTAGCATCAACTACAATAGGTCCGACGAGTACGTGAGTATCGCCAACTTCTCCGCAATAAATATCATTTTCATCTTCGTCTTTACCTACTACGGCTACACAGAAGCGGTCCTCGGTATCACACTCGATAAGCTCGCCGGCAGCGTTGTGGTGACCGGTTGCGGGAACTTCTTTCTGAGCGACAGTGATATCTTTGCACACATCGCACATTTTGCCTGCGGTAAGTCCGGTGTTTTCACAATCGGGAGCTACTGCTTCAAGGTCAACTTCTACGTGTTCGGGAGCCTTGACATACTTATCGATATACTCATAGTCACAGAACTCACATTCCCAGTGCTGATATCCGTACTGACCGTCACCCTTACAGGATGCATCGAGTTTGTCAGTAGCAGTCATTTTTGCGTGTCCGGAGTTGAGTGCGGGTTTATCAGTCTTTACTTCATCTCCGCAAACCTTACAGATCTTATGACCTTCATATCCGGGATTTTCGCAATCAGGAGCAACGTTAAGGGGATCCTGATCCTCGTAGTCATGCTCGGCTACGATTTCTCCGCCGTTATATTCTTCGTGAATAGCACCGCAAACAGCGTTCTTACATACCCAAAGAGCCTTTGTGCCGTTGGTCATAGTTTCGCAGTCAGCAGGAGTCTCCTCGGTCTTATCCCAATCATGTTCAAGATAATACTCAATAAGCTCGCCGCAATTGGTACAAATGTAAGCACCCTTGGTCTCTTCACCGTCGCCGCAACCAGTGTCTTCTATTTCGCCTTCCTGGTCATATTTGCCGTCATCAATATGTCCCTCACCGGTACCTTCGATAACAACGAGAATGTTTTCTCCGCAATCATCGCACTTATAGCTGTAATAGCCATTGATAAGGCAGTTGCCTTCGCGGAAGGTGGTTACGCTTTGAAGATCAAGATTTACATGCTCTTTCTGCGCAGCTTCAACGCTGAAATAGAACTTAGACTCAAACGTGGTAATATCCTTGGCACCCATTTCTCCGCAGTTTTCACACTCGGTTTCGGTGTAACCGTCTGCGATACAAGTGGGATCTACTACGACACCGGTCTCAACAAAGTTGTGTCCGAGTGCCTTCTTGTCTGTTGTCTGATCTTCAGTCTCATCGCAACGAGAGCACTTAACTGTAATAACTTCATCGTTTTCGCAATCCTGAGGTACCTTGATCGTAACGTTTGCTGCGATCGAAGCATCAAAGTCATGTCCGGGAGGATCAATAGGGAGGATCGCGTCGTAAGTATTACAATCTGTGCAGTAACCGATCATGTTACCGGGCTCGGTGCAAGTAGGAGCGTTTACAACGCCGTCCACAATATTGTGGTTGTTTTCATCAATAGTAGTTCCAACAGTGCATCTGATAAGCTTCACAGCAGCACCTTCAACGGTAACATCATACGAAACACCGTCTTCTACATATTCAGACTTAGCTTCAAGAGGGCAGTTTTCGTTTGAGCAGTAAACGAAGACGTAGTCATACTTCGAGCAGGTAGCGCCAACCTCAACAGTTACCTCGGTATGTTCGGTTTTGTCAAGCTCTTTTGTGAGGTTTGTACCGCAATTACCGCAGTCCCAATTTACCAGACCGTCGGTAACACAGTCAGCAGCCTGTTTAAATGAAACATTCTTGCTATCCTCACTTTGCCAATCAGTATGACCGAGAGGCTCAACGGAATTAGTTTGCTTTACAAATCCACAAGTGGTACAAGCATAAACGTCAAATCCCCATCCGGTACAAGTAGCAGGATACTTAGTCGGATTATCATCATCAAAGGAATGCCCTGTGGGTTCGATTGTAACCTTAACCTCTTCCTCACAACGTCCGCAAACTACCTTCTGCCAGCCCTCACCGGTGCAGGTAGCGGGGAACGTTTCAACAACCTCTATCTCATCACCTTCGGTGATATGCCCGAGCGCTTCAATTACGGTTATGTAGTTGCCGTCCTCGTCCTTTTCAACCTCTTTGGTAGCGTTTACATCTGCATAGTACTTTCCGCAGTCAGCGCAGCTCCAATAAGCAATAGCACCGTCTGTGGTACAGGCAGCATCAACACCCTTGTGCTCGGTAAGACCGTTTTCGTGTGTGCAGTCAGCCTTAATTACAACTTCCTTAGTTTCGTGGCAAACTCCGCACTCATAAACAGCTATTCCGGTCTCACCGGTAACGAAGTCAGGCTCCTTAGTAATCTCAGCGGGATGCTCGGACCACTTGTGTCCCTCGCCTTCGCGCTCGCTCTCAACAGTATCGCCGCAGTTTGCGCAAACTTCGACCAGTTTTCCGCCTTCTACGCAGTCGTAAGCAGAAGCTTCTTCGTCGATTTTATAATCGTGTCCGGAAGCAGGAATCTCTGCGCCGTTGTATTCGGCGTGCGTATCGCCGCAAACAGTACAGATCTGAAGTTCCTTGTTACCGCCTTCGGTACAAGTAGCGTCTTTAGCTTCCGTTTTGGTTTCCCAATTGTGATTGCCCTCTATCTTGTTGAAATTATCAGCAAAATAGTTGTCGCAGTCGGGGCAAAGGTAAAGAGTATAGCCATACTCGCCGCAAACGCTGGGTACGACCTTAACCTTCATTGCCTCGATTTCTTCCGCAGTGAAATCGTCGAGATTATGCTCTTCGCACATTTCGAGTTCTGCAAGTACCGAAATCGGCAAAACTGAAGCAATCATAAGACAAGCGAGCAATACAGCTAAAATTCTTTTTTTCATTGTTGTTTTTCCTTTCATCAATAAAATATAATAATTGTCTAATTCGATTTTTGAATGTACCTAAGGTGGTCTTATTCTTTTTGTTTTCCTTTTGTGTAACTCCATCTAAACCTTCCCCTCTTATATAATCAAGTTTTCAAAAAATACCACATAATCGATATTATGTGGAAACTCACCATGGATTATATACTATAAATCGTTTTTTGTCAAGTCCTTTTTCCAAAAAAATAATACATTTTTACATAATAACAGAATATTTTTTTGGATAATCTCTACATAAAGCATCATAGATGCAAATTATATTTTAATTTTGAGCATAACTAAAAAACCAATGACCTTCCATTTTTTTCATTGGTTATAAAGTTATGCCTTTTTTTACTCGTTAAAAACATTTTTTATCATCTTTGTTTGTCGTTTTACTACATAATATCGATTATGTTGTTAACACCTCAAAAGTCCCAATTTTTGTATCTGTCTGCGGTGTACTTCTCCGCTTTCTACGGTATAAATACGAGTAGTATTAACATTAGAATGTCCAAGGATATCGGCTAAGCGCACGATATCCTTTTGTATTGAATAATAGGTTCGCGCAAACAGGTGTCTGAGATTGTGCGGAAAAACCTTCGTTTCTGATACGTTGGCGGTTTTACAAAGTTTTTTCATGTCAGACCATATATTCGATCTATCAAGCGGATTTCTGTTTCTTGTAACAAAAACGGGACCGCTTTTTATTTTTTGTTCCCTTATATACTCTTTAAGCATAGAGCAAAGTTGATTTGGAAAAAACACCGTCCTTCTTTTTCCCTTGCATCGAATCTCCGCGCGCTTTAAATTTAATGCTTCTACGGTAATATATCTCAGTTCGGAAACACGTATCCCTGTGGAACATATAGTTTGCATAACCAAATAAATACGTTTATTCTTTTTACATTCTGCCGCACTAAGCAAGCGTTTGTACTCGGATTTTGTAAGTTCCTTTTCGTTTGAAGTAAACATTTGTCTTTGTATTTTTATCGTCTTTATTTTTAAATCATACCAATTATTAAATTCAAAAAAGCTGTTTAATGATGATATTATAGAATTCACGCTGCTACAAGCATATCGTGAAGTCAATATTTTTTTATATTCAAGTACACTTTCCTTGGACAAAGCTTCTCCTGCCGTCCATAAACCAAATTCACGTACATCACGAAGATATTTTTCGAGCGTTGCCGAAGATTTTTCTTCATTTATTAAATGGCGACGATAAATAGTTATTGCCTCTCCTGTAATTTTTCTCATATTTTATCCTTTCTGTTGTTTATAATTATCTATATTGTCTCATATAAAATGCAAGCTATTCACTGATATTTTCCGAATACATTAAAAAGAAAAAAGCACGGAAATCCGTGCTTTTCCTTATTATTTGTTTTTTCTTTTTACTCAACCGTTACCGATTTCGCGAGGTTTCTCGGGCAATCAACGTCACAGCCCTTGATTATTGCCGCTCTGTACGCCATAAGTTGAAGCAGAGTTGCCGCTGCAATAGGAGCAAACTCCTCGCTTTCGCTCGGAAGATTTATAACCTTATCCGAAACCGCATCTATCTGCTCGTCGGGCGTTGTTACCGAAATAATGTAAGCGCCACGCGACATTACCTCACGGATATTTCCGACGATTTTTTGTCTCACGTTCTTATCGGTCGAAAGCACGACGACGGGAGTTCCTTTTTCGATAAGAGATATCGTTCCGTGTTTAAGCTCGCCCGCTGCATAGGCCTCGCTATGTATATAAGAAACCTCTTTTATTTTAAGCGACGCCTCGATCATACCGTAGTAGTCTATACCGCGTCCGATGCAGAACATATCGGTCTTATCGGCGAGATACTCGACAGAGTCAAATATTTCATCCTGCATTTCGAGTACCTTTTCAACGTCCTTCGGGAGAGCGTAACGAAGTTTTGCAGTAAGTGCTCTGACTGTTTCCTCGTCCATTGTTCCCTTTTCAAGCGCAAGTCCGAGCGCGAGAAGCACCATAAGAGCAGACTGCACGACGTAAGCCTTAGTGCTTGCGACCGCGATTTCAGGACCCGCCCAAGTATAGATGGTAGCGTTTGACTCTCTTGCTATCGTCGAGCCGACTACGTTTACTATCGAAGTAACGAAAGCACCTCTTTCCTTTGCAAGTCTCAGCGCCGCGAGAGTATCTGCCGTTTCTCCTGACTGTGAGATAACGATGACCGCATCGCTCTCGTCGATTATCATATCGGCGTATCTCATTTCAGAAGCTATCTCAACGTTTACAGGGATTCTCGCATATTTCTCTATGAAATATTTTGCTATAAATCCTGCGTGCATTGCCGTTCCGCAGGCGGTAATTATTATTCTTCTCGCCTTTGCGAGAGCCTTGATATCGAAATCCTCGCTGTCAAAAGCAGGAAGTCCGTCTGTATTTATACGCGGAGCAAGCGTCTTTTCAAGAGCCTCAGGCTCCTCGTGTATCTCTTTAAGCATAAAGTGAGCGTATCCGCCTCTTTGTGCCGAATTTACGTCCCAAAGCGCCTGCTCTATCTTCTTTTCGCAAGGCTTTCCGTTTTCGTCATAAACCTTAACGTCATCACCCGTGAGCAGAGCCATCTCTGTCTCGTCAAGTCTGATATAGTTCTTCGTGTAAGGAAGAATCGCGGTAATATCGGAAGCGATGAAGTTTTCACCCTCCCCTATACCAATGATAAGAGGATTATCCTTTCTTATCGAATATATCTCGCCCGGTCTGTCGCAGAAGATTATTCCCATAGCGTACGAGCCGTCGAAGAGCTTTCTCGCCTCTGATATTGCCTTCATAGCGTCTCCGCCGCATCTGTTGTAGCAGTCGTCGATAGTGAGAGCTGCCGTTTCGGTGTCTGTTTCGGAGGTGAAAATATATCCCTTTGTCGTGAGATTTTCGGCAAGAGCGCGGTAATTTTCTATAATTCCGTTATGAACTATACGAACTCTCTCGTTTCCGTGAGGGTGAGCGTTGCGCTCGGAGGGCTCACCGTGGGTTGCCCAACGGGTATGTCCTATGCCGCAGAAGGATATTTTTTCCTTTTCACTCATATTTCCGAGCTTTTCTTCGAGATTTACGATCTTTCCCGTAGCCTTTACGGTGACGATATTCGAGTTTTCATCAAAAAATGAAACTCCCGCGGAGTCATATCCGCGATATTCAAGTGCGCGCAGTCCGTTGTCAAGCACGTCGATTGCCTGCATCTTACCTACACATCCGATTATTCCACACATTTATTTAAGTATCTTCGTATTGTTTCTTACCGCTTTATGAAACGGGCGGTAAACAGTACGTTTTCCTTTCGTTTTTATAAAAGTAAAATATGATCACGTTTTCCGTCACAGAGCTTTTGTTACGCGGTTGCCCGCGTTTTTGTTATCTGCGTTCGCGCCGGAAATGCACGGGAAGACACCCGCCGAAAACTCGATTCTTCTTCCACCTCGTTAACCGCAATCCTGCGGTCTGGCGCTTGCCTCGGAGTTCTTGGGAAAGTCACATTTTATGACAGTCCGTAACCCCTCGACATAATAGTTTCAATGATCTCATCTACAAAAGCGTTACACTCATCTTCGCTTCCCGCCTCTACCATTATCCTGATAAGAGGCTCGGTTCCGCTTTTGCGCACGAGAACTCTGCCACCGTCTCCAAGACGCTTCTCCACGTCGGAGATCTTCTCTTTGACCGCACTGTCGTTCACCGCCGCTTCGAGGTCGGTAACTCTGATGTTTTTGAGTACCTGAGGATATACGGTAAATCCCTCAGACAGCTTGCTTGCGGGCATCTTGCTTTCCATCAAGGTCTCCATAATCATAATCGAGGTCAAAATACCGTCGCCAGTAGTAGCATACTTGCTCATTATGATATGTCCACTCTGCTCCCCGCCAAGTCTGTAAGACTTTTCAAGCATTCGTTCGTAAACGTACTTGTCTCCGACTGCCGTCTGCTCGTATGCTATTCCAAGCTTGTCGAATGCCTTGTAAAGTCCGAGATTTGACATTATGGTAGTTACGACCGTATTGCCGCTCAGCTTGCCTTCGCTTGCGAAGCTTTTTCCGAGAATGTAGAGTATGTGGTCACCCGTTATAACGTTACCCTTTTCGTCAACTGCAATACAACGGTCTGCATCACCATCAAAGGCAAATCCAATATCAAGTCTGTTTTCGACTACCACGTTTCTGAGAACGTCAATATGTGTTGAACCGGCGTTTACGTTGATATTTACTCCGGTAGGCTCTGCATTGATAACAAAGGTTCTTGCTCCGAGAGCTTCGAACACGTTCTTGGCTATCATCCACGAGCTTCCGTTAGCGCAGTCAAGTCCGACGTTTACGTTTCGGTAGGAATGTGATGCAAGCGAGATAAGATACCCGACGTAGCGGTTTCTTCCTGCCATATAGTCAACTATTCTTCCTATCGACGTTCCGGTAGCAAAGGGCAGCTCGCCGTTTTCTCCGAGATCTCCCGCGTCACCGTCGAGATACGCTTCGAGAAGGTCGATAACCTCGTCCTCCATCTTCTCCCCGCGTCTGTTTATAAGCTTAATACCGTTATCACTGTACGGATTGTGGCTTGCCGATATCATAACACCGCAGTCAAACTCGTCAACTCTCGTCACATACGAAACACCGGGAGTCGTAACGACGTGAAGCATATACGCGTCTGCGCCAGACGCAGTAAGTCCTGCAACGATTGCATACTCGAACATATAGCTCGAACGTCTGGGATCCTTTCCCACTACCACACGGCACTTGTGTCCGTCTTTCCCGAAATATCTGCCGAGAAATCTGCCTATCTTATAGGCGTGGTCTGCATTAAGATTTACGTTAGCTTCTCCTCTAAAACCGTCGGTTCCGAAATATTTTCCCATTTTAAAGCTACTTCCTTTCAGTTCTTTTCAGGTGTTCGACATATCGTTTTGCCGTCGGATTTTACTATACTGTCGTGAGATACGATCCCGCGCACGCTGGTCAGCGGATACACAAGGCATCTTCTGCCAATCACCGTACCCGGATAAAGCACGCTGTTACAGCCGACCTCCGAGTAGTCACCGAGAATTACGCCCATCTTGCGAAGTCCTGTCGATATTTTATCTTCTCCGTTCCCGACGTTTATATTCTTTTTGTCAAGACGGAAATTCGAAGCTACCGCGCCTGCGCCCATATGAGTTTTGTAACCGAGTATCGAGTCACCAACGTAGTTATAGTGGGGGACCTGTACGCCGTCAGATATAATTGCATTTTTAAGCTCGCAGGAATTTCCCACTACCGCGCCGTCTCCAACGAGAACGTTTCCGCGTATGTAAGCACAGTGTCTTATTTCAGCATTTTCACCGATTATAGTCGGTCCGCAGATCAGTGCACTCGGAGCAATAATTGCACTCTTTGCCACCAATACATTATCCGAAATGCAGATATATTTGTCCTTATCGAGCCTGTCTATAAGCATCTTTATGCAGTCGCCTATTTTCGGAAGAGCTTCCCACGGATACTCACACTGTGAAAGCATTTCAGACGCCAGAGTATGCCCGAAATCTATAAGCTCGGCAGTTTTCGGACAGTTAACCGCATTTTTTCCATTATCCATATATTCACCCCACTTTCCGTAATCGATATGCAACCACAATTAGCTATTATTCATTATAGTGCATTTGTACGCATTTGTCAATAAATTTGTAATAAAATATATAATATTATACTCTCAAACCCATAAAAACGCCAAATTCGCCTTTTGTAAAGTATTTTTCTCGTGTATACTTGATTTTGACACACTTATGTGGTAAAATAATTATTAAAGTGTTTTTATAATTCGAGCATTTTGCTCTTTAATACGAAAGGACAATCCAAATGAAAAGAATTTTATGTCTTGCATTAATACTGATTTCTATTTTCGCAATCGCCGCCTGCTCGCGCCAAGAAGGTGAGGCTCCTTTGGGAATGAAAAACGCATCAAGCAAAACCGCTGACTTTTATCTCTACGTTCCCGACGACTGGACAGTTAATACGGACGAGAACGACCTTATGGCATCCGCACGTGCCTCGGAAAGCGACCCCAGCAACATAACTATGATAGGCTTCGAGGACGGTCGAAGCAAGTATGACTCGATCGACAGCTTTTGGGCTTATTACAAGGGTGAATTTGAAACCAGAATTTTTGATAAGATCATCGACAGCGAAAACGGAGAAAGCAAAACGAGCTTCAACCTGACAAACGACGGCGAAGATATTATCATCGGTAAAAACTACGCGGCAAAGAAATACGAGTACAGCGGAAAGGTCGCAGGAAGTGATTTTTCCTATATGCAGGTAATAATCAAGCGAGACAGTATTTTCTATATTTTTACCTATACCTCTACACCCGACCTTTATTCGGTACACAAGGAAGAAGTCGGTTTTATGATTGATTATATGGAATTTAAGTAATCATAACTTCAGCCCATACGATAACGAAAGGATTTTTTCGCTTTGGAACGTGAAATTTATCTTGATAACAGCGCAACAACTCCTCTTTGTGCGTCTGCCAAAGAAGCAATAGACCGCGCTATCCAAACTTACGCCAATCCCTCATCGCTTCACGCGGCGGGTCTTGAAGCGCACAAACTCATAGACACGGCAAGAACGCAGCTTCTCTCCTCTCTCGGTCTGTCGGCAGACCGCACGAGAAAGGTGATATTCACCTCAGGCGGCACAGAAGCAAACAATCTTGCAATTTTCGGAGTGATAAGGGCTAAAAATTTCAAATTTCTGCCTCAGATAATAACTACCGACAGCGAACACCCATCTCTGCTAGAACCCCTTGAAAGTCTATCTGCACAAGGTCTCGCAGAGGTCGTAAAGCTGCCTACGACAGGCGGAAAGATCGACCGTTCCCTGCTTGCTTCACTCGTGTGCGAGCGCACCATTCTTGTATCCATAATGAGCGCAAACAATGAAACGGGCGCGTTATACGACGTAAAGGGCGCATTCGACACGGTAAAGTGTATAAACCCAAGCACGGTAACACATACCGACGCGGTACAAGCTTTTCTTAAAACGAACGTAAATTTCCGCTCACTCAAAGCAGATCTTATAACTGTCAGCGGACATAAAATAAATGCCCCGAAAGGTGTCGGCGCGCTTATCGTATCGGGAGATATAATAAAAGCAAAAAAGATTGTTCCGATAATTCTCGGAGGCGGTCAGGAGTCAAATTTCCGATCAGGGACCGAGAACGTAATGGGCATCTCGGCGCTCGGCGCGGCGGCGCAGCACAATAAGGAAAAGCTGTCCTCGTTCATTCAAAAAACCACTGAGCTCTCCGAGCTTTTTATCTCACTCCTGCCGAGTGAGATAAAGGTCAACCGTCCTGAAAATCACGCACCGCATATAATCAGTATCACCCTTCCCAGAATAAAGAGTGAGACTGCTCTGCACTTTCTTTCAGGCAAAGGGATCTACGTATCAAGCGGCTCTGCGTGCGCCTCTAACGGACGTCACAAGAGCTATGTCCTCTCGGCTTACGGGCTGAGTGATACCGACACCGACTGTACGCTTAGAGTAAGCCTTTCGGACACTCTCAGCGAAAATGATATACGTATCTCGGTAAAAGTGCTTTGGGAAGCGCTTGACAAGCTCGTAAGGATTCCCTGACAGTTCTACACCTCTTGTATATACTAAAAAAATCAAAGAGAACGGTAAAATGAAAAAAATATTGATCGTATTGCTTGTCGCACTACTACTCGCTCTCTGTCTTTTTGGGTGTAATAGCGACTCCGATGCCACCAATGATGTCGGACAAAACACAGAAGCGCAAGGCGAGCCTCTATACAACGGAGAAAATATATTCCACCGTGAAAATGGAAGCCTTGAAAAGATAGTGAAGTATGAAAACGGAAAAATTTTATGGATCCGCGAGTACGACGAAAACGGCGACTATATCAGATATACCGAATATACTGCTTACGGACATTTTGTCGAATACAAAGCTCACGGCGCATTAACCGAAAAGGTCACATACTACGATACCCACAGCAATATAACTGAGTGGATAACCTATCAGTATCACGAAAACGGAATAACCCTAAAAGAGACCTTTTACTCGGAATCGGGAGACGTCAAAGGAATCTGCGAATACGATAAAGACGGTGTTGCCGTTAAGACACATATCTACCAAAAAGACGGAAACAATTATTTACTCAGCGAAATAGTTGAGTTTACTTATGATGCTAATGGAAAACCGCTTAAAGACCTATATTACAGTGATGACGGAAGCCTGTTTTGCGAGGTTGAATACAATCAAAAGGGCAACACTGTAAAAAGCACAAGTTACGGCAAGAGCGGAGAACTCACAGGCTATACGCTTTATGAGTACTCAGAAAATCAAACGAAGCTTCGTGAAATTTATTATGATTCTCTTCAAAATATTTCTTCAATATGCGAGTACCGTAAAGACGGAACTAAGTGTAAGCTCACAAATTACTTTGAAAACGGAAGACCTTCGCTCGTTTATGAGTACGGCGAAAACGCACAGATAAAAAGAATCGAAAAATACGATACTGATGGATGTTTTTCTTCCATCGAAGAATTTGACGAGGATGGAATTCGACTGAAATATACGACCTTCAACACAGACCGAACGACACTCGTTTACGACGGAAATTATAATATCATTGAAGGTATAAGATACCTTCATCAGGCAAGTGGAACACTTATAAGATACGAGTATCTCGAAGGAAAGGTTCGCGCCGAAAGCTTCTTTGAGGACGGCGTGAACATATCATACTCTATAAGCTATGATGCACTCGGAAATAAAACGAGTGATATACAGTACGGCTCAGGTGCGAGCGTAAAAAGCCGCACTCTATACAGATACGACGAGCTCGGCAGTCTGCTCAGCTATACCGTTTACGAGCCAAACGGCACTACAATCACCTACGGATCGGAAGGCAATATCGTATCGGGTGTAAAATACGTTTACATCAAAGAGCAGCTTTATCAAAAGCTCGAATACAAAAACGGAGCAAGATCAAAGGAAACGCTCTATTTGGACAAATGTGTAATACTTGTCAGTGAATATGACGAAAACGATACTCTGCGCAAAGAAAACTTCTACTCCTCGGGCAAGATCAGTCGCGTCAGAGAATACGATGCAAACGGCGTACTTAGAAAAGTGACACTCTATAACAGTCGCGGCAAGACAACGTCGGTTATAAGATACGACGAAAAAGGAAATAAGATATAAAAAGCAGAACTCACACGAGTTCTGCTTTTTGGTTTTATTCAAGCGTGATATTTATATTTCCCGTGTCGGTTTCTATCTCGCATCTGCCGCCGCCCGACGTTTTGGGAACCTTTACCTTTCCGGTATCGCTCTTTGCCACAAACATCTTTTCAGAAAGCAGACTGCCTTTAACGTCACCGGTATCCGTTTCTATGAATATCTCGGCAGCGTCACACTTTTCAAGCTTAATATCCCCCGTGCTTCTCTCGACAGAAAACTTTTTCGAAGCAATAACGTTCTTTAATGAAACACCGCCAGTGCTTCCGTCCGACACGAGATTTTCACAAGCAACGTCCGTCATATCGACCTTGCCCGTACTCACATCGACATTGATTTTACCCTCACAGTTCACGTTGTAAACGGAAACCTTTCCCGTCGTAACTGAAAGATCTATCTCGTCTGCCGATACATTTCGAACGCTAATATCTCCCGTACTCGCTTTTATTTTAACAGTGCCCGAAGCAGATGCTTCTAAGCTTACCCTTCCCGTACTTACCGTTATATCAATGCTTTCAAACTCAAAATCCTTCGGCAGACCTATGTTTCCTGTATCGTCTTTTATGAGAAGCTCGCCGTACTCGGACTTAGGCAGACAGACCGTTATCTTCGGAGTACCAAAGTTAATACCTATATGTTCGTACCATTTTCTTGTGTCATTTACCTTGATAACAAGCGTGCCGTTCTCTACCGATACCGAATGCTTTACATTTTTCTGCTCGTAACAAACGACCGAGCTTTCCGATCCGTCAGAAGGCAAAAAGACGATGTCTGAGGTTTTTGTTATTATCGATACGTTTGTATAATCTTCGACTATCTCATAACTGTTTGTTTCGTACTTTGACGTTGATAACCCTATAAAATCCCATTCAAGAATTGACATAGCACCTCCAAAAATCATACCACCGATAGCAACAAGAGAAGCCGCTATAACAAGCCATATTTTTGTTTTTTTACTCATTACGATTTTTCCTTTTTAACAAAACATTTTTTGATACCGAACGCTATATTCTTTATAAGCAGTAAAGTCCCCTTAGTTGCCGCCTTGCAAGCGTAAAAGATAAAAATAGCAAACCCTGTACATAGAATTCCTGCGCCAATCATAGCAATTCCCGTAACAGCACTGTCAAATAAAAGAAACACAGAGCCTATCAACACACCTGCAAGAGCACAAGCGGCAACCGAAGCAAAGACCGCCCAGAGCGAGAAAGCAAGTGAAAAAAGCATAGCGTAAAGCGAAATAATTACCGAAAATGCGGCAACGGCAAGCGACAGCCATATCGGAGAGCCGAGCACGATAAGAACTATCTCCCACGCCCTGAGCGTTCTGGGCGGCTTCGCCTTTTCTTTTACGATCCTTACAAGCGACATTTCCGAAAGTATCTGTAAAACGATCTCGTCCATATTACCAAGACGTTCTATCGCAGCTTCCTCTGACAGTCCGTCCTCTACAAAATCATCTATCATCTCGCTATAATATTCAAGCGATCTATTTATATCTTCCTCGGGAAGCGTCGATATTCTGTCCGCGAGATTTTCCAGGAATTTACTTTTAGTCATATTCCCTTCTCCTTATTTACAAATTTATATATAGCGATCATTTCCTCCCACTCGCACTTAAAATTTTCTATTCGTTCAAGTCCAAGCGCAGTTATATGATAATATTTACGTAGCCGTCCGCCGTGCTCTACACTTCTGACAGTGATAAGCTTTGATGCTTCAAGGCGTCTTAGTATAGGATAAAGCGTTGATTCTGATATTTCAACGTAGGGATTTATATCCTTAATTATCTGATAGCCGTACGAATCCTCGTTTTTTATCGCGGCAAGAACGCAGACATCAAGAAGTCCTCTTTTAAGCTGTACGTCCATTGTATACCTCCCCTTGCACAATACTATATCACACACAGTATTGTTTGTCAATAGATTTTGCAAAAAAACAGAGCCGACCGTTCGATCGACTCTGCAAAAATATTCATTTAAAACTCAAGCTTCTTTGCGATATAATCCTTGACCTCGGTCATCGGGATACGGATCTGCTCCATAGTATCTCTGTTACGAACGGTCACGCAGCCGTCCTCCTGCGAATCAAAGTCGTAGGTGATGCAGAACGGAGTTCCGATCTCGTCCTGACGGCGGTATCTCTTACCGATAGATCCTGCATCGTCAAAGTCAACGCTGAAATCCTTAGCAAGCTCTGAGAAAAGCTTCTCCGCATCCGGTGTGAGCTTCTTCGAAAGCGGAAGTATAGCAGCCTTGAAGGGAGCAAGCGCAGGGTGCAGGTGGAGAACAACACGGATATCATTCTTCTCTGCGTCAACGATCTCCTCGTCGTATGCATCACAAAGGAATGCAAGGAGAACTCTATCCGCGCCGAGTGAAGGCTCAACAACGTAAGGAATGTATTTCTCGTTAGTCTCGGGATCGAAATATTCGAGCGACTGACCGCTTGTGTTCATATGCTGAGTAAGGTCGTAGTCGGTTCTGTCGGCAACGCCCCAAAGCTCGCCCCAACCGAACGGGAAGAGGAATTCAAAGTCGGTGGTCGCCTTCGAGTAGAAACAAAGCTCCTCGGGCGAGTGGTCGCGGAGTCTGAGGTTTTCTTCCTTCATACCGAGATTGAGAAGGAAGTTCTTGCAGTAGGTACGCCAGTATTCGAACCATTCAAGGTCTGTTCCGGGCTTGCAGAAGAATTCAAGCTCCATCTGCTCGAACTCACGGGTACGGAACACGAAGTTTCCGGGAGTTATCTCGTTTCTGAAGGATTTACCTATCTGTGCAACGCCAAAGGGAACCTTTTTACGCGAAGAACGCTGTATGTTCTTGAAGTTTACGAATATTCCCTGCGCGGTTTCGGGGCGCAGATAAACCTCGTTGGTGCTATCCTCGGTAACACCGATAAAGGTCTTGAACATAAGGTTGAACTTACGAATAGGGGTGAAATCGCCGCTTCCGCAGTCAGGGCAGGAAATGTGATTTTCCTTGATGTATTGGCTCATCTGATCGCTGTTCCAGCCGTTGGGATTGATATCGAGCCCATTTTCATTGATATAATCCTCGATAAGCTTATCGGCACGGTGACGGCTGCGGCAGACCTTACAGTCCATAAGAGGATCGGAAAACCCTGCGAGATGTCCCGATGCCACCCAAGTCTGAGGGTTCATAATTATTGCGCTGTCAAGTCCGACGTTATAAGGAGATTCCTGAACGAATTTCTTCCACCAAGCCTTTTTGACATTGTTTTTAAGCTCTACACCGAGAGGACCGTAATCCCACGAGTTGGAAAGCCCACCGTAAATTTCACTTCCTGCATATATTATGCCGCGATTTTTACAAAGGGCGACGATTTTGTCCATAGTCTTTTCGCTGTTGTTCATTGTTTTTTCCTTTCAGAATCTATACTGATTTTAATTTAAATACTGTTTGAATTTATCGACACTTCCCGAGTAATTGGGACGTAAAAGTATAGTATCGTTTATAAACTCATAGGCTCCGAGAATGGCAACGCAGTTCTTTTCGGTGTTCTCATAGCTGAAAAACAGAGAAGAAACTTCAAGCATATCCTCGGTAGTAAAGTCCGTCTCGACATATTCGAGCATATCTCTTACCTTAGCAATAATGTTCGGTCGAAACTTAGCACAGATGCCGTCAAGCATACCTTTTGCCACGTCCATAAGTATCTCGCAGGGCTTGTATCTTTCCGCGCCTGTCCAGCCGTCGTATTCGAGTAGAGCGCTGAGCTTTTCGCCGCTTAGCTTATTTTCACCTGCGGGAATGGTTATACTCTTGCCGTCCGACTTTTTAAAAGTCTTGACCGTTCTGTCGAGAACGTAAGGAACTCCTCCAAGCTCATCGGCAAGCATAACGAAATCGTCAATATCGACGTATCCGTAGAAATCAAGTATTATTCCCGTATTTGCGGTAACAAGAGAGGGAATAAAATTTCCAAGCTTCATCTCGGGGATCTGAGAGAGATAGTTTGCATAAGTAAGATCAAAGCTATGTCCGCTCACAGGAACGAGAAGGTTGCTCGGAAGTGCCGTGATCAGAGTTTTATTCATTGTCGAGTTTATCGAAACGATACAAACAAATTTGATTTCCTTGGTCGGACCGTTTCCATAACTGGAAAGCATTTCGTCGAACTCTATAACATAATCGGGAATTTGCGGCTCTTCGGGTTCTTCAGGAATCTGCTCGCCATCTGAACCATCGTTTCCGTTTTCACTATCTTCGGGATCTCCCGTTCCGTTCGGATAATCGGTATCACTAGAATCTTCGGTTCCATTTGGAATCTGCCCGCCGTCGGGACCTGTTTGCGTGGTTTCCCTTCTGAGCGGACCCACGTTCTGATTTTCATATTCCCCATCCTCTTCATCGGGAAGCTCGTCTTCCGGCAGAGGAATTTCATCGGTTATAACAAGTGCAAACGAAAAGATCTCGTGCGTTGTATATACGGGAAGATCTTGTGTATCTCCTCCAACAGTATCGTCCTGAGTCTCATCCTGAGCCGTTTTTTCATCCTCTTTTACGAGAGTAAGCGCAAAAGAACCGCCGTACAAAATAATCACGGCAAACGCGAGAAAGGATAAAATGAACGATATAAGAAATCCCTTTATCTGCGACATAATCTTACCTCCGAGTAATTACGACCTTGAAACTTCAAAATCATCTTATTATATAACATTACTTAAAAAATTTCAATAGCAAAAGACTACCAAAACTTCGAATTTTCAAACATTTAACAATAATTTTCCCAACTTAAAAGATTTCGGATGAAAAGCTCTTGAAATTTTACTTGTTTTGTGATATAGTATTTGGGTAAATATCCGCCTGCATAGTTAAATGGATATAACAAACCCCTCCTAAGGGTTAGTTGTGAGTTCGATTCTCGCTGCAGGTGTAACACTCCCGCTCTCGCTTTTGCGAGGGTGGGAGTTTAACATTCTATATTGAATCGAACTCCGAATTTGCTCAGCAAATGCTTGGTCTGCGTTTTACTTGTTTGGGTTAAAAACCAATTTTGGCGCAGATCTTGGGCTCTGATTGTCGTTGCTTCTTCATTCGCAAACATCCAAGATATAACAAAACCGTCAATATCAACGGTTTGCTTACCTACAAACAAAACTCCTTGACTTTTCCCTTTCTTTATGATAAGATATAAAGGTCAAAACTATTTCGGAGGATTTTAATGAACTCTATCAAAAAGATCGCAAGCTTTACAGTCGATCACGAGAAGCTGCTTCCCGGCATATATATTTCGCGCCGCGATGGCAATGTTGTGACTTACGATATGAGAACGCGAGTGCCCAACACGGGAGACCTTATGGACAACTCGACGATGCACTCGTTTGAGCATATGTTCGCTACATACGTCAGAAACTCGTCCGTTGCAGATGACATCATCTATTTCGGTCCTATGGGCTGTCAGACCGGCTTTTATCTTCTCGTAAGAGAGCACCCAAGCTGCGAAATACTCTCGCTCGTGAAAAGCACACTCGAAAAGATAATTGCGCACGAGGGCGAGATGTTCGGAAGATCGCCCGTCGAATGCGGAAATTACGCAAATCTTTCGCTCGCAGCAGCAAAGGTCGAGGCGAAAAGATATCTCGATATTTTAAATTCGAAGGAAAATTGGAGCTTTTTATATGAATAATAATGACGTCAGATCGGCGCTCGATTCTCTTCGCGGCTCGGTCAAGAAAGTCGGATTTATATGCGCTATGGACTGTGAACTCGACGCAGTCACAAAGCTTTTTGATACACTGAAAACAGAAAAACACGGAAGTATTGACTTTTACATCGGAAAGATCTGCGGTATCGAAACGGTAGCGGCAAAATGCGGAGTGGGCAAAGTGTTCGCCGCAATCTGCACGCAGACTATCATTCTTGAATTTTCACCTAACCTTATAATAAACACAGGAGTTGGGGGAAATCTTTCGAAAAATCTCCGTATCGGTGATATCGCGCTCTCATCGTCTGTCATTCAGCACGATATGGACACTTCACCTCTCGGAGATCCAGTGGGTCTGATATCAGGAATAAACGTAATCGAGATAGAAAGCGACCTTCCCTCGGCGCTCGTTATGCAGGGCTGTCTTAACGAGCTTAACATAAACAGCGAGATCGGAATCATCTCATCGGGTGATCAGTTCGTCGCGTCAAGCGAGAAAAAGTCGCAGATAAAAGACGCTTTCAATGCTATATGCTGTGAAATGGAAGGTGCGGCAGTCGGTCAGGTATGCTACGTAAACGGCGTTAAATTTCTCGTCGTACGAGCCATCTCGGACGATGCCGACAATTCCTCGCCTGACGATTTCCCAGCATACTGCGTAAAAGTCTCTGAAAATTCGTCAAAAGCGATACTGGCATTTATGAAAAAAATAAGCAGATAAATTTAAAAAGCAGAGCGTTTGCTCTGCTTTTCCTTTTCCATCAATTTGCCGGCACTGTAACGGGAACACCGTTTTCAAAAGTTCCCGTATAGTCGGGAATATCCCCGTCAGCCCAAGAGTAAGTTCCTTCGCCGGTTATTTGATTATTTTGAAACTGACCCACATAAACATCCCCGTTTGCAAAGGTATATGTTCCCTCTCCTGTACGAACGTCGTTTGCGAAGTCACCCTCGTAAACATCTCCGTTTGCAAAGGTCATCTTGCCTTTACCGTGCTTAATATCGTTTACGTACTCGCCCGTATATACAGTTCCGTCTGCCCAAGTGTATGTGCCTGTACCGTTTCGAAGACCTTTATGATATTCGCCCTCATACTTATCGCCTTTTCTGTCCGAATTCAGAGGCCACGTATAAATGCCTTTGCCATGTTTCAGACCGTCGACGAACTGCCCTTCATAGATATCTCCGCCAACGTAGTAGAAGGTTCCGCTTCCGGTTATCTTATCATAAAGAAATTCACCCGAATAAATACTGGTATCGCTGTATATAACAGTTCCCTTTCCGTGTCTTAGGAACATTTCGATCTCACCCTCGTAAGTATTTCCGTTACTGTACGAAAGCTTTGATTTGCGTGATGTTTCATCAAAAGAATATTCTGCTTTGATTCCATCTGAGTAATAGACATCACCCGATATATATTCTCCGCTTGAATTCACCTTTCCGAGAAATTTTACCGTCATACCGTCCATCTCATACTTAACGTATCTTACTCCCGAAAGATGTATGATACCCACAAGCAAAAGCACTAGCACGACGGCAAAGACCGCGATAGCGACAAGATATTTTGTCGGTGAAAATTTTTTTACTTTTCTTATTTTCTTAGTTACAGAATGTTTGCCGTTAGGATTTGGTCTTGTCAAAGCTCTCCCTCGCTTTCAAAAAGGTTTTAAACTGCGTTTCTTAGAATTATATTGCAAAATATCCGAGCATATATGGGACTAAAAGCGTTGCAACGTACGCAATTGCAAAAATAATAATTATTGACGTAACCACACCAAAAATATTGGCGCCCCTGTTGTCATAGCGCATTTCTGCCATTATTCTGTTTTCCTCGGCAACGTAAAAGCGTGCCGTTACAAGGTCGATAGGTTTAGTTCTAGCTGAGAAGGAATGTCCTTCAGATGCTATCATTATCTCGTCCTCGACCTCGAAAACCATTTTTCTGAACATTCCGCCTTTTAAGATTTCTCTTTTGACGAAAGAATTTTTATCATATCCCGCCTCAGCGAGGGTCATTGCCGAATCCATCGAAAGCGCACCGCTTGCTATCAAAGTACGTACGAAACCGCCAAGAACTGTTCGGTTATAGTAGGTACATAAAATAGCCAGTACTACTCCTATTGCGATACACCATATTACCATTTCTACTGTCATATTTAAATTCACTCCGTAAATAATGCTGCAAATTATTTGCCGCAATTCTATTTTCGTTATAATTATAGCATTATATACCTTATAAGCAATAAAACGCATTTTAAAAAAATGTAAATAATATATTAAATGCTTTTTCTGCTTTCGCATATATCGGAAAGCAAACAACTTTCGCAAAGAGGATTTTTCGCTCTGCAAGTATCACGACCAAACCAAACAACACGGTGACAAAAATCGCTCTGCTTACCCTCGTCAATTATGGCAGAAAGCGCTCTTTCGACCTTAAAGGGATTTTTCTCTCCGTTAGGCACAAGTCCGAGTCGTCCGCTGATACGGATACAGTGAGTATCACTTACGATAGCAGGCTTTTTATAAATATCTCCGAGAAGAAGATTTGCGACCTTTCGACCGACACCGGGAAATTTGAGAAGCTCGTCCATACTGTCAGGAAGAACTCCATCGTAAACTTCGGTTAGCATACGGCATTCTTCTTTGATATCAGCAGATTTTACTCTGTAAAGTCCGCAAGGAAAAACTATTTTTTCTATATCCGAAAGCTCACCTGCGGCAAGTGCCTCAGGAGTAGGATATTTTCTAAACAGTTCTCTGCAAACAATATTCACGCGCGCATCGGTGCACTGAGCAGAAAGCCTTCCCATAACGAGCAGTTTCCATGGCTCGCCGTTGTATTCGAGAGCGCATATCACCTGGGGATATATTTTTTCAAGCCGAGATACTATCTCTGCAGCGCGTTTTTTCAGTTTGTCATTCATAATTTTTCTTCCTGAAATTAAGAAGGGAGATACCAAGTTCTTCTCTCATTACACTCTCGATAGTCGAAAGCGGCATACCGACAACATTATTGAAATCTCCGTTTATAGCCGCGACGAAAAATCCTCCATTCTCCTGAATCCCATATCCGCCCGCCTTATCGTAAGGCTCGTCTGTATCAATATATTCGTTTATTTCTTTTTCGGTAAGATCTCTGAATTTAACCTTGGTGCACACCGCTCCGCTGATTTTTTTATCTCCGTAAAGTATCGCATATCCGCTGTAAACCTTATGGACCGTTCCCGAAAGCGCCTTTATCATCTCGTACGCTTCGTATCTGTCGGCAGGCTTACCGAATATTCGATTTCCAAGCGCGACTACCGTATCCGATGCTATCACGATATCGTTTTTATCAGCTTTTGCCGCCTCTGCTTTTCTCTGCGAAAGTATCTCAACGAGTCTCGACGGAACTATTCTGCCCTTATACGACTCGTCCGCGTTCGTAGCAACTGCTTCATAATCAAGTCCGAGAGAGTCGAACATCTGACGGCGGCGCAAACTTTTAGATGCAAGTATAAGCTTCATTTTCCCACCGACTTATACCTTTCCAGTAGAACCGAATCCACCCGCGCCGCGCTCGGTCTCGTCAAGCTCGTCGCATACTATAAAATTCGCCATAAGAACGGGCATTATCATCATTTGCGCCACTCTTTCACCGGGTGTTACAGTGTAATCCTCGTCCGAGATATTTGCCGCCGAAAAGAATATCTCTCCTCGATAATCGCTATCTATCACGCCGATACCGTTTGCAGCGGTAATTCCCTTCTTTGCCGAAAGACCGCTTCTTGCGCTGATAACCGCAACAGTATTTTCAGGAAGCGATATAGCGATACCCGTAGGTATAAGAACTCTTTTGCCTGCAGGTACGATTATCGGCATCTCGGATGCCGAAACAAGGTCGAATGCTGCCGAGCCCGACGTTGCGTATTTTGGGAGTGAAACGTTTTCACGGAGTATTTTTATTTTTATATCTGTCATTTTCATACTTACCTTTCGACATAATACTTCAATTATAATATCATTTTAAAAGCAAACTGTCAAGTGAAAACTTTTCACAATCGAAAATATGTATTTTTCGGATTTTCTCTGGCGCTTATGGTATTGATCTATAAAACAAACCGATATTGTAAAAAGTAAACCGCAAGGATCTGCTCCTTGCGGTTTTGTTTTTATTTTTTCGTAGATAATATAAAACCAAATCTACAAACTTTAAATGATCCTTATTTCCATATCAAGTCCAAATGAATATATCGATGCTTCTTTGATCTCACGTCGCATCATAAGCTCACAAGCACGCTTGTAATAGGAAAGCTGAGTGGTATATCTTTCCTTAAACATCTTTTCATCTACCGATATATTTCCGCTAACTGTATCCGTCTTATAGTCGATAAGTTTAAGCGTGCCGTCTGTACGTTCGATAAGACAGTCAAAGACTCCCTGAACGAGAAGCTTAGCGTCCGAAAGCTCGTTTTTAAGTTCTTCTCTGCCCGTAAACTCGGACGCAGGGAGCATTATATTAAATCGCTTCTCTCTATGGAGTTTTTTTGCATCTTTCATCTCACTATAAAGCTTGGACGAGAAGAATTTTTTTAGCTTATCGATATAGACAAGCTCTGCCATAGCAGGGTCAATATAGCGTCTGTCGCAAAGGCGGGCAAGCTCTATCTCAACTCCGTTTTTCTCCGCGTTCTCAAAATCGCAGAACTGCATAAAGATATGCGTTGCCGTTCCGCGCATTGCTCCAGTGACCTCGTTTTGTCTGTCTGCCGAGATGAATTTCGGTATATCGGTAAACTTCTCCTCATGGCGCACAAGATCAACGGCATCGACATCGAGAACCGACGGAAAAAGTCGTGAGACTGCAATCTTCGACGGCAGTGTCTGCTCACACTTATACGGATAGGAGTATTCGAGTCGCCCGCGAATCTCAGAAAGTTCGAGGCAAGCTTCTTTTTCCTTCGCGTTGTCTGTGTTTTGTTCTGGTTTCGTGGTCTCTGCGTTTTGCCATGGAACTTCGACGGTATTATCACCGAGTCTCCGCATTTCTACCGTTCCGCCTTCTTTTTTCCAGTCGGTATAGGGGGTAGCACTTGCAACGATCAGTTCAACGTCATTTGAGCTCTTATCGTACGACGAAAGCACCCACAAAATATATTTAGCATAGTTACGGAAAACGTAAGGTGAGCATTTTGTGCGCATCTGCAGGGCGTTTTCGAGCAGCTTATCAAGGTCAGACGTTTCCGCGGTGACATACAGCTTTTTTCTCGCTCTTGTAAGTGCGACGTAGAGAATACGCATCTCCTCATCGACCTGATTTTCAAACATATTTTCAATCATAGCACGGTACATAGGAGAGTTATATTTGACTCTGCCTGCCATACCGACAGGTCTCGCAACGGCGCCGAACTCGCCCGAAAATAGGAATTTCGACTTGGCGTCTGATTCGTTCATGCTCTTTGAGCATCCAGAAATAAAACAATATTCAAATTCAAGACCCTTGGAATGGTGCGCGGTAATAAATTTCACCGTATCTTTTTCGTCCGAGTTCCTTGATTTGACCGAGAATTCTCCCGCTTTTCCGCCGCGAATATCATCGACTAGTTTAAGGAAACTATGAAGTCCTCTGAAAGAATTTTTCTCGTAATTTCTTGCAAGATCTTTGAATATTTCAATATATTTCTTTGACTTTTCGGAAGTTTCCTTGTCGGCGCATGCAAGCGCATATATCGCGAAATCGTTGCAAATGTCATCAACAAGCTCGAACACTTTTTTTCCTCTTGCCCGCTGACGGGCATCAGAAAGCCACTCGAGCAGTTTTTTGCCCTTTTCAAAATTACTTTTTTGGGTATATGCTCTGAACTTGTCGTAAAGGGAAAGCCTCGTTTCATACTTTTCGGAAGCGATATCGACCATATCGTTAAATTCTATACCGAACACCTTACTGCTCAGCATACCCGCAAACCATATGTCACGGTGAGGATTGTCGATACAGTTAAGAAGCGACAGGATAAAGAGTATTTCTGGAATATCAAACAGAGCGTTCTGAGACGAGTTATCAACTGGGATACCCTCTTTTTCAAACACATTCTTGAACACGCTGAGAATATCGCTCGTCGAGCGCATAATCACCGCTATATCTCCGACTGAAACACCATTAGATATCAGCTTTTTTATCTCTTTTGCCACAGACAGCGCCTCTGCGTAATAAGCAAGTTCTTCATCCCTTTCGGCTATGATTATACTTACCTTTTCGTAATTTTCCTTTACTTCTTTATCCTTCGAGAAAACGAGCGCATCCTTATCCAGATAGGCAATTTTTCCGCTGTTATTCCTGAAAAGCGTTGCGAATATGCGATTGGAAAAATCTATTATCGGCTTATCGCATCTGAAATTGTTTGAAAGAAATATTCTATGCGGTTCGTCGTCAGTATTTATTTTCTCTTTATCGATATCGGCAAAGGTATCTCTATAAGCTGCAAATATCGAGGGGACTGCACCGCGAAAGCCGTATATGCTCTGCTTTATATCTCCTACCATAAATCTATTAGCGCGTGATATTGCCTTGAAAATACCGTCCTGTATCGTGTTTGTATCCTGATACTCGTCTATGTATATCTGTCTATATCTTTTTGATACTTCAAGTGCAAGCTCGGTAGGATCTCCGCTATCACTCACGAGAAGCTTGTACGCCATTCGTTCGAGATCAGTAAAATCCATAACCGACAGGCGTATTTTCTCCTCGGAAAAGCTTTTTTCAAATCTTTCGAGAGTATCGTAGAGCGTTCTTATAAATTTTTCATTTCGCTTACAGTTGACAAGTATAGCGCTTATATCCGAATAATAGTCGGAGCGCATCTTCGCGATCTTGGATTTTATCTTATTGCGAGTCGCCTGTATCTCTTTTATCTTGCTATCTTCGATATTTCTGACACCTGCACAAGCGGGCGGTGCATAAGCGTTTTTCATCAATTCGTCGGAAAGTACGCGATAGCCCAGGGATGCACCTTGTGATACTCGCCTGAGATAATCAAGATCGTATTCGTAGCTTTCTCCCCACTTAGAGTAAACCTTTCCATCGTTTTTTATATAGTTTACGCCTTCTTCTAGAATGGAAAGATAAAACTCGGCTTCCGCCTTGCAGGATTTACAAAGCTGAACTGCATACTGACTAATATGCCAAGAGTCCTCATTCATCGAGGAATATTCGGTTGCGTACTTGCGAAGAAGCAGTATGCCTTCGGGATAACTCTGCGTTTTATTATAAATATCAAGTAAATTCCGAGCAAGTCCGCTATCACCCGACATCGTGAAATTTTCAACGAGTGATGGGAAATTCTCGTCACAGGCATAGGCTTCGTCAATGACCCTCTCCATAATTTTCAGAGCTATGACGCTACTCTCAAAAGCATCGGCAATATGAACTCCCGACGGCAAAAAGAGCTTCGCCGTATTTCTTGAAATAAGAGAATTGCAAAAGCTGTGTATAGTTCCTATATCGGCGCTTTGAAGAAGGAGAAGCTGGCGAATAAGACGGCGATTTTCTGGAGTTTTCTCCATCTGCACACGTATTGCCTTGCCTATTCTTTCTTTAAGCTCCTGTGCAGAGGCTTCGGTAAATGTAACTATCAGCATCTCCGATATATTTATCGGGTCGCTCTCGTCAAGCAGAGAGCGTATCACTCTTTCGCACAAAACGGCAGTCTTTCCGGACCCTGCCGCCGCCGAGATTATAAGGTCTCCGCGCCTTAGATCAATAGCGTCCTGCTGCTCGGATGTCCATCTTTTTTCGTCCGCCATTACTCTCTGCCTCCGTTTCCTTCGTTTTCGTCCTTCACAACGCCGTGGAGTATCTCGCTATGCTCGGCGCAGTAGCTCTTCCGTCTGCAAACCGGAGCCATAGCGCACCATGCGCAGGCATCGTGATTGTCGGTTTTCAGCGGAGTTGCGTCCGCACTACCCGACTTCATATTCATGGCAAGCTCTGACACGGTCGTATTTATCTGACTGAAAAGCTCGTCAAAGGAGTCAACGAGCGACTCTGCCGAAGATGCGGTATACTCCCCGTTACTTTTTAGTGAAACAGGACTGTATATCCTCTCTCCCGAGCTATCCATCGCCTGGGCTAGACTCTTATCGTCGATAACGAGACCCTTACGCTTCATGTTTTTAAGAAGATCATCGTTTATACTTTCAGTATCGACATTTTCCTCCGAAACGACCTCGGCACTCGGCATCTTCGTAGAAAAATATAGTACAGCCGCAGGTACCGGTCGCTCGTCTTCTTTTAGTCCCAGAGTATCAAGAAATTTGCGGTCATCAGTCTTGCAGAGTGATTCCAGGTAAAGGAGCATCTGCATATTAAGTCCGTACGCAAGCTCGGAGCGTGAAAAGGTCTTTTTGCCGCTCTTGTAATCGACTACCCTCAAATAAAGCTGCCCGTCTCTTTCAAAGGTATCGACGCGGTCGACCTTACCGTAAACGCCGACCTTTCCGCCGTCGGGAAGCTCTATTTTCAGCGGACTGAGACTTTCATCACCGATAACGAGCTCGTAAAATTTAGGTCTGAAAAGAGTACTTTTAAATTCTTTGTAAAGACTTTGGGCAACGAGCGAAAGATTGTTTCTAAGTCTGGAAATGAGCATTTGTACGCGAACTTCTTTGACAGATTCGCCAAGTGACCTTTCACACTCGGTAAGCGTTTCATTAAACGCCCTTGTAATCTCTTCGTTTGACAGAGACTCACTGTCGCCAAAGGCTCTCTTTACAAAGAGTTCAAGGAAAAGATGAATGAAATTTCCTATGTCTGCGCTTGACGCCTCACTGCTAGGCGCCTCGGAAAGGTCGAGAATATATTTGCAAAAATATGCAAACGGACACATCGCGTAGCTTTCAAGCCTCGACTGTGAAAGTCTTATATAATCACCGAAAAGTGTCTTTTCGCCCGTATATCTGTACTCTTGCTTTTTCAGGTCGCTTTCCTCGAAAAACCTGATATTCCCGCGCTCTTTGAGGTAATTTCGAATGTTTTGAGCAAGCTCCGCATCGGTATCTTTAAGTTTGACCGAATATTCGAGAGCCGCCATATCGCTCCAAACAAAATCTTCTTTCGGAAGCGTTGAAATATCTATTTCATTTACGTCTTCAAACAGCGACTTTACAGACGCAAGGAAAGTAGATACGCTACGCTCTTTGTTATAAGTAAAGGTCAATTCACTGCGTGCCGCACTGCCTGCGAGATAGAAATAGAACATCTCGTCACGCGCGCCCTCGGTGCTTTCGGGTGAAAGCTCGATTCCCGCTTCGGAAAGCGTGCGTCTGTCTCTGTCACCAAGAATGATATCCTCTCTTGACGGCGCGGGGAAAATTCCCTCATTTAGCCCCATAACGTAAACGTATTTCACGCCCGACACTTTAAGACTAGGCGCTTCTCCGATGACGACCTCGTCAATACCCGACGGTATCTTGCCGATATCGCTCATTTCAAGCGAGGTGGAGAGCAGTTTGGAATATGCAGAAGAATCGCATCTCATTTCGCCAGCAACAGTAACGAGACTGTCAAGCGATGCAATAAGACAGTTCCATAGCTGAACGGTCTCGTCCGCCTCGGATACCCTGCCCTTATCGCGAAGCTCTGCCGCGCTGACTTCGAGCTTTTCTCTGAGAGAGATATCGGTAAGGAAGTGGTAAAGTGATGCCGAAATCTCGCGCAAAGTCGGCTTTTTTCCAAATATTTCGAAGAATTTGACAAGCGGAGAAACGAGCTTACTTCTGTACAGATTAAGTTCTTTGAGCACTGTCCTGTCCTCGTCGGTCAGCTCTGCGCCGAATCCGCGGGGATGCATAGACCAAGGATGCTCGTCATACCAACGCCTGCCCGATATTTTCCATAGATTTGCGTACCGTTCGAGCTTGTCGCAGGCGTCCTCGGGAATATCGGTAAAGGCGCACCGTAGATAGGATATTACGTCCTCAGTCTGCCAGCGGTGCGTTTTTATTTTGAGCGCAAGCAGTATCATTCTGACCGAGGGACGCATTTTTATATCACTGCGAGACGAGATAAATGAAGGAATACCGCAAAGAGAAAGCTCGCGGTCTATAATTCCCTCGTAATCGGAGGTATTTCGCACGATGACGGCAAAATCGCGGTATCTGACCCCGCCATGCCGTACTTTTTTTGCAATATCAGAGGCAACGAATCTTGCCTCGTCTCGTGCGCTTTCACCGTAGACGATCTTTATGTTCTCACATTTTTCCGAATATTTTTCCGCGCTGAAATTCCATATATTCTGGCAAAAATAGTTAATTTCTCCGCTTTTTTTGGAGATGTTGTTTTCTATCTGCTCACGCAAGACCTTTACGCCGTATTTGGATGCGCACTTAAGAAAATGAAGCTCGGTCGTGTGAAGCGTGTCAAAGATCTCGCGGTCCTCAGATTTATCCATACCGATGAAAACTGAGACACCGTCCGCTTTGGCAATTATATTTTTTATTATCTGCTTTTCATAAACGGTAAAGGCGGTAAAATGCGCGATATATACCGTGCGTCCGCCGAAATAATCGTTATTTTCGAGCGTTTCGACCGCGCGGCGGGTGTCCTCGGCGGGGTCGTTATAGCTGTTTTTGAGAAGCGCCGAATTTGCGGCGGCAATAAGCGAGAGGTCTTCAAGCTTACGCGAGAGCTTCTCGTTGTCTTTTTTTGTTTTAAGGGCTTGTTCTTCGAGCATTTTTGGAGAAATGCCGTACAGAGAAAGCTCTCTGACCGAGGCAAGCAGACTCTTTATCATATCGATATCGTCAAGTGCGATATTACCGTATTCTTTGAGCATAGGCGAAAGCTCGGCAAGAGTTCTCCACATAAGGATGAGGCGCGCACCGTCGGTGATATTATTGTAGGCAAGACCTCCGAAGCGGCGGAATATCGACTCGCAAAGCCGTCTAAAACCCACGACTTCAAGCTCGGGCGACATTATATTATTGTAGCTGAGCATAGTCTCCGCGCTATGCACCTGCTGTTCGGGAACAAGCAGAGTTACGCTTTTGCCCGCTTTGACGTCGTGTGAAATGCGCGCAAGAAGCTCATTGTCTAAATTTTCTCTTTCTCTCGAATACAGCATTTCAAGCATTTTTGTTTTACTCGGAAAACTTTTCAAAAAGTTTTCTACCCTCTCAAAAACTTTTATTAAACAATATTATATACTTATTATATATTTATTTAAGGGGAAAGTCAACTGTTTTTGTATAAGAGCTTGCCTTTTAAAGCGTACTTGACAAATCTATCGAAATATGTTATATTTTACTTGCGACACAAATGAATATTTACGTGATTTAGCGTGCATTTTACTATGGTAAAAATGTGGGCTTTGTTTTCGTACGCTTTTTCACGTGGGTAAAACATTTGTGTCGCAGCAAAAGGAGCTACACATTTTTCGGTGCGTGGCTTCGGCTGCGCACTTTTTATTTATTTTAGGAGGTGTTTTTATGAAAAACACAAAAACAAGACTGACGGCACTTTTTCTCGCGCTATTGCTTACGCTTAGTGCATTCTTTATGGCTTCGTGTGATGAAGAGGGAGATAACGGCAACGATGATGGCGGCAAGAACAGCAATAGCCACAACAACGAAACGGTAAAGTTTTCTGAGGGACTTGAATTTAAGCTTCTCGGAGACGGTAAAAGCTATGGGGTTGCAGGTATTGGAACTTGCAGAGATGTGGATTTGATTATACCGTCAACACATAACGGTTTGCCTGTGACCGAGATCCTGTCATTCGCGTTTGATTCGTTTGAATATTGCTCTTCTCTCATACACATAGAAATTCCCGAAAGTGTGAACAGTATTGGGGAGGCTGCGTTCATAAATTGCAGTAGTCTCACGAGCATAAATATTCCCTACAGAGTAACGAGCCTTAGTAATTATACGTTCGCATATTGCTATAACCTCACAAGTATAACTATTCCCGACAGCGTAACGAGCATTGGCGATTATGCGTTCTCCGATTGCAGTGGTCTCACAAGTATAACTATCCCCGACAGCGTTACGAACATTGGTGATTCTGCGTTCCACGGTTGCACAGGTCTTACAAGCATAACTATTCCCGACAGCGTTACGAGCATTGGAATGCAAGCGTTTTACCATTGCAGTAGTCTCGCAAGTATAACTGTTAATTCGAAAAATTTAAAATATCATAGTTCCGAAAACTGTCTTATTGAAACAGCAACTAAAACATTAATTTTAGGTTGTAAAAACAGCATTATTCCAAATGACGGAAGCGTAACAAGTATTGGGCTAGCTGCATTCCATGGCTATAGAAATCTTACGAGTATAACAATTCCTGACAGTGTAACAAGGATTGGTGAGTATGCGTTCGTCGATTGCAGTTTCACAAGCATAACTATTCCCGACAGCGTAACGAGCATTGGTGAGAGAGCGTTCCACGGTTGCACAGGTCTTACAAGCATAACTATTCCCGACAGCGTTACGAGCATTGGCAGTGCTACGTTCGCATATTGCAGTAATCTAACAAATATAAACTTCAACGGAACAAAGACGCAGTGGGAAGCATTTAGATACAGTCTTACCGCTATTGGTACAAGCGGCAAAGTCATCTGTACCGACGGCGAGATTGAATATTAAACAACAAACACACAAAACGCACGTCATACAGAGTACTACTCATCCACCATCTTCGATGGTCCCCCTTCTCTCGCAAGAGAAGGCGTTTATAGAAAAAACCGCCGAAATCGGCGGTTTTTATCTTATTTCGATTTGAGAAGCTCGTGCTTAATATCCCAAAGCTTCTTTGAAAGGTCAACGTAATAGTTATGCGGATTTTCAAAGCGCTTTACCTCATCCCAAAGGGTATCTATCTGCGCGGCACAGAAATCTCTTATCTGCTTTGCCGTGTATCTCGGATAAACGAGCTTACCCGACAAGAATATCGGTTTAAGCAGCTCCTCGGCGCGGTAATTTGTAAAGGTCTTTTCCTTCCACGTATGAACGGGATCGAAAATAGTAAGCGGCTGAGAAAAATCGGGATTTTCGTCGTAAACGCAGAGATAATCTGCCTCTGCCTTGCCCGTTTCGCTATCGTACAGTCTATATACCTTCTTGAAATGCGGATTAGTTATCTTCTGGGGATTTTCGCTTATCTTTATCTTCGGACGCACGCTTCCGTCCTTATCCTCGACTGCAACAAGCTTATAAACACCGCCGAAAACAGGCTCGCTCTTTGAAGTAACGAGTCTCTCGCCGACACCGAAGGAGTCGATAACTGCGCCCTGATGGAGCAGGTCTCTTATGATATACTCGTCAAGCGAGTTGGAGACGACTATCTTGCACTCGGTCATTCCCGCCTCGTCGAGCATCTTTCTAACCTTTTTGGTGAGATAAGTTATATCTCCCGAATCAAGGCGTACCGCGCATTTTGTGATACCGTGCTTTTTAAACGCCGCGATAGCGTTGGGAACACCCTTTTTCAGCACGTTATAGGTATCGACGAGAAGCGTGGGGTTGTTCGGATATATCTTACAGTAGGTATCGAAAGCCTCGAATTCACTATCGAAAAGCTGTACCCACGAATGAGCCATCGTTCCGCCTGCGGGAACACCGAAAAGCTCGTCTGCTATTGTACAGGCAGTACCTGCACAGCCTGCGATATAGGACGCTCTTGCGCCGTATATCGCCGCCGCGGTTCCCTGTGCTCTGCGTGAGCCAAACTCGGAGACTGGGCGACCCTTTGCGGCGCGTACTATTCTGCTCGATTTTGTCGCGATAAGCGACTGATGGTTAATAGTGAGAAGTAAAAACGTCTCGATAAACTGAGCCTCTACTGCGGGTGCGCGCACAGTCATTATCGGCTCGTTGGGGAATATCGGAGTTCCCTCGGGAACTGCGTAGATATCGCCCGTGAATTTAAAGTCTGCAAGATATGCGAGAAATTCCTCAGAAAACTGATTGCGCGAGCGCAGATACGCTATATCTTCTTCGTCAAAGTGGAGATTTTCGATATAGTCTATGACCTGGTCGAGTCCTGCGGCGATAGCAAATCCACCGCCGTCGGGAACTGCGCGGAAATAGAGGTCAAAATAGAGTATTTTATCCGCGTTTCCGCACTGAAAATATCCATTACCCATCGTAAGCTCGTAAAAGTCACAGAGCATCGTATAGTTATCACTTAAAAACTTTTTCATACTTCCCATTTTAATTTCTCCTTAGTTGTATAGCTTAGTCCTCTACGTTGTCAAGAAACATATAGTAGATAGCCGCCTGAATATCTCTTGCAAGAAGCATCTTCTCGGTAAAGCTGTCAGAAGAAGCGCGTACTGCACTCGGCAGGCAAGTAGGCACCTTTATATTTATGACCACGTTATTATGGTCTTCCTCGGTAACGTCATAAAGACACTCATAACCGTGATTTTTGCATATTCGCGAGATAACGAGCAGGTGAAGGGCGTATTTCGGAGCCATTGGAATAAGGTCGAAAACGTCCTTGCCGCCTTTCACGGTAAAGGGCGGATATCCGAGCGAAAACTCGGTCCGCATTACAAGACCCGACTCCTCCTCCAAAAGAGTCATATCAACTCTTCTGTCTCGCGAGAGCTTGGCGGCGAAAACGGTCACGTATAAATATAGCATAGTCAGACCGCCAAAGTCAAGAGTATTTACAGACCATTTAGGAGAATTTTGCCGATTTTCGTAAAATCTTACGTCATATCCCATCTGCCCGAAGCTACGCTCGGTAACATCCGAAAGCAGATTTATCGCACTGTCGAAAGTATATACGGCACTTCGTCTTATATCGCTTTCTGAAAACATATAATCAAGTATCTTCTCCATTCGGCGTTCGATACGTCTATCGGCTTCCTGGTGAAAACGTTCGTCAAGTGTAAAGGTCTTTTCGTCGAGGCATCTTATTATATCGCATATCTCATATCCGACATCGCATAGGTCGCGCTCGTACTCCGCAAAAATTCTACTGAGTGCGTTTATTTGAAGCATCGAGAAAAACACCCAAAGTGAGCAGCTCTGAGTTTCTCTCTTGTAGGGCATCACAAAGGCTTTTGCCCTTCTGTCGCCCGTATCTACCGATATTACGCTCGGCTTTTTACGCGAGGGAATATTATCATATTCGGACAAACCTGCCCTATCCAGATGAAACTGAATATGCGTATTTCTTCGCGGAAGGCGAACATTTTTCATTGCAGAGGCGTTCTTGTAGACCACGAGTCCTGACGAGTTACATATTATTATCGGGGTATCAAGCTCGTCGGGAGACGAAATATAGTCGGTATAGTTCATTTTTTATCCTTTCATATTCGTTATTTTAGCATAAAGTTGAATGATATAGCCCTTTATTTGGTGCTATTTGACAAAAAAGTAACAAATTTTAAAAAGTTTTATAAAAAGACTTGAATATTTGAAGCATTTAAGGTAAAATATACCCGTAATTTAAAAATCTAGGAGGTATTTTCCAATGTCCGTAAAAGTTGCCATTAATGGCTTCGGCCGTATCGGCCGTCTCGCTTTCCGCCAGATGTTTGGCGCAGAAGGCTATGAGATCGTTGCAATCAACGACCTTACCAGCCCCAAGATGCTCGCTCATCTTCTCAAATACGATACCGCTCAGGGCAAGTACGCTCTCGCTGATACCGTATCTGCTACCGATGACAGCATCACTGTTGACGGCAAGACCATCAAGATCTATGCAGAGAAAGACGCTGCAAACTGCCCTTGGGGTGCTCTTGACGTTGACGTAGTTCTCGAGTGCACAGGTTTCTACTGCTCCACCGAGAAGTCGATGGCTCACATCAACGCAGGTGCTAAGAAGGTAGTTATTTCCGCTCCCGCAGGAAAGGATCTCAAAACTATCGTTTTCGGTGTTAACAACGACACCCTCACCGCTGATGACAAAATCATCTCGGCTGCATCCTGCACCACCAACTGCCTGGCTCCCATGGCTAAGGCTCTCAACGACTACGCTCCCATTCAGTCGGGTATCATGACCACCGTTCACGCATACACCGGCGACCAGATGATTCTTGACGGTCCTCACAGAAAAGGCGATCTCCGCCGTGCTCGTGCAGGCGCTCAGAACATCGTTCCCAACTCTACGGGTGCTGCTAAGGCGATCGGTCTCGTAATTCCCGAGCTCAACGGCAAGCTTATCGGTTCTGCTCAGAGAGTTCCTACCTGCACCGGATCAACCACGATCCTCATCGCAGTTGTTAAGGGAAGCGACATCACCGTTGAAGGCATCAACGCTGCTATGAAGGCTCAGTCCTCTGCTTCGTTCGGCTACAACACCGACGAGATCGTTTCTTCCGACGTTATCGGAAGCACCTATGGCTCGATCTTCGACGCAACTCAGACTATGGTTGCTAAGATTGACGACGACACCTATCAGGTTCAGGTAGTTGCTTGGTACGACAACGAGAACTCTTACACATCTCAGATGGTAAGAACCATCAAGTACTTTGCAGAGCTTGCATAAGTAAAAAAGAAATATTCTTTGCAGACCCGAAGCGCGCTTCGGGTCTGTTTTTTTATACAAAACGCCACAGTAATCGACTTATTTTTTATATTATAACACGGTCAGCATCTTTTTTCAATAGTTTTGAACCTTTTTTTGACTCTATCATAAGATAATCACAGAAGAACAAGATCATTTATCGAGGTGATAAGATATGGAAAAAGGATACATAATAACGGAGGTACGAAGTCGTGGAGAGGCACTTCCAATAGTGGGCGCGATAGTCACGGTAAGCGGATATGAAAACGGAACATTCAAGGTTTTGAACGTACAGGTCACAGACAGCAGCGGTTCGACAGAGCCGTTTGAGATTGAGACACCACCAAAATCGGATTCGCTCGTTCCCGATCCACCCGAGCCTCCCTTCGCCGTTATAAATATCGAGATCGGAAAGGAAGGGTTTCTGACTCAAATATTTGCAGAGGTTCCCGTTTTCTCGGGAATAACCACTATTCAGCCGGTACAGCTTATACCGCTGATTGCCACCGTCCCGAGAAACACATCGGTAATTACCGAGGAAAGCGAGGTATAATATGAACTCTACGCCAACCGAGCCTTACGTCCTTCCCGTAATTCCCGAATTTATCACAGTCCATTTAGGGGCACCATCGGCAAAAGCCCAGAACGTCACGATACCCTTCATAGATTACATCAAGAACGTGGCGTCGGGTGAGATCTATCCCACGTGGCCAGAAGCGGCACTCAGAGCGAACATTTACGCACAGATCTCCTTTGCACTCAACCGCGTATACACCGAATTTTACAGGTCACAGGGATATGATTTTGACATAACCTCCCTGCCCGCTTACGATCAAACCTTCAAAAACGGTCGGGATATTTTCGACAATATTTCAAAGATAGTCGATCAGATATTCAACAGCTACGTTAACCGACGTGGATTTATCGAGCCACTTTTCGCCTCATACTGTAACGGAACGACGACCACCTGCGAAGGACTTTCTCAGTGGGGGAGCGTAGACCTTGCAAACGAGGGCCGCTTTGCATATGATATACTCACCTATTATTACGGAGATGATATTGATATAGTGACAAACGTTCCCGTACAGCCGGTAGGAGAAAGCGCACCCGAAATTCCGCTTAGCATCGGAAGTATAGGAAATGACGTGCGCACTATTCAGCTTAGAATAAACCGAGTTTCGCAAAACTACCCCGCAATACCCAAGATATACCCAGTTGACGGAATTTTCGGAGAGGAGACAGACCGCGCAGTACGCGAATTTCAGAAAATATTTAATCTTACCGTGGACGGCATCGTCGGGACAGCTACTTGGTACAGAATACTGCTTATTTTCAACGGAGTAAAACAGCTTAACTCAATAATTTCCGAGGGTCTTACCTACTCAGAGGTTGAGAGACAATTTTCAGAAACTATCGGTCCGGGCGAAACTGGATTTGGCGTTGAGCTCGTACAGTATCTTATGCTTTTTATTTCCTACTTCGTTGAGTCTATTCCGCAGATAAAGCTTGACGGAATTTACGGTCCCGAAACGCAGGCGGCGGTAGAGGCATTCCAAACAGAATACAACTTGCCTGTTACGGGTATAGTAGACGTCGCGACGTGGGAATACGCATACGATATTTATGCGGGCATACTAAATGAGCTTCCCGAAAATCTTTTTGAAAACTCACCCAGACCTTATCCAGGGATACCTATACGCGACCAAACGCAGAACGATAGTGTGGTCACTCTTCAAACCTATTTACAAACTATATCTGAGGTCTATCCTGAAATACCGACGGTCGAGGCGACGGGAATATACGATGCTCAGACTCAGGAAGCAGTGCTTGCTTTCCAGCGTTTCTTCGGACTTCCCGAAAATATCGTGGTTTCGGCAGGAACGTGGGATGCCATTGGCGACATTTGGGAAAACATAGTGCGCGGATACGACCGATCGGAGGGTCAATACCCGGGATACACGGTATCTGAGCAAAGCTAAAAGGAGGATAACCTTATGGATACAAGACGAAACGATCTTGTCGTATTTGAGATACAGACCTATCTGCGCGAGCTATACAAGGCAGGATATGCTCTTCCCTTGATAACACCCGACGGAATATACGGCAAGCTTACTACCGATGCGGTACGTGATTTTCAGCGTATTGAAGGGCTTGATCAAAGCGGAGAGGTCGATTTCAACACATGGAACACACTCGTTTTTGAAGCAAACAGGATACGTTCTATCTACGCACTTCCCGAAAAAATATCTCCTTTTGATATGCTGATGCTTGACGGAAGCTCTCAAAAAGGCGACAAATTTGACCTCATATATATTATTCAGATAATGCTCCGTGCACTGCACGTTTACGATTATCAAAGCGTCCAAATAAACGGAGTATTCGACGAGGCAACATCCGATGCTCTCGATGATTTTTCCCTCAGAAACGGTATAAACAACCAAAGCGGAGTAATAACTAAGGAGGTGTGGGATGCTCTTGCGATAGCATATTCGCAGTATATTCTGAAAAACCCCGGAGACTGACAACTTAATATATAATTTAAAGGAAATTTTTTCTTGAAAGTGACTTTTTTTCTTTAGAGATGGAAATATTATAAAAGGTATTTTCATCTCGATTTTATTTTATAAACGCAGGAAGGAAATAAGGTTATGATAGATAAATTTTCTATGAGTGCTCAAAAAATATTGGGGCTCTCTCTCGCTTTCGCCCGTGAGCTCGGACATACTTATATAGGAAGCGAACATATTTTGCTTGCCTTTTTATGCGAAAAAGATTCATTTCATCAAAAGCTTCTATCATCTGCGGGGGCAGATCTTGCCCATACACGCTCTATAATTACCGAAAACACGGGCAACGGTTCGAGAGAAGCAGAATGTGTAACCGATGTCACACCAACGGCAAGAAGAATAATAGAAAATTCGGCACTCATCGCAGAAAAAGAGGGACGAAGCGAAGTAAGCGACAACAACATATTTTCCGCTCTTATAAAGGAAAAAAGTTCAACTGCTATGAGACTGCTTGATGCTCAGGGTTGTTGTATATCCGATATATCGAAAGAAACCGAGAGCACAAATCATTCTGAAAGCTCAGAGCCTCCTCGCACTCAAAACAAAAAAACGCGCAAAAACGATGAGCGTATGCCCTGCCTACAAAGATATGCGCGAAATATGACAGACGAAGACGAATGTAAAAACTGTGACCCGCTGATTGGGAGAGATGCTGAGACAGATCGAACTATGCGTATTCTCATCAGACGCACGAAGAACAACCCTTGCCTTATAGGAGATCCGGGGGTAGGAAAAACCGCCATCGTGGAAGGACTTGCTCGACGCATCGTAGAAGGAAACGTACCGAACGAGCTTCAAGACTGTCAGATATATTCTCTCGACCTACCGTCTATGCTCGCAGGTGCAAAATATCGCGGTGATTTTGAAGAGCGTATGAAGCTCGTCGTCGACGAGGTGACAAAAAATCCGTCTGTAATACTGTTTATTGACGAGCTTCACACAATAATCGGTGCAGGCTCCGCCGAGGGTGCCATAGATGCCGCCAACATAATAAAACCTGCGCTTGCAAGGGCAAAAATAAAGATAATCGGCGCAACCACACCGGAAGAATACAGAAGGCACATTGAAAAGGATCCTGCATTCGAGAGAAGATTTCAGCCCATCACGGTCCGCGAGCCAAGTCTAGATGAAAGTATCACCATATTAAGCGGTCTGCGTTCAAAATACGAAAATCACCACAAGGTGAAAATAGGAGACGATGCCATCGAGGCGGCAGTGCGGCTCTCGCACATTTATATTAATGACCGTTTTCTTCCCGACAAAGCGATTGATCTTATTGATGAAAGTGCGGCACGCGTTAAAATAGAAGGCATTTGTAACAAAAGCAACGTTAAAGATGCCGAAAAAGTCCTTAATCTCGCGCTCGGCGAAAGATCTATCTCTTATCCCTATTCTAATTATTCTATAAGTTCATTTGCCACTAAAAGTACTCCAAGTCCAACTGTTAGCGAAGAAGATATTGCACGCACTGTTACAGAATGGACAGGAATACCTCTTCAAAAGCTTCGTGCTGATGAGGAAAGCAAATTCATAAATCTTGAAGATCGGATAAAAGAACGAGTGATTGGGCAGGACAAGGCGGTTGAAAGGATATGCTCAGCGGTAAGGCGCGGAAAAACGGGTGTACGCGATCTTTCGCGTCCGATAGGATCGTTTATATTCACAGGACCCACGGGGGTAGGAAAAACAGAGCTTGCCAAGGCGCTTACCTCGGCACTATACGGAAGCGAAAAAAAGCTGCTTCGTCTTGATATGTCCGAATACTCCGAACCGCACAGCCTCTCGCGTCTTATAGGATCTCCGCCCGGTTATATCGGTTATGATGACGGCGGTCAGCTTACCGAAAAGGTAAGAAGAAATCCGCATCAAATCATTCTTTTTGACGAGATAGAAAAGGCGCACCGCGACATTTTTGAACTACTACTTCAAATTATGGAGGAGGGCGAATTAAGTGATGCGCACGGACGTAGAATAAATTTCCGCAGTACAATAATAATAATGACATCAAATATCGGTGCCGATATATCTGCCACTTCGTATTCTCTTGGATTCTTACAAAGTGACGATAAAGAAAAAGACCGTATTTATGAAAAACTCAGAGAGTTTTTTTCTCCCGAATTTTTAAGCCGACCCGATGAAATAATCCTATTCAATACCCTTTCGTATAATTCTATAGTCAGTATCAGTAAAAAAATCCTGAACTCTTTAAAGGAAAGATTATATCGTTCCAAAATAAAAGTCGAATTTTCCGCAGAGATCGCCTCATTTATTGCAAGAAAATGCAACAAAAATTCGGGTGCGAGAGAAATACGTAAAAATATAACGTCCTTTATAGAGGATCCTATATCTGTTTTTTTACTGTCCCAGAATATATCACCTATGGAAACCCTTTACGTTTTAGTTGAAAACGAAAATATAGTTTTCAAAAAAGACGAGATGTAGTACGGTTAAAAAGACATAATTTTGCGATATTTTCATTTTTTTTAAAAAAAGACTTGACAAAGGCAAGTTTTTATGCTACTATTATTAGGCGCGTTAAGTTTGCGCCTTATGCCCCATTAGCTCAGACGGTAGAGCACTTGACTTTTAATCAAGGTGTCCGGAGTTCGAATCTCCGATGGAGCATAAAAAGCCGTTTGAAAAAACGGCTTTTTATTTTTATTACAAGGAGGAGATGTTATGGGTGATTTACTTAGCCGTTGTACCTTGTGTCCGCGCTTATGCAAAGCTAACCGACACATCACACGTGGATTTTGTGGCGAGAGCGACAAAATAAGAATATGCCGTGCATCTCTTCATATGTGGGAAGAACCCTGTATTTCGGGCAAATCTGGCTCGGGAACGATCTTTTTTACAGAGTGTCAACTGCGCTGTGTATATTGCCAAAATTCCGAAATAGCACTTTCACATGCAGGTCTTGAAATATCCGAAGATCGTCTTGTTGAGATCTTCTTTGAACTTGCCGAAAAAGGCGCAAACAACATAAATCTGGTAACACCCACTCATTTTACATCTCAGATAATTTGTGCTATTGACAAAGCTAAATTAAATGGTTTTTCTCTTCCTTTTGTGTGGAATTCAAGCGGGTATGAAAATCCTGAAACACTCGAAATGCTACGCGGTAAAATAGATATTTTTCTGCCCGATCTTAAATACTTTTCCTCTGAGCTTTCACGAAGTTTTTCACACGCCCCAGATTATTTTGATATAGCAAAAAAAGCTCTTGATACTATGTTTTCTATTGCAGGTAAGCCTGTGTTTGACGGGAACGGTATGATGCGTTCGGGAATAATAGTGCGGCATCTTGTGCTACCATCACACACCGATGATTCAATAAAGATAATAAAATATCTTTTTGATACCTTCGGACACGATATTTACATAAGCATAATGAACCAGTATACTCCAAACGAAAGGGTAGGCGATCTGAAAGACCTTGGCCGAAGATTAACTACATATGAGTATTACAAGGTTGTAAATTTCGCTGCACAGATCGGAATAGCGAATGCATTTATTCAAAGCCGCGGTACGGCAGTCAAAAGTTTTATCCCTCCGTTTGATTACACCGGCGTTTTGAAAGAACAAAAGAAAAGACCCGACTGAAAGTCGGGCCTTTTATGTTAGATTTTGTCTTATTTGCCGATCTTTGCAAATTCCTCTGCAATCTTCTTCATTGCAGTTTTGTTCCATCTTTCTCCCTGCATTTTGAGGCTGGTAGTAATATCAGCAACACCCGTTCTCATATTTTTTCTAAGGAAAAGGCCGAGTCCACCCTCATCATTGTTGAAGTATGTGGTAAAGCACCAGACGAGAGCAAAGTCAGAATACGAACCTTCGCTAATGAGGTTGATCATTTCCTTGGTAGACTCATCTCTAGTGTACTTGTTACCGAGAGCCTTATCATAGTATTCAGGTCTTACCGAACGGTAGGACTCACCTGCCATTGCTTCAAGAACTATCGCAGTCGCCTTTATGTTCGCGGAATAGGGGTTGATTCCGTAAATGCTGATGGCATCGTGGAGACTGGAAATATATCCCTTTTCCTTCTGAGTATCGTTAAGCATCGGGTTAGGAATGATGTAAAACGAACCTTCCTTGGTGTTACGGAGGTAGAGCTCAGCCTGGTTAAGACGTCCGAACACAAAGAGAGCTTTATCTGATGCAAAGTCATCAAAAGCGGTTGGGTATCCGCCACCATTTTTTGCATCGTAGTAGTTCATACAACCCTTTGAGTTAATGAGCTCCATATATTCTTTATAGAAGGTTTTGAGAGTGGTATTTGATGAGTTAAAGGTAAAGGTAATCGAACCGTCTTTGTTGGTCTTCGAGAATTTAACTCCGCTAGATACCGCGAGACCGTTGGTGTTGTCGTGAATCGGGAATGCTACACCGACGATATCAGTATCGTTGAGGCTTCCAGGCTTCGAGCCTTCGGTAATTCTTGCAGCGGTATCCGACATTTCCTGGAGCTTATCAACGGTCCACTCCTTGTTTCTTACGATATCGTGAATATCACCATAGGAGCTGAGATACTGGTTATAAATAGTAGCATTCACAAATGTAGCATAGAAGCCACCGGTGTATCTGAGGTTAAGGTCACCTGTAAGCCAGTACAACTGGTTATTGTAGGTCATACCCTTGATATAATCCTCTGCCCAGTAAGGCTGTGAATAATCGATGTATTTGCTTGCGGTTTCGTCTGCTTTGATATCAAGAATAAGTCCCTGACTGCAAAGTACAACATCATCGTACTGACGTGCTGCAAGTACGTCGTAGTCATCACCTTCTCCGAGAAGAACATCCTTAACGGTGGTATCTGCAAGGTTTTCGTTATTAACGTAAGTGAGCTCGATCTTGCAATTGAATCTGTTCTCGATATTCTTGTTACGTGCGGATATTCTTCCGTCAACACGGTCACCGGTATCAGCGCTTGCTACTATCGAACGCTCGTTGAAACCGTCGTTCTCACCCGCTTCTGCAACTGCGAACTTAACCGTATAGCCGCCAAGATCGTGGTCGCCGAGTTTGTCGAGCCAAGGAATCTTAACATCCGACGGTCCGTTGTCATCATTACTGTCATCCTTACACGAAGCAAACGTAAGAAGCGTACATGCAATGAGCAACATGGACATAATGAGTGCCAAAATGCGTTTTTTCATATGGAATCCTCCAAATTTATTATTTTGTTACTATATTGTATCATTTTAAGTTCAATTTGTCAACTCTCTTTCTGTTTCCAAAACACACAAATTTGATGCCACTTTTTTGTTCATTATTATCAACAAACCGCTTTTTTATGGCATTTTTCACATTTTTACGCAGTTTTTTATAACAAAACAGATCATATAACCGCAATATACTCCGAGCGTTAACATTAAAGTTACAAGTTTTTAAAAATATATATTAATACTATTCGAATTTTCTTAATTCACTGGTGATTTGTGTTAATTTTCTTTACTTAAAAGCCTTTTTAAACGCGGTACAAAGCCGCTTATCGCAAGAGAGGCGATGAGACCTATGCAAGGCACAACAATAATATCACCCACCCAAGAATAGATGGTACGCTGTGTATTCATAAACAAATCTTCCGTGATATATCCTTGCATTAGCGGCGAGATAGTCTCGACAATCCTTCCCTCTGAGGTGATTACCGCGGATATTCCCGTACTTGCCGCTCTTGCTATATACCGTCTGTTTTCGACTGCTCTGAGTACTGCGTGAGCGTTATGCTGATACGCCGACGCGCTATCTCTGTACCACGAATCGTTGGTCGAAAGAAGTATATACTCCGCGCCATCGGAAGCGCTTTGACGAGCAAGGTCGGGATATATCGAATCAAAGCAGATAAGCCGTCCTATTTTCCCGTAAGCCGTATCAAGTATCTCGCTGGAAGCACCCGCCGCAAGATCGTCTTCAAGCATATTCAGCTCATTCATAAAAGGCAAAAATGTTTCGAGAATACTGCGCATAGGCATATATTCACCAAACGGTACAAGATGCTGCTTTTTATAAGAACCTTCTTCTACCGTTCCATCGGGGAAAAAGGCTATTACGGCGTTATGATCTTGCATCATTCCATCGGGATTTTCGGTCTCATCGAGTGCTCCGACGAAGATTACAGATCCTGTGTCCTTGGCCAGATTTACGAGACGGTTTCGATACATCGGGCTATCTTTTGCATAAGTGGTAAGTATGGTTTCAGGCCACACAACTATATCTGCGTGCTCCTCCCCGTCCGCTTTCAGAGTAAGCTCCTCGTACACCTTTATCGAGTTTATATTTGAGTTATCTGCCCATTTATCCCCCGATGCGATATTACCCTGCACAACCGTAACTTTAACGCTCTCCCCAACCGTTTCGTTATGCAGTCCGATCGCGGCAAAACCGTATCCAAGGTTTAAAATTATAACAGCTAGAGCAAGCGCGACAAAGCGAAGCGAGATCTTCGATCCATTTCCTTTGCCAACAAAACACCTGACAGCAACGGCAAAAAATCCGTTGGCAAGAGCGATTATAAATCCTATAAAAAGCGAACCGAAAAGTGATGCGGTCTGGATAGCCGCAGGAAATGCAGTCTGAGAAAGCGCAAGTCTTGCCCAAGGCACTCCCATCCAAGTAAGCGACTGAGCGTACTCAAGGACAGTCCACGCGGCGGCAAATATAAAGGCAGTCATTTTAAGTCCGCCCTTTTTATAGGCAAGGCAAAAAAGAGGTCCGACAAATGCCGTTCCGATCGCCTGCAAGGTTGAAAGTCCTATCCAACAAAAAAGCGTGATAAGGAGAGCCATGGGCTTTTCAACACCGAGAAAATCCATAGGCCAGAGATACCAGAACCAATGATATATTATTATGTAGAAACAAAGCGACCAGAGAAAGCAGATCCCATAGCTCGAAAAGGCCGTTTTACCCTCCTCGCATCTTCTGACAAGGGCAAGGATCAGTGGAACGAGAGACACAAAAACGAGCACCGACATTATCTCCAATATCAGGGTAAGCGCGGTAACTGCCGCCGAGAGAAACAACATCGACACAAGAAATGATTTTTTTGTGAAAAGATTATTTAAATTCTTTACAAAACCAGATCTTATCTTCACTTATTTCAAATTTCCTTTCATTTAGATAAGAGAGTATACCCGAATCACCCTCAAAGCAGAATTCGAGGCTATACGAATAGAGTGCCTGAAATTTATATCCGATTTTTTTATCCTCGCGGTTTACGCCGTATTTTCCGTCACCGAGCAGAGGATGTCCGACAGATGCCATATGCGCCCTTATCTGATGCGTTCTTCCTGTAACAAGATCGACCTCGAGGAGCGAAAGACCGTTCTTTTCGGCGATCACACGGTATCCCGTGACGATCTTTTTAGCATTGCCGCTTTTGATCTGGTTTTTGAACACCGTCACGGTATTTGTCTTTTTATCCTTAACAAGATAACCGCTGAGTACACCTTGCTTTTTATCAAAGATACCGTGAACTGCGGCAAGATATTTCTTTTTGATCTCACGGTTTTTGATCTTTTCATTCATAATACGAAGGGTCTGTGCGTTCTTTGCTGCGATAACTATTCCACCCGTATTGCGATCTATTCTGTTGCACAGCGCGGGTGCAAAGGAATTCTCCTTTGCGGGATCGTACTCGCCCTTTTGGTAGAGATAAGCACTGATATGGGCGATGAGCGTATTCGTGATTTCCTTATCGTCCGAATGGACTATCATACCCGACCTTTTATCGCAGAGCAGGACATTTTCGTCTTCATATACTATATCGATATGCGGAGTGAGTTTTAGCGCATCGGTATCGCCCGGCACATCGAAAAATTCTTCTTTTATAAATAGCTCGACTGTGTCGCCTTCACAGAGAAAATATGTATGTTCGGTGCGTTTTCTATTGACCTTTATCTTCTTAGTACGCACGAGCTTATACATAAGCGATGTCGGCATAGACGGCAAAGCTTTTGACAAAAACTTATCGAGTCGCTGTCCCGCATCGTTAGCATTTATCGTAAGCACTCTCATTTTACAGATACATCCTTTCTTGTAAAACTTTTTAGGCTTTCCAAAAAACTTTAATTAAAATCATATAAATACTTTTTGTTTAAAAAATCGGGAGTTTCCTCCCGATTTTCAGTCTTTCGTGTTGACAAGCGTAATATCCGCTCCCACGGCTCTGAGCTTTTCGACTATATCCTCATATCCGCGATTGATATAAGCTATGTTTTCTATCTCGGTCTTTCCGTTAGCGCAAAGTCCGGCGATAACCATAGCCGCACCCGCACGCAGATCAAGCGCACTCACTGCCGCTCCGTAAAGAGGCGATCCGCCTTTTACGGTGGCAACACGTACGTTGACCTCTATATCTGCACCCATATGTCTTAGCTGATCAACGTACTGAAATCTGTTATCGAAAACGCCCTCTACAAGCTTACTCGTACCGTTCGCCACGCACATAAGAACACAGAACTGAGGCTGCATATCGGTAGGCACTCCCGGATACGGCAGAGTCTTCATATTCGTGGCTTTAAGATCATTGGGTACGCTAACCTCGATACTGTCGTCATTTTCAACTATTTTTACCCCCATTTCTTCAAGCTTTGCAGAGGTTGCTTCAAGGTGTTTGGGAATAATATTTTTGATAAGGACCTTACCGCGGGTTGCTGCCGCCGCCACCATATAGGTGCCGGCTTCTATCATATCGGGAACAACCGCGTATGTAGATCCGTGCAGCTCGCTCTTATCAACGCCGGTTATCTTTATTGTCGCCGTACCTGCTCCTATGACCTTAGCTCCGCAGGTATTGAGGAAGTTGGCAAGGTCAACTATATGAGGCTCACGTGCCGCGTTTTCTATAACTGTAACTCCGCTTGCGCTTACTGCCGCAAGCATTACGTTTATCGTAGCTCCTACCGAAATATCGTCAAAGAACACATTTGCTCCTACAACTCCGTTTTCGGTCTTTGCTCTTACACATTTACCGCTTTCAGAAAAGGTCTCAGTAACCGTCGCGCCGAGAGACTCAAATCCCTTTATATGTCTGTCTATCGGACGTCCTCCGAAATCGCATCCTCCCGGATACTGTACTACCGCCTCACCAAATCTTCCGAGCTCCGCTCCGAGAAGATAATACGAAGCTCTCATTTTGCGCACCAATACCGCAGGCGGCTCTTTGACGACGACATTTGTAGCATCAATTACAGCCGTATGCTTGTCGGGTCTCTCTACCTTTGCGCCAAGGCTTTCTATTATTTCGAGAGACAAATCTATATCCTTTACGGCGGGGAGATTTTCAAGCACCGAAACCCCCTTAGTAACGAGAAGGGATGCAAAAATTATCGGAAGCGCTCCGTTTTTCATTCCGCCTATTTCAATTTCGCCGTTTAGCGGCTTTCCGCCGTTAATAACTAACTTTTCCATTTCTATGACCATCCTTTTGGCAGTCTTTAAACTTACTGTTATAATATGCTTTATACTTTCCTTATGACATTTTAAAGCAATGTTAATAGTCAATATACGCGATCGCAAGTCCGACTACAAACGAATAACTCATCGTTCCTGCCGACTGACCCTGCGATTGAAGATATGCGTTGTTTATTGCTCCGCTCACATCCGCCGCGATGTTTTTGCGGTAATTATCAAAAAAATTATCATACGCGCGATACTCGGTTATGATATCGTCTCCAAGCGTGCGGTAAAAATCTCGGTATGCAGCTTTATCCGCCTTCGAAAGCGCCGACTGGACGTATTCGAGCAGATTTATATAAGCGCTGTATCTGACATAATTATCATCGCTTTCCATACAAATAAGATAAGCAACGAAATTTGCTTCCTCCTCACGTGCTATTCCTCTCTGATGTGCCATCTCGTGTGCTGCGGTATAAGGAATAGTATAATCGGGAAAATTCGTATTGATATTCGCCTCTCCCGTGTAGTAGGTATATACGCCTGAAATGTGCGTATAGGTCATCGGAACGCTCAAAATTACATCCTTGAAATGCGATCTGAGAGGAGCTATAAAAGCGTATTTTTCTGATGCTTTTATGCAAGCTTCGTTTAACAAATCATTAAGCTCCCCTCGCGAATAAGGCATAACAGATCCGTTTTTTTCATTAAACTTTATGTCCTTTGCGCATTCTTTTGCGCTATCTCTTAGATACTCGCAGAGTGCGATAAGATCAGCAGGATCTTCATATTTCGGCTTCTCTATTCCGAGCTTTTCGTAAAGAGTTCTTCCTTGATACGCCGCACTGAGAGTAAAAACGAAGAGCGAATAAAATGTAGTGATTATCGCAAGAAGTATGCAGATGTATTTAAGATAAGCGTGCTTTTTGTCCGATCTAACCGCTTTTACTCCCATTACTACCAAAATGGCAAGTATCACCGGAAGCGAAACAAGTATCATTTCAGCAAGCGAAAAGGGTATCCAGCCCGTAAGCTTAGCAAGTACAAATCTCACACTGCCGCCAACATACCTTGTGACAAAATCGGCAAAATCAAGAGATATTATCGAAATTATATGAACGATAAGCGCAAGAAAACCAAACGCAAAGAGCACAAGGCAGGTCTTGGGTATGGCCTTTAAAACGCTTATTATTCTGTTTTCGCTCGTCTTGTTATCAGGCATCTAAGATCCTCTTTCGTGGGGTTAGTTAAAGAACTGAAAGGTCTATATTATCCTGTTCTGCTACACCGAGTATATCTTGTGAAACAGGTGCGCGAAAGGTCATTTTCTCTTTCGTATAAGGGTGCGCAAAGGTAAGCTCAAAGGCGTGAAGTGCCTGACGCGATATCACATCGCTCACCTTACCGTACATATTATCCCCGACTATCGGATATCCGATACAGGAAAAATGTACGCGGAGCTGATGCGTTCTGCCGGTTTTCGGCTCAGCGATCACCGCACTGTATTTTTGACCGTGCGCCAAAAGGCGGTACGCCGTCTCAGCGTACAGAGCGTTCTCGTCACACGTGACCTCACGAAGTATAGTGCTTCCCTCTTTGCGTTTTATTCTGCTTTTTATAGTCTTTTCCGAAAAATCGTTTTCGAGAGCTCCGTCAAGAATAGCGAGATATTTTTTCTCCATCTGACGGTTCTTCATCTGCCCACCAAGTATATGTGCGCTTCGACGGCTGTTTGCAATAAGACATATACCACTAGTATCTCTGTCAAGACGGTTTACCGCGCGCATAACGAAATCTCTGTCGCGGTATCTGTACGCGAGCGCGTTTGCAAGCGTATCCTCGTAGTGACCGTGAGAAATTATCGTCGGCATAAAAGGCGGCTTATTAACGACCGTAATAGCCTCGTCCTCATAAAGCACATCTATCGGGATATTTACGGGAATTATCTTCTCGCGCTCTCTATCGTTTTCTTCAAGCGCAAGCTCCAAAACGTCGCCATCAGAAAGAGTCGCCCTCACGGTAACTCGGTTTCCGTTTAAAACTATTCCCCTCTCGTTATTTTTCAGGGCACAGATAGCTCTGCGAGAGAGCTCAAGATGCGCGGTAAGAAGCTCTCGAACGCTCAGTCCGCAGAGCTCCCAACCGATATCAAATCTCATTTTCAGTCAACAGTGACCGTCCAGCCCATAGTGTCCTCGACCTTACCCCACTGAATACCCGTGAGATTGTCGTAGAGACGCTGGGAGATAGTCCCTATCTTACCTTCGTTGATTATCATTATATTGCCTGCCTCGTTAAGCTCGCCGATAGGAGAGATAACTGCCGCAGTACCCGTGCCGAACGCCTCTTCAAGCTTGCCGTTCTTTGCGGCATCGCGGATCTCGTCGATTGAGAGAAGTCTCTCGCTGACTTTATATCCCCAACTTCTTAGAAGCGCGATAGCGGAGTCGCGAGTAACGCCGGGAAGGATATTGCCATTTTCGAGAGTAGGAGTAATGATCTCGCCGTCGATAACAAAGAACACGTTCATGGCGCCAACCTCGTCAACGTACTTATGGTGAATACCGTCAAGCCAGAGAACCTGAGCGTAACCGAGCTTTTCGGCAACCTCTTGTCCTTTAAGAGAAGCGGCGTAGTTTCCGCCGACCTTTGCAAATCCTGTTCCGCCCTTTACTGCGCGGACGTATTCTGGTTCAACGTAGATCTTTACGGGGTTTATTCCGCTTGCATAGTATGCGCCGACAGGAGAAAGAATAATGCAGAAAAGATAACTTTGTGAGGGATGTACTCCGAGCATAGGATCGGTCGCGATTATGAATGGTCTGATGTAAAGCGACTTACCCTCTTCCTCAGGAATCCAGTCTGCGTCCGTCTTTACGACAGCCTTGATGGCTTGAAGTACATCATCGGGATCTATCTCGGGAATGCACATACGTCTGTTGGTATTGTTAAATCTTTCGATATTCTTCTGCGGTCTGAAAAGCTGTATTCTGCCGTCTGCAGTCTTATACGCTTTAAGTCCTTCGAACATTTCCTGTGCATAGTGCAAAACTGCGGTCGCAGGCGAGAGCGAAAGATTCTGGAAGGGTACCACTCTGGGATCGTGCCAACCCTTTTCGGTGGTATAATCCATCAAAAACATATGGTCTGTGAAGAATTTACCGAAGCCGAGATTGTTGTAATCGGGCTTCTCTTTTTTTGCAGTTGTGAACTCGTATCTGATGTTAAGCATAATGTTGAACCTCCGTTTTTAGCTTAAATGATATAATATAAAAATCATAGTTATTATATCACGCTTTCGCTCCGATTACAAGTCTTTTTTCATATTTTTGCATTTTTTTACTTTTTGCGTAGGATGTGGGAATATTTTGAGCATATTATGCAAATACTTACTGCGAAACAAAAAAGAAAGGAATATTCGTCCAAATGAAAAGATCCCGTTTTTTCAAAATCCTGACCACCTTGACACTTCTTTCACTTATTTTATGTCCGTTTATAATTTCTTCGGGTGCATACGCAAAGGAAAGCCTGTCTCCAGCAATAGACAAGCTTTCACAGAATACTGTTTTTACCAAGAACGGTATGAAAAACTCTGCGGTATCCTTTACAGCGAGCGAATTTGAGGACGTTGTGGGCATATCCCGTCTTTCGAGCATAACGGTTCTCGTTCTTCCCGACGAGGGCGACGGCAAGCTTCTGCTCGGAAAGGTTCCCGTCCTTGCAAATCAGATAATTCCGAGAAGCAAGTTGTCAAAGCTCACCTTCGTTCCCCAAAGCGAACGAGTAAACGATGCTTCCTTCGTTTTCGGCTGTATTTCTTCCGGTCAGCCGCGAGTGGTAAGCTGCTCTATAAAGTTCACCGACACACTGAATTTTGCGCCCAGCGCATCGGTTAGCACGCTCTCGGCATACGCAGGAGTTCAGCTTAACGACTTTCTCTCCGCCGACGACCCTGATGGAGACAAAATGACGTTTACGATAATCTCACGACCGCAAAGCGGAACTCTCAGTCTCAAAGATCCGTCCAGTGGCGAGTTCGTGTACACGGCTGATGAAAACGCACCCTCTGAAGATTCCTTCTCTTACGTTGCCACCGACTGCTATGGAAACGCCTCGCAGGTGACCGATGTAACCGTAAAAATAAAAAAATCCCCAAGTGTCAACTATGTTGATATTTCCGCAGATTTCGAACACAGTGCGCTCCTTCTTGCAGAAAAAGGAATTTTTATCGGACGCTCGGTAGGAAAATATAATTATTTCGAGCCGAAAGCATCGGTCTCTTACAGTGAATTTATCACGATGGCGATGTCTGCCGCAGGTGTTTATCTACCCGAAAGTGATAGAGATATCGTCTCGGCGTTTGAGAACATCTCAGACGTTGAAGTGTCCGCAGATGAGATAATGACATCGGCAAAGGCAGTTGAAATAGCCTCGGATATTTACGGAAAAGCTCTGAACGTTTTCGAACTTCCGTCGGGCGAACTTACAAGAGAAACTGCGGCAAAAATAATTCTTGAAATGATAGACTGAGATAACAAAATATTAACCCGTACCGCCGAAACGGTACGGGTTTGTTTATCGGTTATTTATCCAAGTTTTATCCAATAATCGATGCGTAAGCCACGAATATCGCAGGCGCGCTTCTGAGATTATAATTCCCGTCGTACACCTCGTAGTTACCTGCTCCCTCGCCGTAGACTCTTATCATATCTCCAACGATAAAATTCTGCGAACCGTCCCGAGAACAGTCACGAATGATTATTTCAATATTCTTACCCTCAATGTCGGTACAGACATAATAGGTAGTATATTTATCACTTCTGTGCGCATCGGCGTCTGTGAAATTTTCCTTAACCGTCAGCTCCATTGTCAAAAATTCATCTGTATATTCATCCGCATTTCGGTAAAAGGTTTCGACGTCAATATTTTCACATGACCCGATATATTCCTGTTTGCTTAACGAGGTATCTACAGGCTTGTTAAAAAAAATTGTGAGATATTCTCCGACGCCGAAAAGAAGACTGGGTATAACGGGAAGTAGCACACACGCTGCCACCAAAGCTGCTTTTATAGATTTCTTATGAGGACTGGTGATAACAAGAATTATACCTAAGATCGGCATAAAGAACATCATAAGTAGTATAAACCACCAGCTATGATACCACTCCACAAAGGTCACTCTGCTCGAAGAATTCCCCTTACTTTTCCTTGCTTTTTTAACTGTCTTTCGGTTTCCCGCGCGCATCTCCTCAGGGCATCTTTTACCGCACAGAGGACAGTCATCCTGAACGAAATAACATCCGCAATCGGGGCATTTATTAAGATCGGGTCTGTCAAGCTCATCCGAATCGAACGCGCCGAGCATTCTTCCCATAATACGATCTCCTTTCGATAATCTGTTTGAACTAATTTTACCATACCTCTACATAAATGTCAACAAGGAATACGATTGTCATTATTTTGATAAAATTATTGAGTTAGACTCTTTATTTTTTCAGACATATGTGTTATAATAATATGAATATGATTCAACGATTTCACATTCAAATTAGGTGAGAAAGGAAGTAGAAACTATGACAGACGGTAAATTCAAGCTCGTTTCACCGTACAAGCCGACGGGCGATCAACCCGAAGCCATCGAGCTTCTGAGTGCAGGGATAAATGCAGGTATGAAAAAGCAGACCCTGCTCGGCGTCACAGGCTCGGGAAAGACCTTTACTATGGCGAATATTATCGCAAAGGTCAATAGACCCACGCTTATCCTTTCTCACAACAAAACTCTCGCCGCGCAGCTTTGCAGTGAGTTTCGCGAATTCTTCCCCGAAAACGCGGTAGAGTTTTTCGTATCATACTACGACTATTATCAACCCGAAGCGTATATTCCGGGCAAAGACGTTTACATCGAAAAGGACAGTGCGGTCAATGACGAGATAGACCGTCTTCGCCACAGCGCGACCACTTCCCTTTTCGAGAGGCGCGATGTCATAATCGTAGCCAGCGTTTCTTGCATCTACTCGCTCGGTGATCCGAGAGAATATCTCTCGCAGATGATCTCGCTCAGAGTGGGCGCACAGATGACGCGCGAGGAGCTTATATCCTCACTTGTCTCCATGAACTACGAGAGAAACGACATCTCGCTCGAACGTGACAAATTCCGAGTACGCGGAGATACGGTCGAGGTCCTGCCTGCCGCAAGTGACAAAAAGGCGGTAAGAGTCGAGTTTTTCGGAGACGAGATCGATCGAATCAGTGAGATAAACACTCTGACTGGCGAGCTTATAAGAACGATCACATATACAACGGTCTATCCCGCAACGCACTACGCGGTATCCGACTCGACCAGAGAAAAGGCTCTGAAACAGATCGAGATCGAGATGGAAGAGCGAGTTGAGTTCTTCAAGTCGCAGAACAAGCTTCTCGAAGCACAGCGAATAGAGGAGCGCACGAGATATGATCTCGAAATGCTTCGCGAGGTTGGCTTCTGTTCGGGAATTGAGAACTATTCGCGCATCTTTGCAGGCAGAGAACCCGGTTCGACTCCTTATACCCTGCTCGATTATTTTCCTGACGATTTTCTTATGTTCATAGACGAATCCCACGTTTCTATACCGCAGATACACGGTATGAGCGGGGGAGATCGTGCACGAAAGACGAATCTCGTCGAATATGGCTTCCGACTGCCATCGGCATACGACAACCGTCCTCTGCGATTCGACGAATTTGCGGACAAATTAAATCAGGTAATATACGTTTCGGCAACTCCTGCGGACTACGAAAAAGATGGCTCTGAGCAAATAGTTGAGCAGCTCGTGCGCCCGACCGGACTTCTTGATCCGATAGTCGAGGTCCGTCCTGCCGAAGGTCAGATTGACGATCTTATGGGCGAGATACGCCTGCGCGCCGAAAAAGGTGAAAGAGTGCTCGTCACCACTTTGACAAAGAAAATGGCGGAGGATCTGACCGAATATTTTACAATGAACCTTATCAAGGTAAAATACATTCACCACAATATCGACACGGTCGAGCGTACTGAAATAATACGCGATCTGCGACTCGGAGTTTTCGACGTGCTCGTCGGAGTAAACCTGCTCCGTGAGGGACTTGACATTCCCGAGGTATCGCTCGTCGCCATACTCGACGCCGACAAGGAGGGCTTCCTTCGCGGAGAAACCTCGCTGATTCAGACTATAGGACGTGCCGCGCGAAATGCAGACGGCAAGGTAATAATGTACGCCGACAAGATAACAAGATCAATGCGCGTTGCCATCGACGAAACAAAGCGCCGCCGCGAAAAGCAGGACGCTTACAACAAAGCTCACGGCATAACGCCGAAAACGATCAAAAAGGATATACGTGAGCTCATAGACTTCGGAGAAGGAAAATCGCAGATGAAGCGCTCTGCCGACAAGAAACGCTCGCGTCACGAAATCGGAGAAAAGCTTTCTCTGCCCGAACTCGAAAAGCTTATGCGAGAGGCGGCGGCAAGGCTCGATTTCGAAGCGGCTGCCGTTTACAGAGATCGCATAAGAGCGTTTGAAAAGCAGTAAGTGAAAGGATAATATTATGGATAGCAAAAAAATAGTTATAAGAGGAGCGCGAGAGAACAATCTCAAAGACGTCTCACTTGATATACCGAGAGATAAGCTCGTCGTTTTCACCGGGCTTTCGGGCTCGGGGAAATCCTCGCTTGCATTTGACACGCTATATGCAGAAGGTCACCGCAAATTCGTCGAGTCGCTCTCGTCGTACGCGCGTCAGTTTCTCGGACAGATAGACAAGCCCGACGTGGATCTTATCGAAGGACTTTCTCCGTCTATCTCAATAGACCAAAAGACCACCTCCAAAAACCCACGTTCGACTGTCGGTACCGTAACCGAAATATACGATTATCTCCGTCTGCTTTATTCGAGAGTGGGTATTCCACACTGCCCTGTTTGCAACAAGGAGATAAGAAAGCAAACGCTTGACGGAATTCTGGATCGCATATCTTCAATGCCCGAGGAAACGAAGGTTATGGTACTTGCTCCTATGATCAAAAGAAAAAAGGGTACGCACGTAAAGCTTCTTGACGACGCCAAAAAGCTCGGTTACGTCCGTGCGCGTGTGAACGGAGAGATACGCGATCTTTCTGAGGACATTATCCTTGACAAGAACAAGATGCACTCGATTGAGGTTGTCATCGACCGTCTTGTTATCCGTCCTGATATACGCAGCCGTCTTGCAGACTCTGTTGAAACCGCTCTTAATCTCGCAGGTGGAAAACTTGAAATACTCCTTCCCTCCGATGGGAATAAGATACTCTCGTTCTCTCTGAACTACGCCTGCGAGGAGCACGGAATTTCGTTCAGTGAGCTTGAGCCCCGTATGTTTTCCTTTAACAATCCGCTCGGAGCCTGTCCCGAATGTTCGGGACTTGGTGTAAAAACGGTCATAAGCCAAGCCAAAATAATGCCGAACAAGAACCTGTCACTCCGTCAGGGCGGAATTATGGTCAATGGCTTCAAGAGTCTCGATGACGATTCGTGGAACGGACCTCTTTTTGCCGCAGTCGGCGCAAAGCACGGCTTTACTCTCGACACTCCGCTTTACAAATATTCCGAGGAGGCGATGAAAGTCCTGCTGTACGGTGACAACGACAATCTCTACTCGGTGCGCAGAGTCTTTGACAAGCGAGTTTCGCATCAGACCATTACCTTCGACGGACTTATCCCTATGCTTGAAAACCGCATACGTCAGTGGGGCTCTGAATATTACGGTGAGTTCACTGAGGACATCGTATGCGAAAAATGCGGCGGTTCGCGTCTGAACGACGAGATAAACGGGGTTACGGTCGGCGGAAAGAATATATTTGAATTCTGCTCTATGCCTATCGTACAGGAACTCGAATTCGTCAAAAACATAGAGTTTGACGAAACCGAAAAGATAATCTCGAAAGAGATAATCAAAGAGATCTCCGCACGTCTTTCATTCCTCGTATCTGTCGGACTTGACTATCTGACGCTCTCGCGCTCGTCGGGCACACTTTCTGGCGGTGAGGCTCAGAGGATCCGTCTTGCCACGCAGATAGGAAGCTCGCTTGTCGGAGTCATGTACGTCCTTGACGAGCCTTCGATCGGTCTACATCAGCGAGATAATTCGAAGCTTATCGACACTCTCAAAAATCTGCGAGACGTCGGAAATACCGTCATCGTTGTCGAGCACGACGAGGAAACTATGGAAAACGCCGACTTCATCGTAGATATTGGACCGGGCGCGGGAATTCACGGCGGATATGTCGTTGCAAGCGGAACGCCCCAGGACATAAAAAACTGCGAGGAATCGATTACAGGCGCGTATCTTTCGGGCAGACAAAAGATCGAAATTCCCGAAACAAGACGCGCAGGCAACGGCATGTTCATCACTATAAAAGGCGCACGTGAGAACAACCTCAAAAATATAGACGTAACTATTCCGCTCGGAAAAATGGTATGTGTTACCGGAGTTTCGGGCAGCGGAAAGAGCTCGCTTATAAACTCGATACTCAAAGAATCTCTCGCAAGCACCTTGAACCGAGCTTACACCGCTCCCGGCAAGCACGACTCTATTGAGGGTGTAGAGGCGCTCGACAAGGTCATTTCTATCGACCAGAGCCCGATAGGTAGAACTCCTCGATCAAACCCTGCGACCTACGTTGGACTTTTCACCGATATCCGCGAGCTTTTCGCTTCTCTGCCAGAAGCAAAGCAAAGAGGCTACAAGCCAAATCGCTTCTCCTTCAACCTCAAGGGTGGACGCTGTGAAAAATGCGAGGGCGACGGGGTAAAATGTATCGAGATGCACTTTCTTCCCGACGTTTACGTCGTATGCGAGGAATGTCACGGCAAGCGTTACAACCGTGAAACGCTTGAAGTCAAATATAAGGGCAAGAGTATTGCCGACGTGCTTGATATGACGGTCGAGGAAGGAATGTATTTCTTCGAGAGCTATCCTAAGCTCTACCGCAAACTCCGCACACTTTACGACGTAGGTCTCGGTTATATCAAGATAGGTCAGTCATCTACCACACTTTCCGGCGGAGAGGCGCAGAGAGTCAAGCTCGCGGACGAGCTGTCGAGGCGCAGTACGGGCAAAACGATATATATTCTGGACGAGCCGACGACAGGACTTCATACCGCCGACGTTAAAAATCTGATATCTATGCTCAACCGTCTTACCGACGCGGGCAACACTGTGGTCGTTATAGAGCACAATCTCGATATGATAAAGACCGCAGACTATATCATCGACCTCGGTCCCGAAGGAGGTGACAGAGGCGGTACGGTCGTAGCAACCGGAACGCCCGAAGAAGTCGCAGAGTGTCAGAGCTCTTACACAGGTCTATATCTTAAAAAGCTTCTTTCCAAAGAAGTCAAATAATTCTTTGACTTTTTAAGTGAAATTTACACTTATGTAATAAATTCGGATTGAAGACAGAAACAAAAATTCATATAATAATATTCAGAAACGCTTAGATGATATGAAAGGAGGAATTTTTTTGAAAAACGAGAAGAACGAAGAAAAAGATGTTTTTCTGGATTCATTAAACTCGCTTTCAACAAGCTCGATAGCACCGAAGCTCCCTAGAAAATATCCTCCTATTTCTTCCTTTGTTATAAAGAGCACTGTACTTCTTATCCTTGTTTCGGTAATGATATACTGTCTTTCGCAGGTAACATCAAGCCTTAGAGGATACAAGGAATCAGACGAGCTTTACGGAAATATGTCCGAAAAGTGGGGTGAGCTTGAAACCCTGCTCGGAAGTGATTTCGCTGTTTCAAAATCAGATAAAAACTCTCATGGAAGCACCACGTCACCCTACGGTACGCCCACCATTCCCGAAGCGCCGGACACGGGATCATCTGACGGAGATCTTTCCGCAACCATAGTCCTTTTGAGAGCAAAATTCGCGGTTCTTAAAGAAACCAATCCCGACGTTATAGGCTGGATAACTATCCCCGACACGCACGTGGATTATCCGATAGTTCATACAAATAATAACGACTATTATCTCGATCACTCGATAACAGGTTCCAAACTTAATTCAGGAGCGATATTTGCCGATTACAGAAACGTCGGAGACTTTTCAGATCATAACACAGTCATATACGGTCATAATATGGCTTCGGGACTTATGTTCGCCGATCTGTTCAGGTTTAAGGGAAGCGGATTTTTCAGCAAAACGCCTTACATCTATATTCAGACCGAGAATGGAATCTACGTTTACAGAGTATTTTCGGTATACGAAACGAACAAATACGACCCGTATATACGCACCTCTTTCAGCAGTAAAAACGACTTTATCGAATGGGCAAAAAGCAGACAGAGCGCATCGCTCCGCAAGGTCTCCTATAAATTCGACGGCGATGAGCAGATAATCACGCTCAGCACCTGCACCAACGGCTTCGGTGATGACGGACGTCTCGCAGTCCACGCGGTGCTCACCGAAATAAGGAAATAAGGAATAAAAAAGAAAAAGCGAACCGAGGGCTACTTCTCATAAGGATGTTTTGAATATCCTATGAAATAAACCGATTGACGAGTGCAGAAAAGAAAAATCCATTACTGATGAAAGCCTGTAATGGATTTTTCTTTTTGCCATTAGAAATAGATACGAATGATGACTCTCACTATCAATATGAGCACACAAAATTTTCGTCACGATATTGGCACGCTTGTTCAGCGTAGGATATTGAATGTCGTACTGTCATTTTCGTCACGAAACAAGAAAAAGCACATCTTGAAAGGTGATGTGCTATACGAATTTCTGGATTTTCGGAACAGATGGCAGACTGTCAGGATATGCACTGTATTTTGATTTTTAAATGTCTATTCAAATCGTTATAATCGGTAAAAAGGTGACAACCAACTCACTTGCGCTTTTCTTGGATACAATTATTTGTACTGGGTTTTCCTTTGCCCAGGACGGATCTGAATCTGCTTTTCGTTTCCAATTCTCATAATGAGCTGCAACACCATCAAAAAGCAATACTTCGGCAGCCATACGAGCTCTAATCGCTTCTTCGATCGTATCATATTTACCAAGGTGATATTGCTTTTTCTGAAATACAATCTTTGCGAACCACTTCCCATTGCTGAAGCCAACACCCTTTACTCCAGATGTGTTATTGGAAGGGATCTTTTTACTTTTAATTGCATCGATTGATGTACCATCAACGTGGGTAATCAATTCATGAAGTTTGCTTTCTCGTTCACGCTTCCAACAACCACAGCTACGGACTTCAGAATACATTAACACGTTATATGACAAGTCGACCTCATTACCACATTCGCATACACAATGCCAAATAACACTATCTTTATAGTCTCTTTGGGAAAGAGGATATTTCGCTGTTAGTCTTCCGAATCTATGATTAGAAATGTCCTCAAATGAATACTTTGGAGTGCTCTTGCATCCGCAATGTGTTTTGCGACCGGTGACCAACAATGTTCTAAAACATCGCATTCATTGCCACATGAGCATCTGCAGTGCCACCAGCGACCTCCACGGGAATCTCTTTTATGATCGCTTGCAATTCTCAATACAGTTAGATCACCAAACACTTTTCCATTCAAATCATATGCTGTTGACTTTACACTATTTTCTCTCGTAGCACAACCGCAACTTTTCGTAGCCCCTGATAAGAGACATCGCTCAAGTATATATTTCTCAGTACCACAATCACATCGACAGAGCCATTTACGCTCATTACGTTTACGTGTGTTTGTGAATGTCGTATATGCCCCGAGAACTGTTAATTTACCGAACCGTTTGTCTTTCAAATTTTTCATTATTCGTCTTAATTAATTATTATCAATTCATTTCCCTTGGCTTTCCATACGTTCAAGAAATGTTTCGTACAAATCTTCTTCCGCTTTTCGCCTTGCTTTAATTGCATCGTCTTTGTTTTTATATACTCCAAGATAATATCTCTTGTTTTGAAAGCGAATTTCTGCTCTCCAACGGTCAAATCTACTCTCGTAATATATACCGCGATAGCCACTTGTATTTGCAGCACTCGGTGTCATATCTCGAATTTTGGAAAGTTGTGTTCCTTCTATAAACCCAGCCGATTCTCTCGCCTTAGATGCAGCATATATGGCTGCACATTTTGAACACATACTTAAATCCGGATTAGTTAATGTATCAGTTGCCTTGTACGTAATGTTTCCACATTCACATCTACACTTCCACATCGGGGTGGTTCGAGCACCACGTGAGTTTCTTTTATCAGAACGTCCTAATACAGTCAGTCGACCAAATACTTTACCTGTTAAATCCGGTGACTTTTTACACCCGCAATTTGTGGTATGCCCGCTATTCAAATTACCGGTAGTGGTAATACAGGTACCACCACAATCACATTTACACAGCCAACGGCGTTGACCTTTTTGTGTTGATTCTACTTGTTCTACAACAACAAGCTTTTCATATCTTTTGCCTATAAGACTTTCAAATGTTCTCAAAGCCGACACCCATTATTTCTTCCTTAGTTGATCTATCAACCGTTTCATTTCTTCGTTGCTGCAAATCGGTTTTTCGCCCGTTGATCTTTTGTGGCACTCATAACACATTTGCCCAAAACCAATTTCATAATTGTCTCTAAAATCTATATGCGTTTCTTTTCATACCGTTGTCAATTTTCCGCATATGACACATCGTTCAAAAGGGGATTCATTATTTTCCTCTCTCCGCATTCGACGCTTTTTTGTGCGGTCCAAAATTTTTTGGAATATGTTTCTTATAATCACTTTCTTTTTTCGCTCCTTAACAGAAATAAGCCCATTCATACTAATCGCATGAACAGGCTTATTTGTTAGATTTCTTCTTGCTTCCTGCGGCGTCCGAACACCAGCAAGAAAATTAAAACAAGTCCACTCAAGCTCGCAAGCATTGCATATATGTACACATTGCTATTATCACCTGTTTGAGGTGGCAAAGGATCATCGGAGTCAATAGGAAGTTCTTCTGCTTTAAACTCCCAATCGATATATCCGATTGCGTCCTGATATTCGTTGCCCAATTCGATAGGAATATCAAGATTTAATATCAGATTCACTTCACCGCCGGAATATAATGTTCCGAGATAAACCCAATCGGTCATTCCTCCTGTTTGATCTGCTGCAGCATCAAACATATATGCCATTTCATTGTTCTCTGATTTCGCAACAGTCAAATGAAGTTTTGAAAGAAAATCAACTGAATCCTCGTGAGCGCCATGAGAGCGGACATAGAGTTTAACTTTGACACCATACGATGAATCATTTTTAACCGTGATATCTTGCCTTACGCTGTCTCCGGGCATCAACCCCTTGTACTCAGTGAATAAGTCTGTTGGAGAATGAGAACTACCGGGTTCAAAGATAAACTTGCTCGAATCAGCACTATACGTTACCGTACCGGCTGCATATGCGGAAATTGACAAACCACACGTCATAGCAGTCACAACAAGGAGTGAGATAAGCATACTAATTATTTTCTTCATTGCAATCTTCCTCCTTATTTACTGATTGTTCCATCACCAGAAACCGTAACACCCCATTGGTCTGAAACCGTAGATGCAGGTGTAGATTGAATTGCTGAAGCTACGATTTCAATTGAAAGGTAATATTGCGTGTTATCGGTTCCTACAGGTGCCGTTACGCCACTCACTAATGCTGCATTGCTGATCAAGATATCTGTAAGATTGTTAGAAGAGGTGGGTGAAACGGCTTTGCTGAAATAATAAAAGCCGTCTCCACCATCAAACCAACCATCCTCGCCATCCTCGCTGAGGTTATAGGTAATCGTATAATCGGTGTCTCGAATTGGTTTTTGCGCCCAAACTCTTGTGCCTTCTGCATTCATCCAGTTTACTGTCACGGCAACACGGATATAGGCATCCGTGTCGCCTGTGTTTTGAATCTGAACGTCATTCTTAGAATCGCTTATGTTTACGAGTGATCCGCTTACCGGTTCTTTACCATTTTCAACAACCGCACAAGAAACTCGTGACGGAATAAATGTATTCTCAACAGGCTCTGTCTCAGTGAATACATATGCAAGCGTTGTACCAACAGCAACTAAAAGAAGGAGAATCACTGACGTGATTATGATTGACTTTTTATTGATATACCTTTTCATGTCATTCTCCTTTCTTAAAGATGTTGTTACACCAACTGTCGCCGTCGAGCCACTTAACCTCATTCCTCTCGTTGGTGAAGGTGATGGTGCCATTCTCACCCAACTTAATGGCTGCGCCATTGGTAGAACCTGTTGTGGTGGTGGCATCGTCGGCATTCATCTTATGTTCCCACTTGGAGAACTTGTATCTCCAAGACCAGTCGGTCTTTTCGGTGATGGTGTACTCGTTGCCGATCACCAGACCATCAATGATGGTAGAACCATTGCCGTGAACAGTCACGGTCAAGTTGATGTCCTTACCGTCGGCATCCTTACCGGTTACGGTAAATAGGAAACTCTGGTTAATATCCATGCTATAGTCAGCACCATCAGGGAACACCTTATCTATTGTCAAGCTGGTGAGGTTGTATTCAAACTTGGCATAGTAGGTAACCTTTACCCATAACTCACCCGGTTTTTGTGGCGTAATCTTGTTTTCACCATCTACCCATCCGGCAGGAACAGGATTCTTGCAGTCGGCATCCAAGTACCAACCAACAAACTTGTAGACATTGCTGGAAGTAGCAGGTGTGGATCCGTTTACTTTGCCGGTCGATGCACCGATTGTCTCAGCCGAAACATCAACTGAGCCACAGCCAGTAGGCCCAACAACCTGATATTTGATTGTCACATCCTTTATATAGTAGAAGGTAATAACATTCTCCAGGGAGTTATCGGAAATAGTAAGTGTATAGGTTTTGTTGCCCAATAACTCGTAACCATTAACATCTTCAGATTTTTCCGTTACCTGAGATTCCCATTTGGCAGTTCCGTTCTTTTCAGCATGAACAGGAAGCCCTGTTGCTTGATCTAAGTACTGAACCTTATAGGAATATTCGTTTCTGGTGTAGTACACCCACAATTCCAGAATATTGCCTGCGGTTACTGTGCCGGACATTACTTCACCCGCATGGCCTTTGGCCCATGTAAAGTGTTGGATCTCCTTGGGAGGGTTGGGAACGGAATAAACCGAACCACTACTCATTTTTCCAGTAAAGGAAGAATGTTCGTCGAAACCAGATCCATCTTCCTTTTCAGTCATGTAGTGAACAACATACTGTCCATTTACATTATCCTTCTCGTAAATGAAGTAGATTGCGTTCTGGGTATTGTTTGGATCGATATAAAGGCGCTTTTGGTATTCATCAAATACATAACCGCTAATCATTACTGCATTTTCCGTAACGATTGCTTTTTCATTTTTTTCAACCGTCTTGGTTTTTGCAATCAGATAATAGGTCTCGCCCTTGTATGTCGTAGTTCCCAAACCCGTACCGGGATTATTTTTTGTGAGGTAGTATACCTGATAAGGAACATACTCACGATACACATAGTAGAAGGTGTATACATTCTTGGTTTCGTCTTCGATGTCAACGGTCAGGGAATGACTCTGAATTTCCGGGAAATATCTGGTTTGATATCCTGCTTTTAGAGCAGAACCTACCTTTGCCTCGAAGGTCTTAGTATTACCAGCCAGCGCAGAACCTGTGATAGGATCAGCAATCTCAATTTCATTGCTACCATCCTTATAAACAAATTTGACTGTATAGTTCATAAGTATGTTGGACGTCCACTTGGCATATATCTTGACATCGGAAGTAACGGTAGTGTTTTTGAAATCCCAAAGTGTCTCGATGCCATTCTCGTTGATGTAGAACCAACCGAGGAAGTCGTACTTGCCGTTGGTAGGATCAGCGGGCGGAGTATATGGGGACTGGATGATGCTTCCGTGAGGTACATCATAGTCGTAAGTGATTCCATCTACTGTATAGACCTGATCAGCTTTAAGGTTCTCATAGGAGTGGTAGAAGGTTACATTATGGCTGACTGGCTGCCACCATGCGTAAAGAATTAAGTCGCCTTCTGGCATAGTAGCTGCGGTAAAATCAAAGGGAGTTTCAATCTCAAAATTGAAGTTGCCGGGCACCTGAGGACTCTGGTACCAACCCTTAAATGTTACGGATCCTTCCTGATAGACAGATGGTGCTAAGGAGTCGTCCAACTCATAAGATTCATAAACCGATAGTGGCGCTTGATAGAAAACTTCTTCAACCCTTGTGTTTGCTCCATAGTTATTAAACACAAGCTGGGTCTTGTTTCTAGTGTAATAGAAATACACATTGCCGCCGCCGTTAATATCAAGCTGGTTATTGCTACCGAATTTAGGATTAGAGGTCCATTGTTCGAAGCCCTTCAAATCAAAGAAATCTTCCGCTTTTGTTACATAGTTATAGTTTGCAACAACAGTATCAAATGCTTCCACAAAATATTTGGTTGTATTATTGAAAGTATACGCGGTTGCACCAACAGTACCGGGAAGCACTTCGGTCATATAGTGCATTCTAAATTCATCGTAATTTACTCGGCTTACACTAAGACTAAAACTTTCTTGCGGCATAAGCTCAATGAATACAAGAACCTCGGAAAACTCACTTGATCCACTGGGATCCCACCGTTCTCCATTACCGTAGACTGTACCATTCGTACCGTTGATTGGCCAATGGGAAGAAATATTCTTGCCCCATCTTTCTTTAATTTGATACACTTGTCGATTGCTATCATAGAAAGTTAAGGTGAATTCTGTGCGGTCATAGTATACGTTGTAGACCGTACTGCCGTCTGCCGCAACGGTTACGGACCCAGTCTTAGCTTCATTTAGATCCCATAACTTGCTATTATCGTAAGTTGTGGTGTGTCTGCAACTCGCATCGTGCGTGTGTGCCTTCTTGCCGCAATTGTAGCAATCGGCAGAATGGGTGTGAACTTTGGTAGTGCACTTAAGTTCGTAGCAGACATCAGAATGGGTGTGCTCTTCACAAATCATTTCACAGGAACTGTTGTGTTCAGTGTGCAGATTGGTGTGACCACAATTGCTTTTCAATGTTACCGTTGTTTGTTTATCAATACCGGAACCGGTAATACTATAGAAATCATCACCGAACTTAAAATAATATTTATATCCAGAGCTATAAATCCTGTACAGATTGCCATAATTCGGACCATCTTCGCTTCTTAATGATGTTAATCTACCGGCATCCGTTTCAGGAGATGTACTTAAGGTACCATCAGAAGTACGATAACAATTAATAGAATGATTCTTAATGCCACCACAGTTCCAACAAGAGTCGGTATGCTCTGTGTGTTCGTCCTTACCACATATCCAATCATAACAACCATCGGCTACAGAATGGACATGCTCGGTTTCACCACAAGTAGAAGAACAACCGGAACCGTGGGTGTGCACTTCAAAACCACACATGAGCTGCCCTGGAACATATGTAATGGTAGAACCAGTGTTAGCATAGATTTCGAAGGCTTCCTCTGAAACGTAAGAATATCCATCGTTATCAGCATTTTGTCCCCAAACAACAACTGTAACCTTGGCAGCATCGTTCGCTCTCCAAATTGCAGTATAGGAGGTATGATTTGCAGGGATAGGAATATTCATAAATTGCTCGATATCTGCCGAAGTATCTGTGTCCAAATCCCATTCGTTCACTTCGCCTGTAACAAAATCCTCAGTCCAACCTTTATTGGAATCCCATCCCACAAAGATGTATCCGGCCTTGATGGGGTTATCTACGGAAACGGGAGTTCCATAGCGAGCATAAACGGGCTGAACACCGTAACCACCGTCTAAATCAAAGAGCATTTTATAGTACAGGCGGTCATAATAGATCTCAATATTGGTAGAACCATCGGATGCAATCTCAGCGGTTTCAAACAGCAGCTGATAGAAACCGTCAAAGCTTTTAGAGAACGCTTCGTTGCTGACATCGACCATTTCTCCTGTGATGCCCTCAAGGATAACGGAATCGCCATACTGCGTATACTCTTCATCCAGTACATTCTGCAGGAAGTAAGTAACCTTGTAAGTAGTTTTACCGGGCTTATAGGTTAGTTCAATTTCAAGGTTTTGGGTTACATCCGTCTTGTTGACAGTGTAAACATATGCATTCTTTGTAAGATCCGGTGTAAGAACAGTTCCGTTTGCTTCATAAAGGTCATAACCCTTTAGATAAGGGATCTCAACTTTTTGAGAAACTGCACCATTGTATTCCAGTTCATACGGTTTCTGAAGGATGATTGTTCCGTCTTCCTTTTTTGCAGTAAGAGTGACGGTAACCTTATCATCATTAGCTAAAGGCGTAGCCCCCTTGGATAACATTAAAGGTGCAGGAGCACGTCCAAATGCAAACGCTTCCGGAGCTGTACTTACAACAATTACCTGTTGCTGACCACTGCGAGTCAGGTTCTCGGTGAGAATTACTCTCGCAACGATAGCATTACTTGCAACAGATTCAGTTGCATTGTATGCTACACAACGCAAAGCGGCCCATTCGCCATCCTGCAGAACACCGGAAAGCATACCAAACGACAGGTTCAATGTGGAAGAAGTCTGACCTTCAATTGCTGTCCAAAGGAGATTATCGGGATCATAGCAAACTTCCCAGCGGTATTTGACCTCACCGGAAAGGTTTGTGTGAACTGTGATTTCTCTTTTTTCGTCTGAATAAATGTAGAGTTCCCAAACGGAAAGACCATATTTATCCAGCACAGCAATATCTTCTCCAGACGAGTCTTCCGGCTCAAAGAAGAAGAGTGTATCATATTCGCTGTCATACGCATCCAAGTTGTTGAAATAAACCCAAGGGCGGGCCTTCAAGGTTTCAGGTAACTCAAGACCATTGACGGGTTCCACTTTGAACCATAGGTTTCTTTCAGCATCGATCATATAGTCTTTGATTTTTACAACTTGATCGATTTCAAAATCTTCGTCGTAAATTGACCATTCATAATTATTTTCGGAATCTGAAAAAGGATCAGATTTGACCCAAAAATAATCAAAATATCCTTCGGAGGTCCATTCATTCAACGCGTTAAATCCGGCATACATGCCGAGCGTTTCGTCGTAGTTATCATCTTCTGCAACTACAAAGACAAACTTGGAGAAGCCATCCACATCAAAAGAAATGGTATCGTTAGTAACTTCGAAGGTACCGAGAACCTTAACACTTCCCTCGTGGAGGTGATATACGGCGACCTGATCGCCATTCTGGAGACCAATTTTAGATGCTTCCAAAGTTACAGTAACGGTTTCGCCAGCTGCAGGCTGCCATTCACTGCCATCAGCATTTCGGATGGAAATATCAAGAGCCATAGCTACAGTTTCATTGGATCCAATCTCAATTCCACTGGAATCAGTTTCGCTTAACTGTACAGATGCATCCTCAGGAATAACACCAGCAACACTTACCTTAACTGTTTCTCCAGTGGACGTGATGAAGCTATCAGAAACCTCATTGTCTGGCTCCTCTGGTTGGTACATTGTGATCATTACAGGAATAGAGTTGCTATAAACTGTTTTGATAGCATCAGATGTCTTGCAGCGGATGTTAACTTTGCCGTCGCTTCCGAGCAACGTGCCAACCATACCGAAGGACAACTCGATGGCCTTTCCGTTTTCGCCGTAGATATCCATCCATTTCCCAGATTCGTATTCAATCTGCCATTGGTAATGAATATCAGCAGAACTGTTATGCAGCACCTTTGCCTGAAGCTCGGTTTTTTCGTACAATCCCAGTTTGACAGAATTTACGATATTGCCATTTTCATCTACGATAATTGTTTCAGGCTTATCTAGTTTGATACCCAGAGCAGAAGGGAGATAGCCCTTAATATCCATTGTATAGAAACAGTTATCTCCTACACCCCATTCATTTTCTTTATTCTCAAAAAGGACAAGAACAGCCCCATCAGAACGTTCGCTCAGGCAAGAATATATGAATTGATTATCTTTTTCGTTGACATAAATGGTATTTTCCAAATTCATATCGCCGTTAGACTCTACCGTGAAAACGAAGATACTTCCGTTCAAACGATCAGACGCACTGGACGAATTGGAACCCTTTCTGTTAGGTCCGGTAGGACAAGAAACCAAAACAACCTGTTTGCCATTGGATGTTTTTGAATATGTAATTGCCGAAATTTGCGTATTGGAGTTGGTATTAACATCTAATGTAACTACACTACCCCAACCATTTCCCATATGATAATCAACATAGCTCAATTTCTTTGTGCCATTGCGGAAAAAGAAGCGCAAAGAACCATTGGTTAATTCCACAACTGCTGCTTCAGAAGCCCAGTTGTAATTAAACTCTGAAGATCTACTCCAATTTTCACCGTCGTTGGAATAGATAAAACTTAAACGCTGTGTGTTGCCGGAGGCATCGTTATCTCCGTGATAGGAGTAAACCGGGAAGATCATAGTGCCGGAGCTGGTTGTAATGCTGCTGCCAGGCGCTACAAGGCACACACGCTCAGAAGATGTTTTTACATTCAGCAGTGTCGGCTCAGACCATGTTGAACCACCATCTTTAGAAGAGGTGAGATACAAATAACCAGTACGTACTACTTTATAAGGCGAGTCTTCACAAAACAGGTTAGTGTTAATGCCATTAGGACCGCTGATATTGAAGTAAGCATCAACTTCGTAACCTTCAACTGGAGTATTTGCAGAATTGTAGATTTTCCCTTCTTTTAAGTAATAGGAATAAGATTCGTGATTATCTCCACTTAGGAGGAGATAACCGTCCTTGTTGAATCCAACTTTTTCGCTGGGCTGTGTATGATCTTTACCGTTAAGAGCCACACCGTAAGGATATAGGTCTACCAACATATATACGGTTTGACCATCGGCACCGACTACCAGACTGGGATCAAGGAATGCCGTAGAGGCAGAGCCGTTATACTTGTTGCCATTGTCACCGAGATAGTTGGATGCATTGTAGCTCCAAGTCTTACCGCCATCGGTAGATTTGGCAACCAAAGTGTCCAGACCGCCTCCGTCAAAGGTAGTATTCCAACGGATATCGGCTGCAGCCACAATTGTGCCATCCGATAAAGTAACCATTGCAGGAATACGATAGCTGTTGCTAGTGACGGTATTGCCGTCCACCTCGAAAGGTACATCACTTCTAAACGGAACGGTCAATCCAGAAACTTCCGTCTCCTCCTGAGCACACACTGGAACTACAGGAAGAGAGGATAAAAGCATAACTATTGCAAGAAAAAATGAAAGAAAACGAGATTTTTTTGACATATCCTCACACCTCCTTATTGTGCATTAGGCCAACCAGCAGCATCTAAAACGGAATCGCCATTGTGAACTACTTGTGTGGCCTGCGCTGTTACTTCAATAATTGCTTTACTTTGCTGATACATGTTGCTCATATTAGATGCGAACGTCACTTTCGTAAACAGCGGTGCTGTTGTTTCTCCGGGATTAAGAATATCTTTGTAATAGAAATAACCGTCCTGTTCAATCCAATATTGCGTATTCAAATCATATGTAATGAGTGACAAATCAACCTCACCGATGATACCGTCGGCAAGTAATATGGATTTTGCTACAGAAACACGAATCCAAGACGGTTGAACTCCGACATTCTTTACTTGAACAATTTTTGATACATCCATTCCGGGAAGGACATCCATCGCATCCTCGAAGGGGATTGGATCTCCACCACTATCCGGGATGGCCAACTCCTGTAGTTCAATTTTGATATTCCCCATCGTTATTACATTAGTAGCAGTATCTTCATATGAAAAATATGCAGTCGTACTATATGCAACAATTAATAAGCAAACAGCTATGAAAGCGCAAACCAATAATTTCTTTTTCATTGCTCATTTCCTTCCATCAAATATGATTATCTTATAAAACCTGCTCATATTTATAGCAGGGCATATATGGATATCTCAGCCAAGCTGAGGTACCCGTATATACCCTGCTCCCAAAAGGGAGCAGAGTACGCGAGGTATAGAGACCAAACAGAACCCATATTAGTAAGTTCTGCCGAATCTTACAAAATTAATTGGTATTGGACATTAATACCCGGCAAAACGTATGCCATTAAATCTGCTGTTTTTAATTATTTGTTCCACGGATCAACATAATTTGCAGAACCGGGAGTACCAAAGGCAGTGTCAAGCGCCTCGTAAGCGTTTGCAAAGGTCTCAGCCTGTGCAGCCTCAGCGATAACCTTGATCTGGATGTTACCATTTTCGTCTGCAAACTGGTCAAGAGATACTTCGTTGCCCAGCGTGTCGATGTATACAAATTCCTGTCCGTTCCAAGTTGCGTCTACAGTCTTGTCAACGTATACCTGAGAAATAGCATACTGAAGAGTAGATGCACCGGGGGTCAAAATGGACTCGTAAGTGATAACGTAAACGTTGTACTCGATGCCGTCGACAGTGGTGGTGTAGAAGTTCCACTCGTCGCTACCGGTTCCGGGATAGTTAGCACCGTCAGCAGTCTTGTTCCAGCTCCACATACCGTCAGCAACGGATTCCTTGTCGAAGTTGAAGTGCAGGAAATTGTTAACAGCTGCGAAGGTGGGGTTGCCGTCGTCAAGAGCAGCGGGGATTGCAACGTGTACGCGAACGTAAGCGTTGGTAGAGTGAGACTCGTTGGAAACCCAAACGTCCTTATTGATCTTGAGGTTGGGAACGAGTTCGGAATTCTGCTCAAAGTTCTCGTTGAGAACAATGTCAACGCCTTTCATTACGAATACGTTGTCAGCAGTTTCTTCATCGGTGAAGTATGCCAAAGATGCGCCTGCAACTGCAACGAGAGCAAGGCAAACCACCAGAGAAAAAGCAAGAATCTTTTTTTTCATGATTATGTTTTCCTTTCAAAAAATTCTGTTTGAGAAAAGGTGAATATTAGTTACCCTTAGTGGTGTCAACACCTGCTGCTGCAGTCCAGTCAACAGTGTAAGCGCCGGGAACGCCGAATGCAGTGTCAAGAGCCTGGTAAGCATCGGTGAAGCCTGCTGCCTGAACGCCTTCAGCGGCAACGTAGATGCTCCACTTGTCATTGAGTTCTTCGTTGATCCTTGCGATATCTTCGTTGGTAACCTTAGGATCAAGGTAAACCTGCTTCATAGCGCTGCAAGTAGCCTCGCCTGCTGCAAGGGTCGACTTGAAGGTAACAACGTAAACGTTGTATGCAACGTTATCGATAGTTGTGGTGTAGAAGTTCCAGTTGCCGCCGTTTTCAGGATAGTTGGCGCCGTCAACGGCCTTATTCCAGCTCCACAGACCGTCAGCATAGGTTTCCTTACCCATATTGAAGTGGAGAATGTTTTTGCTTGCGTTGAAACTGGGATCGCCATCATCGAGAATGGTAGGAATTGCGATATGTACACGAACATAAGCAGCTTCGGAGCCGGTATTGGTTACAAATACTTCCTTGGTTACTGCGTTATTCCAAACCTTATTTTCTGCATCGTAAACTGCAGGAAGAAGCTTGGACTCGTCTACAAAGTTTTCATAAAGATCGATTTCAACGTTACCGACGGTGAATACATTGTCTTCAGCGTCAGTGTCCTGTAAATATGCAAGAGAGGCACCCGCAATAGCTGTTATCACAAGGATAGCGGCGCATGCAAGTACAAATAGTTTCTTTTTCATCTTGGTATTTTCCTTTCAAATCATGGATTGGAATTACAATATCAATTATTCTGCATATACGGGCCAATCAATTTCGTAGGTGCCGGGAACACCGAATGCAGTATCAAGAGCCTCGTAAGCATTCTCAAAGGAAGCGGCCTGTACGCCCTCTGCAACCACCTTGATAGACCAATTGCCACCAAGAGCCTCGTTCATACCAACGAGCTGTTCGCTGGTTACTTTAGTATCCATGAATACCTTGTAGATTGCATTTTCAGCGGTGGTTTCACCTGCATTGAGAATGGTCTCGTAGGTAGCAACGTAAACGTTGTACGCAATACCGTCAATCTCAGTAGCATAAGAGTTCCAGTTACCGCCGTTGCCGGGCCAACCGGGCATTGCTTCGCTCGCACCGGCATCATCAATAGAAGCATTCCAGTTCCAAAGTCCATCAGCTACGGAAGCCTTGGAGAAGTTCCAGTGAAGAGTGTTGTTGTAGGATGCATACTGAGGCTGATCTTCAGCACCGCTGTCAAGGATAGCGGGGATGGCAATATGTACACGAACGTAAGAGGGCTGAGAATCATCAGCAACGGTTACGCCTACTTCCTTGGATACATCAACGCCGGGCATCAAAAGAGAACCGTGAACAAACTCATCGTTCAAAGTAATGTCGATCTTACCGATGGTGAATACGTTGTCGGCAGAATCTTTGTCGGTCAGATATGCCAAAGAAGCTCCGGCGATAGCAGTTACAACCATAATTACTGCAAGAGCTGCTACAAGAAGTTTCTTTTTCATTAGATTATTTCCTTTCATTATTTATTTTAGTTAAGAGTTGGCGGGAACGCCTTTGGTTCCTACAAGCTTCCAAGCATCGTCTGCAGAAGCGACATTGTCCTTCTGCACTGCATAAGCTTTGAAAGTAAGTTTGGGCTTTACAAAAGACTCAGAATTAAGCATATCTTTTGTAACAGTATCCTTTACGGAAACAAGATTACCCTTTAAAACCTCAAACTTTATATTACCTTCTGTTGCGGCGGAAACTTCGCAGTAATAAACGTTGGCGGGAATATCGGTTCCGTTGCCCTGAGTCCAGCCATCAGCGATTTCATAAGTCATAAAATCGTCAAAATTTGTAGACTCACCAATTTCAACAAACAGCCAACACGCTTCACTGTCTTTTAAAACAGTTACTGTGGGATCCTTGGTAATGGTGTTACCGGGAATCATCTTTAAGTTGAGATTCTCAGACTCAGAAAGATCTATGTTTATATCACCATATGTAAAGGTGTTGGTTACAACATTGGACTGAGCAACGAGGAATGCCAGGGTGCCTCCAATGGCGCAAAGAAGCGCAAGAGAAAGAGCAACAACAGCAATCACAAGTTTCTTATTAGTTGTCATATCCATTTTCTCCTTTCTTACTTATTAATCGAATAATTAAGCTTCCGCATAATTACATATTGAATTAGGAATTTGTATTTAAGTTATTTACGGTGGAAAGAGCGCTATCCAAAATCATTATTAGCTCCAAAACACTACGGAAATTTTCTTTTTTTCTTTTTTCGAGCCAAGTAATTTGTCCTTGCCAACTTGAGTTTTGTCTGCAAATCAACAGGATTGAAAATGTTGCGACTCTTCCTTTGTGACGAGGGCGTACAGTATACGATGATCCATCTTGCTGTGAACAAACACGGAATTTTTTTAAGTGAGTGAAGGATTGTGGAAAAATATCATTATCAAGGTCAAATCGATTGTTGATTCCAATTATGAGCTGACTTAAACTGTTAAAACGAAAACAATTTTCATCAAAAAGAATGCAAGCATCTCCGGTCGGAACATGCTCATCATATGAATCAACACAAAGCAGAACCGTTTTATTTAATTCTTCTCTCACAATCAACCGCACCTCTCTTTCTTCCTATGCGGATTCATTTTAGAAATCATTTTACGTTTACTGTCGAATCATTCCTCATTTTCTTATCCTAAAAAATTAGCCGAAGTAGCTTCCCACGCGGCGGTTGCGGTAGCGAAACCGTCTGCCTGAACTGCGTATGCTGTCAAGTTGATAACTGCTCCTCCGTACAAAGATACGTCGGCATTTTCAGTAATTGTAAATTCATCAAACACATCAATATGGTCATTTTTAGAAGCAACTGCCTCATATGCCCAAATATTGTTTTTTGCATCAATGCAGTCCCATCCGTTTTCTTCCATCTGTTCTTCGATGGTGGCGGGAGCAATGATGTTCTGCAAACCATTTTCAAGCTTTACGAAGAGCCAACAATCTTCACTGGTAGAATCAACGTGGATCGTGGGATCCTTAACATATTCATGACCGGGAATCAAGTGGTATTCATTTGCTTGAACACGACCTTCGGTAGATTTACGGTTTTCACCGGCTTCTACTACACCGTTTGCATCAACATCCGCTTCATCAAGCGATATTCCAACTTGACCAAACGTGAATGTGTTTTTGACCGAATCTCTGTCGGTGAGGAACGCCATCGTTACGAACACTGTACTAACGACGAGTAACACCGCGCAAAGAGCCAGAGCCAATGCTTTCGTTTTTGTTCTCATAACAAAAACCTCCTTAAAAATATTTATTTGGGAGCCTTTCGGCGTTACCCCTGTGTTGTGCCCCCATTACTTGGGGATTTTTTGTTTTTCTTCTCATCTTTTTGAAATAAATCGGGAAGAAAAACAAGTATCAGCAAAACTGCTCCGGCTGCAATAGCGATATACATACCGGGTGGATGTTGGATGTAATATGCAATATATCCGAGAAGCGGGATTTTGAAGATCGGTGTTCCGATTAAGTTCTTGAAATGAACAGGAGCACCGTCTTCCGTTTTATTCGCATCACCCTTTGTGTAAAAAAGTTGATTTTCTTCATCAATCCTTATAACACGGTGTGTTGATGGCGTATCATCTGGTAAGACATATGTAATAACGTCATTCACTTCGATTTCAGTAGGATCAATCTTATTTACATAGATCAATGAGCCTACCGGATATTCCGGTTCCATGGATCCCGAAATGACCGAATACACTTGAACTCCAAACAAACGTACTCCCGCCAAAAGAATTGCAAATATCACCACGATCACTACCAAAACGGTAGAAGCGATATCCCAAGCTCTTTTTATTTTCTTTGGTATCTGCATACCATAATTCCCTCCTAATTTTCTTGATTATTCCTCTTTAAATACGGCCGTATCGAATAATAGACCAGTCGAAACACATGTTCCGTTGTATCATCGTTATTTTCAACCGCTTCCGAAAACACTTTTACAGCAAAATCCAGCATCACGTTAAGAATGTGATTCAAGAGCATCCAGGCATTTGCTTCCTTAATAAATGCCTCCGAAAACTTTTCAACCAATGGAGAGTATCGCTTTTTGTGTTCGAATGCAGAATACTTTGTAAAATACGGTGAATAATAATAGCGAACAAATGCAAGACACTTGTCCTTGTTCCCGAGCAGAAACTTCCAAACCGCTTCAAAAAAGACTCTACACCGTAGTTCGTATTCCAACTCTGACATATACATCACTGAAATATGTTGCATCGCTTTTCTGACAAGCTCTTCATCTAAAGTTTCAAAAGCTTTGGTTAACAAATCTTCTTTATGGGCGAAGCAACGATAGATGTACGCTTCGTTGATCCCCGTTCCTTGCGTAATTGCTTTTGTTGTAGTTTTGTCAAGACCTTCATTTGCAATCACCGATATGGTTTTTGCAATCAATGTTTGTCGCATCTCCTGCGGACTCATGGTCGCCCCCCTTTACTCGCAAATAGCGTTTACTACAAAAAGAGTGAAAAATAGGCGGTCAATCTCCATTCAGTCCACACATTGCGGTCTTGATCAAAAACGGACGAAAGAGGTTGCCGGCCTCAAGAACTTATTTGCAGAGTCTATCACTCTGTTTTGTGGCAGATATAGATAGCAACACTTAAACGATTAGCCTTAATCATTTGCACCTAAAATTTCTAATGAACATAGACTTTCGCAGAGTTTATCACTCAATAAAGTAAGGTGCAAAAAGGCCATACGTATAGCCTTTTTGCACCTTATAGACGGATATTCATGACGGCTTAAATCAGAAACCAATTGCAGACAACTTGTTCATATTGTCTCGCTTCAGTTCCATAGACGAATGAACATAACGCTCTAAAGTAATGCGCGGACTGGAATGTCCTAATATTTCGCTAAGTGACTTTATTTCAAAGTTCACTTCCACGCATCGAGTCGCAAAAGTGTGTCTCAGTGTATGAAAATGAATTCCTTCAAAACCACACTCACGAGTATACCTTTCAAGTCTGTATTGCATGGTTCTCGGCTCAACAAATTGATCTTTTTCTCCGGTTAAAACATAAGCTGATGGAATGCCATTGTATTGTGTTTTGCACAGTCTTGCTGTATAGTCGGTAAGTGGGATAATGCGAGTTGAAAAGTCGCTTTTGGGATCGCTTATGACGATCTTGGTTTTAGTTAAAGATCCTTCATCTAAATTCTTTAGTCTCTGCATTGTTGCGTTTACCTGTATTGTTTTTTCAGTTAACGAAATATTGCTCCAACGCAATGCACAAACTTCACCAATTCGCATACCGGTTAGAAGTGCTAATAATACTCCAAATTTACATTCATCCATATCGTCAAGCAAATAATTGACAAAACGAGTTTGCTCTTCTTTGCTCAAAATTCGAATCTCATTTTTTGGCACTTTTGGATATATGATATCTATTTCAGGAAGCTGTTCAGGAGATTGCTTCGAAGTATATTTAATAATTGAATGAAGAATAGTTAGAATATCCTTCACCGTCTTTGGCGACAACTCCTCTTCGAAGAGCAAGTCATGACTAAACTCTTCGATCAATAAGGAACTGAGAGACTGTACCAAACAACCACCTAATCTTGGCTTGATATGTTTTTCTACCATACCGCTATACTTTACATAGGTGGATTGTTTGACACGATCTCGATTTAATCTCAGCCACTCATCACAGTAAAATGCGATTCTTCTTTTCTTTGTTGCTGTAGATACCGGTTTCCCGGATATCAAAGACGCTTTTGCCTCCATCAATTTTCGTTTTGCCTCTCGGTATGATTTTCCGTAGCAATAACCGAACTTTGCACTTCCGTCAGGGTGGTAACCTTTAATATATCTTGCCTCCCAACGATTGTCCTTTCTTTTATAGATGTTTTCGCCTTTTCTTGACATAAAGATGTCCTCCTTGTTTTTGATATAAATATTTTACTAAAAAAATGTGTAGATCCTTTTGTAGCAATCGTGACAAGACGGTAATTTTGACGGCTATTCTTTTGTTTGATAGTGTACCTGCGTATAAAAAAACGGGAATCAAATGTAAACAAACAGAAATTTTTTGTAAACTTCTTGATTTAGCAAGTAAAAACACTTGATTTTTTCAAGAAAGTATGCTATAATTTCCTTCGTATAGTGATAAACTCTGCGAAAAAAATCCAATATTTTATCATTGTGCGTTATATGTTTTCAAAAGATGCTGTTTGATTGGAAGGCATCTTTTTTTCGTTCAGTAACAGACTGAGACCTACGAAAAAGCATAAAAAGCCAACATCGAAAATAATGAAGCTTTCGATGTTGGCTTTTTATGCAATAGTCGATATGAAGTTCTATAGATTCGGTTTTATGCTGCGGATATAGATTTAGCCTGCTGTATGCAATGCTTCTGTAGATTTAATATAGTTTTAGATTAATTTCGTGACAATAATTTTCGTGTTCGACTTTTATTGTTTACACTAAAAGATATTGGTGCAAAATCAAGTGCGGTATGAGCCCGAGTGTATACAGAAAAAGTATTAACAAAACCTCAGAATGACAAGAGGGCAAAGCATAGCTTCCCTACAAAAAATTAAGCCCATTACACCATGTTAAAAGTGCAATTGGCTTAAGTGTTTTTTCTTCTGCCGTTTTCTAAGCCCAAAAGCACCGCTTAACAGACGGATCTGCCCGGCGGTGCTTTCGATATATTGGTCTATACGTTATACTTTTCTTGAAAGAATAAGCGTTTGATAGGAAGCGAGTGTGATATCTCCCGTAATTTCTTGCTTGTCATCTGCGGTTATCCACACGTAATCGGTATGAGTTTCAAGCGTTCTCGGAGCGAAATTTTGCAAAAACACGAAAACGCGCTCACCGTCGGTTCTCGAGTGTGCAGTCATACCATAAGGAAGCTCGCCGTCAAAGTCGGATGTAATGCCGCATTCTCCAAGCAGAAGGTCTGTGAATTTATCATTGAAATCTTCTTCTCCGCGGAATGCGGTATAGTATGCTTTCCCCTTGCCGTAATTGTTGACGGTGATAGCAGGCATCCCCGCATAAAAATCTTCACCGTATCTCGCTAGCACCTCGGCACCTCGTGCGTGGATAAGCTCACAGTAGTCGACCGCCTTGTACGTTACGCCGTCAAGCTCAACCTTGTTGCACTCCCCCGGATAGAGAGTATCTATCTCCTCGTTCCAGATTCCGAACACATCCTTCAGCTTGCCGCCTGGGAAGCCGCCAAGGTGACAACGGTCGTTTTCGTTTACCATTCCGAGCATATAGGTGCATTGAAGCGTACCGCCCTCTCGGACGAACTGCTCAAGCTTGTCTATCATCTTATCGCTCGTAACGTACAGCTGTGGAGCTATGATGAGATCATAGCAAGATAAGTCGTCGTCCTCGCCGATAACCTCTACGTTGATACCGCGCTTCCAAAGTGAAAAATAATGCTCACAAAGGGTTTTGTGCACCATTTTGTCACCTAATCTGAACCCTTGAGTTCTGTCGAGCGCCCAACGGTTCTGCCAATCGTAAATAATGGCAACACGGCTTTCGGTAACAGTACCCAAAACATCGTCAAGCTTTTTGAGTCTTGCTCCCACCTCGGCAACATCACGGAAAACTCTGGTGTTTTCATGGCCGACGTGGTCAACTACTGCACCGTGGAACTTTTCCGTGGAGCCGCGGCTCTTGCGCCATTGGAAATAGCATACAGAATCAGATCCGTGTGCAACGATCTGCATTGCCGCAAGCATATGCATACCAGGGCGCTTAAGCTTGTTGAACTCGTGATGGTTTACGTTGCTCGGGGTGCACTCCATCTGTATAAACGGCTTATGCTTGAGTGAACGGTTAAGGTCAAGCTGTACCGCATGCTCACACGCGAGCTTAATGTCTGAATCGTCGCCTCTCCACTTTGGATACGAATCGTGGGATACGAAATCAAGCTCCTTTGTAAGAACTCTGTAATCAATTCCCGTAAAAAAGCCCAACAGATTAGTAGTTACGGGAATGTTGGGAGTAAACTTGCGTATAGGTGCGATCTCGTTTCTAAAGAAATCCGTCGTCTGATCGGTAACGAATCTGCGCCAGTCAACGTGCAAGCTCGTCATCGTGCGCTCGCCCATTTGTGCAGGCGGATCGATCTGGCTCCAATCGGTGTACGTATGCGACCAAAACGGTCCCCACCACTGATCGTTCAGCTCGTCAAGCGTGCCATACTTTTTCTTTAACCATTCGCGGAACGCCTCACGGCATAGCTCGCAGTGGCACTCTCCACTGTACTCGTTTGATACGTGCCAAGCTATGAGTGCGGGGTGGTCCTTGTAGCGCTCGGCGAGCATGCCGTTGATCTTTGCTACCTTTTCTCTGTATATGGGGGAGGTCAGGCAATGATTGTGGCGACCGCCAAACCAACGCTGATGCCTCGTCTCATCAGTCCGCAAAACCTCGGGGTACTTCTGTGCCATCCATGCAGGACGCGCTCCGCTCGGTGTTGCAAGAATCACTCTGCCGCCGTTTGCGTAAATATCGTCCATTGCTTTGTCAAGGAAGGTAAAGTCATACACTCCCTCCTCGGGCTCAAGTGCCGCCCATGCAAAAATGCCAACCGACATTGAATTGCAGTTTGCAAGCTTGAAAAGTCGCATATCCTCTTCTAAGATCTCGGGATACTTTTTATACCACTGGTCAGGGTTATAGTCACCGCCATGCAGAAAATGCTTGAAGCTTTCATTCATAAAGATCTTTTTCATGTGTATCTCTCCTATGTTATGGATATTTGTACTTTTATATTTACATAATACAGAATTCGGCTGCGAATTACAATAGACAAAGTTGTCCAAAATACATGGACAAAATTGAACTAATCTTTACTTTTATACTCGATAATGGTAAATAAGAATTTATTTATTGACTTGTTTGTAATTATATGATATAATACTCACAGAATAATTTGTCACCGGAGGCTGTGTACCGTAGTACTGTAATGCCGGATTAGGTGTCCAAGTGAACTTGGGTTATACTGAAACAGACATGTTCAGAAAAAGGAGAAATACCGTGTATATAACAAGCGCTTATCTGGGACTCAAGCATGAAGATATCGTGAGTACTGCATCCCCTTTATTAGTTACTGCAGTTGGACACTATCGTGTATACTCCAAGGTTCGAGTAAAAACCACTCGCCAAAACGGAAGAGGAGACTATCAGCTTATATACGTTGCAGAAGGAAAAATGCTGTTAGTATTAGACGGCAAAGAGCAGATCCTTCAAAAAGGAAACATGGTACTCTTTCGACCCGGTGAGCAGCAAAACTATACGTTGTATGCAAAGGACAAGCCCGAAACGTATTGGGTGCATTTTACCGGAAGCAGCGTTGAACGCATTTTAGAATACTATAATATCAAATCAGGCGAGAACGTATTTTTCACAGGCGCATCTGCTAATTACAGTTGGATATTAAGCCAAATGATACAAGAGCTAAAGCTCAAGCGCACCGACTTTTCGGATATGCTTACTCTCCAGCTAAGGCAATTGCTTCTCTTCATCCATCGAAACAGACAAGAAGAACTGAATATGTCGCCAACCATATTTGATGAAGTAGAAAATGCCGTTCAATACTTCAATAAAAACTACTATCTTCCTATCGAAATCGAAGATTATGCAAAAGAGCATCACATAACCACTAGCTATTTGATCAGAAATTTCAAAAAAATAGTACATGTTTCTCCAATGCAATACATTGTTTCTCTCAGAATAGAAAGTGCACAAAAGCAGCTCGACAGCACCGACAGCTCTATCGCCCGGATCGCTGAATTGGTCGGATATAAGGATCCGCAGTATTTCAGCCGACTGTTCCGCCGCCATGTAGGTATGTCTCCGAGAAGTTACCGAAACAGAAAAAAGCGAAAATAGGAAGCGAAAGCGGAACGCCAAAAAAACTAAATATCATAGAGATTCCTCTAAGAAAATGCCTGACGGCACTCTGCTACGCTCATAATCGTTTCATTCAAAGTCACAGCCCCGCTGTCATTCTTGAACGAAACGAAGTGTAGTGAAGAATCTGAGCGGGAAGAAACAGTAACGTTTCAAACTACTCGCCCTCAGACCCTTCGGTCGCTTCGCTCCCTCGAGGATGACAGGGCGGAGGGGCATTCTGCACATGCATAATTTACGCAATTTCCTATGCAATAAAAAAGTGTGCTTGCGCACACATCAACACCCCTGCCCCTCAATCATGTTGTGCCACAAATTGTACGGACAGCACAAAAAACACCTCTATGGTATAATTAGAAAAACCATAGGAGGGTGTTTTTTGTCATTGTCCGTTTTTAACGAGGCGCATATTCACAATCACATCGTGTTCAATTCGGTGAACTTCGAAAACGGAAAGAAGTATCATCAGTCAAGGGACGATATGCTGATGGTGGAGGAGTACTCCAACAAGCTGTGCCGTGAGCGCGGACTGTCGGTAACCGAAGAGAAATGCACCTACGGGAGATATCCAAAATGGAAAAAGCGTCTGTGTGCATTTCTTGATTGGGCACTTGAATGTAGTCCCACACCCGAGGCTTTCATCGAATGTATGGAGCGACACGGATACAGCGTCAAGTGGTATTCGGATTACAAGTATATGACCTTCACCACACCCGAAGGATATACCTGCCGTGACAACAAGCTCTTTGACGAGCGCTTTCTCAAATCCAATATCGAGCTTTACTTTGCTATGGGCGGCAGTAACGGAGCTTTGGCAGAAACGTACCGAAGCTACAAAACTCCCGAGCACGATGAGGATATGAATATGACTGTAACAACAGGGCTGATCCGAATGATCGGCGACGTTCTCTCTGCCGTACCGCCGAGAGAAGCTTATACACCAAGTCAACTTACCGAAATGGATTGGGAAGAAAAAGAACGTCTCGAGCAGATCCTCGGACGCAAGATATCGCCCCAAGCATTCGTCTGCTACTGTACCAATGAAGAGTACGAGCAGGCAAACGGCTTGGGCTATGGATTGTATATGTAAGAATGGAGGAATTTGATGAAAAGAAAAGTTATTTATGAAAATGAAATCGACTTCCGGATCCCATTCGGAAACGAATACGAAAAGGATGTTGCCACAAGCATTCGCAGAAGACAACTCTATGAACTGAAAGATATGACCTTGACTTCCACCACCGAGTATGTGATCGGCGGGATGAAGTACAAGGTCAATTCTATTTTCGATATAGACACGAAAGACAGCGACGAAGCATTGAAGCGGCTCATGGAAAAAGAAATTGATAAAGTTTCTTGAATCTTTCCGATTCTCGCTGGACATTGAAACCGATTGGGAGTATCCTGTGCGTTGGAAAATGCCACAGGCATTTTCGGGGGTGAATCAATAAACGTACGGTTTACACTAACCTCGGATTCACCCCTGCACTCTCAATCGGTTTGACATACAAGAAGGAGGTAAAATGATATGTCAAACCAAACAGAAAAAATCACAGCATTATATTGCAGACTCTCTCAGGAAGATGAGAACAAGGGAGACAGCAACAGTATTCAGAATCAGAGATCAATCCTCGAAAAGTATGCTAAGGATAACGGATTCGAAAACATCCAAATCTTCATAGATGACGGGTACTCTGGTGTCAGTTTTAACCGACCGGACTTTCAAAGACTTCTTGAAATGATGGAACAAGGAAAGGTGGCAACGCTCATCACCAAAGACCTCTCCCGTCTCGGCAGAAACTATATCGAGGTAGGAAACTACACCGAGATGCTTTTCCCGAGATGGAACGTTAGGTATATCGCTGTCAATGACAACTACGATTCGCTTTACAGCGAGGGAAACGAGTTCGCGCCTTTCAAGAATCTCTTCAACGAATGGTTCGCAAGGGATACGAGCAAGAAGATCCGTGCCGTTGTGAAAGCCAAGGCGGAACGCGGTGAACGTGTCAGCACACAGATCCCGTATGGCTACAAGAAAGATCCCGACGTAAAAGGACATCTGCTGATCGACGAAGAAACAGCACCCGTAGTAAGAATGATCTTTGATTTATGTGCCGCCGGAAACGGTCCGAGGATCATAGCCAATATCTTACGTGAGAAGAAGATTCTCAAGCCTACCGTTTATCGTTATCGACAAATCGGGAGTTACGGTTGCATCACTGATACCGAAGATATCTACGGATGGAATGATCGGACAGTCGCCGGAATCCTTGATAACGAAGTCTATCTCGGACACACTGTCAACTGCAAAACAACGGTTGCCTCTTACAAGGATAAGCGAAAGCTTGAGCGTCCCGAAAGCGAATGGCTTCGATTCGAGAACACTCACGAAGCAATTATCGATCAGGAAACATGGGATGCGGTTCAAAAGGTTCGTGAAGGAAAGCGTCGTCGCAACAATATGGGCGCAATCGATAAATACAGCGGTCTTCTGTACTGCGCTGACTGCGGTTCAAAGCTGTACTTTGTTCGAGGGAAATCCATTAAGCCGAGCGATTACAACTTCATCTGCAGCCGATACAGAAAGCATATCGGAGAGCAATTATGCACCGCACACCGAATTCGCGAGGTAGCCCTTGATGAGATCATTCTGGAAGAGATCCGAAGAATCACCTACTATGCTCGTACCAAAACTCGTGACTTTGTGGAGTTCATAAACAAGAAAAGCTCCTCGGAAAATCGAAGAGAGCTTACAGCCAAAACAAACGAGCTTGGCAAATTAGAGAAGCGTAACACAGAATTGAACGCCTTGTTCAAAAGACTTTATGAGGATAATGTACTTGGCAAGATTACAAATGAACAGTTCCGTATGTTATCGGACGGGTACAACTCAGAGCAAAGAACGATAGCTGAACAGATTCCAATCCTGCAAAAACAGATTGAAGAACTGAAAGCATCCTCAACTAACGTAGAACGATTCGTTATGATCTCAAACAAGTACACCGATTTGCAAACCTTAACACCGGAAATACTGCGAACCTTCATCGACAAGGTCATAATCCACGAGCGTACAGAAAAATGGGCAAAGACGGCAGAACAACAGATCGACATCTACTTTCGATACGTCGGATGTATTGTTCCCGAATCCTCAGACTAAAGCAAAAGGAAAGGACGGACAGCCTAAACTGTCCGTCCAACTCCAAGACACCGCCTCACGCAAGATATCCTTATGACAACTTGCGTAAGCAAGTGTTTTTTTCAACTTAATCCGCTATTGAAGAATAAAATCCGCCTTACAGCAGGAGTTGAAGGCGGATTTAATTTTACCTTAAGCCGTAGGCTAAAGATTTCATCCGAGATTGCTCGGATTTCATCGTACAAAGCGCGATTTCATTATTTTCGGGTCTGTAGGCAGATTCGAAACGGCGAAACGGTTGAAATGTTTACAACGTTGTGGTATAATTATGATA
>JAZUQQ010000050.1:0-2231 GCA_045605765.1 Eubacteriales bacterium | reverse complement strand
ATTTTGATATTAATTTGAACCTGAATTTGCTCGGTTTAATTTATTGTGTTTTCTTTAAACTCCGATTCACCGCCCGGAAAGCGCGGACCGCGAGTGCGTCCGGTCGCACTCATTTGCCCTGTAAGCATGAGGGGGGAAAACCCATGTTTTTTCCCCTCGTGGCTCCCCTTTTTCCTTCCCCGCCCCTCAGACGAGCGGTCTTTGCTCGATTTAATTTTTGGCGTTTTTACGGCAGCTCGGATTCGGGGCGGGACAAAAGGCCGCCGTCGCCCTAAGCACCTCAGATGACCGGTATTTGCTCAGGTTTATTTTAATCGACTTTACGTTAGGTCAAATTCGGTGCATGGGCGACGGAACGACAATAAATTAAATCCGCGTGTTTGATGGAATATGCGTTTTTGTCGCGTCTTTCTGCCGCCCATGCGCCGAATCTGGCCGATCGAGGCGTTCAAAATTAAATCGAGCAAATAAAACAGGCCATTGAGGCGCTTAGGGCGGGCTTTTGTCCGGCGGCCCGCAGCCGGCCCCACCTTTGGTGGGAGCGAGGACCGACGGCTCGCGCAAGGAAAAGGGAGAGCGCGAGGGGAAAAAACATGGGTTTTTCACTCTCGCACAATGACGAATTAAATTCGCTCGAACGGGGCAGAGCAGGCGCCGACACGCGATGTCAATTCAGGACTTTGACGTGCTAATATCAATTCAAGACTTTGTCGCGTCGTTGTCGATTCGGGACGATGACCATCAATATCAATTCAAAACAATGCCGTGCCAATGCGAATCAAGGTGCCGACATGCTAATGTCAATTTGACCAGGCCCCCGCGCCGCCCGGTATTTCCCGGCGGTTCGACGAATCCCTCTTCTGCCGCGCGTCCGACGAGTCGCCGCAGCGATTTTCGCTCGATTTCCAGCCATTCGGCCAATTCGTGCGTCGTCGCGCTGCCGCCCAAAATCCAAAGCGCTGAAATCAACGCGATCATCTCTCACCGCCTTTTTTTCACCGATTTTCCAGATTTTGGGCACAAAAAAAGCCCCCACCAGGGGGCGGCGAAGAATGGAGATGTTCATTCGATCTCGATGATTTCCCACTGATATGATGTGTTTTTCGATGTTCCATTTATTTTAACGAAACCTTTTTCTTCAAGTTTCTTGAGATCTCTTTGGATTGTGCGTCGCCCAATGTTTGGGAATACATTTTCCAGCTCAGAAACCGAAAGAGATTTTTTGTTAATAAATTCTGCTATAATCTCGGCTTGGCGTTCATTTAATCCATTTCTGAAAGCAAGCATCGATGATTTGATGGCATTTTCTCCACGTTTCATTACCTCTCTCAATTGGATCGCGAGTCCTTCTGTGAAAAATTCCAGCCAGCAGGTCAGATCAAGATCATTCTTTTCTGCGCTTCTAATGGCGGCATAAAAGGCTTTTCGATCTCTGTCATAAAACTCACTTATCGTGAAAAGCTTTTTGAAATCATATCCACTTTTATAAAGCAGAAGTGTTGACAAAAGACGAGATGTTCGCCCATTTCCATCAACAAACGGATGAATAGCAACAAGTTGATACTGGGAGATTCCGGAAAGGAGGATTGGATGAGTTGTCGAAGTATTGATCCAGTCGACAAACTCACGCATAAGCAATGGAACATCGGATGGCGGGGGAGGCATATAGACAATTTCGCCAGTCTTGCTGTTGGCCACGCAATTTTGAATGACGCGCCACTCGCCGGGGTTGGCCCTCTCTCCGCGAACGCCTGTCACTAGTCGCTTATGGATTTCTCGAATCAGGCCTTCGGTGATTGGATATCCAGAAGAAACATAATCTCCAATAAATTGAAATGCATTGCGATAATTTAACAATTCCTTGATGTCGTCTTTGTCTGCTCCAGATTCTCTCCCCGCCCAGATTTCTGCGGATTGCTCCACTGTCAAGCGGGTTCCTTCAATATGGGTTGTGTGGTGTGCTTCCAGTAAAAGCGCACGTTCGCTCATGCGACGAATCCATCCTTCATCAAGCGTTGCACCCTTAAGGAATCCTCTTGCGCATTCAATCTCAGTGAGCGCTTTGATCATTTTTTCGGTGATGGTGAATTTAGGCTTGTAAGGCATTTTTTTCTCCTAGCGTCAGACTGTGTCACGAAAGCGCGTCAGACTGTGTCACGAAAGCGCCCGCCCGGGGCGCAATGTGGGCGCCGGGGCGGGGGCGGGAAGTGTTGGGTTTAGATAGCGCCGGA
>JAZUQQ010000049.1:0-31407 GCA_045605765.1 Eubacteriales bacterium | reverse complement strand
TGCCGCTTGTCACCTTGCCCTCGGAGCAGGATTTACGAACGTGCTTAAAGATTATGATAAGTACACCGTAAAGGAGTGCTATGAAAAAGGAATAAATGAGTCGATGATCCACGTTGACTTTATGATAGGAACTGCCGATCTTTCGGTTGTGGGTATCACTCGCGACGGCAAGAGAGTTCAGATCTTCGAAAACGGAAACTGGGCATTTTAAGAGTAAAACGTCTCGGAACATACCGTTCCGAGACGTTTTTTATCGTTTCATTAAGGTTTTTTGATTGTGAGATTTACAAGCAATCCGACGATCGAACAGGTGAGTAGTACTGTAAAGATAATAGAGTAGCTTCCGATTCCTCCCGCGATAGTTGACATAAACGAGGCGGGAATAAGGACGAGATTGATTATGCTTACGTTTGTCGGATAGCTCTTCATTCCGTAGAAAGAGGCAACGAAGGCTGCGGATACGGTTGGTGAAAATCCGTAAGAAAGACCGCACATACATATCCCCACAAGACCGATCGGCAGAGAGGAAAGCGTAATTCCCACAAGCGAAACAGCTGTGGCAAAAATAACAACCCCACTGGTTATAAACTGAGTTGTTCGAAGTCCGAGTCGGTCAAAGAGTGCACCCGAGAGCAGGCGTCCTAGACCGTTGCAAACCGATACTATACCGACTATTGTCACCGCAAGCGACTCTTTTGCGCCGAGTGTTACGGTAAAGTCCTTTGCAAATCCGATAATGGTGCTTCCGACCGCGGTAAAGAGGGTGAAGAAGATAAACAGCTTCCAAAATGAGAAGCGTTTTATCATCTCATACGTTGAAAAATCCTCGGCAGATCCGGAAGAAGTATTTGCGCTTGCCGCGGGCAGATCGTCGTCGATGCTTGGCATACGTGCGATAGAGACAAAAGCAAGACTGACCATTGCAATAAATACAGCGAGTATGTAATATGTATTTTTCCAACCGATAGCATCATTATTAAACATAGCACTTGCGATGTTTCCCAAAATTAACGTGCTGATACCGAAGCTCATCATAAGAACTCCTGCCGAAAAGCCTTTTTTGTCGGGGAACCAAGAGTTGACCGAGCCTATTACCGAGTTGTATATAAAGCCGATTCCAAGACCTGACATGAGACCGTAAGCAAGATATAGAAGAATAAGATTATCAGATGCAAATGTCGAAAGAATGAAGCCCGTACAGGAGAGCAGAGTGCCGATTATCACGCGAATCTTGACATTTAGCTTTTTCGCGAGAAGCCCCGAAAAGAGACCGCCGAAGCCGAACGAGCAGAGCGAAATTGTGAAATTCATACCGAGCTCGGCGGCACTAAATTTAAAGGGTGATTTCAGTATCGACCACGCATAAAATACACCCGAGGCAAACAGTGTAAGCGAGCCGAGAATGAGCATTGATATTCTGAATTTTTTTACTTTGGTTTCCGTCATATCACAGACTCCTTTAGCGTATTAAAGTGTTGCTTCAATTATAGCACCGCACGCGGATTTTGTCAATACGCTGCTTGACAAAAATATGCTTCTGTGTTATAATACCCGTCATATTGGCAGTTGTATTTTTGAAAGGAACAGTAGTATGGATATAAGAGGTAGAAAAATTAATTTTCTCGGTGACAGTATAACTCAGGGCATCGGGGTTTTGGATAAAAACAATGTCTATCACGCGCGCCTTGCAAAAGAGTATGGAATTACTGCGCGTAAATACGGAATAGGCGGAACGAGAATATCACGACAGAGCGTTGTGACCGAAGCATGGTGTGACCGCGATTTCATCGGCAGAGTAGATACAATGGATCCCGATGCAGATATTATAGTTGTTTTCGGCGGTACTAACGATTTTGGTCACGGAGATGCTCCTCTTGGAGAAATGAGCGACAGAACTCCTTATACCTTCTACGGCGCTTGCCATACGCTTATTGAGAAGCTTATAGAAAAGTATCCCCAGGCACTTATTGTCTTTATGACTCCGCTTCACAGATGCAACGAGGACAACCCGCGCGGTGACGGACATATGCCTGAAAGAGGACCGCTCAAGAGATACGTTGAGATAATAAAAGAGGTGACCGAGTTTTACTCAATACCCACCCTCGATCTTTGGTCATGTAGCTCGATACAACCTAAAAATCCGATAATCAAGGAAAAATACTGTCCCGATGGACTACACCCGAACGATGCTGGACACGCGATCATCGCAAGTCGGCTCGCAGGATTTTTAAATTCTCTTTAAAATTAAAAAACGGTATGATGATATGCACCCCAAAAGTGTTTGACTTTTGGGGTGCATATCATCATACGGTCGATTTTTTATGAAAATTTATTTGAAAGGCGGAGATTATCTGCGATCATCGCGATAAATTCGCTGTTCGTCGGCTTTCCTCGATTGTTCTGAATGGTGTAACCGAAATAAGCGTTAAGTGTGTCAAGGTCGCCTCTGTCCCACGCCACTTCAATGGCGTGACGGATGGCGCGTTCAACTCTTGACGAGGTTGTCTGATACTGCTTTGCTACCGAAGGGTATAGTATTTTTGTTACCGAATTGATTATGTCGTTGTCGTTTATAGTCATAAGTATTGCGGTTCTGAGATACTGATATCCCTTGATGTGCGCGGGAACCCCTATTTGATGAATGACCTTCGTTACCTGCGCTTCCATATCGTTTCCTATATTAGGTCCTGCTGTGGGTGGAGTTTTTGTGGTACGCTTCTTTGCCATTATGCGAAGGATGCGCTGACCCAGACTCTGAAAGTCTATCGGTTTCAGGATGCAGTATTCCGCGCCCGATTCACTTGCCTCGAAAAACATATTCTGATTGTTCACTATAGACATTACGATAAAGGACGGCGGCATGTCCGGTGAAAAATTCATGCCAAGCGCACTTTTAATAATGTGTACGCAGTCCAGTCTAGACATCCATATGTCAAGAAGCACGATGTCGGGATGTGTGCTCTCTATCTTGTGAAGCGCATCCTCACCGTTGCAGGCCTCTGAAATTTCGCGGTAACCAAGTGCGTAAAGCCCTTCTTTGCAGTTTCTCCTGAAATCTGCGCTTTCGTCGGCAATAAGTATTTTGATTTTGGATTCCATATCTTTTCACTCCCGTTTGAATTGTTTTATTGACAAAATAATATTACCATATTTTGGAAAATATTACAATCGGCAGAACACCCAAAAATTTCGTCAAAATATTGGTAAAAATTGCCAAACCTTGCCAATTAAACTATAAATGAAGCAAAGGGAGTATTTAGTTGTCGTGATGCTTAGTAAAAAAACCGCGAAGATTCATATAATAAGTTCCGTTATCTTGCTTTTTGAAACCGATAGCGGAAATAAGGCGGGGAGACAGTCGTTCGGGGTAGGGTAGATAGGCATCGTGAGTTCCGCACAGGTCAACGAAATTGAGCATAGATCTTCCCATAATAAAGAGGGCCTCGAAATCGTTAATTCCTTCGGGAGAGCGTAGATCGTAAACAAAAGCGCCTTCCTTTTTAAAAGAAAACTGAGCTACGCCAAGAAGCTCTCCGGGGAGAGTATCACTTGTCGTGGGATCATCAGGTATTTCAGGCGTGTCATAGGCGGCGTAAGCTAGCGCGTCGGGAATAAACTCGACAGAGCACATTTCGCATACCTCTTTCTGAACCTCTTTCGTTTGAATTGCGTGTATTCTGAGCATAGTGTTTAGAACCTTTCAATAAAAAGACACCTTAGCTCGATAGTTACCGTTTTACCTAATAAGGTGTCCTATATTTTGTTTTTGGGAGATTATAAGATACCGCTTGCCTTTTTGAGTTCTTTTACTTCGTCTATCGTAAGATATCTCCATGTTCCGCTTCTTACGTCGAGATTAAGATTCCCCAGAGATATACGTTTGAGTGCCTTGACATTTAGGCCGACCTTTTCGCACATCTTGCGTATCTGGCGGTTTTTTCCCTCAAAAAGTATCATTTGAATTATAGAAGTCTTCTCATTATTACGCAAAATTCCGCAATGTACGGGCATAATTTCAGTACCCTCTATCTCAGTGACCGATGCAAGCTCGGATATCTTGGAGCGAGTCACATTGCCCTCGACCTTGACGTTATACACCTTTGGTATAAGATGGCGTGGATGCGTTAGGGCGTTGGTGAGCTCTCCATCGTTAGTCATAAGGAGCAGACCCTCGGAGTTCATATCAAGTCGTCCGACGGGATAGACACGTGTGCCGACGTCCGACACGAGTTCAGCTACCGTTTTGCGCCCTTTTTCATCGTTCATCGTCGTCACATATCCAACAGGCTTGTTGAGCATAACGTAGGTATAGTGAAAGTTCTGTCTCTTTCCTACGGGAGCACCCTGACACAGCACCTTATCACGGCGCGGATCGATCTTCGTTCCGATGGTTGCCAACTCTCCGTTTACCAGTACCTCGCCCGCTTCTATTGCCTTTTCAGCGGCGCGGCGTGACATAACTCCGCAGTCTGAAATAAACTTTTGAAGTCTGATCTTTTCCATACTGCGTTTATGCGTCCTTTATCTCGTTACTTACTTCGACGGACTCGGTCTTTACCTCAGGTTTATCCTTTGCGAGTGCAGTGCGGAGTCTTTTTATAAATTCGGGAGAGCGTTCGATCATTTCAAGTATAGTATCGATCTTGTCGGGCTTTTGTGCGGACGACGCGCCGAGGAAAGTTACGTCTCCGTCAGCCTTTACTACAAGAAAGCCGATAGGATTTATCTTGATTCCCGTTCCGCCTCCTCCCGCAAAGTTCATACTCTGAGATCTTTCGGTGGTACGCTTGCCAAGACTGTCGACACCGCCCGAGGCAAATCCGACTGAAACACTTGTGATCGGTATGATGGTAACGTCACCGGGTGCAATAATGGGTTCTCCTACTACGGTATTTACGTCTGCGATCTCCTTAATGTTTTCGAGCGCACTGGTAACTATTTCGCTGAGCTTTTCGCGACCGTTTGCCTTTGCATTTTCGTTCATTGAGTTATCCTCCTTGTGTTTAAATAGGTCAAGGGATCTTGTGACCTTCGATTTTTTTCGTTGTTTGTTCGTCCAGTATATCTTTGCCTATCAATTTGGAAATTTTGCCGAAGAATTTATGTCCTCCGAAAATAAGCCGGAATAGAAGCCTCCAAACACTGAAAGTGACGCTCATACTGAGCTCGAACGTCGTTTTGTCACTTACAAAATCGCAGTCGAGCACGATCTTTCCAAGCTGCCTTTTCGAGATCTTTGCGTTTGTTGCCAGAATGTGCAGAAAATATGCCACGCTCTGCGATATAACGCCGTAGCGTATAGCCGTGTCGGCAGGATCGTCAGAAGCGACCGTCAGTCTGAAATATCTGAACTTTACTCGACCGATTCGAATTACAGGTCGGAGAAGATCGCTGAAAAGACTTGAAAGTGCGGCGAGTAGATCCTCCACATCATCGGGAAAGTTGAAATTAAATTTCTTCTTTTTTTCCTTATTTGGGTAGGCAGAGCTTTTTTTGAGCTTTTTTTCTTGAGCTTTTTCTTTCCTCTTTTTTCGTCTTTCGAGCGCTTTTTTTGTGTATTTGTGCTTTTTAGGACGCTCTTTTTTTCTGCTGTCAAAAAGAGTTATAGTAATAAAACAGGTGCGAAGCTTCAAAGCACTGCCGTTTTTGCAGATGAAAATTACAGTCGCGCGCCAAAAGATTATAAGAAGAAAAGCGAGTATTATAATCGCGGCGACGGCAAGACCCTTAAAATCGTCCAAGCTTTGGCACCTCCTTTTGATCTTTTTCCGATCTTGTCAGTTTTCCGAGCCTTCGTCCTCTGCGATCTCTGCGGTACCGTCAACAGACTCGTCTAGTTCTTCTTCGAGGTCTAGCATGCTTATCTGCTCGTCGGGGTGCTCGCTCTTTTCCTCATAATCGGGAAGCTCGTAGAGCGATGAAAGTCCGAAGCAACGCAGAAAATCGTCGGTCGTGCCGTAAAGTATTGGCTTTCCGGGAGCGTCAAGACGTCCCTTTGCCTCAATAAGACGTCGGTCGCACAGGGTAGATACCGCATACGACGAGTCAACGCCACGTATCTTTTCTATTTTTGCCTTGGTTATCGGTTGATTGTAAGCTACGATAGCTAGAACCTCAAGAGAGGAATTCGAGAGCCTGCCCTCGCGTCTGATGCCGAGAGCCTTACGGACGTGCTGCTCAAACTCCTCCTTGGAGCAGAGCTGACAGGAGTCCGAAACTATGATAAGACGAATTCCACGGTTTTCAAGCTCAAGTGAGCTTTGAAGCTCACTTACCGCTTTTCTTACCGTCAGTACCGAGATTTCAAGTACCTCTGCGAGCTTTTTGAAGCTAACGGGATAGCCTGCCGCAAAGAGTATCGCCTCGATCATTCTCGCGTATGTATCTACGTCGTATTCGGGTGTAGCAGGTGCGCTTTCCTCGATATTTTCTGTCAGATTTTCGTTTTCAAGGTTGCTGTTCATTAAAAATTACCTCACGGAGATTTTTTATTCGGGCAGACCGCCGTCCGATATCGGATTGTCGGTTATATCGTCTGGTGTTATCAGTCTGAGCTTTGGAGCATCAAGTCCGTCAGAAAAATCTGCGGTTATCTTCTGACTCTTCATAAGCTCAAGTATTGCAAGAAACGTAGCGACCACGTCCGAGCGGTTCTGACAAGCGTCAAAGAGATCGTCGAGCGCAACGAGATTGTTTGCCGTTATCTTGTTGATAACGATAGTTATTTTCTCTGTGACAGGCGCAGGTTCGCGTGTAAGAATGACCGAAAGGGAAGACTCGACCGTGTCGTTGCGCGACTCCTCAAACAGCTTTTTGCGAAGAGCCATTCGCTCGAAAGCCTTTACGAGAAGCTCGATTTCCTGATTGTCAGGAATATCATCGCAGGGCGGAATGTCGTCCGTATCCTTGGTAAATCTTCCTGAAAATGAGGCGTAAAGGTGACCGAGTCCTTCTGCGGCACGCTTTGCCTTCTGATATTCGATAAGCATTTCGGCAAGCTCTGCGCGAGGGTCGACAACTTCTTCGTTGCTTGCAGGCTTGGGTAGGAGCATACGGCTCTTTATGAGCATAAGGCGGCTTGCCATTTCAAGGAATTCTCCGGCGACCTCCATATCAAGCTCTGTCAGTCTTTCGATATATTCCATATACTGCTCAAATATGAGCGAGATCGGAATATCGTAAATATTTATTTTGTTTTTGGAAATAAGAGCGAGCAGAAGATCAAGCGGACCTTCGTATATTTCAAGCGTAAAGGAAAGCTTTGAATCGTTTTGCTCCTCAGTTTGCACATTTTGCAGATTATTTTCTGTCATAATATAAGACCTACCAGCCATTCCATTCCAAAAATAATTTTGTCAGTGATAAATTCAAACGGAGCATCTAGAATTCCCGTAGCGACTGCGACGAGCACTACGAGCATTATTGTACGCTCGTGCTTCATTACCGCAAAATAGTGCTTGTCTGGCAAAAACGCGAAAAGAACGCGCGAGCCGTCAAACGGCGGTATGGGAAGCATATTGAATATCGCGAGATAAACGTTCATGTAGCAAAAGTTCTGGAAAAACAGAATTACTGCAAGCGCAACCTCGGCGGACATAAACGCTCCTAAAAATCTTAGTATCAAAGCGTATATAAAGAGTCCGAAAAATGCAAGCAAAAGGTTAATTGTGGGACCTGCCGCAGCAGAAAGAGCCATTCCTTTTTTAGGATCCTTGAAATATCTCGGATTTATCGGTACGGGATTTGCATATCCGATGCCGATAAGAAGCATAAGAAGCATTCCGACAGGGTGAAAGTGCTTGATAGGGTTAAGAGTCAGACGTCCAAAGCTTTTCGCCGTAGGATCACCGAGCTTGTAGGCTACAAGACCGTGGGCGTACTCGTGGAAGGAGAGCGATATAAGAACTGTCGGAATAGTGAGCAAAAATACGAGAACTATCGTTTTAAAATCGTATCCGCCCATTAAATATCTTAACATTTTATTTTACCGTTTCTTTCTTGAAATATTTTCTAATTTATTTCAAATGTCGTTTTCGGTCATATATTCAAGGCTTTCGCGCTTTACCGCAAGACGGTCCTCTCCGTCCTTTACGATGACAAGCGCAGGTCTTGCAACGCGGTTGTAGTTAGATGCCATAGAATAGTTGTACGCTCCCGTCACCGTAACTGCGAGAATGTCGCCTCGCTCTGTGCTTTGCAGGGGCATGTCTTCTCCGATAAGGTCGCCCGATTCGCAGCATCTTCCTGCGAGCGAGCAGACAATATCCTTTTCCTTGTCCGCTTTGTTTGCAATAAGAGCTTCGTACTGCGCGCGGTAGAGCGCGTATCTTGGGTTGTCGCTCATACCTCCGTCAACCGTTACGTAGGTGCGGAAATCTCCGATCTGCTTGACCGAGCCTACCGTGTATAGGGTAACTCCTGCCGAAGCGACTATCGAGCGGCCGGGCTCCATAAAAATATGCGGACGGGAGAGCGAATACTTTTCACACAACCCGGTGAGCTTTTCTCCGAGTATCCTGATGCTTTCGGTAATGTCTATCGTGGGATCTTCCTTGACGTAGCGAACTCCGAAGCCGCCGCCGATGTTCAGATATTCGGGAGAGTATCCGAGCTTGGCTTTCATATCTGAGGCAAAGCGCAGCATAACTTCAAGCTGATCGATATAGGGCTCTACCTCGAAAACCTGAGAGCCGCAGTGGCAGTGATAGCCGATAAGCTCAAGATTTGAGAGCGAGAGCGCCTTTTTAACGAACTTTTCCGCTTGTCCGGTTTCGATCGGAACTCCGAACTTCGAATCGAGCTTGCCCGTGCTTATCGCTTCAAGCGTGTGACAGTCGATATTCGGTGTTATTCTAAGAAGAATTCTTGCAACCTTGCCCATATCTGACGCTATTTTCGATATAGCGTCAAGCTCATCAAAGCATTCGACCACGAAGCTTCCGATGCCGTATTCAAGCGCGGCGCGTATCTCCTCGTCGGTCTTGTTGTTGCCGTGCAGACAAAGACGAGATGGAGTATATCCCGCGCTTATAGCCGTGTAAAGCTCGCCGAGAGATACTACGTCGGCGTTTATATCCTCTTTTTCGATAATGCGATATATTTCCTTTATAGAAAGAGCCTTTGATGCGTAATATACCGCGCTCTTTTCCGAGAAATATTTCTTTACTGCGTCACGGTAAAGACGACACCGTCTGACTATCTCGTTTTCATCGAGAAGATAAAGAGGGGTTGAATATTTTTGTGCAAGGCGCACCGTGTCGGCAGAGCCGAGAGTGAAGTGACCTTCACTGTTTATAGAGTAACAGGAGTGTAACATTTTTTATATCCTTTTTAGTTGAGTATCGAAATTATTTCGCGCAGGACCGCATCCTTTCCCTCACCGCTTAGCGAGGAGAAGGGAATTATCTTTATACCTTCAAGGAAAGGGTGACGCGCAAGAAGCTCTGTCATTTTTGCTCTTTCTGTCTTGTTCGGCTTGTCGCATTTTGTCGCGACAACGAAGAAGGGTATCTCGGACTGAACGAGAAAATCGAGCATCATCTCGTCATCGGCAGTCGGACCGACTTTCAGGTCGATAAGCTGAATTACCGCCGATATGGTATCTCCGCCTTTTACGAAATAATCGTTTGTGAGCGAGGACCACTTTGCCTTGTCAGCCGGATTGCGCTTGGCAAATCCGTAGCCGGGAAGGTCAACTAGATAAAGCGACGAGGCTACGTCGTAGAAGTTTATCGTTATCGTTTTTCCCGGACTCGAGCTTACGCGAGCAAGGTTTTTGCGACCGATAAGCGAGTTTATGAGTGAGCTTTTTCCGACGTTGGATCTGCCCGACAGAGCGATCTGAGGACGTTGATCCTTTGGAAACTGCGAGGCAAGACCTGCCGTTATTTTAAGACTTGTTTTGTTAAAATCAAGCTTCATAAGAGTTTAACCCTTTCGAGCGTATTTTATCGTATTGCGGGACGAGTGTCGGAAATCTTTTTGGAAACCATCGGAATAATGCTTTCGGTAGACACTGCGCCTTCCGACTTTTCTGGTATTATAAGCGCACCATTTATTACGTCGTCAACGCTTTCGCAAAAAACGAACTCAACGCTTTCGCGAACTGCTACGTCGATCTTGTCAAGATCACGCGCGTTGTCCTTGGGAATAAATATCCTGCGAACTCCCGCGAGATAAGCCGCCATAGACTTTTCGCGAAGTCCTCCGATCGGGATGACCTTGCCGCGAAGCGATACTTCGCCCGTCATGGCAATATCTCGGCGTGCGGGGTATTTTCCAAGCTCGCTGATAAGCGCGGTGACGAGAGTTACTCCCGCACTCGGTCCATCCTTGGGAACTGCTCCCTCGGGGAAGTGGATATGTATATCCTTGGTTTTGTAGAAATCGCTCTCAATGCCAAGCTTTTCCGCGCGATCTCGCACGATGCTGACGGCTATCTTTGCTGATTCCTTCATAACCTCGCCAAGCGAACCTGTAAGCTCGACCTTTCCCGTGCCTGGCATTGATACGACCTCAACTTTGAGCATATCTCCGCCCGCGTCGGTGTAGGCAAGACCGTTTACAACTCCGATCTCGTCAGTTTCGGAGAGTTTTTCGGGAATTATTTTCTCAGGGCCGAGGAATTCGTGAATATTTGCCGCTTTTACGGTGATCTTCTTTTGTTCGGGATTTTCAACTATCTTGCGGGCTACCTTGCGGCAGACCGATGCGATCTCTCTTTCGAGATTACGGACTCCCGCCTCGCGCGTGTAAGCCGCGATAATTCGCATTATCGCGCTGTCGTCGATGCGGAGCTCCTTCTTGGTCAGACCGTGAGCTTTAAGCTTCTTGGGTATGAGATGATTTTTTGCAATAGAGAGCTTTTCGCGCGCCGAATAGCTCTTCATCTCGATTACCTCCATACGGTCGAGAAGAGGACGCGGTATAGTGTCAAGCGTGTTTGCGGTGGCAATAAACATACAGTCGGAGAGATCAAAGGGAAGCTCGATAAAATGATCTCTGAACGCCTTGTTCTGGTCGGGATCGAGGACTTCGAGCAGAGCAGATGCGGGGTCACCGTGCGAATCGCGGGTCAACTTGTCGATCTCGTCGAGCAAAACAAGCGGATTTGAAACGCCTGCTTGCTTGATGGCGGCAATAATACGTCCGGGCATAGAGCCGACGTAGGTCTTTCTGTGACCGCGAATGTCGCTCTCGTCGCGTACTCCGCCGAGCGCAACGCGAACGTATTTGCGTCCAAGTGCGCGCGCTATCGACGAGCCGATAGAGGTTTTTCCGACTCCGGGTGCTCCCACAAGACATAGTATCTGGTTTTTTATGTCGGGCGTCAGATTTTTGACCGCGATAAATTCAAGAATTCTCTCTTTTACATCGTCAATGCCGTCGTGATCCGCGTCGAGTATTTTTTTAGCCGATGCAACGCTCAGACGGTCGCTCGTGCGCTTTTTCCATGGCAGTTCGAGACAGGTGTCGATGTATCCGCGAATGACCGCGCTCTCGTGCGAGGAATAGGGCTGCTTTGAGAGCTTTATAGTCTCTTTGACGAGCTTTTCCGCAACTTCGTCGGGAAGATCGGCATCAGCAATCTTTTGCATATATTCAGCGATTTCCTCGTCGTACTCCTCGTCCTCGCCAAGCTCGCTCTTTATGACTTTGAGCTGTTCACGTAGGTAGTAGTCGCGCTGATTTTCCTCGATAGCCTCGCGCGTGCGCTTGTGTATTTTCGCTTCCTCGCCGAGAAGAACGAGCTCACTCTCCATAAGCAGAGGGAGAAGCTCTAGGCGGCGTATAGGATCGTATTCATTAAGAAGTGTGAGCTTGTTTTCGCTGCGGAAGATAACACTGCTTGCGATAAGATCGGAAAACATAGCGGGCGATTTCGTCGCGCGTACCGCGATTTCAAGCTCCTTTGAGAAGTTCGGGATCATTCTCGGATAGGTCTCAAAGAGCTTTAAAATATCTCGTCTGAGAAGCTCGGAGCGGACTCCGTCGTCGTCAAAGCGGAGTGTTTTGCAGGCGACAGACGCTGTATCAAAATCCTGTCCTTTTTTTATGTCTATGAAATCTGCGCGGCATACGCCTTCAAGTGTTACGACGGCGCTGTCGGGAGACGAGTGTGTGACCGACTTGACCTTGCATATAACGCCGACCTTGCCTATAATATCGGAAATCGTATTATTTCCGAGCAGAGTTATAGCAAAGACAGTAGAGTTTGCCTGCTTTGCCGACTGTGCGGCGGCAATGGATTTTTGGTCGTTAAGCTCTATATTAGTAGGGATAGCGGGGAATATGACCGTATCTCTGATGGTGACCAGAGGAAGAACTCTGGCTTTTATCTTTTCTGCGTAAAGTGACACTGTGCTTCTCCTTTAAACGAGTGTAAATGCAACTGATAATAATATATCAATATATTGTATCATATCAAAACTTAAAAATCAATAGTTTGTTACAAACATTATATGCCCGTTTTCTACAAAATTTTGTGTCAAAAGTCTTCATGCACGATATTATGATACAAGGGTAGCAAAAAACTTGATGAGTTTGACCCCTGTAAAACAAAACTGAAAACGTTAAAAGAAAAAGGAGAGTTTCAGATGAATTATCAGAGAGCCTGCCGAAGCGGCAGCTGCTATCAGGGTATGGGCGCTATGCAGCGTATGGCACCCGGATACAAGAAACAGGAAAATGATTACGCGATGTACAGCAGAACGCCGTCTCCCCACTCGGGAAGGCAACAGAGTGATCTCAGGCTTCCTGTGGCTACTTCGCTCGCTATGGTCTATTCACCTATTCAGTATTGGCGTGATATATACGATATAGACTGTGCACTTGAAAGAGGAACGCTCTTTGCCGAGCTTGACAAACCGCTTTGTAGCGCGGGCAAATAAGGGCAAATACAGGAAGAAAGATACGAAAGGTTTGAAAAGAAAATGAACGAAAGACAAAGACTGATGTGCGAGGTACAGCGTACGTCGTTCGCACTAGTTGAAGCGGTTCTGTTCCTTGACGGACATCCGTGTGATGAAGACGCGCTTGAATATTACCGCGAAATAAGTAAAAAATACGAAGAAGCAAAAAAAGAGTACGAGGAGCACTGCGGTCCGATAACTGTTCTCGGCGTAAACAACAAGGATGCTTGGACGTGGGTCGAGACCCCTTGGCCTTGGGAAATGGAGGCGAACTGATCTATGTGGATGTATGAGAAAAAACTGCAATATCCCGTAAAAATAAAAAATCCCAATCCGACTTACGCTAAGATAATCATAAGCCAGCTCGGAGGTCCTGACGGAGAACTTGCTGCATCGACGAGATATCTGTCACAGCGTTTTTCGATGCCCGACAGGAAGATAGTCGGCCTGCTTACCGACATAGGTACGGAGGAGCTTGCTCACGTCGAAATGATATCGGCGATACTTTATCAGCTGACCCGTAACCTGTCTCCCGAGGAGATAAAACGAAGCGGATTTGATACCTACTTCGTAGATCATACGACGGGAATATATCCGCAGGCTGCATCGGGTGTGCCCTTTACTGCGGCTTATATTGGCGTAAAAGGCGACGTTTTTGCCGATCTCCACGAGGATCTCGCAGCAGAGCAGAAGGCCCGCGTGACCTACGATAACCTGCTCAGGCTTATCGATGATCCCGACGTAAGAGAGCCGCTTAAATTCCTGCGTGAGCGCGAGGTCGTACACTATCAGAGATTCGGCGATGCGCTCGGAATTGCACAGGATGCATTTTGCGATAAAAAGAATTTTTACGCGTGCAACCCCGCTTTTGATAAATGTTAAAATGACAAACACCCTTGCACTGCAAGGGTGTTTTGATCATTTTTTTAGATATACAAGTATCTCAAACTCATACGAGCAATCCAGCCTTTCCAGTATATCGAGCTTTTTGCGGTCGCGCTCGCTCGTTCGGCAAAAATAGGGGGTCATAGTAAAGAGGTCAAAAATCTCTTTCTTGGATTTCATAGTGAATTTTCCGGTTACTTTTACCTTTTTTAGCATCTTAAAGCCATCGATGCCGTATGGCATTACTTCATTCTCGTACGGTGTGTCATATAGTGCCTCTTTAAGCTCCCAAAGATGCTTTGCGCTCGGAATTACGGTTATGAAAATACCGTCCTTTGCAAGAACTCTTGCGAACTCGTCGGGGCAGAGCGGTGCAAATACCGATATGACCGCATCGACAGAGTAGTCTGCAATCGGGAGCTGATAGGAGCTTGCGACTGCAAGCTCGACCGAGCTATCAACACGCTTGCACTCGCCGTTAAAGCGTTGGGCGGCAAGACGCAGAGCTTCTTTTGAAATATCTATTCCAATAATGTGAACGTGGTGTCCGCTTTGTAGCAGTATATCTCTTATGCGTGATGTGTAATAGCATTCTCCGCATCCCGAATCGAGCAAAGTGATAGTATTTTTATCGATGGTAGAGACAAGCGTCTCTGCAAGAGCCTCGCGTAGCGGTAAGTAGGCACCGCTGTCAAGAAAACTTTTGCGAGACAGTAGCATTTCTCGGCTGTCCCCGTGATTTCCACCCTTTTGCGACATAAGAAGGTTTACGTGACCGTATTTTGAAATATCGTGTGAATGACCGCTTTCGCACACGTAGCGAGTGCTCTCTCGTGTAAGTGGCTTGTGGCATATAGGACAAATAAGCATATTCTTTCCTTTGCTTGTATCTAGTCAAGTATCATATGTGAATCAATATTGTTTCGTTTCCAGAAAATATAGAAATAAGTGTTTTCTGTTGGAATGAAGCGTTCTCCCGGTCTGTATACCTTGCCGTCACCACAAGTCCAACCGACAGCAATGAATCCATTTCTTGTCTTAGATATCTTGGGAAAGACTGCGGAACCCCCATTTTTTACATGGGTGGTATTGTCTCCAAAGCTGACACAGTATTCGTTCGAGGACGGATTTCCCGCTTTTGATGCTTTTATCACGAGCGATGTTTTTGATCTGATATCGCCGTTTGCTTTGTAATCGATAATGTAGATGACGTTAAGATCGCCGTCGTTAAGCCTTAGGTATCTCGGAGATATGCTGAACGTGGCAGGAGTCGTGCTCGTGAGCATCTCTCTTCCTATAAGTTTTCCTTGGTTAAGGTATATTTCAACATTTCTGGAAGAAGTGTGCGTGGTAGATATTTTAAAAGATAACGTTTTGTTTGTATCTGTGGGGATGATATAGTCTGCAACTACTCCGAATGCGGTAGATTTATCCTTTGCAATCTTTACAGAGCCGTCGGGTATTACGGTTATCTTAGGGCTTCTCTCAAATCCGCAATCATCAACATTTATTGCGGGAGCGGAAAAGTTTTCGTCTATCCAGTTTATTCTGTTTTTAAGCCAATTTTTTAAGACGTTAAAATCGGTTTCAAAATCGTAGCTGATACCGTCATTGATGTTGTGCGGCTTCCAGTTGATTCGAGGACCATTTCTTTCGTAGCATCTGACCGCTTCTTCTGAGATATAATCGTAATAAATATCAAGCGACTGCATCATATCGTCAACTGCCTCACGCATTGAGAACCATCTTTCCTGACAAAGAGCAACGAAATAAGGATCGCTTACCACTTTTGAGAACCAACCATTGCTCGAATTTCCGCGATCCTCTACCCAGTAGTCCCAGTGCATCCATTTTTCGGTAAGTGTGACGATGTTTCCAGTCGCGTTGTCAAAATCCCAACAAGGACCGAAGATTATTTTTCCGTCGTCTATGTAATAATACATAGAAAGATATCCAAATTCAATATTGTTAAATAGGTTCCAGATCGTCCAAAAATCGACCATCGAACCGACGTCAACGTATTCGCTATAATGCTTTCCTTTGGAATTGTAGAAGGTGGGAGAATAGAGCGCGTTTTCAAAATCCTGAATCAGCGTTTTAACATAATCATTCATTCGCTTGTTGGTGGAGAGCGCGGCGGGATTATCCATAACTACCGGAATGTTGTGGGAGGTGTTCCACTTAGTGCCATCTCCGCGAAGTCTGCCGTCGTATTCTATAAGGTATCCTGAAGTAAAATCAAGTTTGTCGGGATCAAAATATCCTGAAAGATCGATTTTCTTGGTTTGGCTACGTTTTGTGTCGGGATCGATATAATTGAATGACAGATACTGTGTTGTGAGCCAACTCAGATCATTCTTCATTGCATTTTCAAGCGCTTCTAAAATATACTTTGGGGCGTGTGTGTCATTAGAATAAAGGCGCGCTATATCTTCTGCATAATCTTCCCAGTCGAAGGTCTCTACACGTCCCTCGTCTATACGGATACTTTCGACGAGAGAATATATACCTCTGTATTCTCCGTTATAGTAAAGAACAACCCAAGTTGACTCGGTGTACGTCATACCAAGGGTTCCCGAAAGATCGTATGCAAGCTTGTTTCTCATATGAGTTACATCAAACCAGTTGGCAAGCAGATACCAGTGACGGCTCTCGCCCATGCCGAAAAGATTTTCTTTGCTGTCAAGACGAAGCTTGTAGGAGTATTTGTTTTTTGCCTGCATATCGGGCTTGCTGTAGGAAGAATTTCCGCGGCAACGAAGCTGCGCGCTCCCGCCCTCTTTGTCCGTATATGTGTTTGAGTATTTGGCATAGTGATCGTTAAGAGTAAATCTGATGGAAATATCCGAATATTCGGTCTTACTTGTTATCTGTTTTGGGGAGTCGGTGGTTATATAGACCTCGGGTAGTTTATCGTCTATTATGAGGTCGGTAGTAGTAGTATCGTCTGTTATGGGGTCAGGAGTGTCATTTGTTTCGCTTGGCGAACAGGACGGTATCATAAAAATAAGCGCAAGAATAAACGCGATAGGTGAAATAATTTTTCTATACCTTGTCATAAATACTGGTTCCCACTTTCTACTTTTTATATATTATACAATATTACAGAGCGGAAATCAATAAGCACGTCCACATTTTATCCGTTTAAATAAAATTTTACATTTTTTTGAAAAGAGGCGTTGGTTTTGTGATCTATCATTGACAAAATGCTTGTTTTGTAATATAATTGCTTATACGAATATAGTGAGAGGAGATAGAAAATGAGCAGAAAAAGCGGAGTTCTTATGCACATATCTACTCTTCCGGGTGATCATTCGATAGGGTCTTTCGGAGAGCAGGCAAAATATTTTGTCGATTTTCTGTCAGACTGCGGTTTTTCCTACTGGCAGACTCTGCCGTTTTGTATGACAGATGATTGCAATTCTCCATACAAATCATTTGCCGCCTTTGGTGCAAATCCGTATTTTATAGACCTTCCCACGCTCTTTAAAAAAGGACTGATTACACAGAAAGAACTCGAAGGATCCAAACAGCATTCTCCCTACCGGTGCGAATATGACCGACTTTCATTTGAGAGGCTTGATCTTCTCAAAAAGGCTTCATCGCGTGTTTCAATCGGTGAAAGAGCACTCATAACTGACTTTATTACCAAATATCCCGAGCTGAAAAATGCCTCGGAATTTCTCGCTTTGCGAGAGAAAAACAGCAACAGACCGTGGTGTGAGTGGACTATCCATATACCCGATAAAGAGATTCTGTTTATGTGGCAGTTCATACAATATGAGTTCTTTGCGCAGTGGATCGAGATAAAAAAATATGCAAATGAAAAAGGAATAAAGCTTATTGGAGATATCCCGATATATGTTGCTCACGATAGCTGTGACGTCTGGGCGCATAAGGAACTTTTCGCATTAGATAAAGACAACCGCCCTAAATGTTTAGCGGGAGTGCCACCCGATTATTTCTCTGAGGACGGTCAGCTTTGGGGAAATCCGCTCTATAACTGGAAGGAAATGAAAAAGGACGGATATGCTTGGTGGCAAAGCCGTATTGAATATATGCTCACCCTCTTTGACGGCGTTCGTATCGATCATTTCAGAGGTTTTGAGGCGTATTGGAGCGTTCCTGCAGGAGCAAGGACCGCAAAAGAGGGAAGATGGGTCAAAGGACCTGGCAGGTCACTCATAGATAAAATAAAAGAGATATCGGAAGACCGACTCATTATTGCCGAAGATCTCGGAGATATAACGCCAGAGGTTGAAAGACTGCTGAAATATAGTAAATTTCCCGGAATGAGAGTCTTCCAGTTCGCTTTTCTCGGAGACAGGGAATCAGTACATCTTCCACATAACTACGAGAAAAACAGCGTTGCCTATACGGGAACACACGATAACGCGACCCTTCTTACTTACACTTGGGAGGTGACGCCCGAGGAGAGAAGGGCTATCTTCTCTTACTGTGGGTACGATGGAGATGATAAAGCTCTGGGATGTCAGGCGATAATGCGCACTATGCTGGCGTCTCCCGCAGATACCGTGATTTTTCCAGTGCAGGATATACTTATTTACGGATCTGATACCCGTATGAACGTCCCCGGCGTTGCCGAGGGTAACTGGGAGTACAGACTTACAAGGCAACAGCTTGATAATATTGATAGAAATAAGTTCAAGATGTGGAACAGAGATTGTTTTAGAATATGAAGAAAGCCGCAAGGAAAATTGATATGCACCCCAAAAGTTAGACACTTTGGGGTGCATATCATATTATATTCGGTTATTTTTTAAGTTAAATTTTAAATCTTATCATATTCCACGAGTGCTTTTTCAAAAGTATTTTGCCGTCTTCTCTCGGATCGACCTTTTGAGGAGCAACGTTTTCGATGTCCTGCGTATTTGTCGCTTTGAGATCGTCGCAGTAAAGCTCTACGTGCTCAATTATTTCACTGATGTCAAACTCCTGTGCGACGAAATCGAGCTCCATATCCTCTTCAAGAGAACGATTGAGTGCGAACAATACGAGCTCACCCGCCTCCTCGTTGAATATTACCGAGGTGTCGAGGTACGGTATCGTAAGCTTGCCTGCTACGTAGCTTTGCGAATCTACTATCGCTTTGAGTGTGGCGCCGTTTCCGTAGTTTGATGCATAAAGGAAGGGATAAAAGATTGTCTGTACCCAAGAAGCTCCGCCGTCCTCCGTCATAATGGGTGCGAGTACATTTACGAGCTGTGCCAGACAAGCCATTTTTACCCTGTCACAGTTGTTTTGAAGTGTCATAAGCATAGAGCCTACGAGAAGTGCGTCCTCGAAGTTATATATTTCTTCGTTCAGGTGCGGTGCTACCGGCCAACCTTCGGCTTTCTCACCCATCGTGCGGAACCATACGTTCCACTCGTCGAATGAAAGGTTTACCGTTTTATTTGAGCGCTTCTTGGCTTTTACAGCATCGCATATGTTAGCAACACCCTTGATAAACTGATCCATAGCAAGAGTTTTGCCCAGATATTCGGCGGTGTTGTTTAAACGGTTTCCGTAATAAGCGTGCAGGGAAATGTAATCGACTACGTCGTAAGCATTGTCAAGAACGGTCCACTCCCATTCACCGAATGTGGGTATTTGGAAGAACATACTTCCACAGGCAACGAGTTCGATCGAGGGATCGACCCATTTCATAAGTCTGCCCGCTTCTGCGGCACAGCGACCGTATTCTTGCGCAGTTTTGTGACCCATCTGATGCTTGCCGTCCATCTCGTTGCCAAGACACCATGTTTTAATCGCAAACGGTTCTTCAAATCCGTTATTTCTGCGCATATTCGCGTAAAAAGTGTCGGTGGTCGAGTTGCAGTATTCTACGAGATTACGCGCATCGTCAGCACCGCGCGTTCCGAGATTCACCGCCATCATAACCTCTGAGTTTGCTCGCTTTGCCCATTCCTGAAATTCGTCTATACCCACTTCGTTGGTTTCGACGGTGTTCCAAGCAAGATCCATCTTTTTCGGACGCTTGGAGCGATCGCCTGTACCGTCCTCCCAGTTATATCCAGAGACGAAGTTTCCTCCGGGATAGCGAACGATCGGAACATTTAGTTTTTTTGTGAGCTCAATAATATCACGTCTAAAACCAAGTTCGTCGGCGGTGGGATGCGAGGGATCGTATATTCCACCGTAAACCGCACGTCCGATATGTTCGATAAAAGAGCCGTAAATTCGGCGGTCTATCTTATCGACGATAAAATTTTTGTTTACAAGTATTTTTGCTTTCATAGTACACCTCGTTATATTTTTGTATTTTTTTATTGATTATGCAGCGTTAACATTTAGTTTTCAATGTGATATAATTCTAAAAACTGATTTATTCTGTTTTTTGAGATCAACGGCATAAAAGTTAATAGTATAGGGAATTTTACGTCCGTATTTGATCGAAAACGTATAAAAATATCAAGAAAACCTCAAACTTTAAATCTTATCATATTCCACGAGTGCTTTTTCAAAAGTATTTTGCCGTCTTCTCTCGGATCGACCTTTTGAGGAGCAACGTTTTGGCTGTCCTGCGTATTTGTCGCTTTGAGATCGTCGCAGTAAAGCTCTACGTGCTCAATTATTTCACTGATGTTAAAGTCTTGTGCGACGAAATCGAGCTCCATATCCTCTTCAAGTGAACGATTGAGTGCGAACAATACGAGCTCACCCGCCTCCTCGTTGAATATTACCGAGGTGTCGAGGTACGGTATCGTAAGCTTGCCTGCTACGTAGCTTTGCGAATCTACTATCGCTTTGAGTGTAGTGCCGTTTCCGTAGTTTGAAGCGTACAGGAAGGGGTAGAATGTCGTCTGTACCCAAGCAACTCCGTCCTTTTCAGTCATAATTGGAGCTATTACATTTACGAGCTGTGCCAGACAAGCCATTTTTACTCTGTCACAGTTGTTTTGAAGTGTCATAAGCATAGAGCCTACGAGAAGTGCGTCCTCGAAGTTATATATTTCTCTCTTCGGGCGCGGTGTTTTAGGCTTTTCGGACCTATTAATTACCATCGTGCGGAACCATACGTTCCATTCGTCGAAGGAAATGTTTACTGTTTTGTTTGAGCGCTTCTTGGCTTTTACAGCATCGCATATGCTCGCTACACCCTTGATCAATCGATCCATAATAAGCGTGTTTCCGAGATATTCGGCAGTGTTGTCCGCGCGATTTCCGTAATAAGCATGAGGGGCAATGTAATCGACTACGTCGTAAGCATTGTCAAGAACGGTCCACTCCCATTCACCGAAGGTTGGCATGTTGTAGAACATACTTCCGCAAGCAACAAGCTCGATCGAGGGATCGACCCATTTCATAAGTCTGCCCGCTTCTGCGGCACAGCGACCGTACTCCTGCGCGGTTTTGTGTCCTATCTGATGTTTGCCGTCCATTTCGTTACCGAGGCACCATGTTTTAATCGCAAACGGTTCTTCAAATCCGTTATTTCTGCGCATATTCGCGTAAAAAGTGTCTGTAGTCGAATTACAGTATTCTACGAGATTGCGCGCATCATCAGGACCTCGAGTGCCGAGATTTACCGCCATCATAACCTCAGAGTTTACATGCTTTGCCCATTCCTGAAATTCGTCTATACCCACTTCGTTGGTTTCAATGCCTCTCACAGCAAGGTTGAACTTTCTCGGGCGCTTTGATCGGTCGCCCGTGCCGTCCTCCCAATTATAGCCAGAGACGAAGTTTCCACCGGGATAACGAACAATAGGGACGTTTAATTTTTTTACAAGCTCGATAACATCCCGTCTGAAACCAAGTTCATCGGCGGTGGGATGAGAGGGTTCGTATATTCCACCGTAAACCGCACGTCCGACGTGTTCGATAAACGAGCCGTAAATACGGCGGTCGATCTTGTCAACGATAAAATTTTTGTTTACAAGTATTTTTGCTTTCATTATAAAACCCCCATTAGTTTTTTATTAATTATACAACATTGACATTTGATTTACAATGTGTTATAATGCTAAAAACTGATTTATTCTGCTTTTCTGGAGTTGACATGATTAAAATACACAATATAGGGTATCATTACAAGCATAAAAATGGCTTTGAGATAAATCGCCCAAACGGTTCGGGTTATTATACGTTGCTACTTCTCAGAACTTCTGCGTATTTTCGTTTTGGTGACAGGAAAGAGATAAGTCATCCCGATTCTTTCATAATGTACAATAAGGGTATACCGCAGCACTACGGCGCGTATGAAGATTATTTTTCAAACGATTGGATACATTTTGACCTTACCGAAGACGATCTGAAAATGCTCAGTAATATGAACATACCCTTTAATACACCCGTTTCGCTGGGAGATATCAAAGAGCTTTCCCAAATAGCAAAGACGATGTATCAGGAAAAACATTTGACAAATCCATTTAAAGAACGAACGCTTGCACTTTATTTCGAGCTGCTTTGTATTAAAATAAGCGAAAGGATCAAATGCGCGGGAACTGTTGAACTGTCGCCCAATTACATAAGACTTTCCGCGGTGCGTACTGATATATATAATCATCCCCAAAAAAACAGAGATGTAAAGACAATAGCGAAATCTGCCATGCTCAGCGAATCTTATTTTCAGCATTTGTATAAACGCTTTTTCGGTGTAGGAGTAGTTTCCGATATTATAAATTCGCGTGTTGAACACGGAAAATATCTACTCTTAGCTACCAATATGACGATTGCGTCCATATCGGAGGAGTGCGGATATAAAAGCGACGTTCAGTTTATGAGACAATTTAAGAATATGACAGGAATGACCCCGAGCGAATACCGTAAGAAGTATGTAGTCTCGGCAGAAGAAATAGATCCAAAAAAAGAACGGATCGCCTTATATTCTCGGTAATACCCAACCAAAAGAAGACGTATACATTCTAACACAGGAAAAAGAAGATTGAATATCAAAATCGGAGGGATTTATGAAAGAATTTTTCGCATATTTTTTCGGAAAGGGCGAGACCGAAGAATTTACAAACTTTTCTTTTGCGCATTTTGCACCCATAATTATCCTGTTAGGCGTTATTTTTCTGATATACAGATTCAGGGACGAGCTTCGCGATTGCGGGCACGAAAAAACTATTCGACTCGCTCTTGCGTTTGCTATGATAATTTCGGAAATGTCGTATTATTGGCGACTTGTAGGAATTCCTGAACTTGGACCGAATGCGGCAGACCATCTCCCGATAACCGTGTGTGGTTGGGTAATTATTTTAGGTAGTTATATGCTCGTTTCGAAATCTCAGACGCTTTTTGATATATCGTATTTCTGGTTGTTTTCGGGTACGATATTTGCTCTGGTCACTCCGACCGTCATTACATATACAGGTCCCACTCGTTTTCGTTACTATCAATTTTGGGTAGAGCATACGCTCGGATATATAGCTATATTTTATATGATCTTCGTATACGGAATGCGTCCTACCGTAAGATCTGCCGTTAAGTCGTATGTTTCGCTTGCAATCCTTGCAGTTATTGCATACTTTGCAAACGATATGATAGGCGAGGGCGCCAACTATCTCTTTATGGCAAGTCCCGAAAGCACTCCGTCTATACTTGACATTCTCCCACCCAATTTCGCACTCAGAATACTGGTCATGGCATCGGTGGTAACCCTGATGTTCTTTATTTCCTATCTGCCTTGGCTGATAAAGGACAGGAAAACAGAGAGGACAAAAATTCCCGAAACTGTCGGGTAAAAACATAAAAATAGAAAAAACAGAAAAGCAAGTCGTGAGACTTGCTTTTTTGTGTGTTAATGATAAACACTGGAATCTGAACCCAACGCGCGGTAGGATATACGATAACCGCCTACTCATCTTGTCGCAGGCTATAACAAATCGCCTGCGGCGATTTGCGGGGTTCGAGTTCCATTTTGAAGTGAGAAATAGAAAAAACAGGCTCTCCGAACCTGTTTTTTCTGTTTATGACCCGTACGGGAATCGAACCCATGTTACCGCCGTGAAAGGGCGGTGTCTTAACCGCTTGACCAACGGGCCAAAACTGTCGGTGAAACCGACACTTAATAGCGGAGATTGGACTTGAACCCATGACCTACCGGGTATGAACCGGTTGCTCTAGCCAACTGAGCTACTCCGCCATATTTAAAGCGGAAAGGTTATCACGCCTGACCGCCTAAGCATTATATCACAGCCAAATCGCTTTGTCAATACCTTTTTTGAAAAAAATATAAAAAATGTCGGAAATTTCTGTCCTGTATTATATCATTTCAAATTCTGCCGAAATTATGCGCTTATTTGCCTGATATAAAAGTCTCGCACATTAAAAAAGTGACCGTTAAAAGCAGATAAAGATTGAAATTTGCGTAAATTATCATATAGACGGTAAACACCCATATAAGAGCAAGAATAACAAGTGACACGCCTCGGCATATTCTTTCTGTAACAATGGGTGAAAAGATCAAAAGGGAAGCCGACTTTATCGCGCAATATCCGTCGAGTGGTTTTGACGGAATGAGATTTACAAGAGCTAGTATTAGGCTCGCACTCGCAAACGCACCTAGTGTGCCTATCCAAAAGCAAATTATAAAACAAATAATATTAACAAAAGGTCCCGAAAGACTGATTATCAGATCTCCTGCGTATGATGTTTGGTTTTCGTGTCTGTTTATGACCGCGCCAAACGGACGAAGGGTTATACTCGATACTTTCCCGCCAAGAGCATATATCGCCGCAAGATGTCCGATCTCGTGCAAAAGCGTTGCCGAAAATATTGCAAATATATAGGGAACTCCGTATAACATTACAAAAGCGGCAAGACATATAGGTGTTGAAAGCGATATTTTTATCTTTGGCAGAGTCATAACCGTCCTCCCGAAAATCCTTATATAATGTATATTCAGAAAAATCGGGAATTTGCATGGCAAATTTTTCACCGTAAAAGAAAAACGTTCCCTGAGTTTGCCCAAAGAACGTTTTATGTAGTTAAAATTACTCAGCGTCTGCGCTTTATTCAGCAGCATCTTCTGCAAGCTCTGCGGGAAGAGTAGAGGGGTCGTCAGAGGAATATACGAGAGCCTCGCCCTCAGCTTCTTCTTCGCTTTCTTCAACTTCCTGTACTTCGGGAGCGATGAGAGCGCGAATGGAAAGGCTTACCTTCTTCTTTTCGTCGTCGATAGCAGTGATCTTAGCATCAACCTTCTGTCCGATTTCTAGAACCTCAGAGGGGTTTCCGATACGCTTGTCAGCGATCTGAGAAATGTGAATAAGTCCGTCAACGTTAGAAACGATCTCAGCAAATGCTCCGAAGGGAGTGATGCCGACTATAGTAACGTTTGCAACGTCGCCAACTGCATACTGATCGTTGAATATCTTCCAAGGATTGGTGTCCTCGGTTTTGCAGCCGAGCGAAATGCGCTTCTTGGAAACGTCGAACGACTTAACGAATACATCAATAGGATCTCCAACCTTAACGACCTCGGAAGGATCCTTAACTCTTGCCCAAGTAAGCTCGGAGACATGAACCATTCCATCAACTCCGCCAAGATCAACGAATACGCCGTAAGGAGCCATAGACTTAACGGTACCGCTGAATTTCTTGCCGACTTCCATCTCGGACCAGAACTTTTCGAGCATAGCCTTGCGCTCGCGGCGAAGGATAGCGCGGATAGATCCGACTGCGCGGTTCTTCTGGTCGTTAACTTCGATAATGATGAAGTTCTGAACTGTTCCGATGAGGGTGTTCAGATCCCCCGATGCGGGGACGCCAGACTGAGATGCGGGAATGAACACCTTGGTGCTGCCAACGGTAGCAATAACACCGCCCTTGGTTACCTCGGTTATCTTGCCTTCGACAACTGCGCCTTCCTCAAATGCGGACTTGATCTTCTTCCAGTCAGCAATGCGGTCGATACGGCGTCTGGAAAGTCCTACAACGCCCTCAACGTCGCTTACTCTTACGACGAACGCTTCGATCTCGTCTCCTACGTTATACAGGGAACGTACATCGGTGTTCGCATCTGTTCTGATTTCATCAACAGAAAGGATACCGGTTCCCTTGCAGGAAAGGTCAACATGGATTTCGGTGTTCGAAATGGATGTGATAACGCCCGTTACGATGTCTCCTGTATTTAAAGTCTTGAGAGAACTCTCAAGCATAGATGCAAAACTTTCATTTGCCTGCTCGTTTGTGTTAACAAATTCGCTCATAGTTTTAATTACCTCCTCTATTATGTAGCCTGGTGTCGATGCACCGGCAGTAATAGCAACTTCATTTGTTCCCGAAAGGGGGATATTTCGTATGTCGTCCGCGCTCTCAATAAGGTATGATTTTTGGCAGACTGTTTTGGCAAGTGTGAGCAAACTCATAGAGTTTGAACTACCTCTGTCACCTATAACGATTACGGCATCCGAACTTCTGGCAAGACGTAAAACGTCATTTTGCCTACTTTCAGTAACTCCACATATTGTATCAAAAAAAATTGAATTTGTACAGAAGTTTTTGAGCTTTTTTTTGCATTTCTCCCATTCGTACAATTTTTTTGTCGTTTGAGCTACCATTATGGTCATTTTGTTGGTGAAATTGTACAAGTCAAGTTCATCAGGAGACGGTACGACAAGCACCTCTCCGTGGGCTCTGCCTACTATGCCGCGCACCTCCGGATGCTCTTTGTCACCATATACCACGAGCAGACTGTCGGGAAGAGTATTTTCTTCTACTATGTCGTGTATTTTCTTGACGAAAGGACAAGTAAGGTCGCAGACTTTGAAATATGGATTTTTCTCGGACAGGACTTTAAGTTTAGCTTCGATGTCCATCTCAATGCCGTGTGCGCGGATTACGACCGTGCACACGTTTTTCTTACTCGCAATTGAGCATACATCTTCTAGTTTAGAATCTGATATTACGGTTAGTCCCTTGTCTTCAAGAGCCTTCATAACGTGGCGGTTGTGGATTATCTCCCCGAGTGAGAATATCTTGCCGTTGCTTTTATCGTCAAGAAGCTCGTTTACCATATCAACTGCCCGCTTTACTCCGAAGCAAAAGCCTGCGTACTTAGATAAGCTTATTGCCATTTCGAGTTATCTCTTTTCGCTTTACTTTATCATATCGGTTATGCGGTCGAATACTATATGCGCCGCGCGGTCGTATTCGGAGTTTGATCCTTCGGTAAAATTGAATTCCTCGTACTCTATTACCTTACCTATGCGTACATAGGTTTGCTTGAAAAGTCCTATTTTCCAGCCCTTTGTCTGTATGCACATAGGAAGCACACGCGTCTTTGCGCGGTAGGCTATCTGACCGATGCCGTTCTTTATCGGCGTATCTTTGGGATCTTCTTTGGCGTGACGCGTGCCTTGAGGAAACATTCCGACCATCTCGCCCTCGCCGACGAGAGCTATCGTGTGTCTCGTTGCAAGTGCGGCGGAGGCGGGAGATTTTCTGTCAACGGGGAATGCACCCATGGCCTTTACGAAGTGTTTTAGTATCGGCGTGCTGAAAAGCTCCTTCTTTGCAAAAAATCTGACTTGACGGTTCATAACCGCGCCCATTATTGCCGCATCCCAAAGAGAAATGTGGTTGGCGCAGACGACGACACCGCCTTCAGAAGGCTCATTTTCAAGTCCTTCGACCTTTACTCTGAAAAAGAATTTTACAAGAGAAGAGCAGGTGATCGAAATAAAGTTGTAAAATTTGTTCATCGTGTGATGCTCCCGTAGTTATATATCTATGCGCTCTTCGATTATTTCAAGAGCGTGTGCAAAAGTTTCGTCGGGTGTGAAAGACGAGTTGTCAAGGAAAACTGCGTCATCGGCGGGAACAAGGGGTGCTACCGCACGCGAAGAATCGTTGGCATCGCGCTTTTCAAGGTCGGCGAGTACTTCCTCGTAGGTCGTCTGAACGCCCTTTGCAAGGAGCTCCTCACAGCGGCGCATAGCGCGCGTTTCGTTGTTCGAAACAAGAAATATTTTTACGTGTGCGTCAGGCATAATGACAGTTCCAATGTCACGTCCGTCCATTATGACGTTGTTGCTCTTGATTATGTCCTTTTGCGTTCCGAGAAGAAAGGCTCTTACTGCGGGGATCGCTGAAACTGCCGATGCATACATCGAGATGTCGGGAAGACGTATCTCGCGCGAGACGTCCTCGCCGTTAAGCAGGGTTTTCTGCTCGCCGTCAATATATTTTATGCCGACGGATATGTTTTTAAGTTGAGGCTCGACTGCCTCGCTGTTGTGAGGATCGATTTCTTGGCGGTAAATATAAAGACCTATTGCTCGGTAGAGCGCACCAGTGTCGACGTAAACGAATCCAAGGTGTGCTGAGAGACGCTTTGCGAGAGTTGATTTTCCTGAGCCGGACGGCCCGTCAATAGCAATTTTGAACATCATTTAATTCCTTTTTATTTTTGTTAATTTATTTATCCTTTTGCAGCCGAGATACCCGCAATACGGCCGGTTGACCATGCAATTTGCAAATTGAAGCCACCCGTGTAGGCGTCGACGTCGATTATCTCGCCCGCAAAATAAAGACCGGATATCTGCTTTGACTCCATAGTTTTCGGATTTATCTCGCGTACGTCTATTCCGCCTGAGGTGATAATAGCCTCGTCGATCGATCGGGGCGATCTTACCGTAAGCTCAAAGGATTTGAGCATAGAAAGGAGCTTTGCGCGCTCGGCTTTGGTTATCGAATTTACCTTTCGCTCGGGCAAAATTCCCGAAAGCTTTACAAATACGGGGATCATCTTCGACGGAAGAAGATCGGAAAGGGAATTGATAAAATTCTTGTTCTTGCCCTTTTCAAAATCGTATATCAAACGACGGTCGAGCGTTTTCTCGTCGAGCGCAGGCTTTAAATCTATAAGTATCTTGTATTTTTCAGGCTTTATATCGCGAAGATGCGCCGACATCGAGAGTATTATCGGACCGCTCACTCCGAAGTGAGTGAAAAGCATCTCGCCGAAATCTTCGTATATCACCTTGCCGCTCGATGCCTCGATAGCGCGCGCAGAAACGTTTTTGAGCGCAAGACCCTGCATATCGCGGCAATAGCGCTCGCATATTTCAAGTGGAACGAGCGAGGGCTTTGCGGGAATAAGGTTTATTCCCAGTTTTTTTGCGAAGGTGTAGCCATCACCGTCCGAGCCTGTGCGCGGATAGGATCTTCCGCCCGTTGCAAGTATCACTCGGTCAAAGGAAAGGGGTGCACCCTGCGAGAGCGTTTTTATGCCTGCAATTTCAGAACCGTTCTCGCCCTGCTTTACGAGTATGTCCGTGACCTTGTCGAATACCACCCTTACGCCGAGAGCGCGCATTTTTTGCCTCAGAGCCTCAACTATATCGGACGCTTTGTCGGATATCGGAAAAACCCTGTTTCCTCTCTCGGTTTTGAGAGGCACTCCCGCCTCCTCAAAGAAATCCATAACGTCCTGAGGAGCAAATGACGATAGGGAAGCGTACATAAAACGCGCATTTGTAGGGATGTTCTCAATTACCTCGTTTATCGTGCAGTTGTTTGTCAGATTGCATCTGCCCTTGCCCGTGATTCGGAGCTTCGTGCCTGTAAATTTCATTTTTTCGAAAATCGTGACCGAGGCACCGCTCTGTGCGGCGAAGATCGCAGACATCATACCCGCGGCACCGCCGCCGATAATAGCTACTTTTGTCAAAATACACCGTCTCCTTCACGCGTAAAATGCAGATATAGCTATTATATTTTATTTTTAAACGATTGTCAAGTTTTTTACAGGGAAAATATAAAAGTTAAACCCCCAGCCGCCTCGGCGGCTGGGGATAGTAGTTTTTACTGCATTACGAGTATTTCGAAATGTTCGCATTAATAGATCGCTTATTTACCTTTGACTTGGTACCATTTCCACGACAGTCTATCAACGAAGATCGAATCATAGCCTTCCTCCTCACTAAGAATATACTTGGGTCGTTTGCCATTTCTCATATACACTATTGAATACGGAGTTCCCGAGAGAAACACAACCCTATCATTCATTACTTGGATAGACCACAGTCCTCTGCTATCGGTTTTGGCAAATGCGCCCTGAATACAAGAGTACGCTTGCACTTCTTCCTCAGTAATTTTTTTTGACAGGGTATATCTGTCTGTTTTTTCCGTTCCGACAACACATTCTAAATCCCACGTATCGTTAGGTGTATTAGCGATAACTATATATATCAGCTCATCATTATTTTCCTTTTCTTCGTCGTAAAAAGAAACAACTGCTTTTGCTATCGTCTGAAAGTCTTTTTTGTAAGATTTGAAATCGTCGATGTCATATGCCCCAACATCATTAATAAAATAGTTCCATTCTTGGACGAAATGCATACAAACACCAAGTATTATGGAAATTAACGAGTATTACGCCTATCGCGATTAAATTTGATTTTTTCATAGAATTTTATCTCCAAGATTAAAATGTTCCGGAAAACGATACGGTATATGAAACAATTGTTACAAACGGTTTCGGTTGGACTGATGCTCCTAATTCATTCCAATGCTGTAATATGTACCACTGTCTAAACCCCGGTAGCATTCCAGGCTTAAAATTAAACTTAATTTCTTCATACATATCAGGCGTGTCCAGTCCAAAATGGTCGTATAGAGTATAATGTAGTGTATACGAGTAACTATTGCCACTGATGTATCGTTGTTCCGTCTGCCATAGCGTTACCGCCATATTTCGACACCGTTTTGAGCTCCCCCAGCCGCCGAAGCGGCTGGGGGAGCTTGGCACTTAGAAGAAATCGGCAATACGTTCTTTTGATGCCGAAAGCGCTATTCCGTTTTCGGAAAATGTTATCGTGAAAGTATCGGTATATCTCTTTTTTCCGCCCGAAATTCGTATTTTTCCTTCGTATCTTGCGTAAATATAAACATTTCCGCTTTCAAAAGTTTTTGTTTCATAAGAATCGAAAGCACCGTATCTTTCTTCAATTTCTTCTTTGGTTTTTCCCACAATCCAAGCAGGATCATAATCAGGTGTTTGGTTTGAGCAAGAAACCATAGCAAGCATTGTTATTGTCGTTATTAAAACGAGAACAATAGAAATGATTTTTTTCATCTTTTTTAGCCTCCTGCCCCAAGCGATCGTACCCAAATACTTCTGGCGACGTGATCGTTGTCAAAACTGATCAGCAAATCGTTTCCGTATACTCTTAGTCCTATTAGCCTTCGCGTCGTATTATCACTTAAATAATATACTCCCGTATAACCGTCTGTATCATCATAATGCAAGGAAGTTAAAAAATACACATCAAACGTTCCGTATCTTTCCGTGATTTCCTCGGCTGTTTTTCCTATGATCCAATCTTTATCATAGTCCTGCTCGTAATCGTGGTTTGAATAGGAGCAGCCCGAAAAAGCTATTACGAGCCAAAAAAGCAATAAAACTGTAACTGATTTTTTCATTTTTTACCTCCTTAGGTAAACGGGTCGATGGGTGGATGGGCTAACTTTCCTTACTTGCCATTGGCATTATCTCCTACTGATAAACACAATTTTTATTTGTAATTATTTGTAAGAACTAAAAAAGCACATAAGTCCTCTTTAAAGGGTGGCTTACGTGCGATATTTGCTGACAATATTAATAATTTGGTATTTTGCCGCGGCACTAAGCCGA
>JAZUQQ010000048.1:0-57663 GCA_045605765.1 Eubacteriales bacterium | reverse complement strand
TATACAGGCGGAGGAGCCCCCGCTTGCTTATGGATCCCCGCAGGCGGCGAATGCGGAACGCTTATCGCTACCGCACTTTGGGAGAAAAACGGCGACGGAAATCACCGTATCTTCGTAAGCTTTGACTACGGTGAAACATGGATGACCATGGCAAATCCGCTTCCGTATACCAGAGGAGCGGATACAGATGATGTTATAGACTCGAGAGTCGGATACAGCCCGTCTTTTGCGCTCGGTGCAGACGGAATGACCGTATATTATCTCAATACTACTGATATTCCCGAAACAGGTAAGCGCAGAATGCAGTTCGTCTGCTTTAAAATATACTGATTTTCGTTTTAATTAAAGTTTTTGGGAAGATTTAGAAACACTTTTTTTAAAAGGGTTTCTGAGAAAAAGTTTTTAGGAAGGTTCAAAAAAGTTTTCCAAATAAATATGATTACTACACTTGAAATTATGCAGCGGGCAAAGGCGGTCAAAGGGTCTCTAGCATCGCTCTCGACCGAGGACAAAAACCGCGCGCTCGCAAATATGGCAGATATGCTCATCTCTCACAAAGACGAGATACTGATCGCAAGCACCGCTGACGTTGAGCGGGCAAAGGGCAATATCTCCGACGTTATGCTCGACCGTCTCGCGCTCAGCGAAAAGCGCATTGAAGATATGGCAAAGGGTATACGCGAGGTCATAGATCTTCCCGATCCTGTCGGAAGGGTGATCTCAACCGTCAGCCGTCCGAACGGCATCGTTATCGAAAAGGTGTCTGCTCCTATGGGAGTTATTGCCATTATATACGAAAGTCGTCCAAACGTTACGTCGGATGCGGCAGCACTCACCCTGAAATCGGGAAACGTCTGCATCCTCAGAGGCGGAAAAGAGGCTTCTCTTTCTGCGCGTGCAATCACAAAAGCTCTGCGTGAAGGAATTGCGAAAGCAGGACTTCCCGAAGACCTAGTACAGATAGTCGAGGACACCAGCCGCGAAAGCGCGTCCGAGCTTATGAACGGTGTCGGTTATATCGACCTGCTCATTCCTCGCGGCGGCGCAGGGCTTATACGCGCATGTACCGAAAATGCGAAGGTTCCCTGTATACAAACGGGTACGGGCATCTGCCACATCTACATTGACGGCGACGCCGATGTGGAAAAGGCAGTGAACATCATTGAAAACGCAAAAACGAGCCGTCCGTCGGTCTGCAACGCAGCAGAGGTCTGTCTCGTTGATACTAGGATCGCAGAAAATATCCTTCCTATTATTAAAAAGCGTCTCGTTGACGACAGACGTGACGAGGGCAAGATCCCTGTCGAGCTTCGTCTTGACAAGCTATCATCCGCGATAATTACGGGCTCCCCCGCCAGCGAGAACGACTTCGACACCGAATTTCTCGACTACACTCTTGCAGTTAAAACTGTTTCAGGGGTGAAGGAAGCCTGCGATCATATCGCTCTCCATTCGACAGGACATTCAGAGGCAATAATCACCGAAAGCTCCGAAGCTGCCGAGTATTTTACAAGGGTAGTTGATAGCGCGGCAGTCTATGTAAACGCCTCGACACGCTTTACCGATGGCGGAGAATTCGGTCTCGGTTGCGAGATCGGCATCTCAACGCAGAAGCTTCACGCGCGCGGCCCAATGGGTCTCTCGGAGCTTAACACATATAAATATATTATTCACGGTAATGGACAGACGCGCTAAGGGGCTCCGCGCTTAGCCCCTGACAAAAAACTTTAGTAAAAAATATTTACTGATTTATGTAAAGTTTTTGGAAAAGTCTGAAAACCCTTTTTACAAAAAGGATTTTCAGGAAAATTTTTGAAAGGTGTGGAAAACTTTTCTTAAAAGTTTTCCGAAACAAAAATGAAAAACATAGGATTTATTGGTGCAGGAAATATGGGCGGGGCACTCATAGTTGCCGCAAGCAAAGCGAAAATCGAATGCGATATACTTATCGCAGACAAGTTTTCCTCAAAAGTCGAAGAACTTTCTGCCAAAACTCTTGGAAAGGCAAAAGCATCAAGATCAGTCGAGATCGCGGAAAAATGCGACCTTATATTCCTTGGAGTGAAGCCTAATTTTATGGAATCAACACTCAGCGAGATCACCGAGATTCTCAAACGCAGACAACAAAAACCGACCATCGTTTCTATGGCGGCAGGAGTTAAAATTGAAAAGATCGCGGAGTTCACAGGGACAAACTGCCCGATAATCCGCATTATGCCGAACCTTCCCGTCTCGGTATGCGAGGGAATGATACTCTACGATATTTCTCTCGACGTTACCGAGGAAAACGAAAAGCTCTTTCTTGACGTTCTGTCTTGTTCGGGCAAGCTAGACAGACTATCCGAGTCTCTCATAGACGCCGCAAGTGCGCTTTCCGGATGCGGTCCCGCGTTCGTGTTTATGTTTATCGAGGCTCTCGCAGACGGAGCAGTCGCCTGTGGACTGCCGAGAGAAAAAGCACTTTCTTACGCCGTTCAGACACTTATCGGCTCGGCAAGGATGCTCGAAGGATCTGACAAACACCCCGCAGAGCTCAAAGACGCCGTTTGCAGTCCCGGCGGAAGCACTATTGAGGGCGTTCGCACACTTGAAGAGGGCGCATTTCGCGCAACTGTGACCGATGCGGTCATAGCGTCCTTTGAAAAGACTAAGCTTCTGGGAAAACAGTAATTTATCCGAATAGAAAACCGATGCACAAGTTTTGCATCGGTTTTTCTATTAAATTCAAACAATCTCCAAATCTTCGGCTTTCATTGCCGCCACCACCGTACCGTTATAGGTTATTACTACGCGATCGCCATTTATATGGGACACTAAGTGCTCCCTTTTATAGACGAAGGACGCAAGTCCTACGCCCGTATAAGTCTTTGCTCCCATTTTGACCCTCACGCGGTCGCCTACTTTTATCTCTTTTTGGATAGTTTCGTGCGCATTTTCGGGTATATTTCGCAAAATAAAGGCGATAAACGCATCCATAAAGCCCTTTTCCTTTGCTTTTTTGAGAGTCTCCTGCGCGCTTTCCTCGCTATCAAACGCGCCGACGACGACTCCGTACTGCCCTTTTTCACCTTCGAGGATCTCGCTTACTTTTGCACGGAAAACATCCATATTCTCCCCGAATCGCCTCATCCAATGCTCAGGATCGCTGTGGTTTGAGCCGTAACCGCGCTCGTGCGCCTCGTTATGACCCACTATATTCTCGACATCAAGTGAATATTCTCGGCAGAGATGCGCGCAATACTCTGCCGCCATAGCAAAGACATCTCTGTAATAAGCCTCGTTTTCGAGGGTGTCCTCACACATCTCGATCTGGATATACGAAGGATCGAAGTTGTAGCTTCCTTTGCTTCCGCTTCCGACACCCCAAGCGCAGATATCAAGTGGCAGGATCTCGGCAACCCGTACCTTTTTCTCCCTGTCGTAGCCGACAAATGCGTGAACGCAGACCTTCTTCCCGCTCGGAGTCGGATTATTCCAGTGATTTCCGCGCGAGTTTACGCCCACTTCGTCGGGTGCGTCAACATATCTTTTAAGATTTGGATTGTTTGCGCCCGTCGAGTGAAGGACTATTCCTTGCGGAGTCATCTTTTTATCTGCTTTGTAGCAGAGATTATTCACCGCGTGCGCTATAATGATTTCCATAATATCTCCTTTCTTTTCGTTTTTGGAAGGAGTTCTCTTCACATTATCCTTCCAAGCATCAGTATAGTAAAAAAGAAAGATAGTGACAGTAGCAAATGGTATTTTTTAATATGAAAATAGATGTCTTCCAGAACAATACCGCCAAGTTATTTTACAAAAATTTCAAAACTATTGAATTTGATAAATAATTATGTTATAATTTATACTGACTAAGTATGAATGATCTTCGGAGGGAGCTATGAAAAAAAACAGACCTCTTATATCGGTCATTGTGCCTGTTTACAACGCAGAGATCTATCTTAACGCCTGTATAAACAGTATCCTTGCACAGACCTATGAAAATCTTGAAATAATCCTCGTTGACGACGGTTCTCCCGACTCCTCGGGTAATATCTGCGATACCTACGCCGAAAAGGACTCTCGCATCAAGGTTATCCACAAGGAAAACGGCGGAGTTTCCTCAGCTCGAAACACAGGTCTTGACAGTGCCACAGGCGAGTTTATAAGCTTTATCGACAGTGACGACACGGTGCACCCGAAAATGTTTGAGGAGCTTTACAAAAAGCTCTCCGAGACAGACGCCGACATTTCAAGCGCTTCATACGTGAGATGCTACTCGCCGAGTGACAAAGTACCCGACGAGTTTGAAAACGAAAAAATATACGAGTTTTCCTGTGAAGAAGCTATTTGCGCGCTGACTCTGCGAAAGAAGTTCGGAGTTCAGATATGGGCAAAGCTTTATCGCGCGGAGATTCTTGAAGCCGTCCGCTTTGACAGTTCGATCTCGGTCGCCGAGGATATGCTATTTCTGACCGAAGCCATTCTGAACTCGAAAAAGCTGGTATTCTTCACAAGACCGCTTTACAACTACGTTCAGCGCAGTGAAAGCATTATGCATACCGCCTTTGGCGATAAAAACATGACATCGCACGACGCGGCTATGAAGATGATCGCACTCGGAGACGTAAGATCTCTTTCCAGGAAGGCGAAGGATCACCTTCAAGGAACCGCCATTATGCTCTGCATATATACGGCGTACGAGCTTATACCTCAAAAGAAGATATCGAAAAAATATATCAAAACCGTAAAGAAAAACATAAGAAAGCATATTTCCAAGGGAAGCCTTGCGGTTTTGCCGCGGTCAAGGCGTATTCAGGCAGCACTGCTTGCGATAAGCTACACTCTTTTCAAACTATTTTTCAGCCTCGCCAAGACAAAAAGATCTTGACACGACTTATTTTTCATTACGAAGGAGTTTAAATATGGACAACGCGCGACCTCTCATCTCGGTAATAATTCCCGTTTACAAGGTCGAAGGCTATATTGCCGCTTGCCTTGACAGTATCCTCGCACAGACCTACGAAAATCTTGAAATAATCCTCGTTGACGACGGCTCTCCCGATAACTGTGGGAAAATTTGCGACCAATACGCCGAAAAAGACTCTCGCATAAGGGTTATCCACAAGGAGAACGGCGGAGTTTCCTCCGCGCGTAACGCGGGACTTGACGTCGCCTCGGGCGACCTCATAGGCTTTGTTGACAGCGATGACACGGCTCACCCGAAAATGTACGAGGAGCTTTACGATAAGCTGATAGCTACGGGCGCAGATCTCGTTTCCTGCTCGTTTAACAGATGCTATACGCCAAACGCAGGCTTTTCGGATAACTTATCTAAGGAAAAACCTCTCCTTTTTTCTCCCGAGGAAGCACTATGCTGTATGATGCACAGAAAGCATTTCGGCGCGCACCCGGTATGCAAGCTTTACCGCGCGCAGATACTTAGCGGCGTTCGCTTTGACACCGCCATTTCTATCGCCGAGGACGTACCCTTCGTCGCCGAGGCAATACTGAACTCGAAAAGGGTCGCCTTTTTCGGAAGAGGTCTTTACAATTATTTTCAGCGCCAAGGAAGCGCTATGAACTCCTCGTTTGATTCAAAGAATATGTCCTCTTACGACGCCTCTCTTAAAGTTGTGGAGCTCGGCAAAAGGTACGGTGTAAGCGAAAAAACGAAAAACTCGCTTCAAGCCTCGATGCTTCTCTGCTGTGTATATCAGGCATACGAGCTCATTCCTCAGAAAAACGAGACAAAAATATACATACCGATAATAAAGAAAAACATAAGACGGCACATTTCACTTAGGAGCCTTGCCGTACTCCACCGTTCAAGGCAGATTCAGGCGATACTGCTCTCTTTCAGCTTCTCGATTTTCAAGCTGTTTTTCAAGATCGCAAAAATAAAAAACGCCAAATAAGGAGTTTTTATGGAAAACTTAAAGCCTCTTATATCAATAATCGTACCCGTTTACGGAGTCGAGAAATATCTCCCTGCCTGCATAGACAGTCTGCTCGCGCAGACCTATGAAAATCTCGAAATAATCCTCGTTGACGACGGTTCCCCCGACGCCTCGAGCGAGATCTGCGACGCCTACGCCGAAAAGGACTCCCGTATAAAGGTTATCCACAAGGAAAACGGCGGAGTTTCCTCGGCAAGAAACGCGGGACTTGACGTCGCTACGGGTGAGCTTATCGGATTTGTCGACAGTGACGACACAGTCGCTCCCACGATGTACGAGGAAATGTACTCACATCTCACGCGCACAGGCTCTGACGTTGCGATATGCAAGGCGCGAAGAGTGAAAAGCGAGAAGGACTGCGCTCCTCCCTCGGACGAGAACCTCGAGCATATCGAGATGACTCGCGAGCAGGCGATTGCCGAAATGATAATAGTACGCGCATTCTCGGGCTCGCTCTGGAACAAGCTTTTTAAGGCAGAGCTGCTACGCGGTGTCCGTCTTGACGAGAATATATACGCGGCAGAGGACCTGCTATTTGCGGTCGAGGCACTTCTCAAAGCGAAAAAGGCTTGCTATTTTTCAAAAGAGCTCTACTACTATTTCACCCGAGAAGGAAGTGCAACTCAGATGTCTTTCAGCGAAAAGCACATCACCTCGCACGACGTTTGCCTTAAAATCATCGACCTTTTAGAAGGCGCGGGAATTGCCGAGAAGATGAAAAAATACACCGACGCCTCGATAATCGTCTGCAACGTAATACTTCTCCGCAGGCTCGAAGGGGACAGGGCGCTTCAAAAGAAATATGCAGGTGTTTTCAGAAAAAATATAATACCGCATCTTAATAAGGAGAGCTACTCGGTTCTCACAAAATCAATAAAAACGAACGTAATACCGCTTGTTTTCGGCACTTTTCCCTACTTTTTCTCATTAAAAGTGCTTGAAAAGCTGAAATCGCTAAGATAATCGGAATAGGTAAAAATTATGAAAAACAACGACTACAAAATAGATTTCGTCGTGACATGGGTAGACGGAAACGATCCCGTCTGGCAGGCAGACAAGGCAAAATACTCTGCCGAGGGCAGTGATGCAAGCGCATCGCGCTACCGCGATTGGGATCAGCTCAAATACTTTTTCCGCTCGATCGAGCAGAATGCTCCATGGGTGAACAAGATACATTTCGTGACCTACGGTCATCTTCCCGAATGGCTCGACACGTCAAATCCGAAGCTGAACATCGTAAATCACAGCGATTTTATCCCCGAAGAGTTCCTGCCGGTCTTTAACTCAACGGCAATCGAGGTGCATCTTCACAGAATAAAGGGGCTTGCTGAGCATTTCGTCTATTTCAACGACGACACCTATATAATGAAGCCCTGCAAGGATACCGACTTTTTCGTAAACGGACTTCCGGTAGACGAGGCGTTCTTCGTTCCCGCGATCCCTCACGAGGACGATTATTACTGCCACCATCTCTTTAACGACTATTCGGTATATACCGACTACCTTTCGGCAAAGACTCTGCTCAAAAACGCTTTTAAATATATAAATTTCAAGTTCGGATGGAACAATTTCATCCAGATCCTTGCAAGAAACAAGTATATAAGACCATTGCATCACGCTAAAAGCTTCCTGAAAAGCTCATTTGAGACGATTTGGAGAGATCACGAAAGATATATGCTCCGCACCGCGAGATCGCGTTTCAGAAAAGAGCTTAATAACTCGCCTCAGGTTTTCAGAGGATATCAGATAATCACGGGAAAGTTCTATCCGAAGCACAAGAGAAAATTCGCCAGAGTTATCGACACCTGCGACGTTGAGCTTGCAAAGCGCTCCATCGAGTCGGGAAAATTCAAATATCTCTGCCTGAGCGACAACACCCCCGCAGAACAGTTTGAAGCCGCAAAGAGTGTAATAAACGCTTCTTTTGACAAGATATTCCCTCAAAAGAGCTCATTTGAGAAATAAACGAAAGGGAGAGAGAAAAATGCCCGAAAACAAAATAGATTTCGTCGTGACTTGGGTGGACGGAAACGATCCCATTTGGCAAACAGACAAGGCAAAGCATCTCGGCGAGGGCGGCGACGCTCACATCAAGCGTTTTCGCGACTGGGATCAGCTGAAATATTGGTTCCGCTCTATCGAAAAAAACGCTCCGTGGGTAAACAAGATCCATTTCGTCACATACGGTCATCTTCCCCAGTGGCTCAACACTTCAAATCCGAAGCTGAATATTGTAAATCACAGTGATTTTATTCCCGAAGAATATCTGCCCGTGTTCAACTCGACTGCGATTGAGATTCATATGCACAGAATAAATGGGCTCTCGGAGCAATTCGTCTATTTCAACGACGATATGTATTTAATGCAGCCCTGCGAGCCAAGTGACTTTTTCGTAAACGGACTCCCTGTCGACGAAGCGTATTTCGTTCCTGCAATTCCGCACCAACAGGTGCTCTACTGCTACCATCTTTTCAACGACTATTCAATATATTCGCGTTATATTTCGACGAAAACGATAATAAAAAACATCTTCAAATACGTGAATTTCAAGTTTGGGGCATACAATCTTATCCAACTTCTTGCGAGAAACAAGTATATAAGACCTATGCATCACGCCAAGGCTTTTCTGAAAAGCACCTTTGAAACGCTCTGGAAAAACCACGAGAACGCGATGATCCGCACGTCAAAGTCGCGTTTCAGACACCGTCTTAACAACTCTCCGCAGGCGTTCAGAGGCTATCAGATAATCACGGGTAACTTCTATCCGCAGAATATAACCAAGCACTCGGCGGTGATTGACTCCCGCCTTGTTGACGAGGTAAAAACGGCGGTCGAATCGGGCAAATACAAGTATTTCTGCCTGAGCGACAACACTCCCGAGGAAGATTTTGACACGGCAAAGGAATCTATAAACGCTTCGTTTGAGAAAATGTATCCTGACAAAAGCTCGTTCGAAAAATAAATATCACTATGGAAGAAAGGACTGCTAACAATATGCTGCCTTCACGTCCACTTATATCTGTCATAGTTCCCGTTTACAACGTTAAGGACTATCTTGAAAAAAGCGTGGAAAGTATTCTCGCGCAGACCTATGACAATCTCGAAATAATCCTCGTTGACGACGGCTCGACTGATGCCTCAGGCAAGCTTTGTGATGCTTATGCCGAAAAGGACTCCCGTATAAAGGTTATCCACAAGGAAAACGGCGGGGTTTCCTCGGCACGAAACGCAGGTCTTGACGCGGCGCGCGGCGATCTTATCGGATTTGTCGACAGTGACGACACCGCCCTGCCGAATATGTTTGAAAGACTTCTGCAAAATATGAAGGACACAGGCTCGGACATATCGATCTGCAACATCTTCTACTGCGGAAGGCAGGAGGGCGACGGAGCAAAGGACACCGACGAGGAAAAATTTATGACATTCTCCGCCGAGGACGCGATCTCTGCTATGCTTATGCGAAAGCATTTCACATCTTCGGTATATAACAAGCTTTTCAGTGCCGATCTGCTTTGCGACGTGAGATTTGAAGAGTCTATCCACATCGGAGAGGATCTTCTCTTCTGCACGAAGGCGATCGCGAAGAGCAAAAAGCTCTGCCTGCGCTCGGGACGTTATTACAACTACTATGTAAGAGCGTCGGGCGCAATGCGAAGTATCGTCGGCGAAAAGCACACCACGGTTTACAACGCACATCTTATGATCTCAGAGTACCTTCGCGAAAGATATCTCGGGCATCTTACAAAGTTCGTTGACGCGTCTATCGTAATGACGAGTATGAAGCTTCTTCGCAGGATCTATATCGGAAAGGATATTCAGAAGAAATACTGCAAATTCTTCAAATCCTGCCTGAAAAAGCATCTTAATAAAGAAAGCTTCGCGCTTCTGACAAAGGGCGTGAAATTCCGCGCACTCATAATAGCCGTAAGCTGGCGCCTTTATTTCATTATAATGAAAATCGTTAAAAACTAAGAAAAAGCTCCGAAATCGGAGCTTTTCTTTTTATTTGATCTTTGTAATATCGTATGGCGTTGTTTGATATACGAAATAGTTGAGCCAGTTCGTATAAAGCAGATTGGCGTGACTTCTCCAAGTCGAGATCGGCTTTTTGTTCGGATCGTCGTCCGGATAGTAATTATACGGGATCGCCGTATCAAGTCCTGCCGCGCGGTCGCGCTTATATTCCTTATCGAGCGTGTCGGGATCGTACTCGGAGTGTCCGGTGACGAACACCTGCCTACCCTTCTTGGTCGCCGCAACGTAAACGCCTGCCTTCTCGGAGGACGCGAGTATTTTGAGCGCACTCTCGTTTTCTATATCCTCTCTCGCAACTGTCGTGTAACGGCTATGCGGAGCGTAGAAAACGTCGTCAAATCCTCTCATAAGTATCGACTTTTTGCGATCGACCGTGTGCTCGAACACGCCGAAAAGCTTTTTATCGAGCTTTTGCTTTTTTATTCCGTAGTGGTAATAAAGCGCCGCCTGCGCGCCCCAACAGATGTGGAAGGTGCTCGTGACATGGCTCTTGCTCCACTCCATTATCTCGCAGAGCTCGTTCCAATATTCGACCTCTTCGAATTCAAGATGCTCGACCGGCGCGCCTGTAATTATCATTCCGTCGTACTTTTCGTGCCTTACCTGATCGAAGGTCTTATAAAACGCGAGCAGATGATCGTACGAGGTGTTTTTTGATACGTGCGTGCTCGTGTGGATAAATTCAAGCTCGACTTGAAGCGGCGTGTTTCCGAGAATTCGCGCAAGCTGAGTTTCGGTCACGATCTTCGTCGGCATAAGATTTAAAACGAGGATCTTTAACGGACGTATATCCTGCGTTATCGCTCTCGTTTCGGTTATGGCGAATATGTTTTCGCTAAGCAGAGTCGCCGTTGCCGGCAACTCGTTCGGTATCTTAATCGGCATTTTCTTTTTTGGAAAACTTTTGAAAAAAGTTTTCCATACCTTTCAAAAACTTTTCGCAGAAAAACTTTTTGTAAAAAGTTTTTCCGCACCTTTTCAAAAACTTTTTTCTGCGAGAAAACTTTTTGAAAAAAGTTTTCTCGCGCTCTTTCAAAAACTTTTATTAAAAGAGTTTAGTTGTAGCGGTCTTATATCTGACTGAGCGCCTGCTCAATATCCTCGATAATATCCTCGACGTTCTCGATACCAACCGAGAAGCGCACGAGCTCGGGACCGATGCCTGCCGCGACGAGCTGCTCATCGGTGAGCTGACGGTGAGTCGTGCTCGCAGGGTGAAGCACCGAAGTACGCGCGTCTGCAACGTGAACGACGATAGCCGCGAGTTTCAGTGAATTCATAAACTTCATAGCCGCCTCGCGTCCACCCTCGATACCGAAGGAAATGACGCCCGAAGCACCCTTGGGCAGATATTTTTCTGCCATCTCATACTGAGAATCACCCTCAAGCTTCGGATAGCTTACCCATGTGATCTTGTCGTGCCCGCTCAGGTATTTTGCTACTGCAAGAGCATTCTCCGAATGACGCTCGATACGGAGCGCAAGCGACTCCAGCCCGAGATTGATTATGAACGCCGAAAGGGGCGACGGAGTAGTTCCGAGATCACGCATAAGCTGACAGCACGCTTTGGTAATGTATGCCGACTTTCCGAATGATGCGGTGTAAACTACGCCGTGATAGGAGTCGTCAGGCTCGGTAAGCTCGGGGAATTTGCCCGATTTTTCCCAATCGAAGTTTCCGCTGTCAACGATAACTCCGCCGACGGTCGATGCGTGTCCGTCCATATATTTGGTCGTAGAATGTATAACGATGTCCGCGCCGTATTCGATAGGACGGCAGAGGACGGGGGTTGCAAAGGTGTTGTCCACGATAAGCGGAATACTGTGTCTGTGAGCAAGCGCGGCGTATCTCTCAATATCGAGAACGGTGAGTGCGGGATTTGCTATCGTTTCACCAAAAACGAGTCTGGTGTTTTCGTCGATAAGCGCTTCGATCTCCTTGTCGCTCATATCGGGAGTAACGAATCTCGTTTCAATTCCCATACGCTTCATCGTGACCGCAAAAAGGTTGGTCGTTCCGCCGTATATCGAGGAAAGTGAGATTATGTTCTGCCCTGCCGATGCGATATTGAACACCGAAATAAGGCTCGCCGCCTGTCCCGAAGAGGTAAGCATCGCGCCGACACCGCCTTCAAGCGAGGCTATCTTGGACGCGACCGCCGAGAGCGTCGGGTTGGAAATTCTCGAATACATATCGCCGGGCGCTTTGAGGTCAAAAAGCTCTCCGAGGTGCTCTGCACTGTCGTATTTATAGGTCGTGCTCTGATATATCGGAAGAACTCTCGGCTCGGAGTTTTTCGGCGAGTAGCCCTCCTGTATGCACTTCGTTTCTATTCTGTAATTCTTGCTCATTTTACAATATCTCCTTTTGCTAAAATACGCTTTATGACTTGTTTTTCTTGTTTTTTCTGTTGCCGATAAGTAAAATTATTATTCCCACGACCGATGCTATCGCACAAAGAGACGCCGTCGCTATTATGATTATTACCGTGGTTTCAGGGAGTTTACCGGTTTGTCCTTTGCCGTCCGTGTCCGGACCCTCTGTCGCGGGCGGTCCGAGAGGATCTTCCGCGCCCTCGTCCTCGCCCGTACCGAAAACAAACTCGGGTATCTCGCCGTTATACTCCGGAAGCATTACGACTGTGACGGTATATTCGGTCCTGTCACCGTTTTCGGCAACGCAGAAGAGCGTTATGACAGCCCTGTCGTTTTCAATCAGATGCGCCTCGTCAGAGCTGAACTCTCGTGCCTTTTCGCTGTTTGCGCTGCACGCAAAGCTTACCGACTCGGTCGTGCTCGATACGTAAAGTATGTAATCGGTTCTGTCTTTAGAAAAACTCGGGGAAAGAATTCCGCACGAGGGAGTCATTTCTTTAAGAGTGGAATCGTTGTGCTCAACGTAATTCGGGTCTTCTTCTCTTGTTATTGTAAGAATATAGGTGTTTATGTCGCCGTTTTCGGCAGTCACTGTGATCTTGACCGCATTCTCTCCGACTGTCAGCTCGTTGCCTTCGACCGTGTACGTCGCAAGCGTTCCGGTGGTTTCAAGCGCGAGCTCAAGCGCAGAGACCGCAAAATTAACGGTCGCGCTATACTCGGTCACGTTCGGATCAAATTCGGGATCAAGGACAAGTCCTTGTGCCGAAAGACTTTTGAGCGTCGCGTCGGTTTCAAGAAGCTCGGCGGTGAAGGTTGCTGTATAAGTCGCTTCACCTTCTACCGTAGTAACCACTTGAGGATTCCAGCCACTAAACGTGTATTTATTTATCCTGTCAGTTTCTCTTATCGGATCATCAGGAATAACTACGCTCTCTCCGAGAAAATATTTTTGCGCCAAGATCACTTCGCTTCCGTCTTCGGAAAGAAATTTTACCTCATATTTGTTCTTTATTTCGATGTTCGCCTTACTGTTTGCAAATGAAATGACCTTTCCGCTGCTGTTATTTGCTTCAAGGTGCGATATTGTAATCTCGGTGGTCGCTTCTTTTGCTGAAATAGATGTAAAATTGAGCTTCACAAGCTCTCCGTTGGCTTTTGAGCCGGGCGTCGAGGTGTCCGTCCAGAGCGAGTTACTCCAACGGAGCGTGTAGGGCGATCCTACGTTTGGCGCAGGGAGTGTATAACCTTCGAGCAGACCAAGGTCCTCTACCGAGTCAAGTCGAAGAAGGGTCTCGTCGTATCCAACTGAAAAGCGCAGGGATATGATACCCGGATTGTTACGGAGCGACACCACTATCGAGAAGGAGCTTCCTCGTTCGACCGTCTGATTGCTTATCTCATATGCGGGTACATTGGCATCAGCTGAGACGAGAATCGTTCCCGCCGCAACAGTCAAGACAATTATAACAAGGGTAATTATACCTAAAATTTTTTTCATCCTATTCAGCCTTTCAAAAAAGGTTGGCATAAATACATTTATACCTACACATTATGTAATTCTATCACATATAAGTGTCATTGTCAATTGTTAAGTTGTGGATATTCGGTAAAATTTATCGGGAAAACAAAAGCGGCAAAGAAAGCAAGAGTTATATTCCGACTGCGTCGGAGGATATTATCGACTCGGTGATAGTTATATTAAAGCCTTCTGTTTTAGTGATATTTTATTTGCCCCTTAAACTTGCGAAGCAAATATCACTCGTCGTAAGCCGAATATCACTGTGAGCAATACCACTCGCCACAGGCGAATAAAACTGCCCAACTTCCTTGTGAGAAGTTGGGCCATACCTGCCGCTTTTCCTTATTTATCGCTTTTTGGCTTATCAGATCCCGACAGCCCCACTGCCTCGTCAACAGGCATTGAAAAGGCAATTCCTTGACCCGGAGTGTTAAGTCCGACCGCTTTATAAAGCGCGTGCAGAATGTTGTTCTTGATCTCCTTGGGAACAAGGATCATAACGATCTCCTTTTCGGGTTGAACGGTTATCTCGAAAAGCTTTTCCGCCTCCTTGTTTGCCGTTCCTCTCGCGTGAATGACCGTGCCTCCGCGCGCTCCGAACTGCTTTGCCGCATCCATTACCGCGTCAGAAAATCCTGCGTTTACTATACAAAATATAACTTCATGCTTAAATTTCATATCACATAGTCCTTTCTTTCACTTTATCCCTGAATGTTTGCAAGGAACTGATAGATGCGCGCGCCTATCGTTCCGGACATCGGAACGGTATAGGCAATTCCCTTACCGTTCTTGATGGTACTGAATTTTTCTTCGAGTGCACTTAGAGCGGCGTGTGCCTTTTCCTCGTTTACCACACTGATTATCACGCTTTTTTCGGTCTCGGAAAGACCGAGAAGGCTAAGAGTATCGCTACTCGCCGTTCCGTTTGCCGCGAGGGTAAGCTGCATATTTACCTCGAAGGATTGAAGAAAATCGGCGTAAAATTCAGCTTTTTTCCTATCTACTACCGTAAAAAGCAGAAGGAGCTTTTTCGGCGCCTGATATTCTTCCTGCTTTGCCGTCTGCGCGGCTTGACTTTTTCTTGCCATCTTTGCCCCTCCTTACATAAAGCTGATTATCTGCTCGTCGTCTGCGGCGAGAATTCTCTTCATCGCTATACGGCACTGCATACTTCGTTTGAATACCGCTCTGAAACCGAGAAGCTGTATCGTAATAAGCGGAGTCATTGCAACCATCGCCACGATACCGAAGGCACAACTCATGATCGCACTCTCGCCTTGGAGAGCGTAGCACGCACCTATCGACAGAGGGAGAATAAATCCCGATGTCAAAGGACCGCTTGCAACTCCGCCCGAGTCAAACGCTATCGCCGTGTATATTCCCGGCACGAAGAAGGAAAGTCCAAGTGAGATAAAATATCCCGGAATTATGTAGTAAAGAATGTTGAAATCAAGAATTATCCTGAGCATCGAAAGTCCTATGGAAACGCCTACGCCTATCGAGAGGGCTATCATCATCGACTTACGGCTGACCGTTCCGTCGGTAATATCGTCGACCTGCTTATTGAGCACGTGGACGGCAGGCTCTGCAAGAACTACAACCATTCCGAGAACAAATCCGAAAATAGTTAGAAGTATCGGGCTCGACGATGCAAGCTCTACTCCCATCTTATATCCGATAGGCATAAATCCTACCGAAACTGCGGTCAAAAAGATAACTAGTCCGAGGAAGGTATAGATAATGCCTACGGCTATTCTGATAAGAGTCTTTTTCGGAAGTTTCAGACAGAATATCTGCAAAACTATGAAAAACGCCACGATAAGTCCGAGAGCGAGAATGACCTCACCTACGGTATGGAAGACCGTTTCAAAAAGCGCACCGCCAAGCTTCGAGGTAACGTCGTAGTTATCCATCTTATAGTCGATATTTCCGTTCACCGTAACGCCGAGTATCATAACGGCAAGTATAGGTCCGACCGAGCACATAGCGATAAGACCGAAACTGTTTTCTCCGACGTTCTTTCCGCCGAGCGTTGCCGCGATACCTACGCCGAGCGCCATTATAAAGGGAACTGTGATAGGTCCCGTCGTAACCCCGCCCGAATCAAACGCGAGTCCGAGAAAAGACGCATTGCCGTTTAGGATAACGACCGCAGACACCGCAAAAAGCAACATATAGAAGAAAAGAAGCATCTGCGAGAGCGACTTTTTGAATAATATTTTAAGCACCGAGAGAAGCAGGAAAATTCCGACTCCCACTCCGACTGCAAGAATAAGCACGGTGCCGTTTATTACGTTCTTTACCTGCTCTGCGAGGACAGAAAGGTCGGGCTCGGCTACCGTTATAAGAAGTCCCATAAGGAAGCAGACAGACAAAAGAAGTCCTACGCTACGGGATTTTGTAAGTCCTGCCCCGATATGCTCGCCCATAGGAGTCATCGCGAGATCGGCTCCAAGACTGAAAAGTCCGATGCCGAGTATAAGCAGAAGCGAGGATATAAGAAAGACGGCGAGCTCGGTTGCCGTAAGGTTTATAAGCGGCGTGAGATTAAGCAGAAAAACGATAGCAGTAACGGGAAGCACGGACGTGGTGGCTTCTTTTATCTTTTTAAGCAGTATATTTCCCAAGACTCTGACAAACCCTCCCTTTCAACTAGATTTTATACTATTTATATTATTGTAACATACACTTTCATATCCGTCAAGGCAAATTTGCAAATAATTTAGGGAGATCCTTTGTTCACGTAACGTTGCATCGGAGAATCGGGCGTTCAAAGAACGCCCCTACAAATTTGGGCAAGGCTTGTCTGCGTTCGCCCGAACGCCTCTAACAAGCAAAACCGCCCAACCTCCTTATTGGAAGCCGGGCGTTACGTGTTTATTCTTTAAATATAAGCTTTTCGATGGCGTATCCGACTCCGCCCTCGTCGCAAGGGATAGACACAAAATCCACCGCCCTTTTGACCTCGTCGATGGCGTTGCCGACCGCAACCGAAATTCCTGCCGCCGAGAGCATATCGAGATCGTTCGCGCTATCTCCCATCGCGATCACGTTTTCTCTCTTCATTTTGAGCGTATCTCTTACAAAATTCATTCCGCTCGCTTTCGTATATCCGCGCATCGCTATCTCGGAATATCTCGGGTGGTTAACGACCGTGAATTCATCTCCGAGCCGATCTATTTCGTCCTGCGATACGGTGCGAAAAAAGGTGATCTTGTTTACTCTTATATCGGGGAAGCGCGCCTTCATATCCTCAAACGAGAATATCTCGTTTTCCTTTGGAATACGCCCGTCGAGTCCGTGGAGCGAAACGGTGCAGTCGTCGCCTTCAAGCACGATTTTTTCCGAACTTTCGCCGAAAAAACCGATCAGAAATTCGAGCTGCGCCTCTGACATACACCTCGAAAAGACCACTTTTCCGTCGATCTCAACGTATGTACCGATACCGCAGACAAGACCGTCCGGCTTTATTTTGTCCAGCAGATCGTCCGGAACGATACTGCGCGATCTGCCCGTGTTTATATACACCTTGTGACCGCTTTCTCTTGCTCTGGAAAGGGCGGTCAGAGTCCTCTCGTGTATTTTGCCTCTGCTCAAAAGAGTTCCGTCAATATCGAGAAAAACAAGATATTTCATAAAAAACGCTTCCTTTTGTGAGAAAATTTCTTCTCAGCCTTTCGCCAGCAGTCCGTCGACGAACTGCTTTGCGGCTCTTGCCGAGCGTCCGCCTCTGCCGAGGGCGTACTGCTCTGCGAGCGCATCAAGTTCGTCTTGTGCTATATTTATCTGTGCATCTGCGGCAAGATGGCGCACTATGTCGAGATATATATGCTTGTCGGGTCGGTTGAAGGTAACGTGTATTCCGAAACGCTCGGAAAGCGATACCATCTCCTGCATCGTGTCGTTTCTGTGCACATCGTCGCCCTCGCGGTCGGAGAATTTTTCCTTGACGATATGGCGGCGATTGCTCGTGGCATATATTACTACATTTTGCGATTTTGCCGAAACCGATCCTTCGAGTACCGCTTTGAGCGCACTGTAATTATCGTCGTCCTTTTGGAAGGAAAGGTCGTCGATAAAAAGTATGAATTTAAGCGGATTTTCGCTGAGCGCATCGAGAAGCGTTGCGATACTGCAAAGCTGATCCTTGCGGACCTCGACTATGCGGAGTCCCTCGGTGTAAAGCTCGTTTACTACCGCCTTGACGGTCGAGGACTTGCCCGTTCCCGCGTCGCCTGTCAGAAGAATATTCGCCGCTGGCTTACCTTCCAGTAGAGCGCGCGTATTGTCAAGAATGATCTTCTGTTCCCTCTCGTAATCGACAAGCGACGAGAGGCGCGTGCTGTCGGGACTGCGTACCGGAACAATATTGCTTTCCGCATCGAGATAGAACATTCTGTACTTTGCATAGATTCCGTATCCGCATTTGCTGATATTCTTCACTCTGTTTGCAAATTCTGCCGCAAGATCGATCTTTTCCGAGATAAACCCGGGAAGAAAGCCCTTGTAACAGAGCGGTGATCTGAGCGCTTCGCAGGTAAGATCACAGAGAGCCTGTAAGCTGTCGATCTCCTGCTTTGTCGCCTGATCAATATGTTCGGGAACGCTTCCCGAAGCACCGATCAGCCTCACATAAACGTTCTCACTATCAAGGCAGAGTCCTTTAACGTATGCACTGAGATAGCCGCCGTTTGCTTTATAGAGCGTCGTGACAAAGCTCGCATAGTTATCGGTATTATAATCTGTCAGATATTTTCTGAGTGCGCCGATCACGCCGTCGTCAAGAATATCTCTGAACACCGCAATCGAGTTAAGTCTTATTTTGAGTTCGTTAAGTTCCATATTTTCAGTCGAGAATAGCTCCGTACGCGCCGCCCGAAACAAGCTTTGCATAACGTTTGAGATATCCCGTAAGTTCCTTTGTTTTAGGTGTAAAATTCTTCATTCTCTCGGCAATTACCGCATCGTCGACTTTGAGCTCGATCTTGTTCTCGGGAATATTTATGCTTATGATATCTCCGTCCTCGACGATACCGATAATTCCGCCGCTTGCCGCCTCGGGCGTGATATGCCCGACACACGCGCCTCTCGTCGCACCGCTGAAACGGCCGTCGGTGATAAGCGCAACGCTCTCTCCGAGCCCCATTCCCATAATCGCCGACGTCGGGTTGAGCATCTCTCTCATTCCCGGTCCGCCCTTTGGGCCTTCATAACGAATTACCACGACATCGCCCGCCTTGATCTTGCCTGCATCGATAGCCGCCTGAGCGTCCTCCTCACAGTCGAAAACCTTTGCAGGTCCCTCGTGTACGAGCATCTTTTCGGACACCGCCGAGCGTTTTACAACGCTTCCCTCGGGCGCAAGATTTCCTTTGAGTACGGCAATTCCGCCGGTCTGACTGTACGGATTTTCAATAGGACGGATAACATCGGGATTTCTGTTTATACAGTTTTTTATGTTTTCTCCGACAGTCTTACCGGTGACCGTCATGCAGTCCTCGTTTATAAGGCCGCACTTTGAAAGCTCGTTCATAACTGCGTAAACTCCGCCTGCCTCGTCGAGATCCTCCATAAAGGTCGGGCCTGCGGGAGCAAGGTGACAGAGGTTGGGAGTAGCCGCGCTTATCTCGTTTGCAACCTCAAGATCGATGTCGCAGCCACACTCGTGCGCGATTGCGGGAAGATGGAGCATGCTGTTGGTAGAGCAACCGAGCGCCATATCGACTCTGAGCGCGTTCATTATAGCGTCCCTTGTCATAATGTCGCGCGGACGGATATTTTTTCTCAGCATTTCCATTACCGCCATACCCGCGTGCTTTGCGAGCTCTATTCTCGATGAATAGACAGCAGGTATAGTGCCGTTTCCGCGAAGGCCCATTCCGAGAACCTCGGTCAGACAGTTCATAGAGTTTGCCGTATACATACCCGAGCACGAGCCGCATGTCGGGCAGGTCTTGCACTCAAATTCGCAAAGCTTTTCCTCGTCGATTTTGCCCGCGTTAAAGCTTCCGACCGCCTCGAACATACTCGAAAGACTAGTCTTTTTGCCGCCGACACGTCCTGCAAGCATCGGTCCGCCGCTTACGAAAACGGTCGGGATATTAAGCCTTGCCGCCGCCATAAGCAGACCTGGGACGTTCTTGTCACAGTTCGGCACCATTACGAGTGCGTCAAATCCGTGTGCCTTTGCCATAGCTTCGGTAGAGTCGGCAATAAGATCACGGGTAACGAGCGAATATTTCATACCCTCGTGTCCCATAGCGATTCCGTCACAGACCGCTATCGCAGGGAAAACGATAGGCGTTCCGCCCGCCATAGCCACGCCGAGCCTGACCGCTTCAACTATTTTATCAAGGTTAATATGTCCGGGCACTATCTCGTTATACGAGCTGACGATACCGACCATCGGTCTGTCAAGCTCCTCGGCAGTAAATCCGAGTGCGTGGTAAAGAGATCTGTGCGGAGCATTTGCCACACCTTTTACGATATTTTCCATTTTGTGTCGGAACCTTTTTAATAAAAGGTTCCATACCTCCTAAAACATTTTTTCTGAAACCCTTTTTGGAAAAAGTGTTTTCAGAATTTCCCAAAAACTTTACTAAAAGAAAAACTACGAAAAATAGTATTATTACTTAATAGCAGTGAGTTAATGCGCATAATATCGCGCCGCATCTTACCGTCCCGACGCGTTTTGCGAGGGTAAAAGCGACACGCGTCGGGAGCTTTTTACCATTGGGGTGGGTGTTTCCTGAAGGGTGGGTCTCCCGCCCTAACAGTCGTTCTTTGGTTCGTTTCTGTCGATACAGAAATGAACGAAGGAAAAGGACGGCGGTGTTTTAGCTGTGTTCGTACTAACCAATCCTGCTTTTCCCCACAAACACGCCTAAATACTTTTCCCGAAGCCAAAACGGCTTCGGGAGAGCTTCTTAAATCAGTTGTTGATAAACTTCTCCTCGTCCGCCCAGCTGTAAAGCTTACGAATATCCTCGCCGACGATCTCGGAGGGGTGCTCGGAAGCTATCTTACGCATAGCATTGAAGTGAACCTGAGAGCCTGCGTCCGACATATCGAGAAGGAAGTCCTTTGCAAAGGTTCCGTCCTGAATGTCTTTAAGGATCTTCTTCATAGTTTTTTTGGTTTCCTCGGTAATGATCTTGGGACCTGTAATATAGTCGCCGTACTCTGCGGTGTTCGAGATCGAATATCTCATTCCCGCAAAGCCGCTCTGATAAATAAGGTCAACGATGAGCTTCATCTCGTGGATACACTCAAAGTACGCGTTTCTGGGATCGTATCCCGCCTCAACGAGAGTTTCGTAGCCTGCCTGCATGAGTGCGCAAACACCGCCACAGAGAACTGCCTGCTCACCGAAAAGATCGGTCTCGGTTTCGGTACGGAAGGTGGTTTCGAGAACTCCCGCTCTTGCTCCGCCGATACCGAGCGCATAAGCAAGTCCGATTTCGAGCGCGTCGCCGGTAGCGTCCTGCTCGACCGCGATAAGACAGGGAACGCCCTTGCCCACCTGATACTCACTTCTTACAGTGTGTCCGGGGCCCTTGGGTGCGATCATGATTACGTTTACGTTCTTCGGAGGCTTGATACAACCGAAGTGAATGTTAAATCCGTGTGCAAACGCGAGAGTTTTGCCCTCTGTAAGATTCGGCTCGATAGACTCCTTATAGAGCTTTGCCTGCTTCTCGTCGTTAATAAGGATCATAATGATATCTGCCGCCTTTGCAGCCTCTGCCGAGGTCATAACGGTCAGACCCTGCGACTCAGCTCTTGCCCAGCTCTTCGAGCCTTCGTAAAGTCCTACGATAACATTTACTCCGCTATCTTTAAGGTTGAGCGCGTGCGCGTGTCCCTGCGAGCCGTATCCGATTATTGCGACCGTCTTGCCTGAAAGCTTTTGAAGATCGCAGTCCTGCTGATAAAATATTCTTGCCATGATTAATTACCTCTCAATATTTGTATTAAAATTAATTTCTCAGATTTCCTCGCGGATAGTCTTGCTTCCGCGCTCAAGTGATACGATTCCCGTGCGGCAGATTTCGAGTATATTATAGTCGCGCATAAGCTCTATAAATCCGCTGATACGGCGGCTGTCGCCCGTAACCTGTATCATTATTGCTTCTTTTGTGTAATCGACGATCTTCGCATCGTAAGCATCTGCCGCCGAGCGTATCTCTTCTCTCGTTTCGGGAGAGTTGTCCATTTTTATAAGCAGAAGCTCACTGCTTACCGCATTTTCGCCGTCAAGCTCCTTTATCGAGCATACCTCGGGGATCTTGTATAGCTGCTCAACAAGCTGCTTTTTGCTCGCGGAGTCTCCGTCGAAAATGACGGTAATTCTCGAATAGTCGGGAGCCTCGGTCTCACTTACCGTAAGTGCGTCGATATTGAAGCGGCGGCGGCGAAACATACTTGTTACCTTATTAAGTACGCCAAATTTGTTCTGCACGAGAACCGCTACGGTATATTTATTCATCTTCACTCACCAACCTTCATTATTATATCGTCCATCGAGCCGCCCGGAGGAAGCATCGGAAGAACGAACTCATCTTTGTCTATCTTGCAGTCTATAACGTAAGGTCCGTTTTCCTTGAAGGCTCGTCCGAGAGCCTCGTCGAGAGACTCGATGCTCGAAACAGCCTCGCCCTTTGCGCCGAACGCCTCGGCAAGCCTTACGAAATTCGTCTTTCTGTCGAGAACGGTATTTGAATAATGCTTATCAAAGAAAAGGGTCTGCCACTGACGTACCATTCCGAGCACGCCGTTATTCATTACGAGTATTACTATCGGAACTCCGTACGAAACTGCGGTCGCAAGCTCGTTTAGGTTCATTCCGAAGCTTCCGTCGCCCGTGACGAGAACGCTTCTCTCGCCGGTTCCGTATGCCGCACCGATAGCTGCGCCAAGCCCAAATCCCATAGTTCCGAGACCGCCGCTTGAAATGAATCTGCGGCTCTTTTTGAAACTCAGATTTTGCGCCGACCACATCTGATGCTGTCCGACGTCGGTCGCGACCGGAGTGTTCTCTCCGAGATGCTTATTTAAGGTAAGTATCGCCGCGCGGGGAGTGAGTCCTTCCCTGTTATCAAGATATTTTTCTTCCTCTTTGCGAAGCTCTGATATCTTTTTCTGCCAAGAGGGTCTCTTAACCTCTTTTATCAGCGGAAGAAGCTTGTGTAAAGTAAGCTTTACGTCGGCGCGGAGTCCGCTGACAGCGTTTATATTTTTTGAAAGCTCTGAGCCGTCAATATCGATGTGAACTATCTTTGCGTTTGTGGCAAACTTTGCGCGGTTACCTGTGACTCGGTCGTTAAATCTTACGCCAAGCGAGATTATGCAGTCTGCGTTGTGCATGGCCATGGACGATGCGAAATGTCCGTGCATTCCCTGCATACCGAGAAATCTCGGATGGTCTGTCGGGATACCCGATATCCCCATCATCGAGCAACCGATAGGCGCGTCGATAAGCTCGGCAAGCGCGAGCATTTCTTCCTGCGCCTCGCCCGATATCACACCTCCACCGAAGTATATAAAGGGTTTATTTGCTGCGTTTATCGCGTCTGCCGCCTCTTTTATGCGTATTTCCTTTGCCGCGCACTTTTCGTCGGGCGTTACTGCGCATCGCGCCTCGTACTCACACGTTGCGATCTGAACATCCTTCGGAACGTCGATCAAAACCGGACCCGGTCTGCCCGAGCGAGCCACGCGAAAGGCTTCTCTTATTGTATCAGCGAGCTCCTCGACCGAGCCGACACAGTAGTTCTGCTTGGTTATCGGAAGAGTCACACCTGTAATATCTACCTCTTGGAAGCTGTCGGTTCCTATTTGCGAGGTGAACACGTTGCCCGTGATAGCTACCATCGGTATCGAATCGAGCATCGCGGTCGCAATACCGGTAACGAGATTAGTCGCACCGGGACCCGAAGTCGAGATCACGACTCCGACCTTTCCCGTAGCTCTCGCGTAACCGTCTGCCGCGTGGGAAGCTCCCTGCTCGTGCGCGGTCAAAACGTGTTTTATTTCTGAGGAATATTTATAAAGCGAATCGTAAACATGAAGTATCTGACCGCCCGGATAACCGAAAACAGTCTCACAACCCTGCTCTATCAGGGTGCGAACGATTATATCTGCTCCCGAAAGTTTCATATTATCACCTTTTTTACTAAATGAGTTATTAGATATATTAGTAATAAATAATTATATCACTTGGATCTCCCTATGTCAAGCATTTTTTCAAATTTACGCCGCTTTATCGTTAAAAAGGACGAAGAAATTTCTTTCCTCGTCCTTTTTTCAATCTATTGACATATCAAGCTTAAAGCGCATAATTTTTCTGAGAGTGTTCTTTGGAAACTCCTCGTCACGAACCTTCAAAACACCGATCTTTTTATAGGGAACTGCATTTCTGTTGTAATCGTCGATGAAGGGCTTGAGATGCGCTCTCATGTCGGTAATACCGTTTTTCTCCATATATTCCTTATCGGGATATATCTCGGCAACGATCGCATTGTGCTCCATCCCGCGGCGGCTCTGACCCTCGTAAACGATGATATCAAGAACTCCGGGCGTTGCAACGAGCTCGTTTTCGATCTCCTCGGGATAAACATTCTTGCCATTGGAGAGAATGATCAGATTCTTTTTGCGTCCGGTTATGTAAAGCACGTTGTTTTCATCAAGCTTTCCGTAGTCGCCGGTCTTGAAATATCCGTCGGGAGTAATGGCATCTGCAGTCGTTTTCCCATCCTTGTAGTATCCGAGCATCACGTTAGGACCCGTCACCCAGATCTCGCCCTCGCCGCACTCGTTAGGCTCGTTTATGACGACCTTGTCGATGTCGATAACGTTTCCGACGCTTCCGGGAACGACGTTAAGGCTTCTGTTGACCGCGATGATCGGTGCGCACTCGGTAATTCCGTAGCCATTGAGCGTGGAAATTCCGATCGCCTCAAAAAACGCGAGAATGTCGGGATTTATCGGCGCTCCGCCTGAGATTATCGTCTTGACCTCTCCGCCAAACGCCGCGCGAACCGCGCCAAAAAGCTTCTTTCTAATATCAATTCCGACCTTGCGGAGTCCGTTTGATACCTTTATCATACTGCTAATGAGCTTTTCCTTGCCCTGCTCCTTGACGTTCGCCATTATCTTACGGTAGAAGGTTTCCAGATAGAGCGGAACGAGAACGAGGTGTCCGGGGGCTTGCTCTTTCAGTTCCTTCTGAACATAGCGAAGCCCTGCCGAAATATACACCTCTGCGCCTATCATCATATGTCCGATAAGCATTACCGACGATCCGTAGGTATGATGAGGAGGGAGCACACCTACCGTCTTATCTGAGAAATCAATGTAAGGAATTATAGCGCAAAGATCAGAGAGAATGTTGCTCTGCGAGAGCATAACTCCCTTTCCCTTGCCCGTCGTTCCCGAAGTGAACACGAGAAGCGACATTTTATGAGGGTCGATCTCGGCATTGAAATAAGCATCCGAGGAGGCTTTGAATTTTTCTTTGCCCGCCCTTACGAGAGAAGCAAGCGATCTCTCCTCTTTTTTAGCGTTTAGATATACTATCGAAGAAATGCCGCTCTTCTCTGCAACCACTGCCGCCTTGTCGGCAATGTCCTCGTCTGCAAAGAGAAAAGAAACATCTGCCCTTGCCGCAGTATCTGCAAGATCCTGTGCGTGCCAGTCGCGGTCAAGCGGAACGAGAACTGCTCCTATCGAGAGCGCGGCGTAGTAGGTGACCGCCCACTCATACGTAAATTTTCCGATGAGAACGCAGTGCTTTCCCGCGCAGCCCATTTCAAGCATCTCGGTAGCCAGCGCACGGACTGCTCCGCGAAGCTTTTTGAAGCTTACCTTTTTTACCTCACCCTTCGTGTCCGGTCTGAACGAGAAGGCAACCTTGTCTCCATAAAAATCGGCAGACCATTCAACGAGCTTACGAACGTTCTCAAATTCTCGCTTTTCGTGTAAAACGTGATTTTTCATAAATTTTCCTTTCTTTAGGAGATCTTTTGGGGTTCTGCCCTCAAACCCCCGCAAAAAACATTTTGCAAAATGCTTTTTGGATTTTCAAAAACTTTACTTAAAACGTATATTTACAAAAGACGAGGATATTATAGCGCGAAATTGTTGATTTGTCAAGAATTTTATAAAAGTTATAAAAGCTAACTTAAAAATTTTTCTGTTCAATCAAATATATTTTTTAAAAACCCCTTGACATTTGAGATAAAAAGAGTTATTATAATTGGTGTTTAGTTAAATTTTTAAATGCGATGAAGGAAAACAGTACGAAAAAAGCTTCTTTCAGAGAGTCGGCGGTTGCTGCGAGCCGATAGAGCAAAACGTACAAACTCATTCCGGAGCAGAGCCGCCGAAGGTTTGTCCTCAAGGTCAAAAAATAAGCGACTACGGAGCGCCCCGTTATCATGGCGGAAGGCTTGACAGAGCCTGAAAAGTGATCGAAAAACGTAAGTTTTCGATAAGATGGGTGGTACCGCGGTAAACCTTTTTGAAGTTTATCGTCCCTCGGAATTTCCGGGGGACTTTTTGTTTTCCGGCAACTCTAAAATCTGTCGAAAAATCAGATAAAAGACGAAAGGACCTTACACAAATGAAAAAAATCATGATTTCAGATGTAACTCTTACACGAGAAGGACTCAGCTTCCGAGAAAAGCTTGAAATCGCAAAGCTGCTCAACGAAATGAGCGTCGACATTGTAAACTTCGGAAAAATAAACGACGAAAAGATCGATCTGCTTGCGATGCGCACGCTTTCCTCGATATTTACCAACACCGTCTTTGCCTGCACCGTAGGCTTCGACAAAGCAGAGATCGAGAACGCCGCGTCGGCGATCTCGGGCGCAAAGAACGCAAGACTCACCGTTTCGCTTCCCGTATCTCCCGTACAGATGGAATATACCTGCGGCAAAAAGCCCGCGGATATGATAAATCTCATAAGCGACTCGGTAAAATGCGCCGCGGATCTCTGCTCTGACGTTGAGTTTGAGGCGCTCGATGCAAGCCGCGGCGAATACGAGTTTGTCTGTGCGGCAATAAACGCAGCTATCTCGGCAGGAGCAAAGACTGTCACCGTCTGCGACACGGCAGGAGATATGCTTCCCTCGGAATTCGGTGCTTTTATGAAAAAGCTCTTTGAGGATATCCCCGCACTTTCGGGAGTTTCGGTATCGGTTATGTGCTCGGATAAATTAAAGTATGCGAATGCATCTCTATTCGAGGCAATTTCGGCAGGCGTCACCGAGGTAAGATGCGCAGTTATTGGTGATGACCTTCCCTCCGTCAAGGCTTTTGTCGACGCGGCAAGCATTAAGGGAGAGGCGTACGGCATCGAAATTTCGGCAAATACTATGAATCTCGGCAAGCTCTGCTCGCAGATCGAGTCTATGATAACCATTAAAAAACCAGGTAGCGCGTTTGACAACCGCGTCGGAACTTCCGCACAGGGCGCATCGCTCGGAGCGGACACCGATCTCACCACTCTCCGCGGCGCGGTCGAGGATTTGGGATACGAGCTTTCGGACGACGATACGGTCAAGGTATATGAAGCTTTTTCGAGAATTGCTGCAAAGAAGCTCGTGACCTCACGCGATCTTGACGCTATCGTTGCATCGGTGGCACTCCAAGTTCCCCCTGTTTACAGAATGGTAAATTACGTTATCACAAGCGGAAATCTTATCGGATCGACCGCTCGTGTGGTTCTTGAAAAGGACAACGTACAGATCACAGGTATCAGCGAGGGCAACGGTCCCGTTGACGCTTCCTTCCTTGCGGTCGAGCAGATAATCGGACATCATTTCGAGCTTGACGACTTCCAGATCCAGTCTGTCACCGAAGGCAGAGAGGCTGTCGGTGAGGCGATCGTCAGACTCAGAGCGAACGGAAAGCTCTATTCGGGCAAAGGCGTTTCGACCGACATCGTCGGTGCGGCTCTGCGCGCTTACGTAAGTGCTCTCAACAAGATAGTTTACGACGAAAACTGCTGATGTTTTAGGAAAACTTTTTAAAAACTTTACTAATATGATTTTAATTGTTTGGGTGGAGTTGTATCACTTTTCATATTTTATTAAGAGGTTAAAATTATGCCTATAAAAATTTCTTTTTCTACAAACGGTTGGATAAATTCAAATCAGGAGGTAAGCTCGGATTTTGCCACACTTTTTGCAGCGGCAAAGGATCTCGGATACGACGGCATCGAGCTTCATAACATTTCCGACGACGCGCTCAGCGCATCGGGAGCCCCCTTTTCGGACGAATACATCTCGTCGAGTGCGAGAAAAATAGCGTCGGCAAAGCTGTCGATCTCGTGCGTTGACTCGATAAGCGATATCGCAGACGAAAAGAACGCGGACGCGGCTTTTGAGGAGATCTCAACGTGCATCTCCTTTGCTTCGAGAGTGCGCTCTCCTTATGTCCGTATCCGCGCGGCAGTCGATACTATCGGCTCGGACGAAACCGACGAAACGGTTAAGGCGCTTATTGAAAAAATACTTCCCGCGGCAGAGAACGCAAAGGTCGCCCTGCTTATCGAAACGTCGGGAGTTTACGCGGATACCGCGCGCCTTGCAAAGCTTCTCAACACCTACACAAGTGACAGTCTTGCCGCACTCTGGGACGTGACCTATCCTTACCGCATTTACGGAGAAGATGCCGAAGCTACGGTAAAAAATCTTGGCGCGTATATAAAACACGTTCACCTCAAAGACTCGAAAAACGAAAGAGGTAAGCTCCGTTTCTGCCTGCTTGGAGAGGGAGATATGCCGATAGACGAGTTTATGCTCGCGCTCTCCTCGCTCGATTACGACCGCTTTATCTCCTTTGAGTGTCCGCCGACGCATCTGAACTTTATCGACAGTCCGCACATCGTGCTTCCTCATTATATAAATTATATGAGCAGATACACCGCGCGCGCATCTTCCGAGCAGAAGCTCTATTATAACAGATCGAAAACAGGTCAGTTCGTATGGAAGAAGAATTCGCTTGTCGATCTCACCTTCTCTCAAGTGCTCGACAAGATGGTAGAGCTCTTCCCCGATCAGTACGCGTTCAAATATACAACTCTCGATTATACCCGTACCTACGCGCAGTTCAGAAATGACGTCGATACCTTCGCGCGCACACTTATTGCGCTCGGCGTAAAGAAGGGAGATAAGGTCGCAGTCTGGGCAACGAACGTTCCTCAGTGGTTTATTACCTTCTGGGCAAGCGTTAAGATAGGTGCTGTGCTCGTTACTGTCAATACTGCAAACAAGATACACGAGGCGGAATACCTCTTCCGCCAGTCAGACACACACACGCTTGTTCTGACCCGCGGTTGGCGTGATTCCGATTACAAGGAAATTATGGAGGAGCTCTGCCCAGAGCTTGCGGACACCACGCCCGGAAGTCCGCTCCACAGCAGCAGACTTCCCTTCCTTCGCAATATTATCACTGTAGGATTTAAGATGAAGGGCTCGCTCACTTGGGAAGCCTCACTTGAACTCGCTTCGAAGATCCCTGCCGAGGAGGTAGGCAGACGCGCGGCGGCAGTTGACGTTCACGACGTTGCAAATATGCAGTACACCTCGGGAACTACGGGATTTCCGAAGGGCGTTATGCTCACGCATTACAATATCGTAAATAACGGAAAGCTTATCGGTGACAGTATGGATCTCTCGACCTGTGACCGTATGATGATACAGGTGCCAATGTTCCACTGCTTCGGAATGGTGCTTTCTATGACCTCGATGATGACGCACGGCGGAACACTCTGTCCGATGCCCTATTTCTCACCGAAATCGTCGCTTGCCTGCATAAATCAGGAGAAGATAACCTGCTTCAACGGCGTTCCGACAATGTTTATCGCGATGTTCAACCACGATGACTTTGCAAAGACCGATTTCTCGTACATGAGAACCGGAATCATGGCTGGCGCGAACTGCCCAGCAGATCTTATGAGGCGCGCGGCGGCAGAGATGAATATGCGCGAGATAGTCAGCGTTTACGGACAGACCGAGGCTTCTCCCGGGTGCACAATGGGTCGAGTTGACGACAGCCTTGAAGCGCGTACCGAAACGGTCGGCTCGGCATTCCCGAACGTAGAATGTAAGATAATCGACCCCGAGACGGGAGAGGATTGCCCCGACGGCGTAAACGGCGAGTTCGTAGCTCGCGGATATAATATAATGAAGGGTTACTATAAGATGCCCAAGGCGACCGCGGCGGCGATCGATGCCGACGGTTGGCTCCACACGGGCGACCTTGCCTGCCGCGACTCTGACGGAAACTACCGCATCACAGGACGTCTTAAAGATATGATAATCCGCGGAGGAGAGAACATTTATCCCCGTGAGATCGAGGAATTTATCCTCACACACGAGTCTGTAAAGGACGTTCAGGTCATCGGAGTTCCCGATAAGCGTTACGGCGAGGAGATCATGGCTCAGGTCATTCTGAAAGAGGGCGAGAGCCTCACCGTCGAGGAGCTTAAAGTCTATATCACCGAGCATCTTGCGCGTCACAAGGTGCCGAGGTACATCGAGTTCGTGTCCGAATTCCCGATGAACGCGGCAGGAAAGATACTTAAATACAAGATGCGCGAGGACGCGGTAAAGAGACTGGGGATTTAACCAAAGGGCGTTGCCCTTTGGAAATCCACTTAAAAACTTCAAAAACTTTAATTAAACTGTTATATTTTTTAGTAAAGTTTTTGGGAAAGTCTGAAAACCCTTTTTTCAAAAAGGGTTTTCAGGTAATGTTTTAGGAAGGTATGGAAACCATTTTCTCAAAAGGGTTTCCGAACAACATGAAAAGAATTACTATATTTGCGGGTCATTATGGAAGCGGAAAGACGAATATTGCGGTAAACTACGCGATTTCGCGGGCGAAAGAGGGCAAAAAGGTGACAATTGCCGATCTCGACATCGTAAATCCGTACTACCGCACGAAGGACTCGTCCGAGATTCTTGCCGAAAACGGAATTGAGCTTATAAGCTCGCCATACGCGAACACGAATGTTGACGTCCCTGCTCTGCCTGCCGAGGCATACAAGGTAACCGACGACAAGAGCGTCTGCGCCATTATCGACGTCGGCGGAGATGACAGAGGAGCGCTCGCTATGGGAAGATACGCTCCTGCGATCCTCGAAGAGAACGATTTTGAGATGCTTGCGGTCATAAACTGCTACCGTCCGCTCACAAAGGACGCCCATAGCACCCTCGAGGTTATGCGCGAGATCGAGATTGCCTGCAAAATGCCGTTTACAGGCATCGTAAACAACTCAAATCTTGGTGCAGATACCACTAAAGCCGATATTTTCGCCTCTCTTGAATACGCAAACGAGGTCTCGCGCCTCAGCGGTCTTCCCATAGTTATGACCACCGTTCTGAAGGGTCTATACGGCGAGGTGAAGGATGAAGCTCCAAGTGCCTTTCCAATAGAAATTTATGTAAAGGCGAAAATTTAACATTTTGTATATACAATATTGTAACTATATGTTGTAAAATATAAGATATCAATTTTCCTATAAAAGAAAGGAAGGAAGAAAAATGGCAAAAGTCACTTTTAACGAAGATCTTTGCAAGGGTTGCGGACTTTGTGTCGGCGCTTGTCCCAAAAAGATCGTAAAACTCGCTTCTGACAAGATAAACGCCAAGGGCTATCACCCCGCGACTGTAGTTGACAGCGAAAAATGTATCGGTTGCGCTTTCTGCGCGACGATGTGCCCCGACTGCGTAATAACGGTCGAAAAATAAGAAAGGATTTAAGTAAAATGGCAGAAAAGGTACTTATGAAGGGCAATGAAGCCCTTGCGGAAGCCGCTATTATGGCAGGCTGCCGTCATTATTTCGGTTATCCGATAACACCTCAGACCGAGGTTGCCGCATATATGGCTAAAAGAATGCCTAAGATCGGAGGAGTTTTTCTCCAAGCCGAGAGTGAGATCGCGGCTATAAATATGGTTATCGGCGCGGCAGCTACCGGCAAACGCGCTATGACCTCGTCGTCCAGCCCCGGAATAGCGCTCAAAAGCGAAGGTCTCTCCTATCTCGCAGGCTGCGATCTTCCCGCGCTTATCGTAAACGTGCAGAGAGGCGGCCCCGGACTCGGCGGTATTCAGCCCTCGCAGTCCGACTATTTCCACGCAACCAGAGGCGCAGGTCACGGAGATTTCCATATGATCGTTCTTGCTCCATCTTCGGTTCAGGAAATGGCATCTTTCGTATTCAAGGGATTTAACCTTGCAGAAAAATACCGTATGACCACTATGATCCTCGCAGACGGAACCATGGGACAGATGATGGAGCCCGTTTCGCTCGAAATGGGCGAGGTGGAGAGCTATGATAAGTCCTGGTGCGCTTGCGGCGGCTCGGGCGAGCGTCCGAGAAACATAGTAAACTCGCTCTTTTTACAGGCAGAGGAGCTCGAACAGTTCAATATCAGAAGATACGAAAAGTACGCTGAAATCGAAAAAAATGAGGTTATGTACGAGGAGTATATGATGGAGGACGCCGAGATCTGCATCGCGGCATTCGGTATCGCGGCAAGAGTTAGCAAGAATGCTATCGACGAGGCAAGAAAAATGGGAATCAAGGTCGGAATGATCCGTCCTATCACCCTCTGGCCCTTCCCCAAGGCGGTCTTTAACGCTGCTGCCGATAAGGTAAAAGCTTTTATTTCGGTCGAAATGTCGATGGGTCAGCTTATCGAGGACGTTGAGCTTGCAACCAGATGCAAGAAGCCTGTTCTTCTTTGCAACCGCTCGGGCGGTATGATCCCGACTCTCGACGACGTTCTCGCCAAAATCAAGGAAGCAGGAGGTATCAACTAATGGCTGTCGTATTCAAAAAGCCCGAGGCTCTCACTGACGCAGTTTTTCACTACTGCCCCGGATGCACCCACGGTATCGTTCACCGTCTCGTTGCCGAGGCTCTCGACGAGCTTGGCGTAAGAGGTAAAGCGGTAGCTGTCGCATCGGTCGGATGCTCGGTCTTCTCTTATAATTATTTCAACTGCGACGCGGTTCAGGCGGCTCACGGACGCGCTCCCGCAGTCGCTACCGGAGTGAAACGCGCCTGCCCCGAGAGCATCGTTTTCACCTATCAGGGTGACGGCGACCTTGCAGCTATCGGTACTGCAGAAACTGTACACTCTGCCGCAAGAGGCGAAAATATCACGGTAATCTTCATAAATAATGCAATTTACGGAATGACCGGAGGTCAGATGGCTCCGACCACACTTCCCGGTCAGGTGACTCAGACCTCTCCCTACGGACGTGACGTAAACACGGTCGGATATCCCGTAAAGGTCTGCGAGATGCTCTCGCAGGTTGACGGCGCTACATACCTTGAAAGAGTTGCGGTAAACAACGTAAAGAACGTAATGGCAGCTAAAAAGGCAATAAAGAAGGCTTTCCAGAACCAGATCGAAGGAAAAGGATTCTCTCTCGTCGAGATCCTCTCCACATGTCCTACCAACTGGGGTTTGACTCCCGAAAAGTCTCTTGCTTGGCTTGAAGAGAATATGCTTCCCTATTATCCGCTCGGCGTATACAAAGATAAATACGCGGAGTAAGCGCAAAATCAGAAAGGAAAGGTTTTATTATGACAAAACAGGTTCTTATCGCAGGATTTGGCGGTCAGGGAGTTCTCTTCGCAGGAAAGCTTCTGGCTTACGAAGGACTTATTGACGGCCGCGAGGTCAGCTGGCTTCCCTCCTATGGCCCCGAAATGCGCGGAGGTACGGCAAATTGCAGTATTACCGTAAGCGACGATCCCATCGGATCACCCATCGTTTCAAATCCCGATATACTTATAGCTATGAACAAGCCTTCGCTTGATAAATATCTCGCCGAGACCCGTAAGGGCGGACAGATCTTCTACGATTCCTCGCTTATAGAGGGCGAGGTCTCGCGTGACGGTGTTGAAATATACCCCATTCCCGCGACTAAAATAGCCTACGACGAAGGAATCAAGACTCTTGCAAACATCATAATGCTCGGTCATATGATAGCAAAGAACGATTTCATTACGCTCGATATGGCTAAAAAGGCGCTCGGCAAGGTCGTTTCCGAAAGACACAAGGATCTCCTTGAACTCAACGTCAAGGCTCTTACCCTCGGATACGAGTATAAAGCATAATCATCAAGGGAAGTCTGAAAAAGACTTCCCTTTTTGTTTAGAAAAACTTTTATTAAAAGTTTTTCTAAACCTTTTCAAAACATTTCCCAGAAAACCCTTTTTGTAAAAAGGGTTTTCAGACTTTCCCAAAAACTTTACTAAAATGGTAAAGGAGCAGTTATGAAAGATAAAAAAACAAAGAACAGATTCAGAATTTCCGAGCAAGTCATAAGATTTGCTATTCTCGGAATAATATTCCTTATAAATTTCCTCGTTCTCGTTGCGCTCGTCGACTACGGAATGCAGTTCTGGTGGATTTATCTCGCTCTCGAGTTCCTCAGTGTGATCGTTACCGTCGTTCTCATCGCGCGTATCGACAATCCTGCGTATAAGATCGCGTGGCTCGTCGTGATAATGGCGTTTCCGATTTTCGGTATATGCATCTACCTCGTTTTCGGAGTGAACACACTCAAAAGAGCGGATATGCTCCGACTTGCGCGTCTTGAACACAAATACGCGCCCAAATCTGACGAAGAAGTCGTCAAAAAGCTATCCGAAAAGTCGGAAACGGCGCTCTCTCAGGCAAAATATCTCGAAAAAGTTGCCTCTGCACGCGCTTTTGATAAGACCGAAACGAAATACTATCCGCTCGGAGATCTTTTATTTCCCGACTTGCTCGACGCACTCAAGAGTGCTGAAAAGTTCATTTTTCTCGAATATTTTATTATCGAGGAAGGTGTTATGTGGAACTCCATACTCGATATTCTTATAGAAAAGGCAAAATCGGGCGTTGACGTTCGCGTAATATACGACGATATGGGAAGTATGTTCACTCTCGCGCACAAATATCCGAAAATTCTCCACGCCCTCGGTATAAAATGCGTCGTTTTCAGGCGTATCGTGCCGATACTTTCAAGCAGCTTCAACAACCGTGACCACCGAAAGCTCTGCGTCGTCGACGGCAAGATCGCATTTACAGGTGGCATTAATCTCGCAGATGAATATATCAACCAAAAAGAACGCTTCGGGCACTGGCTCGACTGTGGCATTCGACTCTGCGGAAAAGGTGTCGAAGGCTTCACATCTATGTTCCTTTCTATGTGGGATTACCTAACTCTCAAAAAATCAAATCTCAACGATTTTTCCGTACCTGCGGTATATTTTGATGCTATTAAGAGCGACGGATTCGTAGTTCCTTACACCGATTCGCCCTGCGACGACTATCAGGTCGGAGAGGACGTTTATCTTAATATGATCTCGCAAGCAAGGGATTATATCTATATCTGTACTCCATATCTAGCTATTGATTATCAGATGATAAACGCGCTCAAAAGAGCCGCTTTGTCAGGCGTTGACGTGCGAATTATGACACCCGGAATTCCCGACAAACCGCCCGTTCACAGTCTTTCGCGTTCTTATTACGAAACGCTCGTTAGCGCAGGAATAAAAATATATGAATACAAGCCTGGGTTTCTCCATTCCAAGACCTTCGTGTGCGATGACAGTCTTGCCGTTTGCGGAACGATCAACCTTGATTTCAGAAGTCTCTGCCTTCATCACGAGTGCGCGGTATGGATGTACGAATGTTCGGCTATTGCCGATATAAAGGAAAACTTCCTTGAAAATATTGATAAATGCGAGGAGATTACCCGCATTTGGTGCAAAAAGACCCCAATTTATAAAAAAGCGTTCAGACTCGTTCTGAGACTCTTCTCTCCCCTGCTTTAAAGATACGCTTTGCTATATTCATGTCGCTATTTTAAAGTTTTTAAATAAAAATGTAAGACCTGACGCTTTGTCAGGTCTTTTGTGCTTTGATCTTTTATAAATTCTACAATATCTTCTATTTTTAAATCGAGCGCGGCGCAAAGCTTGTCAAAAACTATCATAAATCCAAATCCGGAAACCTGCGACAACGCTATTTATCCCGACGGATTAGAAAAAACGTCGCCCAATACGCCATTTCAAAGCGCAATTTGTGGATGATCAAGAGGTCGAAATATGTGGTGGCTTATGTTTCACACCGAGCAGTCGGTGCCGGAAAGTTTAAAGAACTTGCCGAAAAGAAGGGAAAGACTGCTATAAATTTAGCAAAGTCAACATAGCACTGCACACTATTCCGTGTGTTTCTTGTTTTTTTGCTATTATTTCCTAAAATTATTTCCCATCGACAGTATTCGTATGTATTCGCACTTCCATTTTGATAGAATTGTTTTGCGTACAGGCACCCGATAACGTATTATTGAAAGGAAGAAAGATATGCCGAAAACAGAAAACAAAAAGCTATTTACAATAAAGCCGAGAAAGGAGCGCGGGGCGCAGGACAGAAAAAAAGACTCTTCTCTTCCCTCTTCTCCGCGCTATGAAAAAAATCAAATCTACGACATTGATGTTTCACTCATTATTCCGAACCCGATGCAGCCGCGGAAAAATTTCGATGAGGTCGCGCTCGCCGCACTCGCAGATTCGATCAGAAAGCACGGACTTCTTCAACCTATAAGCGTCAGAATGATAACAAAATCAAACGGAGACAGTTATTTCGAGCTTATTGCGGGTGAAAGACGGCTCAGAGCTGTTAAAATGCTTTCTCAAACGACGATTGCCGCCCGAATAATCGAAATGACAGATAATGAATCAGGCGAGATGGCACTCATTGAAAATATTATGCGCGAGGAGCTTAGTATGTTTGAATATGCTGCTATGCTTAAAAAGCTAATAGAAAAATACGCCATTTCACAAGAAAACCTTGCGGAAAAGCTTTCCACCAGTCAATCTAACATAGCGAACAAACTGCGATTACTGAGACTTTCACCCGAAGAACGTGAGCTTATAAGTGAAAACAGACTAACCGAACGTCACGCACGGGCAGTTTTGCGCATTGAAAGCTCAGAAAAGCGTATTTTAGCATTAAAAGAGATAATAAAACAGTCTATGAACGTACACGAGAGCGAGATATTCTGTGAACGCCTACGCTTAGAGGAAAGTGCGGGTAAAAAACGCGAGATGTCGCAAAAGAACAAATATTACATAAAAGATATACGTATTTTCTGTAATACGATAGATAAAGCGGTTGAATCTATGAAAAACGCAGGCATTGTAGCAACGAGCGTTCGAAATGACAGCGAAAACTCAATAGAGATAGTTATTACCATTCCGAAAAACTCGCAAAAGCCTTCAGCTTAGCTTTGTTTCACGTGAAACATTGATAAATTTGTCGAAAAACACACGTTTCACGTGAAACATCTGTTTTTATTTTAATATTTACGCCTGAGTGTGTAAAAAGATATTGACAAAGCGTGGTAAAAAGTGATATAATAATTCAAACGTTTTTTACATTAAATTCAACGAAATATGAAGGGAGAGCCAATGAAATGGGTAATCTCGGTAAAATTATTGCCTTTTCCAATCAAAAGGGCGGGGTAGGAAAAACTACATCTGCTGTAAACATTGCCGCTTGGATGGGCAAAAAAGGGAAAAAAGTCCTGCTTTGTGATCTTGATTCACAAGGAAATGCCACCAGCGGCGTAGGAATAAGCAAAAAAAGCTCCGAAAATACTATATACGAGGTAATATCAGGGCTTTGCAGTGCGTCCGATGCCGTTTTGCAGACAGAATTCAAAAACCTTTGGGTAATTCCATCTAATATGTCGCTTGCGGGCGCAGAACCCGAGCTTGTTGATGAAGAAGATCGCGTTTACAAGCTAAAAAATGCAATTACCCCTCTGAGAGAGCAGTTTGATTACATTATTATAGACTGTCCGCCCTCGCTCGGTCTTTTAACACTAAACGCGCTTGCCGCTGCCGACGGCGTAATAATCCCAATGGTTTGCGAATATTACGCACTCGAAGGGCTTTCTCAACTATCTGTAACGCTCAGACAGGTCAAAAAGCTATATAACAAAGATCTCGAGATCACAGGCATTCTCGTTACGATGTATGATAAAAGACTGAATCTCGCAAAATCTGTTCTTGAAGAGATTAAAAAGTACTACAAAGATCAGCTTTTCAAGGAAACGGTGTCGCGCAACGTTCGTCTCTGTGAAGCTCCGAGCTACGGACAACCCGTACTTTATTACGATAAGCACTCAAAGGGTGCGGCGTCATACGAAAAAATTGCCACGGAGCTTATGAAAAGAATATAAATTCCCATAATTAAGGGATAATTTGCTCGAACTCATAGTTTTAAACGAAAGGAAATAAAACAAATGGCTAAACAAAAAGGTCTCGGCAGAGGTCTCGAATCGCTCTACTACGAGAACACAGAGAGCGAAAGCAAGGAGTCTGCGAGTCTCGTAAGACTTGCCGACGTCCGCCCGAGAGCCGACCAACCAAGAAAAACTTTCGACGCCGACGCTCTAGAACAGCTTGCTCGCTCAATAGCAGAGCACGGTCTTATTCAACCGATAGTCGTTCGAAAGACGATTGGCGGATTTTACGAAATAATCGCAGGTGAGCGCAGATGGAGAGCATCTAAGCTTGCAGGACTTGAAGAGGTTCCCGTGATCGTTATGGACTCTGACGATCTTAAAACCGCTGAGATATCGCTTATTGAGAACATCCAGAGAGAAAACTTGAACGCGATCGAAGAAGCTCTCGCGTACAGAACACTGATCGAGACGTACAGTCTTACACAGGAAAGCGTTGCGCAGCGAGTGGGGAAGAGCAGGACGGCGATAACTAACTCGCTTCGTCTTCTCGATCTCCCCGAATCAGTCTCGACTCTCGTTGCCGAAGGAAAGCTGAGTGCCGGACACGCCCGAGCCCTGCTAGGTCTTGATAACAAAGACCTTATTCCGCAGGTGTCATCAGATGTCACTGAGCGCGGACTTTCGGTACGCGACACTGAGGAGCTCGTTCGCCGTCTGAATAAGCCGAAGATTGTAAAAAAACCCGAAATCATCGAGAAAAATGACAGCGAGCCCGACTACGTCGCGATTCTCGAAAAGAAGGTAAGACAGTCTATCGGCAGACGCGTTAAGATAGTCAGCGGTAAGAGATCAAAGAAGCTTGAAATTGAATTTTCGGACGACCGCGACCTTGAAGCGCTCCTTACAACGCTTTGCGGAAAGTCAATTTTTAACGACGAAATATAATTCCATAAAAAAACAATTTTTACAAATAAAGGAAACACGAAAGGCAAATACCATGTTAGACATCAGATACATCAAGGAAAATCCACAAGAAGTCATTGAAAGACTCGCAATAAAGGGTAAGGATGCAAAAGACGACATCACTCGCATTCTCGAGCTTGATGCAGAGCGCAGAGCTCTCATCACCGAGACCGAGGCTCTCAAAGCAGAGCAGAACAAGACCTCGAAAATGATCCCTCAATATAAAAAGGAAGGGAAGGACACGAGCGAGATCTTCTCACAGATGAAGGAGCTCTCTGACAAGGCAAAGGCAAACGACGAAAAGATCAAGGCAGTCGAATCAGCTCTGAACGGCGTTATGCTCGGACTACCCAATCTTCCCGATCGCGATCTTAAAGCAGGTGGCAAGGAAAACAACGAGCCTCTCCGTTACTTCGGCGAGCCACACAAGTTCGATTTCGAGCCTAAAAACCACGTCGATCTTTGCACCGACCTGGGTCTTATCGACTACGAGCGCGGCACTAAGCTTTCCGGCTCGGGATTTTGGATCTATCGCGGAATGGGTGCGCGTCTTGAATGGGCGCTCCTCAACTATTTCATTGACACACACCTTGCAGACGGCTACGAGCTTATCCTTCCGCCTCATATGCTTGAATACGAATGTGGCGTAACTGCTGGACAATTCCCAAAATTTGCAGACGAAGTATATAAAATAGAAAACCCGACCGATAACCGTAGCCGCTATATGCTTCCTACCGCAGAAGCTGCTCTCGCATCGCTTTACAGAAACGAGATCCTCAGCGAAGCAGATCTTCCGAAAAAGCTTTTCAGCTACACTCCCTGCTTCAGACGTGAGGCAGGCTCCTACCGCTCGGACGAGCGCGGAATGGTGCGCGGACATCAGTTCAACAAGGTAGAAATGTTCCAGTTCACAACCGTAGAAGGCTCGGATGCTGCGTTTGAAGAGCTCGTAACCAAGGCAGAAAATCTCGTCAAGGGACTCGGATTCCATTTCAGAACTGTCAAGCTCGCGGCAGAGGACTGCTCGGCTTCGATGGCTCGTACATACGACATTGAGATCCAGATCCCCTCGATGAACGGATATAAGGAAGTCAGCTCGGTTTCGAACGCTCGCGACTATCAGGCACGCCGCGGAATGATGCGTTACCGCAGAGCAGACGGCAAGATCGATTTTATGCACACACTTAACGGCTCGGGACTTGCTACCTCTCGTATTTTACCCGCACTTGTTGAGCAAAATCAGAATGCAGACGGAAGTGTTACCGTTCCCGAAGTTCTCCGCAAGTACGTCGGCTGTGACGTTATAAAAAAATAAGACAAGGGAAGTATTATAAAAATGGGAAAACTTGATCAAATCGCAATAGAAGAAAAAATAAAAAAAGGAAAGGAAAGAGAAATGAAAGAAAAACGCAAGCAAGCAAAAGAAAAGATCAAAAAGGAGAAGGTAAGCTTCTTTACCGACTTCAAAAACTTCATTATGAAGGGTAATGTACTTGACCTCGCGGTAGCAGTCGTTATTTCGACCTCGTTCAACGCTATCGTTACAGGACTAGTAAAGTACATAATCACGCCGTGTGTATCCTTTATCACCAGCGGAAAGAGTGTTGAGGAGCTTAAATACGTTCTCAAAGCTGCCGTTGAAAAGGTTGCAGAGGATGGAACTGTCAGTGTCGTTGAACCTGAGGTGGCTATACTGTATGGACTTTGGATCCAGACGATAATCGACTTCATTATCATAGCGTTCAGTATTTTCGTAGCAGTAAGAATCATCAAGTCCGCCGAAAGAAGGATGAAGCATAAGGAAATCGCCGCTCAGGAAGCTGCCGCTGCCAAGAAGAAGGAAGAAGAAGCCGCTGCCGCTGCCACCGCTGCCGCTGCAGTTCAGGCTGAAAAAGACGCCCTTGCAGAATTCTATGCAAACGTTAAAGAGCAGACTGCACTTCTTAAAGACATCAGTAGCCGTCTTGACAAGTAATTTTACCTATAACAAAAAACTTAGCGCGCCTGTGAAAAGCAGGCGCGCTTTGGTTTTTTAATACTTTTTCTTTCCTTCGAGGAAAATAACTACTCTGCGGTTCGAGTCGCTTCCGATACTATTTGTGGAAACGCCTTCGATATTCTGTACCTCTGAGTGAATTATTCTGCGCTCGTATGCGCTCATAGGTTCGAGAGTTACGTTTCTTCCGTACTTTATAACTCTGTTTGCCATACGCTTTGCAAGTGATCTGAGAGTTTCGTTTCTTTTTGCGCGGTATCCGTCGATATCAAGAGATATCTTAGTATATTTTTCGTCTCTCTCCGATTCATCGCGATTTGCAGCGAGATTTACGAGATATTGAAGCTGATCGAGAGTCTCACCATGATGTCCGATAAGAGCGCCTGCGTCTTCACCTTCAAGATCGAATTTAGGTCCGTCCTCGTTTTCGCTAAAACGAACACTTGCAACGATATCCATATTCTTTATAAGTGTTTCGAGAAAATCCTTCGCATTATCAATAGGAGAAGGAGAATATATAACTTTTACTTTTGCGGGAGTCTCACCTATGCCGAAAAAGCCTTTTTTCGCCTCGCAAATAACCTCGTAGGTTACTTTATCAGCAGAAACCCCAATCTTTTGGGCAGCTAGAGCAACGGCATCCTTTACCGTTTTTCCGCTTTCGATAATTTCCTTTTTCATTTTTATATGAAATTTCCTTTCAATGTGTCAAACTAATGAGTTTTACTGTTTCTTTTTGTGATCTGGGTTGTCCTGTTTAAGCTTCGGAGCTTCGGACGCGCTCTTTTTAGTTTTGTCTGGAATAGTATAGACCTCATCGTCGTCTATATTATGAAGTGAGCGATAGATGCCTGGCGCGGGTGCAGGTCTTGAATTATTTTTATACTTCTTTGAGCCTTTGCCGTTGATCTCGCGCTCTGCATTTTTGTAATCTTCCTCGGTAAATTTCGGGAGAGGATACATAGCTTTAAGAACAATCTGTTGAAGCACGCCTAGTATGCTCTGGAATATCCAGTAAATACCGAGCATAGCAGGGAAGAGGAAGGTCATTGAAACGCTCATTACGGGCATCATAAGATCCATAATAAGGTTAGAAGTCTTTGCCGCTCCGTCTGCACCTTCATTTTGAACTCCCTGATAGGAAAGCTTCTTGGTAAGCCTCATACTGAAATAAGAAACTATACCCGTAATAAGCGGAATAAGCAGATAAATATAATTTTCTCTTAGCGAAGGGGTTATACTCAGATCAAAGCCTCCGAAAATGGTGAAATCGGGAAGCTCGTGAATAAACTCAATAGCTCCGCCGAGTTTTTCTTCTGCGGCGATCTTAATAGCATCTCCGTGTTCTCCGTTAAGGATAGACACGAGATTTATTTCGGTCGCTTTGGGATAAAATTCTCTTGCCGCTTCGAGTATCTTTGCAATAGCATCCTTACCGACACCGCAGATATAGCGCAGAGGGTTTCTGATAACGTTATAAATCGCGATGATAAGAGGGAACTGAACGAGAAGGGGGAGACATCCGCCCATAGGGTTAAAGCCTTCCTTCTGATAAAGCTCACTTATTTCTTCCTGCATTTTTCTCTGCATCTGAGGATCGGTGTTTCCATTGTACTTTTTTCTTATTGCCATTTCCTTCGGGCGAAGTGTTGCCTGCTTTACCGAGTTCTTCTGCTGCTTTATCGACAGCGGGAAAAGAAGAATTTTGGTCAGGATAGCAAAAAGAATAATAGCAATAAGATAACTGTTTGTGAGGTCGTTAAAAAACCTCAGAACTGTTCCAAACAGTTCAAGAAGCCAATCAAACATTACTTCATTCCTTTTCGATTATTTTCGGGATTTTTACCCGTTTTTCCTCTTTTTAAAAGGATTTTCGGGAACAGGGTCCTGTCCTCCCTTAGAAAACGGATTGCATCTGAGAATACGCCAAAAGGCAAGTGAAAGACCGAATATAACACCCCACTCGCGTACCGCATCAAGCGCGTACTGTGAGCAGCTTGGTGTAAATCTGCAACAGGGCTTTTTATACGGTGAGATAAATTTTCTGTAAAACTTTATGAAAAGTATTACGATATTATCGCCGTAAAATCCGTATTTTTTCAACTTTCATTCTCCGTAGCTCCGTCCTGCAAAACGAGACCGAGTCGCTTTGATGCGTCAAGAAGCTCTGAGTAAATATCACCGCTCTTAGCATATACCGCCGCACCGCGTGCCGCAATAACGACTAAAAATCCTTTTTTGATATTATTCTCTCTTTCAAGTCGCCTGTAAGCCTCTCTTATCACACGCTTCGCACGGTTTCTCTGAACCGCGCCCCCGATTTTTTTTGACGCGGTTATACCTACACGGTTGAGATTTTCTTTGAGAGGGTTTTGCTTTTTAATAAGAAACGCATTTTTATCAGGCAAAACGTAAAGAACTATACGTTTTTTCACTACTTTTTCACTTTTATACGCTTTTGAAAAGAGGTGATTTTCACGTATCGAATATATCTTCATACCTATATCCACTTTCTTTTTTCGCCTATAATAATTCTTTACGAAAGTGTCGCAGTCATCTTAAAAAATTTCGCAAAGCGCGTACTTAAAAAACAATTATTTTTGTGTTTCTCTTTTTAAAATAAAAACCCCCGATGAGGAATCGGCGGTCTTTTCTTTTGCTCTGATAAAGCTTAGTAAGAAAGAGTCTCTCTACCCTTCTGACGGCGTCTTTTAAGTACTTTGCGTCCGTTCTTGGTTCTCATTCTTTTTCTGAAACCGTGCTCCTTCTGTGCCTGACGTTTCTTAGGCTGATAGGTTCTTACCATTATTTGCACCTCCGTTCACTACTGTGCATTCGTTTATTTTAAATCCGATATTCTCTTTTTGGTACGGATCCCGACGCGATCTTCCGTCGGTTTTTCTGCGACGCTTCCTATTATATAACTTTTTCCACCCTTTTGTCAAGTCCTTTTTTCAAATTTATCCTTATTTTCTTTATTTTTTCTTTATTTTCTATAAAAATCTATAAAAATAAATAACAAAACCGTAAGGCGAGATATTCTTATCAGAGAAATTTTATAAGGGTATGGGCATATCACTTGCATTTGTTAAAGAAATGCGAAACTGTCGATAAAAATAGAAGAGAGAGTACCGATAAAGTAAAATTCCGCGAAGCTCTCTCTTTTCTGCTTTATATGAGTGATATTGTCGCGTGGCGACAGGATATTGAAGCCTTGCGGATTCAGTTATATTCTATTCGCCCTAAACTCGCGTAGCGAATATCACTCACAATAAGACCAGTATCACTGCGTATCAATAGAATCGGCGTGATACTCCAATAAGAGTATCACACTAAGCAGATCTGATTTTTTTATTACGATTTCAACTTTATAATATAATATATAATATATATAGTAAAATATTGTTTTTCCTCTTGCAAAAATCTGCATTATATGTTATAATATATTTATAATTACATTAGTATCGGGATTTCTCGCTTTTTTTCGGGTAATCTCTGAAAGGAGAATTTATGCAAGACCTTGACTTTATATGGGATTCTGTTAAAGAATTTTTACTCACAGACGACAGTATGCCACAAGTTAGTATCCAGCTTTGGTTCGGTGATGCTAAGCTCGTTTTGCTCGACGATAGAAGAGCAGTTATAAAAACCCCTAATTCTGTAAAAAAAGGAATTATAGAAAAAAGATTTGCGGATAAGCTTGAACGCGCTTTTAACACACTTCTTAATTACGCACCTGAAATAAATATTATAACCGAAGGGGAGGATATAAAAGACAGCGGATCAAAAACCGAAGTAAAGAGCGAATCTTTTTCCGAGGTTAAAGAAGACGTTAAAGCTACCGTAACTACTCAAAATACAGAAATTCCTACGGTAATGTCTAATTCAGAATATACCTTTGAAAACTTCATAGTCGGCTCGTCAAATAATTTTGCTCATTCGGCGTGTATTGCGGTAGCTAAAAACACCGCTTGCGAATATAATCCGCTTTTCATATACGGAAATTCCGGTCTTGGAAAAACTCACCTTCTTAACGCGATAATAAACGAGCTTGTTAAAAACAATCCTCAGATATCTATTATCTATACTAAGGGTGAGCAGTTTATGACCCAGATGATAGAAAGCATCTCACACGGTTCGCAGTCCGAATTCAGACACAAATACAGAAAAGCGGACGTGCTCCTTATCGACGATATTCAATTTATCGCGGGTAAAGAATCTACTCAGGAGGAGTTTTTCCATACCTTCAACGAGCTTTACGAGAATAATAAACAGATAATTCTGACCAGTGACCGTCCGCCTAAGGAAATAAAAACTCTCGAAAACAGACTTAAAACGAGATTCGAAAGCGGTCTTATCGCTGACGTTCAACCTCCGGATTTCGAACTCAGAATAGCGATACTTAAAAATAAGTCGAAAAAGATGAACGTAAAGATTCCTGACGACGTACTTACTTTTATTGCTGAAAATCTTAAGCAGAACATAAGACAGCTTGAAGGCGCGATAAAAAGACTTTGTGCACATAGCTTCCTATCAGGAAAGCCTATAACTCTCGATATGGCTAAAGAATGTCTTTCGGCATTTATCGGTGGCTCCGAGTCTCCGGAAGCGACCGCAAAACGAATAGTTTCGCTTGTGGCAAAGAGATACGGTATTCCTCAGGACGATATATACGGCAAAAAGCGTCAGCAGCAGATCTGTCACGCGAGAAACGTATGTCTGTATATAATCAAGACCGAGCTTGATCTTTCATATCCCGCTATCGGAAAAATGTTCAATAGAGATCACTCTACGATAATTTCCTCGTGTGAGGCAATAAAGTCAAATCTTGATAAAAATCTTTTAGGAAACGAGATAAATGATATAATTAAGGAACTCAACGAATGAAAAACCTTTTTCTCAGTGTGTCACAGAATATTTCTATTCAAAACGAAGATATCATAGGAATATTCGATATGGACACGTCAACACTTTCACCTGATACAAGAAGCTTTCTCAGAGCCTCTCAGGCTGAAAAAAAGCTTATCTCTGATGTGCGCGATATTCCGAAATCCTTCGTTGTAACGACAGATAAAACTTATCTCTCCCAGCTTTCTTCCCATACTCTCGTCGGCAGAACGTTATAAGGTACGCTCGGAAAACTTTTTTGTAAAAAGGTTTGCCGAGACCTTTCCAAAAACTTTAATGAAAAAGAAATAAATAAACTTGTGTTGTGATTCGCAGAGGCAAACCAAGTCGCACAGGCTAATCTTTTTTCAACATTCACCCTGTTAACTTCCTGTTGATTTAATTGTGGAAAACTTACTCTGAAAAATCTTAAAAATTTTTCCACAGGATAAAAACAGAAAATCTTCAATCCCACTAACAGTCACATATTTAAAATTTCGTGGAAGCTGTGGTGTTAAAATGAAATTCCAACAATTTCAACAGACTCTACTACTACTTCTACTAATATAAATTATATATCTATAACTATAAACGTGCGCGGAAAAATCCGCCTAAGCAAAACCTTGCTTTACGAAAGGAAAAACAAAGATGAAAGTAACGTTTGAAAAAGCAGTTCTTGAAGAGGTAATAAGCAACGCTATGTGCGCGGTATCCGAAAAGAATACTATTCCCGCAATAGAAGGTATTTATTTTAACGCCGATGGCGGAAAATGCGTTATGACCTCATTTGACACAGAAAAGGGCTTCCAGAGTACGGTTGACTGCAATACTGAAAAGCCGGGAAGATACGTTATAAATGCGTCTAAGCTAAGCAAAATAGTAAAGCTTATGCCTGACAGTGAGGTTACTATAAATATCAGTGAGAATAAGCTTGCTACCATTACTGGAGGAAGAGCTAAATTTGAGCTTCACGCACTTTCAGGCGATGATTTTCCCAGTATTCCTATGCTTTCGGGTGAACGCGGATTTAAGATCGAGGCATCGGTGCTTAAAAAGCTTATCGGTCAGGTGTTTTTTGCCATAGCGGTCACCGATCAGCGCCCTATGCTCTGCGGTGCGTATTTTGAGATCACTAACAATAATATAAAAGTTGTTTCTTGTGACGGTAACAGACTCGCGCTTCGTGAGAAAAACTGCGATATTGAAAATATCACCACAGAAAACTCAGAGGAAAGCGGAGACAAGATGTCCTTTATCGTTCCCGGTAAGGCTCTTTCTCAGATAATGAAGCTTATTACCGATAAAGAAGATATCGTTACGATATATCTTACCAGAAAGCACGTTATCTTCAAATTTGAAGATAAGATATTCTTCTCACGTCTTATTGACTCTCAGTATATTGATTACGAGAGAGTTATTCCGAAAACTCAAAAAACTATGGTAAGGGCATCGAGAAGCGCGATGATCTCCGCTCTTGAAAGAGCGTCGCTCGTTACAGAGGACAGAGCACTCGGACAGGCTAAGAGCTGTGTTAAATGCGAATTCGTGGATGATGTTATAAGAGTAAGCTCGTCGTCGGTCACAGGAAGTGTTTACGATGAAGTGGCAATAGATAAAGAGGGTGACGACCTGCTTATCGGCTTTAACTGCCGTTTCCTTATCGACGCGTTCCGCTCGGCAGACAGCGAAAGCGTTAAGATAACCCTTAACAATCCTCTTATGAGTATAATAATCGAGCCTGACGGCGAAACCGCAGAAAAGGGCGAAAGATACCTCTATATGGTAAGCCCTGTTAAGATGAACTGAGTATGATCTGCAAAAGGTCTGTTTACAGACAGTTTCGCAATATAGAAGATCAGACTATCGAGTTTTCGCCTGAAATAAACGTGATATACGGAGAAAATGCCGAGGGTAAGACGAACGCGATCGAGGGTATATACCTCTGCTCACAGGGTCGTAGCCACCGAACCTTTCATGAGAAGGATTTTATCGCGTTTGAAAGTGAGCAGGCATCGGTAAGGGTAGTATACGAGACGTTAGCAAGAAGTGAGGTCTCGCTGGGAATCAAATATTTAAGAAGCGGGGGAAAGGTATGCGATAAAAATCGCGTTCCCGTGACGAAAATGAGCGAGTTTATCGGTAATTTTCGCACAGTTCTGTTTACTCCCGAGCATTTACAGATAGTAAAAAGCTCTCCGCAGTTCCGCAGAAGATTTCTTGACTCGGCTATCTCGCAGATATCTCCCATTTATATAGCCTCTCTCCAAAGATATACACGCGCGCTCGTTCAGAGAAACAATCTGATCGCTCTTGCAAAAGATAGGGGAAGCGCTGATCCTTCAATAGAGGTCTGGTCTCTTTCTCTTTCAAAGGAAGCTGCCATAATATCTAAAATGAGAAACGACTACGTTGAAAAACTTGGAGCAGCAGTTTCTGAAATATTTTCTGATATGACTTCGGGCAGGGAAAAGCCTGAAATATATTACAGGTCATACTGCGACGAGGATACTTACGTTAAAATGTTCACCTCGTCTATTGAGCGAGAAATTCGTTTTGGGACGACTCTTTTCGGTCCGCATAAAGATGATCTGGATATACTTTTAAACTCGCGCGAGGCGAAGAATTTTGCCTCACAGGGGCAACAAAGAAGTCTTGCTCTTGCGTTTAAGCTTTCTGAGGGGGAGCTTTCAAAGCAGGAGAGCGGCGAATATCCTGTATTCCTGCTTGACGACGTGCTCTCCGAGCTCGACGAAAACAGGCGCGACTTTATAGTTTCGCGTATTTCGGGCAGGCAGGTGATCGTTACCTCGTGTGAGCGGAATAAGATACGCGGCGCGAAGATGATACAGTGTAAAAATGGACGATATGAGTATTAAGTGCGAAGTGCAGAATACGTATAAATTATTTAACTAAAGTTTTTGAAAGGTGCGGAAAACTTTTTACAAAAAGTTTTCTGCGGAGAAAAAATGGAAAACAAGACAAATATGCAGTACGATGAAAACCAAATACAAGTTCTTGAAGGACTTGAAGCGGTTAGAAAAAGACCGGGTATGTACATTGGCTCAACATCTATCCGAGGACTTCACCATCTCGTTTACGAGATAGTGGACAACTCGATAGACGAGGCTCTTGCAGGACACTGTAACGAGATAACTGTAATACTTCACGGTGACGGAAGCTGTTCAGTTCAGGATAACGGACGAGGAGTACCTTCTGCGCTTAATCCGAAGATGAATCTTCCGACTCCTGAGGTCATATTTACCGTTCTTCATGCGGGTGGTAAATTCGGAGGCGACGGATACGCTATTTCGGGAGGTCTTCACGGAGTCGGCGCGTCGGTCGTTAACGCTCTTTCTGAGTGGTTGATATATGAAGATAACTATAATGGAGAGAAATTTACCGAATCCTTTGAACGAGGAAAGGTAATAAAAGGCTTTGAAAAGCTTGGAAATACCGAAGATAAAGGTCTTTACGTGCGCTTTAAGCCTGACCCTGAAATATTCGATGAGGTCGTATTTGATTACGGCGTGCTTATTAACAGACTTCGTGAGCAGGCGTTCCTCAACGCGGGAATCAAGATAATCTTCCGCGACGAAAGAGAGGAAGAGCCTATTGAAAACGTACTTCACTATGAGGGCGGAGTCGTATCGTTTGTTGAGTATCTGAACTCGATCAAGCACTGCGAGAATATAAATCCCGATCCTATACTAATTACAGGTAAAAAGGGAATGACCTCGCTTGAAATTGCTCTCCAGTATAACGACACTTATAATGAAACTCTTATGACATTCGCAAACAATATTAATACCATCGAGGGCGGTATGCACGAGATGGGCTTTAAATCTGCGCTTACGAAGGTTATGAATGAGTTTGCGAGAAGACATAATTTCCTTAAAGATGCGGATAAGAATCTTTCGGGTGAGGACGTCAGGGAAGGACTTTGCGCGGTCGTTTCGGTCAAGCTTCAAAACGCTCAGTTTGAGGGTCAGACTAAAACTAAGCTCGGAAATGCGGATATCAGATCCTTCGTTGACTCGGTAGTTACCGAAAAGCTTACCGAATTTATGGAAGAAAATCCGTCTATATGCAAGGCGATACTCGATAAATCTCTTGCAGCGGCACGCGCGAGAGAGGCAGCGAGAAAGGCAAGAGAGCTGACAAGACGTAAGGGTGCGCTTGAAAGCGGCGGACTTCCCGGAAAGCTGTGGGATTGTCAAGAAAAGAACGCAGAGGTCACTGAGCTCTATCTCGTAGAGGGTAACTCGGCAGGCGGTTCGGCAAAGGACGGGCGTAACAGTAAATTTCAGGCGATACTTCCGATGAGAGGTAAGGTTCTTAACGTAGAGAAGAGTCGTCTTGATAAGATATATTCGAATACTCAGCTTATACCCATAATTCAGGCTATCGGATGTGGAATCGGCTCGGAGCTTGATATTTCAAAGCTCAGATACGGCAAGATAATCATAATGGCCGATGCCGATATCGACGGAGCGCATATCCAGATACTTCTTCTTACATTCTTCTTCCGTCATATGAGAAAGCTCATCGAGGACGGACATATCTACCTAGCTCAGCCTCCTCTTTTCAAGGTTTTCAAGGGAAAACAGGTAAGATACGCGTTTACCGAGGAAGAAAGAGATGTTTATATCAAGGAGCTTGGGGAAAAGAACGTAGAAGCAAGCAGATATAAGGGTCTCGGTGAGATGAATCCCGAGCAGCTGTGGGAAACTACGATGAATCCCGAAACGAGAACTTTGCTTCGTGTGACTATCGACGACGCACTCAAAGCAGATGAGATTTTCTCGGTACTTATGGGAGAAAAGGTGGAACCGCGCCGAGAGTTCATCGAGCAGAACGCAGTTTACGTTACAAATCTCGACGTTTAATAAACACAAAAATAACAAGTTTTCCACATACTTTTCCACATACTGAAAAAGCTGTTGATAAAAAACCCACATACTGAGAATAAAAAGCAGAGTTTACTGTGGAAAACCCTGTGGGAATTGTGGAAAATTTGTTCGTGAATTTCTTAAAAAACACGAAAATAAAGAGAAAAAAGTCGAAAATAAAATAAAAAAATCAAAAAGAAATAATCCCCAATTTTAAATTCTTGTGGGATGTGGAAAACACAGTATCGGCAGAAAAATGCTTGTGTATTTTGTCCTGCTGAAATAATTTGAAAGGTTCAAAGAAAAGAGTTATGGAACAGGAAAACTTTGAATTTAAAGACCAAAAAATAATAGACGTTCATATGGAAAAAGAGGTAAAGACCTCGTTTATCAACTATGCGATGAGTGTTATAGTCAGCCGTGCGCTTCCTGATGTGCGTGACGGCCTGAAACCGGTTCACAGAAGAATTCTATACGCTATGTACGAGGACTCGCTTACCTATAATAATCCTTACAGAAAGTCGGCAACTACTGTCGGTAACGTGCTCGGTAGATACCATCCGCACGGCGATGCGGCGGTTTACGACTCGATGGTAAGACTTGCTCAGCCCTTTTCGATGAGATACACTCTCGTTGACGGTCAGGGTAACTTCGGTAACATCGACGGCGACCAAGCGGCTGCTTACCGTTATACCGAGGCTCGTCTTACGAGAATGGCAAACGATATGATGACCGATATTGATAAGAACGTCGTCAATTTCCTGCCTAACTTCGATAACAAGCTTCAAGAGCCTGAGGTGCTCCCTGCGAGATTCCCGAACCTTCTTGTAAACGGAAGTGTCGGAATTGCCGTAGGTATGGCGACCAACATCCCTCCGCACAATCTTGGAGAGGTAATCGACGGTGCTATATACTTAATGGAAAATCCCGACTGCGAGATCGCTGATCTTATGCAGTTTATCAAGGGTCCCGACTTCCCGACCTATGCGACTATTTGCGGTTCGCGCGGTATCTACGATACCTATATGACCGGTCACGGAAAGATCATAGTTCGCGCAAAAGCCGAGGTTGACGAGGAAAAGCGCAGAATAATCATTACTGAGATACCTTATCAGGTCAATAAGCAGATGCTTGTTGAATCTATGGCAAACTGCCATAAGGACAAGCGTATCGAGGGAATTACCGATCTTCGCGACGAAACAGGTAAGGACGGTATGCGTATAGTTGTCGAGTACAGACGCGATGCAAACGGTCAGGTAATACTTAATCAGCTTTATAAATATACTCAGCTTCAGGATACCTTCGCAGCAAATATGCTCGCGATCGTAAACGGCGTTCCTAAGGTCCTCAACCTTAAAGAAATGCTCAAATATTACGTTGAGCATCAGGAAAGCGTCGTTGAAAGAAGAGTTAAGTACGATCTCGAAAAAGCTCTTGCCGAAATGCATATTTTCGAGGGATATAAGATCGCTATCGACCATATCGACGAGATAATCAAGATGATCCGCTCGTCTGAGTCCATTCCGGACGCAAGAGAAAAACTTATCGCAGCATTCGGACTTTCCGAGGCTCAGGCACAGGCGATCGTCGAGATGCCTCTCGGACGCCTTTCGGGTATGGAGAGAAACAAGATCGAGGAAAGACTTGCAAAGCTTACCGCACTCGTGGGCGATCTTCAAGCTATTCTAGCAGACGAAACCAAGGGAAAGATCAAAGAGATCATCAAAGAGGATCTTCTTAAAATAAAAGACCGCTTCGGTGACAAGAGAAGAACCGAGCTCGTTCCGTGGGAAGAGGAGATTGATTACGAGGATCTTATCGAGCAGCATACCTGCGTGATCTCGCTCACTCACGAGGGATATATCAAGCGTCAGAACAGTGAGGTATATTCTGCTCAGAGAAGAGGCGGAAAGGGTATAATCGGAACAACGACTAAGGAAGAGGACTTCGTTGAGAAGATAATGGCGGTCGATAGCCACTCCTATCTGCTTATGTTCACGACCAAGGGTAAGATATATACTACTAAGGCTTACGCTATTCCCGAGGCGGGTAGAACGTCGAAGGGTACTTATATGAAGAACCTGCTCGAGCTTGACGATGGCGAAAAGGTTACGGCTATGATCTCGGTAAAGGAATTTGCCGACGACGATTACCTGCTCTTTGTAACCAAAAAGGGAACAGTCAAGAGAACTGCGCTTTCCGAGTACGAAAGCCGCAGAAAGGGCGGAAAGATCGCGCTTCTGCTTGATGAGGACGACGAGCTCGTTTACGTTCGCCATACAAGCGGAAATGACGACATCATCATTGCAACGAGAAACGGAAACGCTACTCGCTTTGATGAAAAGGACGCCCGTCCTATGGGACGCGGTGCGCGCGGAGTCCGCGGTATCAAACTCGAAGAAGGAGATTGCGTTGCAGGTGTCGTTCTCGTTGAAAATGATAAAACTCTTATTACGATCACAGAAAACGGCTTCGGTAAACGCTCCGAATTCGACGAATTTGCCTGCCATAATAGAGGCGGTAAGGGTGTATGCTGCCATAATATTACCGATAAGACCGGACTTCTTGCTTCGATAGCATCGGTATCAGAGGACGACGACGTTATGCTTATGACGAGCGAAGGTACAATGATAAGAATGGCGGTAAATGAGATACCAAAGTATAGAAGAAGCGCAGGCGGCGTTATCGTTATGAGAACGTCGGGCGACGCTAAGGTAGCAAGCTTTACCGTTATCGCAAAGGAAGAAGAGCTTGATGAGGCAGAGGTGGCAGAAAACACCGAAAATTCCGAAGCCGCTCCTCAAGCGAGCCAAGCTCCCGAAAACAACGAATAAAACATAAAACGAATAAATTTCTGAGAAAAGGGTTTAAATGAGTAAAAAAATATTCTCTTTAATACTTATAACTGTGATTTTGGCGACATCTCTCATTTCTTTTTCGTCCTGCACATCGCCGTATAGCGAACATCAGGCGAGAGATATACTTGCTGAGGTACTCGAAAGAGAAACAAGGCTGTGCGAAATACTTTACGGCAAGGGACTCGATACTCGCGAGGATCCGAAGGCTCACGTGAATGACTCTACGTTTTATTATATGGAGGTCGCGCCGAACTCGGAATATATCGGTCTTGACGAGCTCAAAGAGGCTGTCAAGGAAACTTATGCCGAAGATATTCGCAAGGTAGTCTGGGAATACGCTTTTGGAAGCGAGAACGAAGGAGACGAAGCGGAATTTATCCCAAGATATGCAGAAAACGACGGATATTTACAAATAGACGTAACAAACGGCGGCTTTGATCTGAAAAACGTAGCCTATATCGGAGAGTCGAAGATCTCTCGCGGTAAAAAGAATATGATCGAGATAGAGATCAAGGTATCGAGCGACGGTGGCGAAACTCTCAGAGAAAAAACGCTTATTCTCAAAAATGAGGACGGCATCTGGAAGCTTGATACTCAGTCGTGGTGCGTGGATTTCGTTTTTTAACTTAAGGTTCTTCCCTAAGAATCCGATTAATAAACTTTAAAATAATACTTTTTAATACTGTAAAACTTAAAGTTTTTGATAAAATTAAAAAATGTAATAATTAAACAGTCCACTATTATTTTTAGTAATGTTTTCAGGAAAAGTTTTTGAAAGGTAGGGAAAACTTTTATTAAAAGTTTTCCAAAAGGAAAAAAGAAATGGCAAAGGCACAGTCAAAGAAGGAAGCGGCAGTACGTATTGATAACGAGGACGCTAAGAAAAAAGCTCTTGAAACTACTCTGCTTCAAATAGAAAAAGACCATGGAAAGGGTGCTGTAATGCGACTCGGAGAGAGTCCCGAGCTCAGCGTGACCGCAGTTTCGACAGGTTCGCTGACACTCGACCTTGCACTCGGTATCGGTGGACTTCCCAAAGGAAGAATAATCGAAATATACGGACCGGAATCGTCGGGAAAGACGACTCTGGCACTCCACTGCGTTGCCGAGGTTCAGAAAAAGGGCGGAATCGCGGCATATATCGACGTCGAGAACGCTCTCGATCCCGTTTACGCGGCGGCGCTTGGAATTCAGACTAACGATCTTCTCGTATCTCAGCCGGACAGCGCAGAGCAGGCGCTCGATATAACCGAGGCTTTTGTGCGCTCGGGCGCGGTCGATATCGTGGTAATCGACTCGGTAGCGGCTCTTGTTCCCCAGCAGGAGGTCGATGCCGAGATGGGCTCGTCTCAGGTTGCTGTTCAAGCGAGACTTATGTCGCAGGCACTTCGTAAGCTCACAAGCTCGATATCCAAGACTAACTGCATAGTTATTTTCATCAACCAGCTTCGTATGAAGGTGGGCGTTATGTACGGAAATCCCGAAACGACGCCTGGCGGAAACGCGCTTAAATATTACGCATCGGTCAGAATTGACGTCCGCCGCACCGAAACTCTTAAAAACGGAAGCGAGATGTACGGAAACCGTACACGTTGCAAGGTCGTAAAGAACAAGGTCGCATCTCCTTTCAAGACTGCAGAGTTCGATATTATTTACGGAAAGGGTATCTCAAAGGTAGGCGAGGTACTCGATATCGGCTGTGACATGGAAATTATTGAAAAGAGTGGTGCGTGGTTTTCTTACAACGGCGAGAGGATCGCACAGGGAAGAGAAAAGGCGCGCATTTATCTCGAAGAAAACCCCGACGTTATGGCAGAGGTTGAAGAAAAGATCAGAAATGCAGGCGATGCTGCTATCGCGGCAGGCGGAGACGAGCTTCTCCTTGATGATGCCGATTTCGATCTTGACTGAAAAAACAAAGAAAAATAAAAATCACTTGCTTTTAGCATACTTCTCATAGAGTGAAAAAAGATATGAGCAAAACAGTGAAAATTATATTGATAATATTATCAATAGCAGTTGCTTTCATAATTGGAGCTGGCCTTTTTATTAGCGCTCTTTGGAACGGTGCATTTAATTTTATGCTCCCAAAGGAAATCGCAACCTACAACAGTCCGGACGGGAATTATTCACTTGTTTTTGAACAAATGGGCGATCCGGAATGGTCTTTCGGTCCGACGGACATCAGATTAACCCTTAAAGATCACGACGGTAAGATCATAGAGCGTGTATCGGCTCAACTTTTCGATGACGGTGTAAATGCGAGTGAATACAACATAGAGTCTATTTCTTGGAACGAAGATGCAGTAATTGTTATTATTAGAGCTTCGGAAATGAAAGACAAGGAAGTTTCAATCGCATACAATAAGAATTAGCTAACTTCCAATTTATCGAATAGTATAATAAGAGCCCCGACAGATTTTTAATGTCTGTCGGGGCGCCTATTATCCTTATGAGAATCAGACCAAACAAGTTTTTTTGTTTTACCTTAAACGAAATGAAAGGTCAAAAATCGAGGTAAAATTGCCGACGGCGATATGATGTTGACCTTCGGTCAAATGATGTTGTGCCTTGCGGCACAAATGAAAAAATCCAAGTCTTTCGACTTGGATTTTTTGCCTTAAACGTGATAAAAGGTGTCTAAACAAAGGTAATTGCGAACAAAAGGTGTCCGATTCGAATTACATCAAAGGAAACAGAGATTCATTCGCTTACAATGTTATTTGCTTTTAGCATTGCAACGAACTCATCGCTTATAAGCCAAGTTTCGCCCGTATGTATAAAATACCAATTATCATTATATTGATATGGACCAGATAGCTCTATTTGTATGCGAGGATCATCTTTCAAAAACATTTTCAGGTATATATACGTTTTGTGATCTATCGCTGTAGTTTCAACATCACTTTGTGTCATAGCCGATACAAGAGGAATCTCAATATTAGAGTTCTCTACAGCATATACTTGGGTATAAAGATCGTAATCCGATCTTACGTATACACCTTTACTGTATAACGTAGATTCTCCATTTTCGCAAAAAATGAATAACGGATTATCCTCATCAAAAGCGTAGTAGTGCATATCGGAAAAGAAGGGAAACTGAGATTGCCAACCAAGCTCAATAACTTTATCGTTTTCGCCTGTTCTCACCCCAAAACGATCATCAGCACGATAATAAGCATTATCGTTATACAACAAATTATGATCTTCGTCATAATCGAGTTGGCTCATATCCCCGGCAAATCTTTCCGCTAACGAGCAAGAGGAAAAAGACAGCAAAATTGCGCAAGTAAAAATGATACATAACAGTTTTTTCATTTCGCATTCTCCTTTGCAGTTTTGCAAGAAGCGATGAGCATAACTCGCAACGAGGTACATTTAGAGGATAGTGCTTTGAAAGTCTGCTCATCTATATACTTTGTCCTATATAACAGTTCAAGCCAATACCCAGTTTCGCTTGCTTCTTTGAGAGCAATTTCAAATTTGGAGATAAAGTCTTTTGTTCCTTGTGCATACTGCGCTTCATGAATGTTTGCGCCAATTGAGGTGCCGCTTCTGCCGATTTGGTTAGCGATGATAGTTTCGTGATTTGATTTTAGAAATTTAACGAGATTTATAATGTCAACGGAAAATTCCATTGAAAGCTCGACGAGTTTGTTTTCTTTCATAGTCGCACCTCCTTTTCCAATATTATATAATAAATTCATATGTTTGTCAAATGATGCATCGCCTTGCGGCGATATGATGCATTTGCTTCGCAAATATGATGTTGCTCCACTGCGTTTCGCAATGATGCGATGTTTGCCCCAAAATGTGGCGAAGCCACGCATCATTCGCGAAGCGAACATCATTGGGCGTAGCCCAACATCATTTGCCGAAGGCAAACATCATTCAAAAAACGCACCTTTGTCGGTAGACAAAAGTGC
>JAZUQQ010000047.1:0-1655 GCA_045605765.1 Eubacteriales bacterium | reverse complement strand
GAATTCCATAATCTTATCCATTATTTCTTATCCTCCTTTTCCGCATACACCTCAACGCAAAGCCCCTTGCGACCGCATTTGGGGCAGGTCAGACGGCGCATTTTCGGTGTGTGATATGCCCATAATGCTTCCTTCATTTTTGGCTTGAACACCTCGTGACATTCGGGGCAGATATAGGCAACGTGATTAAAATAATATTTAGATATGCAGATTCCCCACGGAATTGCCACAAAGGCCCATATCACGAACAGCCACCAAAGACCGTTTGTGATCCACAGAACGATAGACGTCCATTGCAGTGCGGTCACGGGAATTCCCGTAAGCACCATAGTCAGGCGCATTTTTGAAAGCTTATTTTTTTGTTTCATAACGTGTGCTATATCACCGATAGATTCAACGGAGAAAGTATCAAGCTCCTTCAGTTCACGCTTAATCCCCTCAATCAAGTCAAGCTTTGCTTGACGCTCGGAGAGTTCTTCTCTCAGAACCTGTTCCTGTTGTTCAAGCAGTATTGAAATGATATTCTCGGGATTTTCCTCAGCGAACAAAGCAGAAATACTGTTAATGGGAAGTCCGGCTTCACGTAGAAAACAGATAATGTGCATACGCTTTAAGTCGTCCTCTGTATAGAGCCTGCGACCACCCTCAGAAAGCTCGCTCGGCACGAGAATGCCTCGATCATCATAATATTGAACCGTTCTCACCGATACTCCGCAGAGCTTTGCAATTTCTCCCGTCGTATATTTTGACATAGCTTATCACCTCCCAGAGCCCATTATACAACATTACGCAGCGTAACAAGCAATACCTCACGCAAGGGGATTTTTTGAAAAATTCTCGACTATTGGTTGTGTTTTCGTGTTTCTCAGTATTTTTAGTATATTATATCACAATTTTATGAACTGCTCAAGAATATAGATAAAATCCCTCGCTCCTTTCGGAACGAGGGCTGTTCTTATCTATCCTTCAAGGATACATATTCTGTTTCTTCTTTTACGTTTATGTAAGCAGGACGTATGATCTTGCCCGCGTTCTGTATTTCTTCCATACGGTGCGCGCTCCATCCTGCGATTCGTGCAATGGCGAAGATGGGTGTGAAAAGCTCATAAGGCAGTCCGAGCATTTTATAGACCATACCCGAATAGAAGTCCACGTTCGCGCTGACACCCTTATACATTTTGCGCTTTTCTGCAATGATCTCGGGAGCCATCTTCTCAACCGTTTGGTAAAGCTCAAATTCCTCGTGCAGTCCTTTCTCTATCGAAAGCTGCTCGGCATAGTACCGCAAAATATCTGCTCTGGGATCGGAGAGTGAGTAAACGGCATGTCCCATACCATATATGAGTCCTGCTTTGTCAAATGCTTGCTTGTCGAGAAGTCTGACGAGATAATCCTTCACCGCATCCTTGTCTTTTGTATCAATATTCGCTTTCATATCGTCAAACATCTGCATAACCTTAATGTTTGCGCCGCCGTGGCGCGGGCCTTTCAGTGAGCCAAGCGCGGCGGAAATCGCAGAATAGGTATCTGTTCCCGACGACGTTACCACGTGCGTTGTAAAGGTTGAGTTGTTTCCACCGCCGTGCTCTGCATGGAGAACGAGTGCAAGGTCAAGCAGCTTTGCTTCAAGGGGCGTATACTGACCATCCTCACGG
>JAZUQQ010000046.1:0-3548 GCA_045605765.1 Eubacteriales bacterium | reverse complement strand
TCAGATATTCCCGAAGATGAACGAAAAGTCCTATTGCTGCGAGCCGCTTCAAGCTTTGTAAAGGCAAAAGGCAGCAGTGGAACGATCCTTGGCGAAATGCTTCACGATATGGGCTGTATCAATATTGCCGACAGTAACACGAGCTTGCTTGAAAATTTGAGTGTGGAAGCGATCATTCGGGAAGAGCCACACCATATTTTTGTGGTGACGATGGGAAGTGATACTGAGGCGGCAGAAAAGTCACTTGAGAATTTGATGAAGGAGAACCCCGCCCTGAGTTCGCTCGATGCGGTAAAGAACGGCAGATTGCACGTAATGGACAAAACGCTGTTCAATCTGAAGCCGAACGACAGATGGGCAGAGTCATACGGAATACTTTATGATAAGCTTACGAAAAAATAAGATAGGATATATATACGGTATAGCGATCCTTTTATTGCTTCTTGCTGCCGTTCTCGGTGTGCTTTTCGGATCATCGGAGCTGAGGCTTTCGGACATGCTTTCGTCGCTTATAGCGGGAGATATGCAGAGTCCCGAGGCAAGAATATTACTATACGTCAGATTGCCGAGAGTTCTTGGAAGTCTTATATGCGGTATGGCGCTCGCCGTGTCAGGCGCGGTCATTCAAGGCGTGCTTGCGAACCGATTGGCATCTCCGAGCATTATCGGTGTAAATGCGGGTGCAGGTCTTGCTGTCACTATTGGCTCGGCATTGGGTATCATAGGTGGCTGGAGGCTCTCTCTGTTTGCTTTTGTCGGTGCATTCTTGACCGTGATGCTTGTCAGTCTCGGAGCAAGAAAATGGGGGGCTTCAAGAGGAACGGTCATATTGATGGGCGTAGCGCTGAACGCCTTGCTCGGCGCGATATCCGATACCGTCACCACCTTTGCTCCCGAGATCAGTATACAGAGTCTCGATTTTAAGATCGGTGACTTTTCATCGGTGACTTACGCAAAGCTGATACCTGCCACAGTGATCGTTTTAATATCCGTCTTGATACTCTTGACATTTTCAAACGAGCTTGACGTGCTGACTCTTGGTGACGAAAACGCCAAAGGGCTTGGAATGAATACGAACGTGATGCGCGTAATATTCTTACTGCTTTCCGCACTGTTGGCAGGTGCGGCAGTCAGCGTTTGCGGTCTGCTTTCCTTCGTAGGACTTTTAGTGCCGCACGCAGTGAGAAGAATATCCACATCGGAGTCAAAGCATCTGTTGCCTCTGTGCGCTTTGTTTGGCGCGGGCTTCGTTTCACTATGCGATACGCTGGCGAGAGTAGTCTTCGCACCGTATGAGCTGCCCGTGGGAATCATTATGGCATTCCTTGGTGCTCCTTTCTTTATCTTCATTCTGCTCAAAGGAAAAGGAGGACACAGAAATGCTTGAACTGGATCGTATATCAGCAGGATATGGAAAACAGACGGTGCTTAACGACGTAAGCGCATTTTTTGAAAAAGGTAAGCTGACGAGTATCATCGGCGTAAACGGATGCGGAAAAAGCACGCTGCTCAAAGCTATACTCGGCATTTTGCCACTGTCAGGCGGTGAGATCACTGTTGACGGCGAAAATCTCCTTACAATGAGCAGAAACGAGATTGCCAAAAAGATCGCATATCTCTCGCAAGGAAAGAACACTCCCGATATGACGGTTATGCAAATGGTGCTTCACGGTAGATTTCCTTATCTCAGCTATCCAAGAAAATATACAAGCCGCGACAGAGAAATTGCGTACTCCGCTATGGAACAGGTAGGAATTGCAGATTTTGCAGAAAAGCCGCTGTTTATGCTTTCCGGCGGTATGCGTCAGAACGCCTACATAGCAATGGCACTTGCGCAGGATACCGATTACATTCTTCTGGACGAGCCTACCACCTATCTTGATATCGCTCATCAGCTTGAATTGATGAGGCTGTTAAAACAGCTTTCCGATAACGGCAAGGGGATCGTGACCGTGATGCACGATCTGCCACTCGCCTTTGATTTTTCGGATACGCTTACCGTGATGAACAATGGAGGAATCATTGCTTGCGGAACACCGAGTGAACTCTGCAACTTACCCATTATCGAAGATATATTCGGTGTAAAAATAAAGCAGATGCAAGATGACAAATATTCTTATCAATATTGATAAATCAAGCCCTCGTTCCGAAATGGAGCGAGGGCTTTCAATGTGATTGTTCAACTCATTGGATAAGTAGGTCAAACGCCGCTTGGCATAAGGTGTTGAAGCGCTTATTTTTGTGTATGAGAAGATAATGCGTTCTTGTCATTGACGCATCGGCAATAGTAAGAGATTTTAGAATACCTTGACTTATCGCTTCGCCAACAATTCCTTCCGGCAAAACGGCAATGCCGTGACCTGCCGCGGCGAAGGCAATCAAAGCTTCATTGCTGACGGATTCCACAAACGGCCTTACGGAAAAATGCTTTTCAGCAAGTACACCGTCAAACAGATCGCGCGAGGCACTTCCGCGCTCACGTAAGAGAAAAGGATAGCGGATAGCCTCACCAAGCGAAATTTTGGACGGTGCGGAATAGTCGGGAGAACAGACCGCAATCAACCGATCCTCGCCAAGAGGCAGCTTTTTTAAGTGTTCTGAATGTATATCTCCCTCTACGATACCGAAATCAAGCTCTCCGCATTCGAGCTTCGCTTCAATCACGGCAGTTTTGTCTATGATGAAGGTAGGCTCAAGCTGAGGGAGCTTTTCTTTTATTCTCGTCAAAAAGGACGGTAATATCGTTTTGCCAAGTGTCAACGAAGAACCGATGCGAAGCTTTGGGTTCTGTCCGCCGAGCATAGCGGTTTCTTCAAAATCCTCGAACTGAGCAAGAATGCTTTTTGCCTTGACAAGAAGCTCCTTTCCAAGCTCGGTTATTACAAGACGCTGATTGATACGGTCAAAAAGCGAAGCCTTATAATATTTTTCAAGCTCTGCGATGGTCGTGCTGACCGCAGGCTGAACCATATGCAGAGCTTCGGCTGCCTTTGTGATACCGCCGTTCTCGCAAACGGCAACAAATACCTTCAAGTGTCGGAGTGTCATATGCCACCTCATAATAAATCAAATATAAACTATATAATATTATACTATTTTACTTATGAGATGTCAAGTGATATAATAGAATTATAAAGATTTGGAGGATGATATATGTTACCCGATCCTATATTCTTAAATATCCATATGTACGGTGTAATGATCGCCGTCGGCATATTGTGCGCATTCCTTATGCTCTTTTATCTGACGAAAAAGAAGAGTGTAGATGCGAGCTTTACAGATTTTATATTCTATAACGGAATCGCATCCATTGTTGTTGGCTTTGGCTTTGCCACGCTGTTCCAATCGACCTACAACTACATAAAAAATCCATCTGCGGGTTTTGAGCTGGGAAGCGGAATGACATTTATCGGAGGTCTTATCGGAGGTGTTGCTTGTTTCCTCGCGATATATTTCATATTCAGAAAGAAATACACGACAAGGCTGTATGAAGTCATTTCTTTGCTCCCGTGTAGTATTCTGATTGCCCACGCATTCGGACGTATCGG
>JAZUQQ010000045.1:0-52748 GCA_045605765.1 Eubacteriales bacterium | reverse complement strand
ACACAATTTTTATTTGTAATTATTTGTAAGAACTAAAAAAGCACATAAGTCCTCTTTAAAGGGTGGCTTACGTGCGATATTTGCTGACAATATTAATAATTTGGTATTTTGCCGCGGCACTAAGCCGAAAATCTTTTCCTTATATCCTCAACCACATTATATCACGTCAGGTAAAAATTGTCAATACGTGAAGGTATATAATTCTTACTCTGCGCCTTTGTTTAACTTGCACAAGGCGTTTTATTAAAAAAGCTTGTACGGCGAGTCTTTTTACGCCGGAAATCAGGAGTTATTTACAATAAAGCAAAAAACATTAACAAAATCCGCTTGACAAACCGCTTTTAACGGTTGTATAATGTTTCAAGTAAAACGTTTACCGAAAGGACAGATAAAATGCCCGAAGCAAGCAAAATAACAGAGGCGCAGGCGCTTCTTTCACAAAGCAGATTTGAAGAGGCAAAGCAGATATTTTCCACGATAATAAGCGAGGATCCCTCTCTGTCCGACGCATATCTCGGACGGCTTCTTGCCGAACTTGAAATGACCTCGGAGAACTCCCTCAAAGTCACCGCGATAGATATTTCGGAGCACGAGGATTTTATAAAAGCGCTCGCATTCGCAGACAATGAAAGAAAAAATGAACTTTCCGAAATTGCCGCGGCTATCGCCGAAAGAAGAAAAACCTTATCATTATACGACTCGGATTTTCTTGAAAATATATATCGCCGTGCAACAAATCCAACTCAAACAAGCGAAAGCTACGCCAAGAGTGCTGAAATTTTGCGGTCCATAGGCGGTTACAGAGATTCGAGTATACTTGCTGAAAAGTATCAGAAAACAGCCGATGAGCTCGAAATAAAGGAAGCCAATGAAAGACGCATTCGCGAGAGATGCGAAAAAGAGGAACGCGAAGCAAAACAGAAAAAAAGCGATTCTATACAAATAAAGATATACTCGGTGACAATAGCTATTCTCTCGATCTTTCTCATTTTTCTCATCTGCTACAACACATTTTTAAAGGACCTTATAAAAAAGCAGAAGCTTCTTGACGAGATATATCCAGTGACATACGGCGAGCTTACCGTAATGGATGAAAGGGATGCTCCGTGGTTTTTCATTTCAAAGGACGGCGTTCTCTCCTTTAGCAAAGAAGAATACACAGGCGATGGAAATATCGTTATTCCCGATGTTTTCGAAAACACGCTAGTCAGGTCGATAAAAGAAAATGCTTTCAAAGATTTTGACACTTTAAAGAGAGTGAAGATCTCGGACTACATCGTCGAGATAGGCGAAAATGCATTTTACGGTTGCAGTTCGCTTGAAAGTGTGACGCTGCCCCGCTCTCTCACAGAGATAAAGGCGTACTGCTTCTACGGTTGCACCTCGCTCAAAGAGATCACGTTCCCGAGTGAGATAGAAAGCATAGACAAGGGTGCTTTTTCGGGTTGCTCTTCACTCGAAGATATCGTATTCCCAGAGAGCCTCATATACATCGGAACCTACTGCTTCCAGAACTGCTCGTCGATAAAGACGATTACTCTTCCTAAATCAGTATCCACCATAGGCATCAGGGCTTTTTCGGGATGCGACAGCGTAGAGCTCGTTTCTTTCAGCGGATACGAATCCGACTTCAATGAGATTTCAATAGGCGTAGATAACGGTCCGCTCGACAAGGGAAATGAAAATGTAAATTTCGAATTCAAAACACAGGAATAAATTTTGCTATTAATGCTCCGACTTACAACTTAATTTAAAATGGGAACTTTGATTGAAAAGTTCCCATTTTGCCTTATTTTTTACATTTTTCGACCCTTTGTTTCAAAAAAATTGCTTAACATATCAGATGCTTGAATATATTTTAAAAAAACTGTTGCAATTAAACGAAATATCTGTTATAATATGCTGTATTTTCACAATGATAAAACACCAAATTCAAAATAACAAATCCACGGAGGTTTTATGAAGTAGAATGAAAGAAAATCTTGTACCGAGTTCAAATGTTGTAGTAAGGATTGAAAATCTAACCAAAAGCTTTGACGGCGAGCAAGTGCTCGGTGGCGTCAGTCTTGAAATTCACGACAACGAATTCGTGACTCTGCTCGGTCCCTCGGGATGCGGAAAGACGACCACTCTCCGAATCATAGGCGGTTTTGAAAATCCCGATAGCGGAAATGTCTATTTTGACGGAGCGCTTATAAACGATCTCCCGCCTCACAAAAGACACATAAATACGGTTTTTCAGAAATATGCACTTTTCCCCCATTTGAATGTTTTTGAAAATATCGCTTTCGGTCTGCGTCTAAAAAAAGAAAGAGAGGACGTTATCCGCGAAAGCGTAAAGGAAATGCTCGCTCTCGTTAATTTGAAGGGATTTGAAAAACGGCGTGTAAACACTCTCTCTGGCGGTCAGCAGCAAAGAGTCGCTATTGCGCGCGCACTTGTGAACAAGCCTCGCGTTCTTCTTCTCGACGAGCCTCTCGGAGCGCTCGACTTAAAGCTACGCAAAGATATGCAGAACGAACTTAAAAATATTCAGACCAAGACCGGTATAACCTTCATCTACGTCACTCACGATCAGGAAGAAGCCCTCTCGATGTCCGACACCGTCGTAGTTATGGAAAAAGGACAGATACAGCAGATCGGATCTCCCACAGATATATACAACGAACCCGAAAACGCCTTTGTTGCTGACTTTATCGGAGAAAGTAACATCGTTGACGGAGTTATGATCTCAGACTACAAGGTTCGTTTTTCGGGTCACACCTTTGACTGCGTTGACAAAGGATTTGAGAAAAATCAGCCTGTCGACGTCGTAGTTCGTCCCGAAGATGTTGACGTGGTAGCTCCCGACAAGGGTATGCTAAACGGCACCGTCACCTCGGTAACCTTCAAGGGTGTTCACTGGGAAATTATAGTTGATATAAACGGCTTTAAATGGATGATACAGACCACCGATTTCGTTGCACAGGGCGAACACATAGGTCTTTATATCGAGCCGGACGCTATCCACATAATGAACAAATCCGAATTTTCGGATATGTTCGGCGACTATTCTTCCTTCTCTGACGAGCTGGATATGCTCTCTGATCCCACCGAAGGGGTGGACACGGAGGGCGACGCCGAATGAAAGGAAGATCCGTATTTCAAAAGATAGCGGCGGCACCCCATATTGTATGGGCAATAATGTTCATCGTAGCGCCGATGCTCTTCGTTCTTTATTTTGCCTTTACCGACGAAAGCGGAAATTTCTCGTTTTCTAATATAACCTCTCTTTCACAGTATTCAAACGTGTTCATTCTTTCGATAGCGTTTGCACTTATCGCGACCGTAATATGCCTTATTATCGGATATCCGCTCGCATATTTTATGGCAAAAGCCAAGCCGAAGACACAGAAGATCCTTATAGTGCTCATTATGCTCCCTATGTGGTGCAACCTGCTTATCAGAACCTACGCGCTTATGGCACTACTTGACAACGGCGGACTGCTCAACGCTTTCCTCGAAAATCTTGGGCTTGACAAGCTTTATATCGTAGGCTCCGATTTCGGAGTTATACTCGGTATGGTATACGATTTCCTGCCCTATATGGTTCTCCCGATCTTTACCGCTATGACCAAGCTCGACAAGAGATATATCGAGGCGGCAGCAGATCTCGGATGCAACCCGATAAAAACAATGACCAAGGTGATTATGCCTCTCACAGTTTCGGGTGTTATTTCGGGGATCACGATGGTCTTCGTCCCCTCTATAAGCACGTTCTATATCTCGCAGAAGCTCGGTGCGGGCAAGATAGATCTTATAGGTGATACCATTGAGCGTCTTTTCAAAAACACGAGCACCTACAACGTAGGCGCGGCAATATCTCTGGTTATGATGATTCTTATTCTAATTTCTGTATGGATAATGAATAAGTTCTCGGACGACGAAGGAGGTATAGTAATATGAAAAAATTCCTGTCGGGTGGATATATTTTCCTTATATTTGCCCTGTTATACGCTCCTATTGCCGTACTCATCATATTCTCATTCAACGACGGCGGAAGTCTTTCAGAATTTACCGGTTTCTCACTTACTTGGTACGAAGAGCTTTTCAATGACGAGGAAGCTCTTACCGCACTCAAAAACTCTCTCGTTCTGGCAATTCTGTCTTCTCTTATCGCAACCGTGATCGGAACCTTCGCCGCGCTTGGACTGCACCATATGAAAAGCAAAGTCATAAAAGGCTCAGTACAATCGATCACGAATATTCCTATGATGAACCCCGATATTGTAACCGGAGTTTCGATGATGCTCCTTTTCGTTGCGGTAGCAACTATCATAAAGGCAAATAACTTTATGGGCTTCGGCACTATGCTCGTGGCGCACACCACCTTCAACCTTCCCTATGTCCTGCTTTCGGTCACTCCGAGATTCAGTCAGCTTGACAAATCTCTTTCCGAGGCGGCGCAGGATCTGGGTTGTACGCCTGCGCGCGCATTCTTCTCGGTAGAGCTTCCCGAGATAGTACCCGGAATAATATCCGGACTTATGCTCGGATTTACGATGTCTCTAGACGATTTCGTAATAAGTCATTTCGTAAGCTCTCCAACTTTTCAGACGCTTCCCCTCTACGTTTACAACCAGACTGTTCACAATGTCAAATTCAGTATGTATGCTCTCTGCGCGCTCATCGTCGCGATAATTCTCGCGATACTGCTTATCGTCAACTTTGCGGGGTCGGTATCCGACAAGCGTGTGACCTACGTAAAGAGAAAAAAGAGCTCAGGAGGTGCGAAATGAGATCTACTGTAAAAAGCATACTCTCTGCTATTCTTTTAGCAGCTCTGTTGATTTCTATGTCGATTTCCTTCGTATCCTGTTCGGACAAAAAAAAGGACAACAAGGTCAAAACGCTCTACGTTTACAACTGGGGCGAATATATCTCAGACGGCTCGGAAGGTTCACTTGACGTCAACGAGGAGTTTGAAAAATGGTACTTTGAGACTTACGGAGAAAGAGTCGAAGTAACTTATTCGACCTATTCCTCAAACGAGGATATGTACGCTAAACTTTCAAGCGGTGCGGTCAGTTACGATGTCATAGTTCCGTCGGACTATATGATCGAGCGTCTTATAGCAGAGGATATGCTATATCCTCTTGATTACTCAAATATTCCGAATATTGAAAATATCGTTCCCGAATTCTACGGCAAAGACGCTAAGTATGACTATTACGACAAGGGTAATATCTATTCTGTTCCATATTTTTACGGCATGATAGGTATTATCTATAACACTACCATGGTCGATCCCGACGACGAGGATATTGGCTCGTGGTCGCTTATGTGGGATAAGGATTACAGCGGAAATATCCTGCAATTTAACAACTCACGCGACGCGCTGGGTACGGCTCAGTATTATCTCGGCATTGACGTAAATACTGACGATGTTAGCGAATGGAAACGCGCACTTGATAAGCTCAAAGAGCAAAAGGACATCGTTCAGGGCTATGTTATGGACGAGATCTTCAACAAGATGGAGGGCGGTTCTGCTGCTATCGCGGCGTATTATGCAGGAGATTTCCTTGCGATGTACGAGGAAAATAACGATCTCGAATTCTACTATCCAAACGAGGGCACGAACCTCTACGTTGATGCTATGTGTATCCCGAAAGACAGTGAAAACAAGCTTGTCGCAGAGAGATATATCAACTTTATGCTCTCAGAGGAGCCTGCTATCGCAAATGCAGAATACACCTACTATGCATCTCCCAACCGACTTGTCCGCGAAAATGAATCATATATCGAATATATGGGCGAAATCAAAGAGGACGGATACGAGAAGATGTACGGTACCGAAAGCGTAAATGCGACGGCATACGTCAACCTCACAAACGAAAAGCTTGCTCTAATAAACACACTTTGGGAGGATCTCAAATCTGATATAGAAGTAAGTCCTACGATATACGTTATGTGCGCGGTTATAGTTGCAACCCTTGTCTTCTTCGCCGTATTCTTCATAGTACGCAAAAAAATAAGAAACAATTATTAAAATACGCATATAAAGATAAAGAAAGGTCTGTGTAAGACCTTTCTTTATCTTTTGAGTACCGCATATACTGTAACTATTGTGGTAAAGCTTAATATATAAATTATATATTAGTTCTTTTACTAAAGTTTTTGGAGAAGGTGAAATTGATTTGTGCGGCAAATCAACTGGAAAACCTTTTTCAAAAAGACCCCAATCATTACAAACGTTATCATATAATTCAGTTTCTCACACTCACTTTTAGAAAAGTTTTTTCGAAAGGTGTCGGAAAGCCTTTTTTCAAAAAGATTTTCTGACAAAACAAAAATGAATTCAAAAAAGATCACGTCTTCCCTGCTTCTCTTGCTTGCGGCGTTTATATGGGGAAGCGCATTTATTGCACAAAGCCTCGGAATGGAGCATATCGGACCGCTTTCCTTCGTGTGCATTCGATCATTCATCGGATTTTTAGCTTTGATACCCGTTCTGCTTGTTATGCAGAGGACACAAAAAAACAATGCTTATGGAGCGCCAATCGTTCCCCAAAACACGCATAAGATAAAGCGTGCTCTTATCGGAGGCGCGATCTGCGGAGTTTTCCTCGTTATCGGCATGGTAACTCAGCAGTACGGAATACTGCATCTCACCGAAAGCGGCGGAAATGTTGGCAAAGCAGGATTTATAACGACCATGTATATTCTGATCGTTCCGATCTTCGGACTGTTTTTCAGACAAAAGATAATCCCGAGACTTTGGATATCTGTAGGACTTGCGATAGTCGCACTCTATCTTCTGTCGGTTGGCGAGGGTTTTACCGTCGCTACGGGCGACATTTTGCTTATCATCTGCGCCTTCGGATTTGCCGCGCAGATACTTGCCGCAGACTATTTCGTAAAGGAAACCAACGGAGTTTTGCTTTCCTGTCTGCAATTTCTCTTCTGTGCGCTCGTTACGGTGATCCCTGCAATACTGCTTGAAAAGCCCGATCCCTCTATGATCCTTCCCGCTTGGAAAAGCCTGCTTTATACGGGCGTCATGTCAAGTGGCGTAGCGTTTACTCTACAAATAGTGGCACAGAAAAACCTACACCCGACGCTCGCATCTTTGCTTATGAGCTGTGAGTCGGTGTTCGCCGTACTTTCCGCGCTCGTTATACTAGGTCAGATACCGACAATCAGAGAACTTATAGGCTCTGTTATAATGTTTATAGCCGTTATACTTGCACAGCTCCCATCGAAAAAAGACGAAAAAAATCCACGATAAAATCGTGGATTTTCTCATTTAATTTATACCTTATCAAAGCAGCTTTTCTCTGAGCTCGTCTTGGGTCATCGGGTGGAAATATGCCGGAGGAACGTCGAAAAGAGTCTTGCAACCGTACATTTCCTCTTCGCGCATGCGGCAGACCGCTCTTGCGGACGCCACGAGCATTCCAGACGTAAATTCGGGGTTGGAATCAAGCTTTAACGAAAACTCAACGATATGCGTATTCTCATTATCAAAGCCACTCTTGCCACTTCTAATAACAGAACCTCCGTGAGGAAGCTTCGAGTGATCTCTTTTCAGCTCTTCCTCACTTATAAAATTCACGGTGGTATTATAATCGGCAAAATAGTTCGGCATTTCCTTTATCTCGCGCTCAATACGCGTAAGGTCTGCGCCCTGTTCCGCTACGACATAGCAAACTCTTTCGTGCTTTTCCCTCACGGATAGTTTTGGCGTGTCTCCCGATCTTACGGCTTCAATTGCCGCTGCGATCGGAACGGTATACTGCCGCGCATCCCTAACGCCGTCTATTCGCCGTATCGCATCAGAATGACCCTGACTTACTCCTCTGCCCCAAAACGTGTAACTTTCTCCATTTGGAACTGCCGCCTCTGAATAGAGACGCATAAGCGAGAACAGACCGGGATCCCAACCCGATGATATTATAGCAGTCCTTCTGCCTTTTTTTGCTGCCTGATCAACATTTGCAAAATGCTCGGGAATTTTTGCGTGTGTATCAAAGCTATCGACTACGCAAAAATCTCTTGCAAGGTCAGGCGTCTGGACAGGGAGATCGGTAGCGCTTCCTCCGCAAAGAATGACCACATCTATTCTATCCTTAAAAGAAGGAATATCCTGTGCGCGGAAGACAGGAACGTTTACTCCGTGCACCTTCACACTCGACGGGTCTCTGCGAGTGAATATCGCCACAAGTTCCATATCGGGGCATTTAGAAATTGCGGCTTCTACGCCACGGCCTATATTGCCGTAGCCATAGATTGCCACTTTGATTTTATTTTTCATATAAAGTTCCTTAACTTTTTGGAAATAGTACTATGTTGGGCTTACTTCTCAAAGATACTTTTTGATCGATTCGGGAAGACTTTCTGCGGTGCAGGAAGAAGTCATAAATACTTCAAAAGAGTTCTTCTCTGAGAGCTTATCGAGTTCGAGAACGAGTTGTTCAAAGGTAGCCATATCGTTGCCACAAATTTTGAGAGCAGAATCAACGAAAACAGAAGTGATATCGTGGTTACTTGCGTACATACCCGCAATAAATCCGTACAGCGAAGCTGCCGTAGTTACGTTATATTCATCGGTGTCAACGAGACGAACCTGATACTTTATTTCGTGAATGAGCTTATCACCCTTCTCTATGCAAACTACGCTACCCTTAGTTTCCTCTGCAGCTGCATTTGCGCGCTCAATAAGAGTCTTGGTTTTTCCGGAGCCTTTGAGACCTACAACAAGTTTAATCATCTTTCCCATTTTGTCCTCCTGATATAAAAGAATTTGGTTTATTGTGAAGAGTTTTCCTCTTTCGAGTATTATTTTAACATAATATTGTAAATATGTCAATAATCGTTTGGGTCAATGTAAAAAATATTTTACAGTTTTGCTTCAAGTTCGCGACGGCGTGCCTCATTTTCCGCACCCGGCTTACCGAGGAGCGCAAACATATTCTTCTTATACTCTTCAACACCCGGCTGGTCGAAGGGATTTATGCCTAGAGTGTAGCCCGAAATAGCGCATCCAAGCTCAAAGAAATACACGAGATGACCAAACTCATAAGCGCCGCGGCGTTCAAGCTCGAGAATTATATTCGGAGTATTTCCGTCAGTATGAGCGATAGCAGTAGCTTTAAACGCGGTACGGCAGACGTCGTGCATATCCTTACCTGCAAGGAAGTTAAGTCCGTCCGAGTTTGCCTCGTCGTAAGGAATTTCGACAGAACGGTTCGAGTTTACGAGGTCGACGACCGTTTCGAACATTATTCTGCTTCCCTCCTGAATAAACTGACCCATAGAGTGAAGGTCGGTCGTGAAGGCAACCGATGCGGGAAGTATGCCCTTACCCCCTTTGCCCTCGCTCTCACCGTAAAGCTGCTTCCACCACTCTGCGGTCATAATGAGCGAGCTTTCGTATGAAACGAAGAACTCGACGCTCTTACCCTTTCTGTAAAGTATATTGCGGATTGCTGCATACTTATAACAGTCGTTTTTATTTATGTCACTCTCGGAGTATGCTTTTCTCGCGTCAGCGGCACCGTTCATCATATCCTGAATATCAATACCTGCAACTGCTATGGGAAGAAGTCCTACGGGAGTGAGAACCGAATATCTTCCTCCGACATCATCGGGTACTACGAAAGTCTCGTAGCCTTCCTCGTTTGAAAGCTCCTTAAGCTTACCGCGGCATTTATCGGTCGTGACGAAAATTCTTTCTCTTGCGCCTTCCTTGCCGTATTTCTTTTCAAGAAGCTCGCGGAAGATACGGAAGGCGATTGCGGGCTCGGTAGTAGTTCCCGATTTGGAGATAACGTTTACGCAGATATCGCGATCTTCGCAGATTTCAAGAAGCTCGGACATATTCGATGCCGAAATATCGTTACCCGTAAAATAGATGTCGGGAGTGTCCTTTTTGAGATTATTATAGTTTGCGCCCTTACAGAATTCGATAGCCGCTCTCGCACCGAGGTAAGAGCCACCGATACCGATAACGACGAAAACATCGCAGAGCCCGGCGATCTTCTTTGCCGCGTTCTGAATTCTTGCAAACTCTTCTTTATCGTAATTTACAGGAAGATCCTGCCAGCCGAGAAAGTCGCTTCCCGCGCCGCTCTTTGAGTAAAGAGTTTCGTGAGCGCGCTTTATATCGCCCTCAACGCTTTTATAGTCTGCCTCAGTAACTACGCCCGAAAGATAGGTGTCTTTTAATTTGAGTACCATAAGAAAAATACCTCCGAATGATATAATAAGTATATAATACTACATCGATCGGAGATATTCAAGAATATTTTGTTAAATTTATTAAACAAAGAAATATTTTCGCAGTATTCTGCCGAAAATTTGTGGCATCGTTATCCTTTCTACATCCTCTAAGACATAGATATTGTCCGAACCGAGTTCTTTATCTCCCGACATATAGCGCACTTTACCGACAATGTCTCCTTTTTTTAGCGGGGCTTCAAGCTTTTCGGGCACCTCAACGATACGCTGTGCGTTCTTTGCTTCGCTCTTTGCACAGACCGTACCGAAGCTCTTATATCCAACAGAAGCTGAATCCACCGTACCAAAGGATACTTTTATAGGGTCAAGAATTTCGGTCTCAAAAGAAACGTAAGCGTAATTTGCAAAGCCGTAATCGAGAAGCTTTGCCGACGATTTGTTACGGTTGTCTCTCGTCGAAGCTCCCAGAATAACCGCTACAAGCTCCATTCCGTCACGCTCTGCAGTCGAGCTTATGCAGTATCCCGCTTTTGAGGTAGAGCCTGTTTTGAGTCCTGTGCATCCGCTGTAATAACGTATCATTCTGTTTGTATTGGTGAGTGTAAATGCGCCGTTTCGTATCGTATCCTGCCAGATCTTCGTGAACTCGAAAATAACCTCGTGGCGCATAAGCTCTCTCGACATAATTGCTATGTCACGAGCACTCGTGACGTGATTTACTGTATTATCGTCAAGACCGGTGGGATTTTCAAAATTTGTGTTTGCCATTCCGAGTTCTTTCGCTCTCTCATTCATTCTCTGAACAAAAAGCTCCTCGCTTCCGCTCACAAGCTCGGCAAGTGCAGTCGCAACGTCATTTGCAGATGCTACGACAACAGATTTTATCATATCGCGCACGGTGAGCTGCTCGCCTGCTTCGAGATATATCTGCGAGCCTCCGATGGATGCGGCGTGTTCACTAGCTGTAACTACTGTGTCGAGATTGAACGCTCCCGATTCCATAGCCTCCATAGTGAGAAGAAGAGTCATTATTTTGGTTACCGAAGCGGGGGAGAGTGCGGCATCTGCATTTTGCTCGTAAAGCACGGTCCCCGTTTTTGCTTCCATGAGTATCGCCGCTTTTGCATCAAGATCAAGACGGACGTCAAGCGACACCTCGGTATCAACTATCGGTGCATCTGTTTGCTCGCCGTTTCCATCATCAGGCAGTACTCCATCGGATGCGAAAATCGATGCTGTATTTGAGAAAAGTAGAGCGATCACCAACGTGATAGAAAGAAGCACCGAAAATATCTTGTTTTTCATAGTATATCATTTCCTCCTGTTTATTTTCATACCACAAAATATGCCGAATGCAGGAAGTTTATACCAATAAAAAAACAAAGAAAAGACCCTGACGGGTCTTGATCTTTTTAATTTTTTTCAAGTTCCTCAAGCTCTTCCATACACAGGAGCATATACTCTTCTAGCTTCTGAGACTCCTCGTAAAGTTGTGTGAGCCGCACGTGATCTGTTGATGCACTTCCCGAAGATTCATTTTCGATTTCAACAAGACGTTTTTCGGTCTTTTCTATCTCACCGTTCAGAAAAACCATTCTACGTTCGCGCCTTCTCTTTTCCAACGCGTTTTTCTTATCGGAAAGATATTTTTTCTTCGAATCCGATACACTGTCTTCTACTTTGGCAGGGGTAACATTTTCCTCGGAATCAGCGGTCTTTTCCTTGTATCTCAGATAATCTTCGTAGCTGCCGTCGAAATAGAGAACTCCTTCCTTCTCAAAGGAGAGGATACGAGTGGCGAGCTTTTTTATAAAATATCTGTCGTGCGAGACTGCAACTATCGTTCCGGGAAACTGTTCAAGTGCATCCTCGAGCACTTCTCTCGACATTATATCGAGATGGTTGGTCGGTTCGTCAAGAAAGAGTGTGTTAGTTTTCGAGAGCATCATTTTTGCAAATGTCAAGCGAGCCTTTTCCCCGCCGCTAAGCACCCTCACCTCTTTGAATATATCGTCCGCTCTGAACATAAACAGCGCGAGCGCGCTTCTCACTTCTGTTTGCGTAAGGTGGGGATAGCAATTCCAAAGCTCGTCAAGGACGGTCGAGTCAGGTGAAAGATTTTGATTTTCCTGATCGTAATAGCCGATCTTTACGTTATATCCGTAGTCAAAGCGGCCCGCGTCTGCGGTTTCTTTGTAATTCAGAGTTTTGATAAGCGTTGATTTTCCGCAACCGTTAGTGCCTATTATAAACAGTCGATCTCTCTTTTTGACCTCAAACGAAAGGTCGCGAAAAAGCTCCTTTTCGGGGTAGGCTTTACTGAGCCTTTCGACCGAAAGAACGTCGTCACCGCTCTCCTCTGACTGCTCGAAGCTCATTCGTATCTTAGCAGGATCAGAACTTGGAGCTTCTATCTTTACCATCTTATCAAGCTGCTTTTGACGGCTTTCCGCCGCTATTATATTCTTCTCTCTGTTCCATCTTCTCTGCTGCTCGATATATGCCTCGATACGCGCGATCTCCTTTTGTTGATTTTTATACTGATGCTCAAGAACTTCCCTGTCCTTTTTCTTGGTTTCGAGGTATTTATCGTAGTTTCCCTTATAAAGCTTTACCCTAGTGTGCTCTATTTCGAGCGTATGGCTCGTGACCGAGCAGAGAAAATATCTGTCGTGCGATATTATAAGGAAGGTCTTTTTACTGCCGAGAATGAACTTTTCAAGCCATGCGATGCTTTCGACGTCAAGATGGTTCGTCGGCTCGTCGAGCAGAATTATATCCGGTTCTCTGACAAGCAGTCTTGCAAGCGCAACTCTCGTTTTCTGACCGCCGCTAAGTGAGTTTACCGACATTTTTTGCATATCGTCGTTAAATCCGAGGCTTGCGAGTATTCCGCGGCAGCGTCCTTTATATTCGAGTCCGCCGTCCGCAATGAATTTTTCGTGTAAAACAGAAAACTCGACAGATGCGTTCTCATCTCCCGCTTCTGCTTTTTCGCGAAGGAGTGCAATCTTTTCTTCGAGAGTCACCATTTCGCTTTTTGCTTCGAGCATCTCTTCAAAAAGCGTTCTGTCGCTATCTACGATCGCATTCTGCGCAAGATAACCGAGCGAGCAACCCTTTGCGATGTAAACGTTTCCGCTATCGGGGACGAGACCTCCGGTAATTATAGAAAAAAGCGTGGATTTTCCCGCACCGTTTACGCCAACGATACCAATCTTTTCGCCAACTTGCGCCGAGAAGGATATATTATCAAGAACCTGCTTTGCTCCGAAAGCAAGCGATATTTTGTCGCAGGTAAGTGCTATCATCACATTTTTCTCCTATAATTATTTTTTAACCGCAATAAGATTTATTTCCCAAGCTGGAATACATTCGCTTCTCCTGAGGTACAGATCGTACTGCGGATAATTTTCGCTTATATAAAGCGGTATCTCGAATATGTCCTCGCTTCTGTGATATAGCGAAACGAAAAGATCGGGGCTATAGTTTTCGATAGTCCTTCGGCTTCCGATAAGTGCCTTCATTTCCGCGCCCTCAACGTCATATTTGATATGATCTATCCTATATCCATCGGACACCGTATCTATTCTCACCATATCAGCAAGGATCTCTTTTCCGCCCGAAAAGGCATTGGAATTTCGATTTCCTGCGCTACCGAAGGACACCTTTTCCTCACAGTCCCAAGCACCTGCGTTTACGGCAACAATCTTTTCGTTTTCCTGAGAAAATTTCGCGAGTTTTTTAAAGTTTTTAATATCGGGTTCAAGGCAGATTATCTTCTCGATATTCGGGCATCTTCTGAGAATTTCCCTTGCGGTATCTCCGTTATACGCTCCCGCGTCAACGGTGATTTTATAATTATCAAACGACAAAAGCTCTTCGCTGGGATCGCTAATTGCTTTTCTCAGATATTCTATTCTTCCGCTAAGCTTGTACGAAATGATATTATCAAATATCTCTTTTGATCTCTCATCGGCAAAAAGCTCTCTCGTGCGAGCAATCTTTTCTTTCGATCTTTCGTAAAAATCAAGATTGAAAAGACTATCTCCTGCAAGAGGAACGTCCGGCGAATACAGCTCGTAAGCGCCGGACATTTCATATACTATATCAAGCACTTCTCTTCTGGGACTTCCAAAGGAAACGAGAATTATGAAATCCTCATATTTTTCCTTTATCTGCGAGAAGGAAACAACCCTTTTTTCGTGAAAGAGCTGTCCTCTGACAAAGTCATCCGAAGCGAAGAAGTCGCAAACTTCAATACCGTATTTTTCAAGAACTGCTATTATTTTATCCGCACCATTTCCCATTCCGTACATAACTATCGGCTTTTTTGCGGATGCGAGATAGCTCCACAGCTCTGTCATTACTTAACGAATTCCTCGTAGATCGCTTTAAGAGCAGCTTCGAAATCGTGCTCTTCAACGCTAAGAATGATGTTGAACTCACTTGATCCCTGATCTATCATTCTGATATTGATGCCCGCCGCCGCAACTGCCGAGAACAGGCGGGCCGCAGTACCGGGAGACTGTACCATTCCGCGTCCGACGACCGCGATAAGAGCAAGACCGTCCTCAATATATATGGTATCGGGATTGCAAGCGACACAGATCTCGTGCATAATATCCGCACGACAGCTTTCTATCTCGTGTGTTGAGACGATGGCGCTCATAGTATCTATTCCGCTGGGGAGATGCTCAAAGGGAACCGAGTGATTTTCAAGAACGTTAAGAAGCTTTCGTCCAAATCCGATCTCGGAGTTCATCATATCCTTTTCGAGCGAGATTACCGAAAATCCTTTTCTTCCTGCGATACCCGTAATGACGTTTTTGGTGTTGCACTTTTCTGCTTTTGCAACTATCATAGTTCCCGCATCGTCTGGACGGTTGGTGTTTCTTATATTGATAGGAATTCCGCTGAGTCTTACGGGAAAAATTGCGTCCTCGTGAAGAACGGTAGCACCCATATATGCAAGCTCACGAAGCTCGTGATAGGTAATAACATCAATGGTCTGAGGATCCTTCACTATTCGGGGATCTGCCATAAGAAATCCAGAAACGTCGGTCCAGTTCTCATAGAGGTCAGCATCGACCGCACGCGCTACGACCGAACCGGTAATATCGCTTCCGCCACGAGAGAAGGTGATGACACTTCCGTCTGGCATAGAACCATAGAAACCGGGAATAACCGCATACTCGTGAAGAGAAAGCTCCTTTGCGAGCAGGCTGTTCGTCTTTTCGCTATCAAGTTGTTTGTTTTCAGTAAAGAATATGCACCTTGCCGCATCCACGAAATCAAATCCGAGATAAGCGGCAAGAATAATACCGTTAAGATATTCACCCCTGCTTGCGGCATAGCTGTCTCCCGCACCGCTCATAATATTAGCGTATATATTATCAAATTCCTCGTCAAGAGAAAGAGCAAGTCCGAGCCCTGCGATTATAGAGTTATATCTGTCGCGTATCTTATCGAAAACGGTATCTATCTTCTGACCCTTCGATGCTAGCGCGTGACAAGTATAAAGCATATCAGTGACCTTTTCGTCTCCGTCGAATCGTCTTCCCGGAGCCGATGGAACTACATATCTTCTCGACTTGTCGGCAAGGACAATGTTTGCCACCTTTTTAAATTGATTTGCATCAGCCAGTGAGCTTCCTCCGAATTTCACTGTTTTTATATATTCATTTTGCACAGTTATACTCTCCTTGTTTTTTACATAATGTATAAATTTCCATTCGTATATATTATATGTATACGTCGGTAAAATGTCAAGAAGTATTGCCGTCTTTGTCGTATTTTCGGATAAAAAAATAAAAAAAACGTTCTTTTTTCTCACCTTTTATACATTTTGTCGATATATGCATAGTTAAATTTCGTGTTGTGTTAGAATTTTTGTTAGAAATAAGGTTTGTTCACATAAAAGACAAAAACATATGATAAAATAACAGTGTTCTTTTAAAGTGTAAGGAGGACTCATAAATGCGCGAAGAATTTATAAACGATATCGCCTCGTTCGTTGAAACTAAAAATTATTCTGCCATCAAGAATATGATCTGCGAGCTACACCCCGCAGATGCCGCAGAGGTTCTCACCGTCGTCGAGCCCGACAAAAGACTGATAGTCTTCCGTCTTATGGGCAAATCTCTTGCTGCTGAGGCATTCGTAGAGATGGATATCGATATGCAGTTTGAGCTGCTCAAAAGCTTCAACGACACCGAGCTTCGCTCAATACTCAGTGAGCTTTATCTCGACGATACGGTCGACCTTATCGAAGAAATGCCTGCAAACGTCGTAAAAAGAATACTTGCTAACACGGACGGCGAAACGAGAAAAAAGATAAACGAACTGCTCAGTTATCCGGAAGACAGCGCGGGCAGTATTATGACAGTAGAATTCGTTGAGCTTAAGGCAGATATGACGTTAAGCAACGCTCTCGACAAAATACGGCGGACAGGATTTGACAAGGAGACTATTTACACCTGCTACGTTACCGAGAAAGATAAGCATCTTATCGGAGTCGTTTCGGTACGCCAAATACTTCTTTCAAAAGAAAATACGATTGGCGATATAATGACAACGAGCGTCATTAAGGTAAATACACACGACGACAAGGAAGAGGTTACCGAAAAACTCCGCGAATACGGACTTATTGCTCTCCCCGTCACAGATAACGAGGACCGTCTTGTCGGAATAGTCACCTTCGACGACGCTATGGACGTAATCAGCGAGGAAAGCGAAGAGGACTTCCAGATCATGGCGGCTATCACGCCGAGCGCCACTCCCTACTTAAAACAGAGCGTTGTGAAGATCTGGCTCTCACGTATCCCTTGGCTTCTTCTGCTTATGATCTCGGCAACGATCACAGGTGCGATAATTCTCTCCTTTGAAACATCACTCGCGGTGCTCCCCGCGCTTACCGCGTTTATTCCGATGATCATGGGTACGGGAGGAAATTCGGGCTCGCAGGCATCAGTCAGCGTGACACGTGCGATCTCTCACGGAGAAATAGCCTTCGGTGACATATTCAGAGTCATATGGAAGGAACTTAGAATATCCGTCCTTTGCGCAGTAACTCTTGCCGTTGCCAACTTTGCGAAAATACTACTCTGGGATATGATTCTTATAGGAAGCGACGGAGTTACCGTCACAGTCGCGGCAATAGTTTCGATCACCCTTGCGTTCACGGTAATTGCCGCAAAACTTATCGGCGCTTCCCTTCCTATAATCGCATCAAAGCTGAAACTCGATCCTGCGGTAATGGCAAGTCCGTTCATTACAACGATCGTCGATGCGGTTTCCTTGCTGGTATATCTTGCAACCGCAAACGCCCTGCTCGTGCAGATATAACGGTATAAAAAATATTTTTAAAAAAATTCCAAAAACCTCTTGACAAACAAAAAAATATGTGTATAATAGTGAATGTCGCCGATACGGTGACACATCTGCGAGAGTGGCGGAATTGGCAGACGCGCACGTTTGAGGGGCGTGTGGATTACTCCGTACGGGTTCAAGTCCCGTTTCTCGCATAAGTTGCGGGCGTCCGACAGTGACGCCCGCTTTTCTTTTATTAAACTTCTATAAAAGGAGATTTTTATTATGACTAAGGCCGATATTTTTTCAGGTTTTCTCGGTGCAGGAAAAACCACTCTTATTAAAAAACTCGTGAGCGAGGCTTACGAGGGTGAAAAGATCGTTATCATTGAAAACGAGTTTGGCGAGATCGGTATCGACTCGGGATTTCTCAGCGAAGCGGGAGTCAACGTGACCGAGATGAACTCAGGCTGCATCTGTTGCTCTCTCGTTGGAGATTTTGGAAAAGCACTTACAAAAGTTCTTGACGATTTCGCTCCCGACAGGATACTCATCGAGCCGTCGGGAGTAGGCAAGCTCTCCGACGTTATTCGAGCGGTCGAGGATGCAGGAGAGGACAGACTTTCTCTGAACGGTGCGGTTGCCGTTATCGATGCGAAAAAATGCAAGGTATATATGAAGAATTTCGGTGAATTCTTCAACAATCAGATAGAGCATGCGAAGACAATAGTTTTAAGCCATACTGCCGGAATTTCCGATGAAAAAATCTCAGAAGCGGTAAAGCTCATCAGAGAGCACAACGAGAGTGCGCTCATAGTCACCACCGATTGGAACGAGCTTAACGGCAAAGAACTTCTCAGTACGATCGAGCGCTCTGCTCCCACCCTTGCGGACGAACTGAAAGCCCTCGAAAATCAGGCTCGTTGCCCTGTTTGCGGTGAGCACCACCATCACCACGATCACAATGAAGACTGTGAGTGTCATCACCATCACCACGACCACGATGAAGAATGCGAGTGTCATCACCATCATCACGACCACGATGAAGAATGCGAGTGCGGTTGTCACGGTCACCATCACGACCACGGTCATCATCACGCTGACGAGGTGTTTACAAGCTGGGGCAAAGAGACTGCAAAGAAATACACTCGCAAGGAGCTTGAAAATATACTTTCCGAGCTCGACAACATCGACAAATACGGATATATTCTCCGTGCAAAAGGTTACGTTGCAGGCGACAACGGTTGGTACTATTTCGACTTTACTCCCGAGGATCCTGACATCAGAACTGGTGCAAGCGCGCCTTGCGGACGTATTTGCGTTATCGGATCGAAGATAAATCCCGAGGCAATCGAAGCTCTTTTTAGATGAAAGGAATATAAATAATGAAAGAAATTCCCGTTTATCTCATAACCGGATACCTTGATTCAGGAAAAACCACCTTCGTTCAGCAGACCCTTGCAGATCCGAAATTCTGCGAAAATTCAAATATTCTCGTAATTTCCTTTGAAGAAGGCGAGATTGAGCTCGATCCTACCGAGTTTGCCTGCGAAAACGTCTACCGTGAGGTACTCGACGCCGACTGTGAATATTCCGCGCTCACCTTTGCCGATATGGCAAACAGAACGAAGGCGGACAAGATAATTATAGAATACAACGGTATGCATCTTATGGAGGAGCTTTACGCTACCCTTCCGAGAAACTGGATAATCGCTCAACAGGTACTCTTTTTCGATGCTACCACCTTCTTGATGTATAACAGTAATATGAGAAATCTTACGGTCGACAAGCTTCGCGATACAGATCTTATCGTTTTCAACCGCATAAGTGAGGAAAGCGACGTCGAGCTTTTTCACAAGATCGTACGTACCTCCAACCGTCAGGCTATGATACTTTACGAAAAGGTCACAGGCGAGATAATGCGCGACGAGATCGAGGATCCCCTGCCCTACGATATAAACGCAGAAGTTATCGAGATTGATGACAAAGATTTTGCGATCTTCTTCCGCGACCTTACCGAAAATCCGAATAACTACGAAAACAAGACGCTCAGAGTCAGAGTAATGACCGTCAAAAACGCCGAGCTTGACGCAGGTGAAATGCTTATAGGACGTCACATTATGACCTGTTGTGCAGACGATATTCAGTACTGCCCGATGATATGCAAATGCAAAAAATCCTACGACTTCAAGACCTACGACTGGGCGATGGTAGAAGGAAAAATAAAGACCGAGCGCCACACGCTATATAACGGTCTCGGACCGATATTTGAAGCTACCTCAGCGGTCCACACGGAAAAGCCCGAGGAAAGCATAGCAACGTTTTATTGATAGAAAAAAGCACTTACAAAAAGGATATTTTCTCACATGTAAGTTTACTCGTAGGGCATGAATTCGCTCCGCCGTAAACAAATAATTAACCCCGACAGACTTTAATAATTCTGTCGGGGTTAATTATATACAGTATAACGAGTATGGTGAATATTTTGTATTACCTTGATATTCTTTATAAATCAAGCCATTCTCTTTAGAAATTGCGCTTTGAATTAACATTTTTGTAAGTTCTGGGACATCATCTCTTGACAATGCTGTTTCAATATTCATCCACAAGACTTCACTGTTTTCATCATTATCAGAACTTGCCTCGCCAGATACATATTCTGCGCGAAACGCAATATACCAATCATTCATGTTGAAACGAATACCAATAATACTTGTTGGCTTAACTTCGATATGCGTCTCTTCCAAATATTCACGAATTAAGGCTTGTTGCGGTGTTTCACCAACATTTACATAGCCGCCCGGAATGATAAGCATTCCCTTTCCGCTTCCGTAAGTGTGTCGTGCAAGTAAAACCTTGTTATCCCTAATCACAACAGCCGTAACGCTTTGTCCCCAATTAGTATTTTCGTTTCCCATAAAAAGCCTTTCTAAAATTATATTCGTTTTATCGCCAGTTTTACCCGTCATACGGGCTGAACTTATTATAACACAAATATGTATTGGAAGCAAAAGTTATATTCCGACTGCGTCGGAGTGATATTATTGCTTTGCAGTAGTGATATGAACGCCTACGGCTTTCGTGACATTTTATTCGCCCCTAAACTCGCAAAGCGAATATAACTCGCCAAAGGCGAATAAGACTGCCCAACTTCCTTATGGGAAGTTGGGCAAAGCAAGTACTTTTTTATATGGGGACGACAGAATTCGAATCTGTGACCTCATGCATGTCAAGCATGCGCACTAACCAGCTGAGCTACGCCCCCGCGACTTGATTATTGTACCACATCGAAACGCGTTTGTCAAGTGCTTTTTATTTATTTCGTCGCAAATTTTGTTTTTATCAAAAACAACTGCATTCGTTATACTATTGACAAACATCAACGTATAATATATAATTACAGTATAAAACATACGGAGGTAATCATCTATGAACAAAAACACACCCATCCAAAATTCTCCGAGAGAAAAATATGAAAAAAAGCTTTCATCAGGCAGGATTGACATAATACTTATGGCAATGCTCACCCTGATAAATATTATTTTTATATTCACCGAATCACAAACCTATTTTCTTTTTTCCGCCTTCATTCCGTACAGAATGGCGTTTTATGGAGCATACCTAACCGGAAAGCTTCCCGAGGACTACTACGTGGATTGGGGAAACGCTCAATTTTTCGGAAACGGTTTTCTTATCGCGATGCTCGTAATGGCAGCGATCATTTTGACTCTCTATATTCTCTGTTTTTTCCTTTCGAAAAACAAAAGAGGATGGTTGATATTTGCGACAGTGCTCTTCTCAATAGACACTCTCGCGCTTGTCGGATACGCACTCAGCTACTCTATAATTGCCGAGTGCATCATTGACATACTTTTACACGCCTACGTTCTCTACGGCATCATAAGCGCAATTATTGCCGCAGGAAAGCTCAAAGATATTCCAGACGAAGAAATTGTTGTCAAAACCGCTTCGGGCGCTACCGCAGACGTTTTTCCGAGCGAGGGCGTCGCGGCAGACGAAAACACCGAGGATTCGTCAGAGGAATAAGTGTTACCGTACGTTACGGCGGAAGTGTATCAGAATAATTTCATATACGAAAAAACCGACCTGAAGGTCGGTTTTATTTTTATTCAAGCTCAAATGCGCCCGTATAAAGCTGATAGTAAGTTCCCTTCTCTTCAAGGAGCTTATCGTGACTTCCGCGTTCAATGATGCGTCCGTGATCAAGCACCATTATAACGTCCGAGTTCATTATGGTCGAGAGTCTGTGTGCTATTACAAACACCGTTCTGCCCTCCATAAGAGAATCCATACCTCTCTGCACAATAGCCTCGGTTCTGGTATCTATCGACGAGGTTGCCTCGTCAAGTATCATAACGGGGGGATTAGCGACCGCCGCGCGAGCTATCGCGATAAGCTGTCTTTGTCCCTGCGAGAGATTTGCACCGTTATTTGCAAGCTCGGTATTATATCCGCTCGGAAGTCTTGTGATAAAGTCGTGTGCGCCTGCAAGCTTTGCAGCTTCAATACATTCCTCGTCGCTTGCATCAAGGCGTCCATATCTGATATTATCCATTACGCTTCCCGTAAAGAGATTCGTTTCTTGGAGAACAATACCCAGTGAGCGGCGAAGGTCAGATTTCTTTATCTTATTGATATTGATACCGTCGTAACGAACCTTACCGTCGGCTATATCGTAGAAGCGGTTTATAAGATTGGTTATCGTCGTTTTACCTGCGCCCGTCGCGCCTACGAACGCAACCTTCTGTCCGGGCTCGGCGTATATCGTAATATCGTGAAGAACATCCTTGCCTTCTTCGTAGGCGAAATCGACCTCGGTGAGTCGAACGTCGCCTTTTAGCTCTGTATAGGTGAGCGTTCCGTCGCTATGGGGGTGCTTCCAAGCCCAGTGACCGGTCTGCTTATCGCTCTCGGTGATATTTCCATTTTCATCTACCGTACAGTTGACGAGCGTTACGTATCCGTCGTCGGTTTCGGGATTTTCGTCCATAAGAGCAAAGACTCTCTTTGCACCCGCAAGAGCCATAATTATCGTATTCATCTGCTGCGAGAGCGTATTTACGTTACCTGTAAACTGCTTCGTCATATTGAGAAAAGGAACGAGCAGACTGATACTGAACGCCTGTGCGGGAATTCCGACCACCTGTGAAATACTGATGTTCGTTATGTTTGAAAGAAGGAAAATTCCGCTTGCTATCGCGCAAAGAACGTACAGCACATTACCGATATTTCCAATTATCGGTCCTAGCATATTCGCATACGCGTGAGCACGGGAGCTATCCTCGTAAAGCTCGTTGTTTATCCTGTCAAAATCCGCACTTACCTTATCCTCGTGAGAGAATACCTTTACGACCTTCTGTCCGTTCATCATCTCCTGAATATAGCCCTCTGCCTTACCTATCGCCTTCTGCTGACGCATAAAGTATTTTGCAGAGCCTCCACCAATCTTGCCAGACACGAGCATCATAGCAAGCACTCCGAGAAGAACGACGAGAGTCATCCAAACGCTATACCAGAGCATAAGCGAGAGCACGGTACACACGATTATCGCAGACTGCATAAGCTGAGGAAGCGACTGCGAAACAAGCTGACGGAGAGTATCGATATCGTTGGTATAACGGCTCATTATATCTCCGTGCTTATTGGTATCAAAATACTTGATCGGAAGATTTTGCATTCCGTCAAACATCTTGCGGCGCATCTTGCAGAGAAATCCCTGCGTGATATACGCGCCAAGCTGAGTATAAACGGTTATAAAAACAAGGGATATAACGTAGAGGACTATGAGTATTCCGATTATCGGCAGTATTTCCTTTGATGCCGCCGACCAGTCGGTCGAGCCTCTGTCAGTATAATCTTCTACGACTTTAAGCACCTTCTGTATAAATACAGAGGGTATCGAAGAAACGATAGCCGAGAATATTATACAGAACACGGTCACCGGCACGAGTACAGGATAAGATTTAAAGAGAAGCTTCACAACTCTACCGAGCGTTCCCTTATCTATCTTTCTCTTTCCGCCGAGCGGTATGCCTCCCGTACCTTTCATTCCCGGTCCTCCGGGCATTTTCTGCTTACCTGTCATTTCTCGTCACCTCCGCCCGTCTGCTGAATATAGACCTCGCGGTAGATCTCACTCTTTTCAAGGAGCTCGTTATGTGTTCCTACGGCAGATATTTTTCCTCCGTCCATAACGATTATCATATCGGCATCCTGAACCGACGCCACGCGCTGTGCAATAATGATCTTGGTTGTTTCGGGGATATATTTCTTAAATCCGCTTCGAATGAGCATATCGGTCTTGGTATCGACCGCACTCGTCGAGTCGTCGAGAATAAGTATCTTCGGCTTTTTAAGAAGAGCTCTTGCGATGCAAAGACGCTGTTTTTGTCCGCCCGAAACATTGGTTCCTCCCTGTTCGATATAGGTGTCGTAGCCGTCCGGGAAGCTTCTCACAAATTCGTCCGCCTGAGCGAGCTTACAAGCCTCTGCAAGCTCTTCGTCGGTCGCATCGGCATTACCCCATCTCAGGTTTTCCTTTATCGTACCCGAGAAAAGCAGATTCTTTTGAAGAACCATAGCAACCGAGCCTCTGAGAGTATCAATATCGTATTTACGAACGTCGACTCCGCCGACGCTTACGCTACCCTCGGTAACGTCGTAAAGACGGGGAATAAGCTGAACTATTGTCGATTTACTCGATCCGGTACCACCGAGGACACCGACGGTCGCACCTGACGGGATCGTGAGGTTTATATCGGAGAGCGCATATTTCTCTGCTTTTTCCGAATACTTGAAGCTTACGTTATTAAACACGACAGATCCGTCGCGCACCTCGGCAACGGGAGCCTCGGGATTTGCCAACGAGGGCGTTTCACTGAGCACCTCATAGATACGCTTCATTGATTCCGATGACATCGTGAGCATTACGAAGATCATAGAGAGCATCATAAGATTCATAAGTATCTGCATACCGTATGTGAGCATCGCGGATATTTCTCCGACGTTTATAAGATTTGCGCCGCTTTTGATAATAAGCTGAGATCCGATCGTAAGAACGAATACCATATTAAAATAAACGCATATCTGCATAAGCGGATTATTGCAGGCAACTATTCTCTCTGCTTTCGTGAAATCCGCTCGGATATTCTCTGCCGCTTTACCGAACTTTTCTTTTTCGTACTCCTCGCGCGAAAAGCCCTTTACAACTCTCATACCTCTGACGTTTTCCTCAATAGATTCGTTGAGGCGGTCGTATTTTTTAAACACTCTTTTAAATGCAGGCATCGCATTACGCGCAACAAGGAAGAGTCCAAACGCGAGGAACGGAATGAGCACGACGAAAGACGTCGCGAGTGCTCCTCCCATTATATACGCCATAATTACCGAGAAAATGAGCATAAGAGGTGCTCTGATTGCAATTCTTATGAGCATCATAAACGCCATCTGAACGTTGTTTACGTCGGTAGTCATTCTGGTAACAAGCGAGGTCGAAGAAAATTTGTCGATATTCTCAAACGAATAGGTCTGAACCTTGTGAAAAAGATCTCCGCGCAGATTTTTTGCAAATCCCGCAGATGCCTTTGCGCAGGTAAATCCCGCGATTGCTCCGCAACAAAGCGAGGCAAGCGCCATTACAAGCAAAACGAGTCCGATCTTTACGACCTCGGTAAGATGTGCGCCTTCTTCGATAAGGTTTACAAGATCTGCCGTAATGAACGGAATAAAGACCTCTATAACGACTTCTGCCGTAATAAATATAAGTGTAAGAATAGTAACAAGCTTATACTCTCTTACGCAACTAAACAGTCGTTTAAACATTAACTGTCATTCCTTTCTTTATCTTTATACAGACAATTATTATACACGATGTTTTTGAACTTTTCAACAAACAATTGAGTGTTTTTTTAAAGTTTACAATATATATGATTTTGCATACCCAACCTTATCTAAGTAAGTTCTTTTCTAAGATTTTATTAGTTGCGTAAATACACATTACAATAATTTCCGCATTAAATCATTAAAAAGTAATGTGTCCAAGTTCAAGTATATCAGCGATTCGTTTACATGCAAATCCGTCACCGTATGGATTACTTGCGTTAGACATTGCGCTGTATGCTTTTCGATCTTCTAACAGCAATTTAAAATTTTCATATATAACATTTTCATTTGTGCCAACCAATTTAAGCGTTCCAGCCTTTATGCCCTCGGGTCGTTCGGTGGTATCGCGCATAACAAGAACCGGTTTTCCTAACGAAGGTGCTTCCTCCTGAATTCCACCGCTGTCTGTCAAAATCATAAAGCTTTGCGCAAGAAAATTGTGAAAATCAACAACTTCAAGAGGTTCTATAATATGAATACGGTCGCAATCTCCGAGTTCCTCGTCCGCAGCCTGGCGAACAAGAGGATTCATATGAATAGGGTATATTGCTTTAACGTCAGGGTGCTCGTCCATAACCCGATGAATAGCACGAAACATATTATGCATCGACTCACCCAAATTTTCTCGACGGTGTGCCGTAATCATAATCAACCTACTATCCTTTGCCCACTCAAGCTCCGGATGGGAGTAATCCTTTTTGACTGTGCTTTTGAGTGCATCTATTGCGGTATTGCCCGTTACAAAAATGGTAGATGGATCTTTGCCTTCGTTTATCAAATTCTGCTTTGCCAACTCCGTTGGAGAAAAATTGTATTTCGCCAAAATCCCAACCGCTTGTCGATTGAATTCTTCAGGATATGGGCTAAAAATGTTATATGTACGAAGTCCTGCCTCAACGTGCCCAACAGGTATCTGCAAATAAAAACACGCGAGCGCTGTAACAAAGGTCGTGGAAGTATCTCCGTGCACAAGAACAACGTCGGGTTTTTCTTTTTCAAGAACTGTCTTTATCCCCATAAGTATATTTGTGGTGATATCAAACAGAGTCTGACGCTCTCGCATGATCGACAGATCATAATCGGGAACCACCCCGAACACATCTAAAACCTGATCGAGCATCTGCCTATGCTGCCCCGTGACACAAACGACCGTGTTTATATTCTTTCTGCTTTTCAGCTCGTTAACAAGGGGACACATCTTTATAGCTTCAGGTCTCGTACCGAAGACTAGCATTACTTTTTTCATTATAATCTATAAACCCCTTCTCCATCATATACTTTTCTAGTATCAAAAACAATTTTACCTTTTAATTTGTTTGTATTGAGCTTGATTTCATCGTGGCCGACCATAATTACGATCAAGTCAATACTATCAAGGAATTCATCGAAATCATGATACTGATTTTTGACAACATCCTGTTTTATAAAAGGATCATAAACCTTGAGCGGTTCTGCCAAGTGTCTATCCTGACTTTCCAAAAGCTGAATCGTAGGTGATTCTCGAGAATCGTCTACGTTTTCCTTATAAGAAAGTCCATACAGACCCACTCTGGAAAAATCAGTAATATCGTTTTCTCTCATAATTTCGTAAATTCTGTTAAGAACAAAATCCGGCATACCATCATTGGTTTTCATAGACTCATCAATGACTTTTGCGAGACTGGGATAATCGCCAACAAGAAACCACGGATCAACAGAAATACAGTGCCCGCCAACTCCTGGTCCTGGCTGGAGTATGTTAACACGCGGATGCATATTACAAATTTTAATAATTTCATAAACATCCATATTATCGTGCCTACAAATTTTTGCCAGTTCATTCGCAAAAGCTATGTTCACTGCGCGGAAAGTGTTTTCAACGACCTTTGTCATCTCGGCGGTTCGTATATCTGTAACAACAATCTCACCTTGGCAGAAAGAGGCGTACAAGTTCTTTATTTTTTCGCCAACCTGTCTGTCATCTGCACCGATGGTACGATTGTTGTGAAGAAGTTCATAAACCATATTTCCGGGAATAATACGTTCAGGCGCATGAACCAGATGAATATCCTTTCCGACTTTAAATCCTGCTTCTTCAATAACAGGACGTATATATTTATCAATAGTTCCCGGCGATACAGTAGATTCAATCACTATCACAGTGCCGTTAGGACACACATTCATAATTGTTTTTACCGCAGAAATAACATAGAAGGCATCAACTTTTTTGCTAAATTTATCATATGGTGTCGGGACTGAAACGATATATGTATCCGTCACTTGGTACTCCGTAGTGAATTTGATACCGCTATTGACAGCATTTGCAAAAAGCTCATCAAGGCCATTCTCCTTGAAAGTGGTTTTTCCTTCATTAAGAGTAGCAACAAGCTCCTTGTTATAGTCTGTTCCAACGACCTCAACGCCGTGGGAAGCCATCATAAGAGCAGTGGGAAGACCAATGTATCCAAGTCCAATTACGTTAATCATTTTTTATTTCTCCTTACTATTGAAAATATAGTACCTTTTTCTTCTTTATTTAGACCAAAAAGCCAAAGTGTTACAGCGTATATTAATACAAAAGTAATACCGCTCACAATAAATTTCGTAAACTGTTCTGCAATCAGCAATGATATCAAAAAAGATCCTACAGCGCTTACAGAGATACATATCCATATCTTGCTAAAAATCTTTTTGTAAATTTGAAGTATATTAATACCCATACTTTTGTAGTAGTATATACCCATTATCACAACATTACAAATCAACATTCCCGAAGCGGTTCCTATAGCAGCAGCCCAATATCCAAATTTATTTATAAACATCAAAGTCACAAGAATAGTTAGAACGCCGGAAGTGAAATCTATTAGAGTACGAAAAACCAACTTGTTTTTTGCACGTAGAATACACAAACAAACATTAACGCACAACTCAAACAAAGAAGTTGACAACAAAATAATCTCCAACGAATAAACATCCTCATACCCGTGACCTAACCAAAGCGATACAAAATTTCTCCCTAAAACGATAAAACCTGCCAAAATTGCACCAAGTAATAAAAATTGTATTCTTCCTGTTTTAATAATTAAAGTTGTTGTTTTAGTATATTTATTATCGTCTTCTTTCAATGTGTTCATAACTGTTGGTAGCATTACGCCTGAAATGGCGGTGGACATCTGCTGATACGCAGCAAAAATCAATAGTGCCATAGAATATGTCGTTACTGCCAAAGAATTAATCTTAGCACCAATTATTATATTGGAAAAATTTGTATTTGCTTGTGCAACCATAGAGCTAAGGAACAACAATAACATATATCTAAAAGATTCGCCAAATGTATCTTTATCCCAATAGGAAAATTTTATATTAACTTTCAAAATTAATTTCAAGTACAAAATTTCTATCAACGTAAAAATCGAGGTAATGCTTAAATCGATAAGAACAATAGTGACAGGATCTTTGAAAAACCTCAAAAGAACTATAATAGCAAAAATTCTAAACAGTAGACGAATTACCTTAATACCGTTAGAGAAAGCAAAACGATTATAACCCGAGATTATGCCATTAAAAAAATTTCCTATAATATGTGCAATAACGCCACATGCTAAAAATACATATAGTTGCTTGGCTTTATCGAGTTCGTTTGCGGTCAAACCGTTTGCATAAATATCGTCGACAGAAAAATACAAAAAAAGTGCGACCATCCCAACAACAAAACAAACAATAGTTATTTGTACAAGTCCCATCGCGATAAAATTGGGGATTTTTCTTTCGTCTTTATCTGATCTATATTTTGCAATATATCTCATCATTGCCCCACCGAAACCCATGTCCAAAATCATAAACGAGGCGGTAAACGAGGAAATCGTCTTATAAACCCCGTAAGACGTTTCTCCAATCATACCTATAATGTATGGAGTCAAAAACAAACTGTACAGTGCATTCAAAAAAACCAAGGCATAGGATAAAATCGCGCCGCACTGAACTTGTCTTTTTTCTTTCATAAAATCACTCCTTTCTTTGAACGCTATTTAAAACAACATAATCTTAGAAATTATTATGAACCCAACTCTGGATACAATAACCAATATAGCATTAGCAATTTATAGAACTCCATTTATGGATTTCTTGTTCGATAACATCTTTAGATTTTTGCCCTCTTAGTCTAATTAAAAACCTGAATAATATATACATGTGTTTTTTTTGTACACATTTGAACATATATCCACGCCTCAACTCTCCGCCAAATCGCTGTTTAAACCTTTGAATATGATGGTATTTTGAATCCTCATCCTCATCAATTCTACAGCCCACGAAACTGTATTCTTTAACGCCATTAGATTTGAGCCAACGCATAATTTCCCACTGTAACAAATTCCCTGATCCTGGATATGGAGAATTTTTATTAGCTCCAAACATATAATATCCACAAATTTTATCAAAATAAACAATCGCGCCAGACTGAGCCTCGCCATCTTTATATGCCACGAAAACCTCCAGATTTTCAGGCAAAGCTTCAATTTTGGAAACAAAAAATGTCTTTCCTGACGATTCCTTATTGCTCCGAGCCCATGTTTCTACATCCATATTCATATAATCTGAGAGCAAAGCATCATCACATCCGTTTTTTACGACAACACCATCTTTTTGTGCTTTCCGGACACAATTACGGTGTTTGCCATGCATTTTCATGAACAGATTTTCTTCACATTCAGTAAGATCGCAAATATAATTTCCAAAAGGAATGCGCCTGCTATTCGTGGGATAATCTAAGAAATTTGTGTATGCGGGCGTAGGAATTAAAAATTGTACCTTCTGTTTTTTAGTCAGATATAAAATAACTTCGTCCAGAAACTCTTTTAGTGATGTTTTGGGCTGTTTGGTTAACGGAACAGGTTGATATGCAAACGAACCGTAGATAAAACAAAGTTTTCTTGTTAAAACGAAAGGAACAATATACTCGTCCGATAACAAAATAACTAGTTTTCGTCCTTCTTTATCAACTAAATTTGCATAATCGTCTGAAAAAAACATATTGTCCCTCACCGATTGAGAATATTCGGTTGGTACATCTAAAATTGATTTATAATCATTTATCATAATTGGTGTCCTTCTATAAGTTCGTCATATACATCTCTACATGTAACGATTTGATATTTGTCCGATCGCCGTTTTAGCTCTTCAATCAGACGACGAATATTATCGATTCGTTCTTCGTTTGCAAGCTTGGGGTGACATATTAAACAGACATATCGATCCTTGTTACGCAACCCGTGTTTTTTATAGATATATTCTAAATCGCTAATAATCGCCTTATAGGTTCGCGTATCAAGCGATAAATTACGATAGGCAAAGAATCTCTTTATCATCAGAGCCCATTTTGATCGTTTAGTTTTTTTATTGTTCTCTATTTTTACATATTCACCTTTTAAAGAAGGTGGAGGCAATTTGAAGTCCGACATAGGACGTCCTATCATCTCTAATGGTCGTATTTTTGCAGTAGCAATGGGGATTTCTAAAATCCCGTCAGAAGCTTCCACCCCAATACCATGATAGGGATCAATCTTCCAATTTATTTCTTTCGGTACTCGTCTGAAATCATAACTATTAACTGTATCTAAACTAAAAAGATGCGGATTTACAGATGTGTCAATAGCAATGCCCTCGTTTAGCAAAGCCTCAAACAATTCCCCTTCCGGCTGAATACAAAATCCACCCGCTCTAAACGCAATACACTTATAATCAAGCGAGATAGATTGACACAAATTTTCCAAATAGCGCTTTGATGTGTGAATAATATTTTGTGCCGCTGTTGGGTTGTTTTTATCAAAACCAAAGTCATGTATCTTATAACCGTCGGAAGATAATTCTATTTTATCTCCTACCCTTTTACTTTTATACCAACTGGAATGAATGTGTAATTGGATGTCGTGTTTTTGTTGTATTAATGATTTTATTTGCAAATCGAATAAATCGCTATATTCGTCAAGACCAACGTTCCTATGTTGTATTGCCGAGCAAATGTCCGCAAAGAAAACCCCACTAGCGCCTTGTTCGAGCATAGCGTTAGAGATTTTTTCCGTGGGACCGAGCAGAATATCATTTATATCCGAATGATTTTTTCCCAAGAACAATTCGTAATCATACGTTAAAAGTACTTTTAGCATTTTGTTCACTTCCTCATTTACGAAATCATATTACGTTCTAATTCGATTAATTTTGCAAATTCATTATCCCAATTGACTTCATCAGAAAGCTTTTGGGCATTTTCTGCACACATATTATAAAACTCTTTGTCAGTATAAAATTTTATGACCGCCTTGGCAAAGCATTCGGGAGTATTCTCTTCCATAATAATACCAAAATTATACTTGTCATTGAGGTATCTATGTTCCGGTATATTTGACATAATTACAGGAAGCCCCGCGGAAGCATATTCAAAGAGCTTGTTCGAAACAGACAATTCAAAGTTCAGACAGATTGGTTCTGTTATCGCTACTCCAACATGCGAACGAGCTGCAAAAGGAATCAACTCATTAACAAGCACCTTGGGATAAAAACGAACATTTTCATCTCCAAGCTTCTTGGATTTTCCGCGAAGCTCCTCCTCCATAGCACCAAAGCCTCTTAGTGCTATTTTTATTTCGGGATAGTCCTTCATATACGGAATAGCATCTATCATGATATTATAACCGCGACCCGCATAAAACTGCCCATGATTAAGTACTTCGAAACCGCTATTTTTCTCATCTGACAGACATTGTTCTGACTTTAAAGAACAGTTTGTTATCACCAACGGCTTTTCAATGCTATAAATTTCAGAGAAATAATCTGCTGCGGCGTGACTTACACACACCATTTTATCAATGCGTTTAACTAAGTACTTTTCGTACGCCATCCATATAGTTCTAATTAATTTATGATTTACAATTCCGGCATTCTCTACAAAAACTTCGTGACTGTCATATATCAGTTTACATTTTAATTTTTTTGCAGCTTTATACGCAGGAATTAACGCATTCAAATCGTTGGCATGAATAACATCGGGATTACACTCAACTATCATTCGGCTCATACGACGATTAACAAGCAGTTCTCGTTTCAATTTCATAAAAAAAGTTCGTCTCTTTCCGAAATATTTGGAGTCAACGTGAACTAGTCGGACTTTGCACGGATATTCGGCAATCTTTTGCGCATCATAACGTAAATCTTCTACTCCTATTACCTCAACCTCACACTTGTCGTTTTCATTATACGAAGCCACTTGCTTTCTAACCCTTGGATCATACCAGACTGAATTCTTAACAACATCGCATATTTTCATATAATAATCTCTCCATACACATAAATTTATAAACAAAAAATACAAAATATTATCATTTAAATCATCTTTTCCACTTTGAGAAAAATGCCTTTGCAATTATTATGAAGAATGGAATGTTTTCCATAAATGTGGAAGAAAAAAGCAATTGAAATACCCCGTAAGGCAGCAATGCCAACAAAACACCCGCTTCTTTTGAATCTCTATAAAAAGACAGCATTTTAATTATTCTATATGTTATCAGTAAAATTAAAACACTTCCACCTATTATACCAAAATCACATATCATCTCCAAGAAAATATTATGTGCATACGTATACTGAGAAAAACCGAATGTTCCAATTACATAACGATCACCATATAGACCATACCCCAAAGGATTGTTTTTAACGCCCTTTAAAATTGCCTGCAATATCGCCGTTCGACCTCTATCTTCAAACAAGCCACCCTCTAACACAGATGTAACAAATCTGGACTGTATTCCCAACTCGTCGAATATATCCGCCATTGCAAGGAGTATTTCCTGATAGTAGAAAATGGAGAAAAGCGCAAATACCATCAGAACAAACATGAATATTACTACTGTCTTTTTTAATCTTCGCAGCCTTCTAAAGAATAAGGTAACAAAAAAATAAAACAGTAATGATAGCACCGCCCCACGAGCACCACACATCAAAATACAAATTGCTCCACCGACTGCAATTATAAAATCAATTACAGAAGATTTTATTCGCGCATGCTCAAAACAAACACATATAGGAAGTAACATGTGGTATGAAAAAACCATGTATTGAAGATTTTTTCCAACAATTAGACAAACGAAGCAATATGTAATGATTCCCATTACACACGCGATTCTGCCCCAGGCCTGCATTTTGTTAAAAAAAATATTATAATCGGTTAAGCACGCAGCTCCAATAAGTGCAGGTATACAAAAGAAAAACAATTTGTTTACCGGGGAATATACCAAATCCACAGGTGAATCGTATAGTAAATCTCTAATTTCGGGATAAATCAAGTAGCTTAATCCCACGCCTAACAAAAAAAATAAAAAAATTCCGAGTAAAGACTTTTTTTTAAGGACAAGTTTATACAAAAAAAACACAGTGGTAGCGGCCATAAATATGTACGTACTAGGGGTTATAAAATTAACGGATTTAGACAATCCAATTTGTAAAAAACAGTTCAAAAAATTATTAATAGAAGGCAAAAACAAAACAATACACAGAGACACCGCTATAATCTTTTCCTGTTTTTTGATTTTTTCCATATATTTTTCACTCAACTCTTCGGACAACTTCATTTATATTTAGACCTTTCGCAAAACATAAAATTAATAATGTTTATTTAGTTAATCATCTTCTCAAAAACTTCTTCGCTTTCCAATACTATCGGCTCTACGTCAACGTCACGAAGGAAAACATACGGCTTATCGTAGTGATAGAATGGAGCACGCTCAACATTATCGCAGCCACCGTCCTCCATAATCTTAATAGTATCTTCAATAAGATCAAATCCTACCTGTGCCATAACGCCCGTATAAGCCATATGGCGAATGTTAACTTCGGTGACCTTTATATTCCCGTTTTTATCCTCTTTCAGATCGAACGAAAGTATTCCGTGTGCGGGAACTCCGAGCTTCTTTTCAAGATACTTGATACATCTATCGCAAAATTCATTTATGCGGTCTTCGTTCAAAAAGCGTCCGAAATGCGTATTTCCGGTAACATGCGAGGGAGCGGTATTTGCCATAACGTATTCGGCACATTCGAGTGCCGCACCCTTCACGTATTCTCCATTATAGTAAAGCATCTGATTTGCCAGATGTCGTCCTGTGAGAAACTCGCTAACGGTAAACTCGGGGATCTGAGAGTTTATAAACAACCAGCTCTTATAGCTTCCAAGGTCGTCAAGACGAAGTGATCCAAGACCACCCGTTCCTTCGGTGGCACGGATCCAACACGGAAAACCGATTTCTTTTTCGATATCCTCGTATCTTGGGTTAGCCTGAGTAACCTTAATAGTCTTCGGAATAAACTCGGTTCCTTCGAGCAGCTCCGCCATAATAGACTTATCTTTCAGAGAGACCGACAACAGTTTACTTCCCATAAAGACAGGGCACGGATATTTTCCGTTTTTATCGTAATAATCGCCCCACTCAACAATTTCTCGTTCAGGCTGAACGAAAGCGTAATCAATACACCTGTCCTTAACAAGCTTCTCAATGTACGGAAAATATTCAGGCGAAGTACAGCGGGGACATACGTAATACTCGTCAAGCAGTCCGCCGATAAAAAAACCCATCGCTTTTTTATCAATATCACACCCGATAAGCTTATAACCCGGGTGATTTTTTCTTATTGTTTTGGCAATTGATCTTGGGGTCAATCCGCCAATACCTGTAATTAAAACAGTCTTCATTTTTTCACGCTTTCTTAACAAAATTCGTCTGACAGGACCGCTATGATCCTTTCCATATCCTTTTCGTTGTATCTCTGATCGCAAACAAGAGAAAGCTCGCAGTCATAAAGGTTCGAATTTGCCTTTTGGCTATGACGCGGCCAATGTGCAGGACAATATATTTTATTTTCCGCGAGACGTTTTTGAAGCTTTTCCCTGTTATTTACCGCAATCGGAACAAAAAGCGGACAATCACCATCTTTAAGTTCTGTAAAAAGCAGTTTTATTGCAGAGTTTTTTCTGAGGTTATCGATCAACATCTCGGCATTTTTTCTGCGTCTTAACCTCACGGCGTTTAAATCGGTATGTTTAATAATTTCCTCAGACCATGGATCAATAGCAAGATTTATATAGTTTTCCGAAAAGCTTTTATTGACCGTCTTGTATTTATGAAGAAATGACCTTTTAAGCTCTTCATCTTTTTCCTCTTCAAGATACTCGGTCTTTTCCTTCATAGCGGAAATACGCATATTGACTATTTCGGAATCACACTGACGCAGTTTTGGCATCAAACTGCCCTTCGCATTTTGAACAAATCCGCCCGAGGCTATGGGAAACCATTTTCTAAGACTTGAAACTTGGTAATCAGCTGAAAGCCTTCCGTCCGAAAGAAGCGAGTGAGTACAATCCTCAATCACGATTGTGCCGTTATCTTGGCATTTTCTTATAAGCTCTGTATTGCCGTTGTCACAAAAACCGAAGTACCCCATAGTAAGAACGACATCGTCTTTTCCCGCATCAAATTCAGCACGTACTATCTTTCGGCTTGCAGAATCGTACTCGACAGAGTAAAACTCAGCGCGAATACCAATATCGCGAAAAGGCTGAACCATTGAGTCACAGCAGTACGACGGAATCCACGCTTTATCTATCGCGCGGTCTTTGAGTATATCGGAAAGTGCGATATGGATCGCAGTTCTGCCTGAATATGTGAGCAACCCGTTTTCAAACAGATTATTGTTTTTATCGCCCAGATATTCATTTCGGTAGTCAAATTCACTGCCGATCTCCGGTATCTTATTATTAATATTTTCCAAACGGCGTCACATCCTTCAAACACGAACACGCGATAATATTTTATTTAATAGTTTCCTTTTCCTTCTGCGCTTCCATCTGCCTCGTTCTATACGTGTTAAAATCACTCGAGCCGTCGCTCTTTCGTACCGTAACGTCTTTTCTCTTGAATACAGCAATCACAGTTCCTATTATTATCTTTATATCTCCGATAAGGGTTATATTATTTATGTATTCAAGGTCATATGCAAATCGTTCTTCCCATGTAAGATTGTTTCTGCCATTTATCTGTGCAAGACCTGTAAGTCCGGGGCGAACATCGTGACGGTGTCTTTCTTCATCTGTATAATAGGGCAAATAAGATGGAACAAGGGGTCTCGGCCCGATAATACTCATATCGCCCTTCAAAATATTCCAAAGTTCGGGAAGCTCATCAAGCGACGTACTTCTGAGAAATTTCCCGTACTTTGTAAGTCTCTCGGCATCTGGAAGAAGCGCTCCGTTTTCATCCTTTTCACAGGTCATAGTCCTGAATTTGATAAGTGTGAAGATCTTTTCGTTTTTTCCTGGGCGTAGCTGTGTAAAGAAAGGATTTCCCTTCATCACTATCGCACCTATCACAGTAAAAACGAGAAGTATCGGAAAAAGCACTATCAACGCCATCAGCGAAAGTGTAAAATCAAAAAATCTTTTAAAGAATTTTGCGTACATATATGTAAAACCCCTAATAAAATTATTTAAAACAATTTTTTATTATTTCTATAATAACTTCCTGTTGCTCGGTAGTCATCTTGATATCGCTTGGGAGACACAGTCCGCGATCAAAAATATCCGCTCCGACGTCGCCTTCGGCAGAAACGAACTTACTGCCCCTAAAAATCTCCTGCATATGCATAGGCTTCCATATAGGACGACCCTCTGCATTATACCTTGCAAGCGTTTCAAGTATCTCGGTAGGACAGCTTTTTCCGCTTTCTTTTATGTAGGTTGCCTTGCTGTCGGTTCTTGTCTGAGCGCACATAGCATCCTTGTTTATAAGCAAACACGAAAGCCAGAAATTCGGCTCCATTATGTCCTCTATGTAGGGATTCATTGTAACAGGCAGATCCTTAAAGCCTTCCTTGTATCGCATATAGATCGCTTTTTTCTGCGCGATATGCTCTTCGAGGTGAATAAGCTGACCGCGTCCTATTCCCGCAAGTATATTGCTCATTCGGTAGTTATATCCGAGTTCCTTGTGCTGATACCACGGAGCGTTTTCTCTGCTCTGCGTCGACCATTTTCTTGCCGTATCTGCGGCATTCTTATCGTCTGTAAGAAGCATTCCGCCACCGCTCGTTGTAATGATCTTATTACCATTAAAGCTGATTGCATTATATTTACCAAAAGTTCCGGTTGGAACACCCTTATACATAGCGCCGAGAGATTCTGCCGCGTCTTCAATAAGAACCGCACCGTTTTTATCGCATATAGCCCTTATTTCATCAAGCTTTGCAGGAACTCCGTAAAGGTTTACGACAACCACGACCTTCGTTTCGGGATAGAGTTCGAACGCTTTTTCAAGAGAAGCGGGATCCATATTCCAAGTTTCTCTTTCCATATCAATAAAAACAGGCTCACCTTTTTCATAGCACACCGGGTTTACTGTTGCCGCAAAGGTTGTGTCTGTACAAAACACCTTATCGCCTTGCTTTACACCCGAGAGCTTTAATGCAAGGTGAATTGCAGACGTTCCCGAAGCGAGAGCGACAGAATATCTGCAACCGAGCTTATTTGCAATTCCCGCTTCAAGCTCGTTTATATTCTTGCCGACTGTCGAAACCCAGTTCGTGTCAAACGCTTCTTTTACAAACATCCGTTCTTCCTCGTGCATTGTGGGCGAGGAGAGCCATATCTTTTTTTCGAAAGGTCTAACGTTCATATTTTAATCCTCAACTTGCCTTTCAGTTGTTAATATATTTCTAAAAACAGTGAAGGCGCGAAAAGTTTTCAATTCGCGCCCCACTCCGCTCAAAATTCTTTCTCATCGTAGAAAAGTCTAATAATCAGGTCGTCCAACTTTTTCTCATCTATATGGAATTCCATGTATTTCGTACTAACTAAATTTTCTCCCTCGGGAGAAATTATCTCTTTAAATTGATAATCCGAGTATTGACTTGCAAGTGTATAAAAAATATCTATCGAGCAGTCTGTAACCATATAGCCAGAAACCTCGTTATATGTATCCAGAATAAAGCTTTCACCCGAATCAAGCTTTGCGTTCAGAGCGTCCATAAAGCCCTTCATATATTCCTTATGACGTTCCATTCTTGAAGTATTGAACTGATCCCCAACATCCTTACGAGCACGAACAAATTCAAGGGCCTGTTTGCCTTCAAGTCTAAACTTGCCTTTTTGTATGCCTGTTTCTTGGGGAAAATCGTCTATTACGTTGACCTCTACTCCTCCGACAGCATCGTTAATAATTTCAACTGCGTCCATATTCAACGACACGTAATAATCTATTTCAAGCCCGTAAAGAAAATCAGAAACAGTTTTTTTAGTGTTTTCACAGCTATCTGCCAGTCCACTTCCGTAAGTATGCGAAAGCGCAAGCTGAGCTGTCGTCTTACCCGCATATTTGCCGCCAATTCCGAGAGTAGGCATTTGTAGAATCGTATCTCGGTTAAGGACGAGCACACTATACGTTTTATCGCTCTCATTGAATAACAAAAGCGAGACCATATCAGCTTCACCGTCGTTGTTGTAGGAGCCACTATCTTGCACAGGTCCGTTTTTGTCTATACCCATAAACAGAATTACGTCTATATCCTGCTTAGGAAAATATTTTATTCCGTTCCTTATTATCGTTTTAGACTCGCCGTCTTCCTCACCTGACGGATACTTGGTGTTGAGCATTTGCGTTATGCTAAATATCATAATCGCGAGCAAAAGCAGGATAATAATGCCCGAGATTACCGTTCTCTTTCTTGGCATACTTAAATCTCCTGTAAGGCTTTTGTTATTTGGTCTTCTTAGAGGCGCGGCGATTACTTACGACAACCACTACTATGAGTATTGCAGAAAGTGCCGCTACTATTGCCCACAAAAAAGTAATATCAAACACTCCTGTTTCGGGAGAATCGGAATATCCTACCCCTTCAACGAAGAATGCCACCGGACAGAAGGATTCAAAAGTACCTGTAACCGTTCCATCTCCGTTATTAACAACACTTTCAATAGGGCTCCACTTATTATTCTTATAAGTCATAATGAAGACCTCCTCGTCGGAATCGACTCCAACATCAAAAGTCAGATCGAGCGTGTTGCCTATGGGTGCAAGAGAAGCCGTAAGCTCCTCGCAAATAACCGTAACATCAAAGAGATCCTTCACTACGAGATCATCTGCATCCTTTCCGTTCCCAAGCTTTGCCGTAACAAGCTGATTGAGTTCGTCACTGAGTTCCGAGAGCTTGGTATCTTGCGCAAGAAGCTCATCATAAACACGAAGAAGCAGTCTTGCGGAATCGTCGGGAATTTCGGTAGATGTTCCTGCTTCGGAAACAGGAGTAACTACTATACAGCCGTGATACACCTTGTAATCATGCTCTGCAGTTCCCACATTGCCCTCGACCGTCCCAACAAGCCCTGTTGCGGGATCGACGGGAACTATTTCGGGCGCGGGCTTATATGAAATACTCGGAACAAAATTATCGGCACATACCGATATTGGAATTGCGATCAAAACGAGAACCATAAGAAAAGAAAGTATTTTTTTCATAACAAAATCTCCTTCAATCTATACTAGCAAACAATACAAAACAAGTTTAAAAGCGTTATTCACCGCGCAGCACGGCATCTTCAAAAGAGTTTATATAGGCAACAGCTTCATCGCCAAGCGTACGTTTTATCAGGGACAGTGCTTCTCCGAGATTCGGGTACCTACTACTCATATTATGAGCGTCAGATCCCAAAAGATGAATAGCTCCGCGTTCAAGCATTTTAAGAGCCCTTCTCCTCGTAGAACGCCTTATATAGAAATCCGCGCTTGCCTGTATAAGAATAGGCATTTCAAAAAGCTCCTCAACGCCGATGCAAGATCTTACTGGATCTACGTATCTGTCAATATGAGCTATTATCGGTGTAAGACCCTGCTTTTGACTGACATCGCAAAGCTCGTCAAGCATACGATCCGACCATCTCATCATAGGCATTTCAATCAACACGTGATCTGTATTTTCTATTGCAAGCTGAGACAGGTATTCGCAGTCACTTATTCCCTCAAAGTATCGCACCTCTGCACCAAGCAGAAGCTCAGGAAGATTCGACTTATCGTGTAAGGCGTCAAAAAGAAGCTCTTTAGAGTGTGCGCGTCTTTCAAGAAAGCGTTCGGGATGCTCGTTATCGGGATAAAAATGAGGAGTCAAAACAACCGTATCTATTCCCTGTTTTTTTTCAAGTGTAAGCATTTCAAGCGATCTGCTTACAGAGTCACTGCCATCATCCATACGTGGAAGTATGTGTGTGTGAAAATCAACGAGCACTCCCATAATTACTTATCGGATCCCGTGTTGTCAGACGCGTTTTTGCTTACTGAACTTTTTGAATATCCGTAATACCCCTCATAGTAACCCTTCTTGTATCCGTATTTTCCATATTTATGGGTTCTTTCAGTAACACGGTTCATAACTATTCCAAGAACACGTGAATCTACGAAATCAAATTGATTTACCGCATCTACAAAAGCACTTCTGTTGCAGTAATCCTGACTTACAACAAGCATCATACCGTCAACAAGCTTCGCAGCAACCAGTGCGTCACTTACCTCCTCAACTGGAGTAAGGTCAAGAATAATATAGTCGTAATTTTTACGAAGCTCTGTGAGCATCTCTTCCATTTTGGTAGAATCAAGAAGCTCTACAGGGTTAGGCGGATTATGTCCCGCTGTAATAACATCAAATTCAGAGTCAGATAATCTTTTTCCGGAGGACTGGATTATTTCTCCCATCGGAGTTTTCTCTGCGAGATAATTGGAAAGTCCGGGAACCTTCTTGATTTTAAGTTTACTTGCAAGTGAGGGACGGCGCATATCACAGTCAATAAGGAGAACTCGTTTTCCAAGCTGTGCAAGCGAGAACGAAAGGTTTACAGACGTAAGGCTCTTTCCTTCTCCGAGAAGCGCACTAGAAATTCCGATGATATGGCAAGCCTTGTCATCTGCGAACGAGAACTGAATCTTGGTACGGAGAAGCTTATATGCTTCGGTTGCCGAGAAGCTTATACCATCGCCAAGCACCACACCGCCGTTTTTCGCCGCGGTAGCAGTCTTAACGTAATATCCGCTCTTGTTCTTCAACGTGCTCGACATATCGGGAACTGCCGCAAGTATCGGATAATCGCAGGTTTCGACAATATCCTCTTCACCTCGTATTGTGTTATCAAAGAGTTCAACGAGAATTATAATTCCGACTGAAAGCACTACTCCTACAAGGAAGCCCACCATCGTATTCGTGATTTTATTCGGCGAAGACGGGGCGGTGGGAGCTATCGGATCATCGACGACTACTGATTTTGCGCCCTTAATAATGGCATCAATACGTGAAGGCAGAATGTGCTTGATAGAATACGCGATCTTATGAGTTTCATCAGGATCAGAACCGGTAACCACAACTTCAAATACTGCCGTATCATTTATAGCAGCGGCAGATATCATATTTCTAAGTTGATCGGTAGTGTAGTCAACTTCCGCATGATCTTTAACCGTTTGGAGAAAATTTCTTGAATTTAGAATAACTATATAAGTATCAACAAGACTTTCGGAAGCCGAAATATCACCCTGTGAAATACTCAGTGCAGTATCAGCTATCGAAACAGCATTATTATTTACATAGAATTTGGCGGATGCGTTATATTTGGGCGGTATAAAAAGAACGGTAACAAACAGCGATATTACTGCGCCGAGCACCGCCATAAGCGCAATTACCCAAAACTTTTTCCAAATTGCATTCCACAGACAAAGGAAATCTATCTCTCTTGCATTAGCAACTGCATTACTATGTTTTTTACTAATATTTTTATCTACTTTTTTGTCCATTTTTTCATTTCCTCGTAAAAATCGCAGGCAAGACCATACTTGCCCAAATTATCAGTCTAATTATATCACATCTATTTTGAAAAATCAACAGGAAATCAATACAAAAGAGCCATTAATGCATTTTTTTTAAAGAATAATGGCTCTTTTTTCTATATTAAACGTCATTTCTCACTTTTTTCAAAAATCATCTTCATCTCTTTTGAACTTGCAGATTTCTCGTTTATTTCATCCGGTTCTCGGAATGTGGGTACGGTTTGCGCAACCGCATCCTTGATAATTTTTTTATCAAGCAAGCTAGCATATTCATTAAGCGCATTTCTGAGAATATCCAGTTTAGCTTCGACCTCATCTCGTGAAAGCGATTTATCTTTCTCTATAAAGATCATATCGTTTACAGTTTTATCAAGTTCTTCGGTCTTTATGAGCAATTCCTCATAGAGCTTTTCACCCGGACGTAGTCCTATCTCTTTTATATCTATATCGACACCAGGTTCAAGCCCCGAAAGCTTTATCATATTGACAGCAAGATCGTATATTCTGACAGGCTTACCCATATCCAGAACAAAAAGTTCACCCTTTTTAGCCATTGCTCCCGCTTCCATAACCAGCTGGCTGGCCTCCGGAATAGTCATAAAATAACGGATTATTCTTTTATCGGTAACCGTAACCGGACCGCCCTCCTCTATTTGCTTTTTAAAAAGCGGGATTACCGATCCGTTTGATCCGAGAACGTTTCCAAATCTGACCGCTACAAAGCTGGTATTGCTATCATAACGGCTTTGCACGATCATTTCACAAAGACGTTTCGTTGCTCCCATTATATTAGTGGGATTTACCGCTTTATCGGTAGAAATAAGTATAAATTTATCTACTCCGTACTTTTCTGCCATATCAGCGATATTATAAGTACCAAACACGTTGTTTTTTATTGCTTCGCTCGGACTGTTTTCCATAAGCGGAACGTGCTTATGCGCTGCCGCATGGAAGACGATATCGGGTCTATACCTTGAAAAAACATCATCCAGACGTGTTCTGTCTCTAACTGTACCTATCTCAACCGAAAGGTCAAGTTCGCCCTTAAAGTTTCGTTTAAGTTCCTGCTGTATTTCATAAGCATTATTTTCGTATATATCAAAGATGATCAGTTTTTTTGGATTACATCTTGCTATCTGACGGCAAAGCTCGCTTCCGATAGATCCGCCACCGCCAGTTACAAGCACCGTTTTTCCCTCATAGTTGCTCGACATTGCAACAAAATCGAGCTTTATCGATTCCCTGAAAAGGAGATCCTCGATATTTACATCGCGTATTTTCTTTATATCTATCTCACCGTTTACAAGTTGATAAATTCCGGGCAGGGTACGCAACCGGCAAGGTGTTTGACTGCACACCTTGAGTATATCGCTTTTAACCTTTGCCGAGGCAGAGGGAATGGCAAAAATTATCTCATCTACTTTGTAAAGTCTTGCAAATTCTTCTATATCCGCAGTTCCTCCAACTATCGGCACGCCGTGGATATATTTACCTTGTTTCTGCTCGTCGTCGTCTATAAAGCACACTACCGCGCTTTGAGAGTGGCTGCTATCGCGAAGCTCACGAATAGTCGTTTCTCCCGCAGATCCGGCACCGATTATCATAGTTCTGCGCCTCGCGATCTTGGCAGTCGCACGGGTCTTTTTATAATGCCTCGACTTTCTGCGAAGAAATCTGTATGAAAATCTGATAAGTATTACCGCGACCGAAAGCACGATAAAATTTATCGGCAAAAAGCTTCTTGGGACGAACATTCCTGTAAGAAAATGAATCACCGTCTGAACGGTAGTTGCAAAAAAACTTGCAATAAATATACTGAGTATTTCCCTTTCTCCCGCGTATTCCCAAAGGCTGTTATATAGTCCGAATATTGCAAATATAACTATCGTGGTTATCACCGTGGCAGGCAGAAGGAAAAGTACGCTTTCGAAAGCGGGGTGCCGTAAGAAAGCTTCTACGCTGAACTCGATCCTAAGACCGAGAGAAACGAAAGAAGCTACAGCAAAAGTAAGCGAATCGAGCAGAACCAGCACAACCTGACGAATAAAGCGTTTAGCATTAAACGGTGCTTTGTTTTTCAGCATTATCATACTTAACTTTTTCTCCAAACCATTTTATCAACTACGCTCGTGTAGCTTTGGATTATTTTTACCACCTTGGTCGAAACGTTTTCCTCGATGTAATCGGGCACGGGAAGTCCAAAATCGGAATTTTCATTCATAGCGACAGTAGTACACACCGCCTGCACAAGGCTCTTTTCATCGATTCCGGCAAGCGTAAAGCAGGCTTTATCAAGAGCCTCGGGTCGCTCGGTAGAGGTCCTTATACAAATTGCGGGGAAAGGCTTTCCTATCGAGGTGAAGAAACTCGATTCTTCGGGAAGCGTTCCGCTATCCGAAATGACCGCAAATGCGTTCATTTGAAGGTTATTATAGTCGTGGAATCCAAGCGGCTCGTGTCTTATCACGTGACTGTCAAGCTTAAATCCCGACGCTTCAAGGCGCTTCTTACTGCGCGGGTGGCAAGAATATAGTATCGGCATATCATAGATCTCTGCGATCTTATTTATTGCCGTAAACAAGGATAAAAAGTTCTTTTCGGTATCAATATTCTCTTCCCTGTGCGCCGAGAGCAAAATGTATTTTTTCTTTTCGAGTCCAAGTCTTGCAAGAATATCGCTGGCATTTATTTCGTCAAGATTTGCGCGGAGCACCTCTGCCATCGGAGAGCCTGTCACGTATGTTCTTTCCTTGGGAATCCCGCATTCGTGCAGGTACTTTCTCGCGTGCTCGGAGTACGCCATATTGACATCCGAAATTATATCAACAATACGTCTGTTTGTTTCCTCCGGGAGACACTCGTCCTTGGAGCGGTTTCCCGCCTCCATATGGAATATCGGAATATGCAGTCTCTTTGCTGCAATCGCCGAGAGGCAGGAGTTCGTATCGCCGAGAACGAGCAGAGCATCCGGCTTTATCTCGTTCATAAGCTTGTACGAGCAGTTTATAATATTCCCGACCGTTTCGCCGAGATCGTCACCCACTGCGTCCATATAGACCTCGGGATCTGCGATCTTCAGATCTTTGAAAAATATGCCGTTAAGGTTATAATCGTAGTTCTGACCCGTGTGTGCGAGAATACAGTCAAAGTATTTACGGCACTTCGAGATCACCGCGGAAAGACGGATTATTTCAGGTCTTGTTCCTACAATAATAAGCAGCTTCAGCTTGCCGTTATTTTTGAATTTCATATCAGAGTAATCGCGCCTTATTTCCATTTTACTTTCGATCCTTTCTTGTTATAAGACAGAGCAAAAATGCAACGGTCATACCTATAAGTACGCCCGAAAAATCTATCAGAACGTCGCTTACCGAGCTCGTTCTTCCTGTGAAGATCTGTATATACTCATCTGCGACAGCAACGGAAAGCATTACAAAAAGTCCCACATATAAGAGTTTTTTTTCGTTATATCTCGTCGTAGCCCTTACAAGCAGCATTGAGAGAAATCCGAGCAGTGCGAATTCCCCAAGGTGTGCGCCTTTACGAACGACATAATTCGCGCTCACCCTTCCCTCTCCGAAGACCATATTTATTACAGGCTCGAGAATACCGGCTATTTTCGCGCTATCGCTGTTTGACTCTTCACCGCTTTTCATCGAATTTGAAAAGATAAAAGCAACGAGCAGAGCAAGAAGCACAGCGAGTATGGCTATTTTCCATCTTTGTCTGTTTTTATTCAATTTCAAACTACCTCGAAAAAAGTATCGGGTCTGTCCTGATCAAATATCTCGTTTGCCCACATAAGAGTAACGAGATTTTCACTTTGGCTGAGATTTACCACGTTGTGGGTATATCCGGGAAGCATATGAAGTACTTCGATTTTTTCTCCGCTGACCTCAAAATTCAAAACTTCATCGGTCCCGATCCTTCGCATCTGCACAACGCCGTGTCCTGAAACGACAATGAAAAATTCCCATTTTGTGTTATGCCAATGTTGACCTTTGGTTACCCCGGGCTTTGATACGTTTACCGAAAACTGTCCGCAGTTAAGGGTTTTTAGGATCTCGGTAAAGCTTCCTCTGTCGTCTACATTCATTTTCAAAGGAAAGGCTATCTTTTCTTTTGGAAGGTACGACAGATACGTCGAATAGAGTTTTTTTGCAAACGAGCCCTCGGGTATTTCTGGCAACACAAGAGTCTTACTCTGCTCGCTGAACTTATAGAGAAGATCGACTATCTCTCCGAGCGTGACCCTGTGGGTTGTCGGCACGGCACAATACCTGCCGTTATCCTTCAAAACAGCAGAAGTTCCGTCGAACTCACAGCGGTGCTCTCTACCGCCAAGCGCAAGCATCATTTCATCAACGAGATCGTCTATGTAAAGAAGCTCAAGCTCTGCCGAGCGGTCGTTCACCGTAATAGGCAGATCGTTTGCGATATTATGACAGAAGGTTGCGACCGCACTGTTATAATTCGGTCTGCACCATTTTCCGAAAAGATTCGGGAAGCGATACACGAGCACCTTTGCACCCGTTTCCTCGGCATAATCGAAGAAAAGCTCTTCGCCTGCCTTTTTGCTTCTTCCGTAGTCACTATCGTAGCGTCCGATGAGCGTCGCTTGGATTGAACTCGACAGCATTATCGGACAAATATTATTATGTTTTTTCAGCGTATCGAGCAGTTTTTTTGCGAAATCAAAGTTACCCTGCATAAATTCTTCGGGATTTTGCGGACGGTTCACACCAGCGAGGTTAAATACGAAATCCGCGTTCTTGCACGCCTCTTCGAAAAGCTCGGCAGGTGAATCTATATCGTAAAGGTATATCTCTCCGATTTTCAGGTCAGGGTAAGTCCTGTCCTTGGCTTCTTTTATGTTTCTGAGGGTAGCGGCAAGATTTTTTCCGATAAATCCCTCCGCTCCCGTAACAAGTATATTCATAGCTCGTCCTTTAATATTTTATTCCCATAGCATCAAGCTCATCTCTAATATATTGAAGTGTCAGAAGCTTTTCCTTGACCTGCTCGGTATTTAAAAGCTGAGTATTATGCGAGTTAAACTCGGTAAGTGTATTACGCTGCACGTCTCCAAGCGAAAAATATTTATCATAATTAAGTCCGCGCTTATCACAAGGAACACGGTAAAAATCGCCCATATCTATCGCATTTGCGCACTCTTCGTTTGTGAGAAGAGTTTCATACATCTTCTCGCCGTGGCGGATACCGATAACCTTGATGTTATTTTTATCTCCACCAAATAGCTCGCAGACCGCCTCTGCCTGAGTCTTTATCGTACAGGCGGGCGCCTTCTGAACGAGTATATCGCCGCTCATTCCGTGCTCAAAGGCAAACAAGACGAGATCTACCGCCTCGTCAAGCGACATAATGAATCGTGTCATAGTAGGGTCGGTGATAGTAATGGGATGTCCCTTTTTTATCTGATCGATCCAAAGCGGAATAACCGAACCGCGTGAACACATTACGTTACCGTAACGGGTACAGCAGATCTTGGTCTTTTCGGGAGATACGGTACGAGATTTAGCAACGATAACCTTTTCCATCATTGCCTTCGAGGTTCCCATCGCGTTTACGGGATATGCCGCCTTATCCGTGGAAAGACAGATGACCGATTTCACACCTTCATCGATAGCGGCAGTCAGTACGTTTTCAGTACCCAACACATTGGTCTTAACCGCCTCAATTGGGAAAAATTCGCAGGATGGAACCTGTTTGAGTGCCGCCGCGTGGAAGATATAGTCAACGCCATGTATCGCATTTTTTATAGATTGAAGATCTCGAACATCGCCAATGTAAAATTTGATTTTTTCCACCACCTCGGGCATTTTTGCCTGAAACTCGTGACGCATATCGTCCTGCTTCTTCTCGTCGCGCGAAAAAATGCGGATCTCTCCTATGTCTGTTTTGAGGAAACGGTTAAGTACGGCGTTGCCGAACGATCCTGTTCCTCCTGTTATCATTAGGGTTTTGTTTGTGAAGAGTGACATTTTATGTCTCCTTAATCATTTTTCATATTAGGCTATAAAATCACACAAAAACGGCTTTGTTATATATCTTACAAAACACAAAACTGTTAATTCGCTTATCATTTTATGGTTTCAAAATATACTAATTAATTGTATCACAACTTAATATCAAAGTCAATGATTTTAACGCTTTTTTTACACAAAAACGTGTTTTTTACACCTGTAAATATATAAAATATGGGAATTTTGTAAAAACAACCCGCCCTGATTATTCAACTGTGAACTGATATAGCTTTTTATATGGCGTCAGTTTTGTTTTAAGCTGAACACGTTTGTTGTATAATTGTAAAAATCTACCATACAAGCTAAAAAGTTTACGCAATTTTTGAATAATTTTCAATGATTCAAAAAAGTAATACGTTTTCCTTGTCGCTAAGCTCGGCTGCAATCAAGGCTTTTATTTGGGTGAGTAACAAAAGTTCTTTATCACACATATAAGGTCTATCGAAACTATATTCACCAATAATGTAAACATCGCCATCACACCTTCCGTGTTTTATGTTAAGTGGAACATAAAAGTATATTCCATCTAATATAATATGTTTCGTTGTATCGTTCTGACGGAAACTCTAAAGATTTCGTAGGCTACGTCATTTTCGCATTTCTTGCCTTATAAAGATATTTTAGTATTTCGAGCCTGCCTTTGGCAGCCCTATCAGTTCCTCCGTTCCGTTTATAATAAAATACGAGTATAACAAATAGCTTACTGGCTATGCAAAAACTTTCGTTTTTAACAAAACTCAAACATTTCTTAAAAATCTCTAAAACAACCGAAAGATATAATGAACTCACAAAATAAAGAAAAGGAGATTATTATGATGTCTAAATTAGTACAAGTAAATAAAAAGATCGCCGAGAGCAACCAAACGGTCACTCTCGGCGGTGCATTTTATTCTTTAATAAACGGCGTATTTCTGATATGTGATTGCAAGCTATATGCTCCCTTATAGCCGATGTGCCTTGCCACGATAAATAGCGCAAGCAGGTTGTGGCTCGGTTTTGAATAATACAGCGTACGTTCCTCGCCGTTAATGGTAAGATCCTGCTTCCACATTATCTTCAACAGTAGCAGATCCGCCAACACCGATTCTATTTTATCATTCGGTATATCGCAGTCCTTCGCAAGAACAGAACTCTCAAAAACGTAGTTTTCGTTTTTATGATACAAATAGATCAAAGCGTTCATTGTATCCGTATGAGATAGTGCAGTAAAGATTTTTTGCAGGTCGTCATTATCATTCAGAAAATGTCCGTACCCCTCCGCAGGTTGCGGAAATACGGAAAAGAAAGGCTCTTTTCCATTAGATACGATTGTAAATCCGTTATCGTCAAGAATGTAGGATGCGTTTTTCTGATTCTTGATTTCATTAGGATCGTATTTCTTTTCAATTTCCATACGGCAGTTAAACAAACCGCGCTCAATCTGCCAACCGATATCACGTGCAACATTGAAGCGCTCGGTCGCCTCGGTGTTATGAATCAACTTCACGATTTTGGACGAAATATCCGCCATAGTGACAGAGTTATTTCCAAAAAGCTCGTCAAGAGATACCTCAAGCTCATTAGCAAGAGGAATAAGAAGCGCACCGTCGGGGTATGTTTCGCTCGTTTCCCACTTAGAGACTGCTTGCGCTGATACTCCAAGCTTTGTGGCAAGCTGCTCTTGTGTCATATCCTTTTCAAGACGCAATCTTTTAATATTAGCCGATAAACTCATATTATTTACCTCCGATCATTTTGCATCTTCCGTTAAAGTTATATTCGTAGGACTCTCTGCCGCACATTCTTTCAAATGCCAAGGAAATTAAGGATAGAACAAGACCGTCACCGTGGCACTCGTACACTCTGACTTCTCCTTCGGAAAGGTGTGCCGTCACCCAATGGCATGCACCAACGGAACAGAATTCATCGAGAATTTCGGAAACTCGTTCTTCATTTACGCCTGTATTTTTAGCAATATAGTCCGCCGTGAAGCTTTCAGAGCAAGCGGTGGAATGAACATAATAAAGAACGGACAAAACATCTTCACTCGATAAAAACTTGAATATCTTCACGATCTCTGCTTGCTTACTCGGATCGTTCATCCATGCAAAATCAGCTTTGTTGCGGAGCATCATTACCGCTACGTTTACGTTTTCGGAGCTTGCTACGAACTCAAAAAACTCATGAAGCGATATGTTAGAACGATAAAAATGCGATATCTCAGACGGAAAAACATTTTCTCTATCATATACATCATCACTATATTTAGAAACTGTTCCATACATAGCCGGAATAAGCGCTTTTACCGTTTCAAATGCTTTTAGCACCGATTCGCGACGGTCAAGCCCTTCAAACAAAGAGCGGATTTCTTCTGCCGTGCTTTGCTTTTTGTCCTCGGAAAGTCCGAGAAGCGTGTCAGTGGTGACACCATAATATTTTGCGAGTTCTATAACCATAGGAAGGTCGGGTGTCGAAGCACCGTTCTCCCATTTGGAAACCGTTTTATTTGAAATAGATAGGCTTTGTGCCACCTCTTCTTGTGTTACTCCCTTTGAAGCGCGGAGCTCCACCAATTTTTCTGAAATCTTACATTCGTACATGTTTTTCACCTCTCGAAAAAATTCAAGTTCCGGATCTTGTGACTATATTATACACGAAACCAACAGTAGAGTCAACAGAGCAATATTTTATTATTTCTCCGAAATGGAGATTTCTCGCTTGATTATAAAAGCAACGGTTGATTGTAGAGGGTGTAAAATATTGCCGAGAGTACCAACAGCAGCACTCTCGGAAAGAATTATTTTAATCTTTCACACCCCAAATGCAGAGCGGTGTTTTCTCGTTCGGAACAATCAGTTTGTTTTCTTTGATAAGCTCCTCTAACAAGAAAGCTGCTACGTCAAGGCGGTGGTGGATCTTAGCAATATCTCCGCACTGTCCTTTGAGAGAAGCGGGAGCGTGCTCGGCAAGTATATTCTCAGCTTTATCGGATATATCAATCATGCAGTTTGCCACTTCTTCGGATATCACGGAAGTCAGCTTGCAAATTTTCTCAAAAACTTCGGTTTCAAATACAAGGAAATTGGCGGATAGCTTGTTATCATCACAGTGAATGAAATTATTTTCAATTAACCACGGAAGTGTGATATTTTCATAGTTGGCATCCTTGCAAAGGATGGCATCGCACATCGCTTCGGCTTTGTCCTTAAAATACGAATGTTCGTACAGCTGTGCTTTTACTGCCGCTTTATAGTTTACTGCCGTGAACCACGCAGTTTTGGCTTTATTATCCGTTCTTAACGTAATGGCCGCAAAATGATGATTTGCATAATCGTTGTCGTATCCGAATATCCACCCGTTGCAACCAAGTGCAAGCTTGTTGGGAGGACCCAGGGGAGACTTTTCTTTTGTTAATCCATAACCGTTCATGAACGCAAGATTTAAGATACCAAACAGCAATCGATTATCATCGTAATCGTTACCGTGAAAATCAAGCGCACGGATCTGCGGCAAAAGACTTATTGCTTTATCAAATACCGATCTTGCAACGTCGGTGTAGATAGCGGAAGTGTTCTTGACAAATTCCTTTTCATAGGCATCCGTCAGGATCACGATGTTTGCCTGATACTTCTCCCCTACCTTTTTCAGCACGCCTGCTTTTTCCAAAATCTCAATTTCTTCCTCAAGATAAGGCATAGAAACTCCCAGCTCCATCGAAAGTGCCTCCGGCGTCATAGCCTCATAATATGTGGCCAACACGATAGATCCGGGAAGCTTGCGTCTGAAAAGATCGTAATATTTGTTCCAATCTCCCCAAAAGTCAAGCCTGAACGTTCCGGGGTTGTAGCTTTTTTCTCCAAGTGTTCTCGTCATACCGATACCTTCTTTCAATAATTTGCGTGTCTTAAACAAATAGTATTTTACCATTTCCACGCTGATGCTTTGCTCTTTTGCTATTTGAGAACAGCTTTTGTTATCGACATAATAAGCAACGCAAACCTCACGGTGTGTTTTCTTTAAAAGGGAAAGCTCGCGGCGAAGCAGATATATTTCCTCACTTGCGGTTTCTTTTTCTATGTATTCCTGCTCCGGAGAGAGGTCGTACACACCTATGTTTTCTTCTGTTAGTTCTACGTTCCGTGCGGCAAGCTGACTCTTACGGATAAAGCGACGGAACGTGTTTTCAGCGATCTTCCAAGCAAAGCCCCAAAAGGCATCCTCGTTTTGAAGATTGCGCGCCGAAATGATGATCTCATACACGATTTCGGATGCTAGGTCGTCAACTTTATCTTTATCATAGAGCTTAGAAAAAGCGTAGCCGTAAATTGCCGTCAGATTTTCAGATAGCAATTCAGATGCTCTTTTGTCGGTCATAGTTGTTCTCCTGTGTTTTGAAAGCTTTCACTTATATAGTGTC